>JAQTIE010000005.1:0-179777 GCA_029433475.1 Neisseriaceae bacterium ESL0693 | reverse complement strand
TCAGCAATCGTATCATTGCCATGTCCTTTGGCAAATACATATGTATCATTGCCATTGTCGCCTGACAGATAATCATCGCCTGTACCACCGATTAAGGTATCGTTGCCAGCACCGCCATACAGCTTATCATTATCAGCGCCGCCATCTAAATAATCATCGCCCGCGCCACCATTCAGATAATCATCACCCTGACCACCGACCAAAGTATCATCGCCATTGCCGCCATTAAGCGTATCATTACCTTGACCACCATACAGAAAATCATTTTTCTGCGTGCCGGTTAAGCTATCGTTTTTATTTGAACCAAATACATAATTTGCCTGATTTAAAGCCATTTGGTCCGCTTTGCTTAACCATTGATCCAGCAATTGATGCTCATCTGCATATTCAAGATATTCTGCCAGCAATAGATTGCTTTCAGGCCATTGTCCGATTAAATCCGCTTTATAGATAATAAAATCAGTCAGATCAACAAATGCCTTTTCAGGGTTTTCATGAAAGACCTGATTAAAGGCAGCGGTGATACCAGTAAAATTGGCATAAAGCTGGTCATCCTTGATCGTAAAGCTCATTTGCTCCAGATAAGGCTCCAGACGCGTTTGAAACAACAAACCCTGATATATACTCTGTACCAGAGTATTGTAGGTATCATCGATTTCGTCCAGAAATTTATATCGGTCAGCTACAAAAAATTCGCGCGTGGTGTCACCGGTAAATGCACTGATGATATCCAGCTTATCTTTATACTGAGCAAATTTTTCCAGCCAAATCGAATCTGGCACCACCATAATCGCGCTGGCCTGTGCAGGGGTTAAGGCAATCCCTTCAGAGGCGGTCAGCTCCCATTCATTGCTCACCCGATAACGGGCATCCCGATCATATTGCGGATCGGTTTTGGCCCAGGCCAGAATTAAATCATCAATCAGCGCCAATTGTGCCTCTTTGGTATCCGCAGCGGAATAAGCTTCCAGTTTTCTGGCCAGGTCATCTGATAAAGCTGCAGCTTCGCGTAAATCGCGCAAACGGCCAATGCCTTTCAGATTGGCCATCTGCATCTGTTCACTGGTCAATTCAACTGCATCAGTAAATTGACTGTACTGACTGTGTTCCTCAAAATTCACATCCCCCATCTCATGGCTGGTGCCATCAGTGGTGGTATAGCTGCCTGTCTGCGCCAAAGTATTGCCATTGCCCAGACTGGTATTACTGTTTTGATGTGCCAGATTCAATGATTGAATCCCCAGCTGTGACAGGGTAAATAATTCATCTTTCTGACTGATGCCATCCTGATTCAAATCACGCCATACCAGAAGCTGATTGAAACGGTCATCGCTGGCATCCACCTTACCATCGCCATTGCTGTCAAATTCAGCCAGCGCCGCATAACCATTACTGGCTAATGACCCATCCGCCAGCGGCGTGCTGTCGCCGAATAATTCACTGCCATCATTAATAATGCCATCACCATTGCGATCAAATACCAGTAAACCATCATCACGGCTGACCCAGCCGGTAGCGGTGCGGATACCATCGTGATCATGATCAAACAGCACACCGTCAAAATTACCAGCAGCAATGGTTTCAATACCATCACCGTCCAAATCCAGTATCAACGGGTCATAGAGATGGTATTTACTGCTATGATTGCGTTGTTTCCAGTCATCGCTTTTACTAAAGAAATCACGCCAATAGTCTGAAGCTTCTCCTACTTTCCATTTACGCTTATCATCATTGCCCTCATAGATCGAATAGGCAATACCTAAACCAGTGAGTACAAAACCTACTGGCTGTAAGCCAGGGAAAAATAAGGTTGCGACCCCAGCCAAACTCATAATATCACCAATGGTTAAGTCTCTTACACCATCTTTATTTTGGTAAACATTAATACCTACCTGAAATACTGCTAATCCTGCGCCAAGACCACCCAACCATTTCCCCACAGTAGTATAATTAGATGCATTGGCCACTTCGCCGGCATAAGTCGCGGTTACACTGCCTACACCTGCTATAGTTGACTCCTTAGTTTGACCATGAGCTGCTGCATTCAATTGTGCTGTATGAGTACCTGCATAGACTGCTTGTCCAGCCAAAATATTACTATTCGATACTGCCATTTTTATTCCTTTGCTTCAAAAATTTAAACAGAAAATACGAACAACAATAAATAACTAATTTAATCAATAAAATAAATTGCCATATTCTCCTTTCTATTAATCAATACAACCAGTCCTCCATTTATGACTAATTAATGTTCAATTATTTACTGCCTTAATTTTTTTATATTTTCTTTTCAGCAGTAGATAGAAAATATATACTCCCCAACATATTAGAGTTGTAATACATAAAATTTGGCTTTGTCTTTGCCTCTTTGTATAGAAAGCTCTCCAATCAACAATATCTTGTGCTGATAGATGAAACACTTTAGTTTTACCATCATAAGGATCGAGAAAAGTCATTCGGGTAACAATTAAATCATTAGTATTAAGAAATGAAGTATATAAAAGAATACTTTCTACTTTAAAAATTTTAACAAGACTCATATGATAGCCATACTGGTCACAAAACGATTTAGAACCCTTGCTTTCAAAAAGAGAACAATTAATTCTATATTTCTTGTCTGATTTCATTTCATTCTGACTAGTCAGAAATAAATAGTATTTACCTAAATGAAATTCGGGATGATTTAATATTACAGTCCGTTCTTTGGTCGGAAAAAACATCGTTGGGATCTGGAAAGCGGCCATAATCCAGAATATAGTTGCGCACACCAACGTAAATAAAGCAAATTTCTTGAGCTGTTGTATCGTTTTCTGCATAAACATCTATCCTTAACCAAGTAATCAGTCATGTAAAATGACTAGCATGTTATAAATGTTTCCCCTTACAAAAAATACCCAACTAACTGATATAAATACCTGCATAAAATCATTAAAAATCAGTTGAAATATTGACTTACATAATAAACAGATACACTCAAAAACACAATACTATTATAAAATTTTTTAATTAATGTATCTAAATATTAAAATTTGTACTAGTTAAGTACAAATAATCTTTATTGAATAACTTTTTAGCATATAATTTTAATTATATATTTCTAATGATTATGATGTATCAGCCGGTATATGTCTTAGTATAAAAGGTCTGTCTAACCAGAAGATTATTGTCCGATCCTGCCATTTTTATCCCCTTACTTCAAAAATTTAAACAAAAAATAAAAATACCAACAAATAACTAAGGTAATCTATAAGATAGATTGTTGTGTTCTCCTTTCTGTCAGTTAATATTTTCAGTTCATCACTTTTAATTAATTAAGATTTAGGCATTAGCTGCTTTCTTTTTTGATGTCTCCTTTTCAGAAACAGATAAAGAAAATATATAACCCAGCATGGAAGAGTAATAGACAATAATTTGTGATGAAATGAACGCCTATTGATAAAGAAATTTTTCCAATCAGTAATGTCTTGGGCTGATGGCTGGAATACTTTAGTTTTGCCATCATAAGGATCACGAAAAGTCATGCTTGTGATGATTAAATCATTGGTATTGTAGGACGAATGATTATATAAATGGGTCGCTTTAACATTAAAAATTTTAACCAGACTCATATGATATTGGTATAAATCACAAAATGATTTAGGGTTTCTATTTCTAAAATGATAACAATTGACCTTGAATTTTTTGGTAGGATCCATGCCATGCTGATCAGTTAGGAATAGATGATTTTTTCCTAAATGGTGTTCAGGAGATTCTAATGTGACGGATTTTTCATAGGTAGGCAATGTAATATATGGATTCTGACTATTATCCATAACCCAGTACAAGGTTGCACTACATAATATTGCAAGCACAGTTTTTTCAAGTTTTTTTATCAGTTTCTGCATAAACATCCATCCTTGACCAAGTAATCAATCATGTAAAATAGCAGGCATGTTATAAAGTATTTCCTTACAAAAACCATTCAACTGGCTGATACAAACGCTAGTATAAAATCATAAAAGATCATTCATAATATTTACTTACATAATAAACATATATATTTGAATATACAACACTATGGTTAATTTCTTTAATTAAAGTTTTTATTATTAATTTTTTATGAAATAAACATGAATAATATTTATTCTAATATGATTTGACTTGATGATATATAATAGGCTTGTTTGTGTTTGTCTGGTCAGCTTACATAACAACTACTAATCGTTGCACTAGAGACGAATTAAGTCTATCAAATGTAGATTGTGTTTTATTACAATTATACCTAAGTAATAAGATATATTGATATCGCAAGATTGGGTCAGATGAGTATTAAAATCAATCTGATCAACCTATCGGGCTTAGGCTGAAAATTAAGTACTATATAAATATCTGTTTATTACTTTCTAAAAATTCTATCCAATAGCAACTGATCAGTCAGCCGCTATTGATTTTCAGTATTCTGATCAGGATCTCTACGGCTCTTTTCTTTTTCGGATTTATCCGTGTATTTTATGTTTCATCCTATGCTCTCAATGCATAAGCCGTTTGATAGCTTGATAGCCATATCAATGTTTGGCGGTTAAATAAACACTGCTGGTTTTATCCTGGGATTGGGCTGATAAGGGTGGAAGGTTCAGGTCGGTACAAAACGGTGGGACATTATTTTGTCTGTATTTATGGTAGATCAGTTTTGGTTCAGAATTACGGGCAGTTGATAGGTAGAGTTTCTTTCCATACGAATTTTTATTGATGGTCATGGCAGTTATTTTTTGATGACTGCTAAAAATCAGAGTGATATCGTGTATTGAATTTCTACTGAAATGTTTCTGATCCAGAAATTGATTGGCCTGTGCCAGTAGATAATCGGTTTTACCCGGATTGGAAGCTGAATGAATGGAAAATCGTTGCATATAAGGATAAAGAACGCATACATGCTCTGGGACAAAAGGCATTTCAATGGTTGCCGATGATTTAAGTGTCAGACGTTCAAACGGGTTATCCATTTGATAATAATAAGCAATATTCTGATAACAAAGAAAAATAAAAGAGCCTATGAAAATCAGAATAATTATCCATATGATCAGTGGTGCTCTTTTTCTGGATAAAGTTAATCGCCATGCTGATCTTGCTGAATGATTTTGATGGGACATAATACACCATTTCACAAAAATTTCATTGAAACAACATCAATCTGTTTTATGTCTATAAATAATAACAATCTATGCCATGTTAAACTTATATTCCGATCAATTCAATCATGTTTTGAATTTATTTTAAATCAAGGTGTTAAATATCATTTAATCGGGTATTTATATTATATTGATACAATCATTCATCTTGATCAGTTTCAATTGGGGCAGCAGACTGTATATAAAATAAAGTAATGAGCGTATATATAACTAGGGTATCGATGATCTGGTGTTTTGAAGATTAATTAATCGACTTTTCCTACTGACTCAATAATTCAATTGAAATTAAAGGCATATCATTGATATGCCTTTAATTGTTTTTGCGAAAATTATGCTCCATTATTGCCGGACTGACCGGCAATAACATGATCGGACTGACTATAATTCAAGATAATCCAGTATACCTTGCGCGGCCTGTCGGCCTTCATTAATGGCGGTAACCACCAGATCAGAACCGCGGGTGACATCACCGCCGGCAAAGATTTTGGGGTTGGTGGTTTGCTGGGCATAGGCGCCCCGGGCTTCAATCCGGCCTTTGATATCGAGGTTTACGCCGCTGTTTTCTAGCCAGGGCATGGCATGAGGGGCAAAACCGAAGGCGATAATCACGGCATCACAGGGTAATACTGCTTCGCTGCCCACGATGATTTCAGCCATACGCCGTCCGTTTATGTCGATATGTCCCAGTTGGGTTTTGACGATCTCTAAACCGGTCACTTCACCTTGATCATTGGTGATGATGGCCTGCGGTTGTACGTTAAACTGGAATTGCGCGCCCTCTTCTCTGGCGTTATTGAATTCTTTTCTGGAGCCCGGCATATTGGCGGCATCGCGGCGATAGGCGCAAATCACTTCCTGCGCTTTTTGGCGTATGGCGGTACGTACGCAATCCATGGCAGTATCGCCGCCACCCAGCACAATGACGCGTTTGTCTTTTAAAGAGACGTAATTCTCGCTGGGTAGTCCCATGAGTTTTTCGGTATTGGCAATCAGGTAGGGTAAGGCCGAATATACGCCGCTGGCTTCCTCATTCTCAATGCCGGCACGTAAACCCTGATAGGTGCCTACGCCGATAAAAACGGCATCATACTGATCGGTGAGTTCGTTCAGGCTGATGTCGCGTCCGATTTCAACGCCCAGTCTGAATTCAATGCCCATGTCGCTAAAAATCTGCCGACGGCGTTGCATGACACTTTTTTCTAATTTGAATGCGGGTATGCCAAAGGTGAGTAAGCCGCCGATTTCTGGTGCGCGCTCGTACACGGTAACGTCTATGCCATTGCGGATCAGGACATCGGCACAACCTAATCCGGCCGGACCAGCACCAATCACGGCTACTTTTTTGCCGGTTTTTTCAACACCGCCTAAATCGGGCTGCCAACCTTGGGCTAAAGCTTGTTCAGTGATGTATTTTTCAACATTACCAATGGTGACGGCACCAAATTCGGCATTCAAGGTACAGTCACCTTCACACAAGCGGTCTTGCGGGCAGACGCGTCCGCAGACTTCGGGCAGGCTGTTGGTGCGATGTGCTAGCTCTGCCGCTTCGATAATCCGGCCTTCGTTGGCCAGACGCAGCCAGTTGGGAATGTTGTTATGTAACGGGCATTTACTTTGACAGTAAGGATTGCCGCAAGAGAGGCAACGATCTGCCTGAGCGCTGGCCTGGCTTTCAGTAAATGGCTGATAAATTTCTACAAATTCATGCTGACGTAGTGCCAGTGAAATTTTGGGCGGGTCGATGCGGGGCAGGTCGATAAACTGGTAAACATTTTCTCGTTGACTCATCAGAGTATGTCCTTGCAATAGGTTTTGTTCTGGCTGACCAGATAATACGGATTGTTTCAATAGATATCAGGTAGCTATTGAGTAACGGCGCGTAATTCGGTCACGGTGCGGGGGCGATGACCCAGTAATGCATTGACATCATTGGCTTTGGGTTTTACCAGTATAAAATAATCTACATAATCCGCCCATTGTGTCAGAATGCGTTCGCCTATCGGGCTATGGGTATATTCCACATGTTCGGCAATCAGTCCGCGCAAGTATTCCTGATGCATCTCCAGGTCGGCAATGCTCAGCCCTTCCACAAGCTCTGTATTGATGCGCTGTCTGAATCCTTGGTCAACATCTAAAACATAGGCAAAACCGCCAGTCATGCCTGCGCCAAAATTGATGCCTGTTTTACCCAGTACACAGACCACACCGCCGGTCATGTATTCGCAGCCATTGTCTCCGATGCCTTCTACCACAGCAGTGACGCCGGAATTGCGCACGCCGAAGCGTTCACCGGCTTTACCGGAAGCAAACAGTTTACCGCCGGTGGCGCCATATAAACAGGTATTGCCGATGATGGTGGCGTTTTCTGGTGCAAAGGCGCTGCCGTCATGTGGCCGGATGGTGATCAGACCGCCCGCCATGCCTTTACCGACATAATCGTTGGCGTCTCCGGTTAGATGCAATTGTATACTGCCCGCCAGCCACACCCCCAGACTCTGACCGGCGGTGCCATTCAGATGAATGTTGATGCGTTGGTTCAGTTTACCGCGATTGCCATACAATTGGGCAACCTGTCCGGATAAACTGGCGCCGACAGAACGATCGGTATTATTGATGTCGTAATATAAATCGATATGCTCGCCTGTATACAGGGCGTCATGAATGTCTTGTTCAATCCGGCGATTCAGCTGTCCATGATCAAAGGGTGGATTATTCTGAGTACAGAAGCGGGCGCTGCCTGCGGGTACTTGCGGCGAATACAATAAGGCACTCAGATCAAGTGACTGCTGTTTGGCGGTGATGCCGGCTACAGTTTCGAGTAAGTCGGTACGGCCAATCAGGTCAGTCAATTGTTGCACCCCGAGCATGGCCATGATTTCGCGTACGTCTTGTGCCATAAATTTAAAATAGTTCATGGCTTTTTCGGGTAAGCCGTGAAAATGCTGGCTGCGCAGAATATCATCTTGTGTGGCAACGCCGGTAGCGCAGTTATTTAAATGGCAGATGCGCAGATAACGGCAACCTAATGCCACCATGGGGCCAGTACCAAAACCGAAGCTTTCGGCGCCTAAAATGGCGGCTTTAATGATGTCCAGACCGGTTTTCAGGCCGCCGTCTACCTGTAGTCGTACTTTATGCCGTAGGTTATTTTCCACCAGTGCCTGCTGGGCTTCAGCCAGACCCAGTTCCCACGGGCTGCCGGCATATTTGACGCTGGTCATGGGGCTGGCGCCAGTACCGCCATCGTAGCCGGAAATGGTGATCAGATCGGCATAGGCTTTGGCCACACCGGTAGCAATGGTGCCCACGCCGGGCAAAGACACCAGTTTGACGGAAATTAATGCTTTGGGATTAATCTGTTTTAAATCAAAAATCAGTTGTGCCAGATCTTCAATGGAATAAATGTCATGATGAGGAGGTGGCGATATGAGGGTAGCGCCGGGTACGGCAAAACGTAATTGCGCGATATACGGGGTAACTTTATCCCCCGGCAATTGACCGCCCTCGCCTGGTTTGGCACCTTGCGCTACTTTGATCTGAATGACATCAGCACTCATCAGATAGGCGGGTGTAACGCCGAAACGGCCAGAGGCCACTTGCTTGATGCGCGATACTTTTTCAGTGCCATAGCGCTGCGGGTCTTCACCGCCTTCGCCTGAATTGGAGAATCCGCCCAAACGATTCATGGCAATAGCCAGTGCTTCGTGCGCTTCCGGGCTGAGGGCACCAATTGACATGGCGGCGCTGTCAAAGCGGCGGTATAAATGGCTGGCTTCTTCGACCTGACTGATGTCTATGGGTGTGGTGGTTTCGGTTTTAAGCCGCAGTAAATCGCGCAGCATGGCCGGCGGGCGCTGATTGACCGTATCGGCATACAACCGGTATCTGGCATAATCGCCGCTGTTAATCGCTGCTTGCAGCTGGTTGACCACATCGGGGTTATAAGCATGGTATTCGCCCTGAGGTTTGTATTTCAGAAAGCCGCCAATGTCCAGCCCGCGGCTTTTCTGCCAGGCCTGACGGTGAAACCGTTGCAATTCCTGCCCCAATTGTTCGAAGGTGGCGCCCTCAATGCGGCTGGTGATGTCTTTAAAGCACAGATTGACTACTTCGGAATGTAATCCCACCACTTCAAACAGATGGGCGCAGCGGTAAGAAGAAATGGTTGAAATGCCCATTTTGGACATGATTTTATACAAGCCCTTATTGATGCCATTGCGAAAGTTTTCGGTTACTGCGCGTAAAGGCTTTTTAATGGCGCCTTTATTGACCATATCGGCCAGACTTTCATAAGCCAGATAAGGATAGATGGCGGTAGCACCCAGACCGATCAGTACGGCAAAGTGATGCGGATTACGCGCTGAACCGGTTTCCATAATAATATTGGCGTCACAGCGCAGATTGGTGGCAACCAGACGCTGTTGTATCGCGCCGACAGACAATACCGCCGGAATCTGGACATGATCGCGGCTGATGTTTTTGTCAGACACCACCAGTAATACCGCACCATTTTTAACGGCGGCTTCGGCTTCATCACATAACCGTTCAATCGCCTGTTGCAAACTGATGCTATCAGGCTGATAAACGGCCTCCAGGCGGTGATGGCGATAATGCTCTTCAGGTAAACACATTAATTGCTGCATATCTGAATACAACAATACTGGTGACTTAAAATTGACGCGGTGGGACATGCCCTCTGCTTCAAAAAACACGCTCATTTCGCGCCCGATGCTGGTAGACAGGCTCATGACGTGTTTTTCACGCAAGGGGTCAATCGGCGGATTGGTAACCTGAGCAAAATACTGGCGGAAATAGTCGTACATCATGCGTGGTCGTTGTGACAATACCGCAAACGGGGTATCGTCGCCCATGGATCCCACCGCTTCCTGACCGTTTTCGCCCAGAATACGCAAGACATTTTCCATTTCTTCCAGATCATAACCAAACTGTTTCTGGAAAATGATTAATTCGTTTTCATTTAAACCGGCGCTGCCGGCTTCTTCATCGGGCAATTGTTCGAATGGGGTGAGGGATAAAACGTTTTTCTGTAACCACTGCTGATAAGGGTGACGGCTTTTTAATTCTGTATTAATGCTGTCTGATTGTAATAACCGCCCTTCTTTGGTATCAATCACCAGCAATTCACCCGGGCCGACACGACCCTTTTGTAATACTTCATCTGGCGCATAATCCCAGATGCCGACTTCTGAAGCAATGGTGATTAAGCGATCTTGTGTGACTACATAACGGGCGGGACGCAACCCATTGCGATCAAGGGTACAGGCAGCATAGCGGCCATCGCTGAACACGATGCCGGCCGGGCCGTCCCAAGGTTCCATGTGCATGGAATTAAAATCATAAAAGGCGCGTAAATCGGCGTCCATATCCGGATTGTGCTGCCATGCCGGCGGCACCAGTAAGCGCATGGCGCGAAAGAGATCCATGCCGCCGGTAACAAACAATTCCAGCATATTGTCCAGTGAACTGGAGTCAGAGCCGGTTTCATTGACAAAAGGCGCGGCGGTTTGCAAATCAGGGATCAGTGGGGTATGGTATTTATACGCACGGGCACGCGCCCAGGCTCGATTGGCAGAGATGGTATTGATTTCACCATTATGTGCCAGATAACGGAAGGGCTGAGCCAGTTGCCAGCGCGGCAGGGTATTGGTGGAAAACCGCTGGTGAAACAGACAAATTGCGGTTTGCAGGCGTAAATCAGCCAGATCCAGATAAAAGCCGGGCAAATCCTTGGGCATGCACAGGCCTTTATATACGATGGTCTGATTAGACAGGCTGCATACATAAAAATCACGGTGCTGAATCCGCTTTTCTATGCGCCGCCGCATCATGAATAAACGTCGTTCCAGATCAGAAGGCAGCCAGCCTGCGGGTGCGTTGATCAATAATTGCCGGATCATCGGCCTGTCGGCCAGAGCGATTTCACCCAATACGGCTGCATTCACCGGCACTTCGCGCCACATGGCCACATTCAGGGTTTCGCGGGTTAATTCTTCTTCAATGATGGCCTGATATTCGGCAGCCAGTGTCTGATCCTGCGGAAAAAAAATCATGCCCACTGCAAAATTTCTGGCTAAGGTAATGCCCTCGTCTTTGGCTACGGCACGAAAAAACTGTTGTGGTATCTGCATTAATAAACCGCAGCCATCGCCGGTTTTGCCGTCGGCCAGAATGGCGCCGCGGTGCTGCATTCGTGATAAACCTAAAATGGCTGTACGCACAACTTTATGGCTGGCTTTGCCATCGATATTGGCAATCAGACCAAAACCACAATTTTCTTTGACTAAAGCAGTGTCATACAATGTATTCATCACAAAACCTCTTTAAATACCGGTTATTTTGTACGGCGTGAATAATTAATCAGGGCAAGCGAAATAACATACAAAAACTTAGGCTATTCCGTCAAAATTTTTTATGCGAAGCCATAAAAAAAAACACCAGTAATTGACTTATTTTTAGATTATTTCACTATTGTTATAGTGATTTTACAGCATGATCAGCGCCAATTTGGCTGATTTATGTTTTATTCAACCAAATTTCACTGTTGGCTTTTCTGAGTGATAACGGCGAATTAATGACCTATAGCTGAATGCTTGAACACCATTAAATAAAAATGATTATTATTTTAAATAAATTTATTGTGGTTTGATAAATACCTGTTAACATGGCTTAGAAACAGAATCTGTTCAGATGTTATCCCTATATCGACAGATAACAACATGATAGAAATTTGCTGACACAGTGGTGAAAAACATCTGATACAAGATAAATAATACTGGGTAATGGGGGCGAATGAAGGCTTTATGCTCAGACAATATCAAAGGACTGTGCCGCTACCCTACACAGTCCATCAGATTCAAATCATTTATTTCAATGCAACAAGCATTGAATTTATTACGAAGGTTAAGTATTTATGTCAATAAAATAAATAATACTGATCTCCTGCCCGCTGCCTGTAAATCAGTATTTATCCCTTTTTTGGACATGCCATGATGTCATTGGGAATTCAAAGTACAATCATAACAATGATGTTGTATTTTATCTTAACATGATCGGATAGCTCAGGTCTTTTGTTGATGATAAAACATTTTATCGCTGACTTTTTCACCGACTACTCAGGCATGTCGATGCGCCATGATAAACCGGCAAAACCTGACACGCTTACGCTAATTCTTCAGTCACTACGCCTGCCTGTTCGGCCTGTGCATCGGCATGGTAACTTGAGCGTACCATGGCACCAATGGCGGCATGTTTAAACCCCATGGCATAGGCTTCGGTTTCAAATGTTTTGAATTGCTCCGGTGTTACATAGCGCAATACCGGTAAATGGCCGTTGCTGGGTTGCAGATACTGCCCCAAAGTAATCATATCAACCTCATGCGCGCGTAAATCCTGCATCACTTGCAAAATTTCGTCATCGTCTTCACCCAGCCCCACCATAATACCGGATTTGGTGGCTACTTCTGGCCGCAATGCTTTATATTGTTTGAGCAGATTCAATGAATGCTGATAATCAGCGCCCGGGCGTGCCTGTTTATACAGGCGTGGTGCGGTTTCCAGATTATGGTTCATCACGTCTGGCGGTGTTTCGGCCAGAATAGCCAGCGCAGTGTCCAAGCGGCCACGAAAATCAGGCACCAATACTTCAATCTGTGTTTGCGGGCTGGTTTCGCGAATGGCGGTAATACAATCGGCAAAATGCTGGGCGCCCCCATCACGTAAATCATCACGATCAACCGAGGTGATGACCACATAGCGTAGATTCATGGCACGTACAGAATCGGCCAGATGTCTGGGTTCCTGGGGATCAAGAGGATTGGGGCGACCGTGGCCGACATCACAAAACGGGCAGCGGCGGGTACAGATATCGCCCATGATCATAAAAGTGGCGGTGCCTTTACTGAAGCATTCGCCAATATTGGGGCAGCTGGCTTCTTCACAGACGGTATGTAATTTCTGTTCCCGCACAATATTTTTGATTTCAAAGAATTTCTGACTGCTGGGCAAACGGGCACGAATCCAGGATGGTTTTTTGAGTTTTTCAGCCAAAGGCACCACTTTAATCGGAATACGGGCGGTTTTTTCGGCGCCTTTATGCTTAACACCCTGACTATTATCTTGATTCATTTTATTTTTCCTGTTGATTTGTGGCGGCCATATCCAATTGGCGGGACAAATGATGGGTTAACCGTGCGGCTACTTCCTGAATGTCGGGACAGGGTTGTTTGTAATGCGCGATCTGAGTCATGTGTAAACCGGCATAACCGCAGGGATTGATATGACTAAAGGGCGCAAGATCCATGTCTACATTCAGCGCCAGCCCATGATATACCGCACCGTGTTTGATGCGCAGTCCCAATGAGGCAATTTTCTGTTCATCCACATATACCCCGGGGCGCTTGGGGTCATTGTGGGCGCTGATGTCGTATTCCGCCAAGGTGGCGATAATGCTGTTTTCCAGCCGGCTCACCAGTTCACGAACCGTGATGTGCCGCCGTTTAAAATCGATCAGGGTATACACCACCAATTGACCCGGGCCATGATAAGTGACCTGACCACCACGGTCGATCTGGATAACCGGAATCTCATCATGCACCAGAATATGCTCTGGCTTACCCGCCATGCCCTGAGTAAATACCGGCGGGTGCTGTACCACCCACAATTCATCGGTGGTGTCAGCAGTGCGATTAGCGCTAAATGCCTGCATGGCTTCAAAAACTGGCTGATAATCAGCCAGTCCCAGTTGCACCACTTTCACAGCACCACCTTTACCATGGGATGGCTGCTGAGTGCACGATAAATATTATCCAGCTGTTCCTGATTTTCGGCGCGAATGGTTACGGTGGCACTCAAATAATTACCTTTACTGCTGGGTTTGGTTGTCACCTGCGCTTCAGTGGTTTGCGGTGCATGCTGCTGTACCACATTCAATACGGTAGCGCTAAATTCAGGGTGTTGCTCACCCATGACTTTAATCGGAAAGTCCAGCGGAAATTCAATAATGCTTTGACGATTATCACTCATGACCGTAGCCTTTCTATCTGAATCAGTTAAAATGGGACACAATTTCAGATTGTGTGTATTCATTCTAGCGCAAAGCCCGCTTTACTGTCATGAGGGATTGGCCATGGCTTTTTGAGCCAGATAAGTGCGTAATCCGCGTTCACGCAACACACAGCTGGGGCAGACACCACAACCGCCGGCCACACCTTCATAACAGGTGTGGGTGTGCTCGCGCACATAATCCAGATAACCGAGCTGATCGGCCAAGGCCCAGGTTTCGGCTTTATCCAGATACATGAGCGGGGTAATCAGCCGGAATGAGTAATCCATGGCCAGATTCAGACTCACATTCATTGACTGGATAAACACATGGCGGCAATCGGGATAACCGGAAAAATCAGTTTCACAGACACCGGTAATGATGTCCTGAATGCCCTGCCCTTTGGCAAAAATAGCCGCATACAATAAAAACAAGGCATTGCGTCCGTCTACAAAGGTATTGGGCAGGCCATCATCTGCTGTTTCAATGCTGGTGTCTTGATCCATCAAGGCATTATGGGTAATCGATTGTAATAACGACAAATCCATTTCGGTTTGTCTGACTCCTAAATCCTGCGCAATCCAGCGCGCCCGTTCCAGTTCAATCGCATGTCGCTGGCCGTAATGAAAAGTAATGGTTTGCACCTGCTGACGACCATATTCGGCTATGGCCTGAAGTAAACAGGTGGTTGAATCCTGACCACCTGAAAAAATCACCAGTGCGGTGCGTGGTTTCGGGGTATCGGAATGGTGAGGATGTGATAACATCTGTGCACTTCTCTTAAAATTAAGCTCGCTACATAGTACCACCGTCTGGATTAAACCGGCTAGCTGATGCGCCATACTGCCTGATCACAAAACACTGTCAGCAATATTTTTCATCAGGCTGGTTGACAACCATAGATGTTGAATTGGATTGAAGGTAAGCTTAGCCATTTGTCTTTGGCCGCTATACTGATGTGCCGTGCCCAAAATTAATAAAGCAGGTAAAATAGCCAGATTATTCTTATTTTTGTGGTCAGACATGTTGGTATTAGGCATTGAATCCTCTTGTGATGAAACGGGTGTGGCATTGTATGACACCGAAGCGGGACTACTGGCGCATCAGCTGCATACCCAGATTGCGATGCATGCGCAATATGGCGGTGTGGTACCTGAATTGGCCAGCCGTGACCACATTCGAAGACTAACGCCACTGACCCTCGCCTGTGTACAGGAAGCCGGCAAAACCCTGACAGATATTGATGCCATCGCCTTTACCCAGGGGCCAGGCTTAGGCGGGGCTTTACTGGCCGGTACCAGCTTTGCCAATGCGCTGGCGTTTGCGCTGAAAAAACCGGTGATTCCGGTACACCATCTGGAAGGCCATCTGTTATCGCCCCTACTGGGTGAACAAAAGCCGGCCTTTCCATTCGTGGCTTTACTGGTTTCTGGCGGCCATACTCAGTTTATGGCGGTCAAAGGGATTGGTGACTATGTGCTTTTGGGTGAAAGTGTGGATGACGCTGCGGGTGAAGCATTTGATAAAACCGCCAAATTACTTGGTCTGCCTTATCCGGGCGGCGCCAAACTGGCCGAACTGGTCAGACTGGGGCGTGAAGGACAATTTCATTTTCCGCGCCCGATGCTGCATTCGGCCGATTTGAACATGAGTTTTTCCGGGCTGAAAACCGCAGTACTGACCGCCGTCAATCACATCAAAACACAGACCGGCTGTGGGGATGTTGTGCCCGATCAGATTCGCAACGACATTTGCAGGGAATTTCAGAATGCGGTGGTTGAAGTGATCAGCCACAAAGCCACACGGGCGCTGGCACAAACCGGCTATAACCGGCTGGTGGTGGCAGGTGGTGTGGGTGCCAACTGGCAATTACGTCAGGCATTGAATGCGCTTAAAGGCATAGAAACCTTTTTTCCGCCAGTATCATTGTGTACCGACAACGGCGCCATGATTGCCTTTGCCGGCGCGATGCATCTGACCGATGGCAAAGCGGCTGGCGGTTTTAATGTTAAACCCCGCTGGCCTTTGAATGAGATTGTCGGATCAGCTCGGAATACGGCAGATTAACTGCGCTTTCTTTAAAGATATTATGATAGAAATCAAAAACCTGAGTTTACAACGCGGCAGCAAAGTTTTATTGCAGGACGCCAGTTTAACCATTTATCCCAACCAGCGCATTGGTCTGATCGGCAAAAACGGAACCGGTAAATCCAGTTTGTTTGCCGCCATCAAAGGCGACATTAACCACTATGACGGCCAGATTAATCTGCCCAGACACTGGCGCCTGGCCTCGGTGCGGCAAGAAACGCCTGCACTGGATATATCGGCGCTTAATTATGTTTTGCAGGGTGATGAGGAATTACAAGCTTTACAACGCGCCCTGGAAAAGGCAGAAGCAGCGGAAGACGGCATCGAACAAGCGCAGTGCCACGCCAGACTGGCTGAAATAGACGCTTATAGTGCCCCTGCCCGCGCCAGCAAACTGCTTAATGGACTGGGTTTTAGTGAGGCACAACAGCAAAAACCGGTGCGTGAATTCAGTGGCGGCTGGCGTATGCGGCTGAATCTGGCGCAGGCGCTGATGTGTCGTGCTGATTTATTACTGCTGGACGAACCCACCAACCATCTGGATCTGGAAACCGTACTGTGGCTGGAAAATCACTTGGCCAGCATGAATACCACCCAGCTGATCATCTCGCATGATCGCGATTTTCTGAATGCCACCACCACCCAGACGGTTGAATTATCCCAGAAGCAATTGGTTTTATACGGCGGCAATTATGATTTTTATCAGCAGGAGCGAGCACAGCGTTTGTCTCAGCAGCAGGCAGCCTATGTCAAACAACAGGCTCAGATTAAACATCTGCAATCATTTATTGACCGGTTTAAAGCCAAAGCCACTAAAGCGGTACAGGCTCAGAGCCGTGTCAAAGCGTTAGCACGGCTGGAACGTATTGCCCCTGCCCATCTGGACAGTGAATTTTCATTTCATTTTATCCAGCCGGCTCATTTACCCAATCCCTTACTGAAACTAGATCATGTCCAGCTAGGCTATCAGCAGCAGCCGGTTTTACAGGATATTGACTTATCCATTGAATCCGGTGCCCGCTATGGTTTACTGGGTTTAAACGGCAGTGGTAAATCCACCCTGATCAAAGCCATTGCCGGTACATTAGCGCCGTTAAGCGGCCAGATTATCCGGGCAGAAAAACTGAACATCGGCTATTTTGCCCAGCATCAGCTGGATACTTTACGGCTGGATCAAAGTCCGGTGTGGCATATTCAGCAGCTTTCGCCGCAAGTGCGCGAACAGGAAATCCGCCAGTTTCTGGGCAGCTTCGCCTTTGTCGGCGAGATGGCCTTACAAGCGATCGAGCCTTTTTCCGGTGGTGAAAAAGCACGGCTGGCACTGGCAATGATTGTGTGGCAGCAACCCAATTTACTGTTGCTGGACGAACCCACCAATCATCTGGATCTGGATATGCGTCACGCGCTGACACTGGCTTTACAAAGTTTTCAGGGTGCTTTGATCGTGGTGTCGCATGATCGTAGTTTACTGGAAACCACCACCGATGATCTGATTTATTTACACCAGGGTCATTTGCATCACTTTGATGGCGATCTGGCCGATTATCGTCAATGGCGGCTGAATCAGGAAAGTCACAGCAGTAGCAGCCCGCCGGCGGTAGCAGTTGCTCCCAAGCGTAAAGAGCAAAAACGCGCCGAGGCACAATTGAGACAGCAGCGATCACAGCTGACCAAGCCTTTATTGCAGAAGATTGCCCGGGCAGAAGCTGATATGGCTCGATGGCAACAACAGCAAAAAGATTATGAAGCATTTCTGGCGAGTGAAGCCGCCTATGAAGCAAAAAATAAAGTAGAATTGCAGCAGACACTTAGCCAATTGGCCGAACTTAAAGTAAAATTATCGCAAACAGAAGAAGCATGGTTTGACTGGCAGCAGGCGCTGGAAGAAATCAACCAAGATATCCAGTCTGATTCATCATCGGAAGGAAGCAATCATAATGCAATGTAAATTCATCATTATCCTCACATTCAGTTGTTGTGGCCTCTGGAGTCATTCGGCCTGGGCCAAAGTCTATACATGTATGGAACATGGTGAAGTGGTCTACACCTCCAATCCCAAAGGCAACTGTGCACAGGCACAATTGCCTGATATTGGTCGTTACAGTGATATTCGTGCCGGCTCCGGCTATCGTGCGGCCACCATCAATAGCCGTCCGCGCAATACCGGACGCATAAAAACCGCCTATCAGGGGCCCAAGCCTTCGGTCAGCATTATTCCCCGCGGCAGTGATGACAGCCGCCGCGCCATTTTGCAACAGGAACTGGCCAACGAGCGTCAGGCACTGACTCAGGCACAACAGGCACTCAATCGCAGCCGTACCGGTCAAGGGGGTAACATTACTGAATTACAGAGTGCGGTATTGGATCGGCAGCAAAATATTCAGGCATTACAACGTGAATTAGGCCGCATGTAAAATAATCGTAAAAGACAAAAAAGGACAACATGATGCATAAACTTGCTTTACTGGCACTTTGCGCTATCGGCATCAGTATCAGTGCCGAGGCTAAAACCTATCGCTGTACCGATCGACAGGGTCAGCCCAGCTACAGTGAACAGCCACAAGGTAAAAATTGTGAGGCGGTTAATGACATCGGTGGCCGGCTCTCCATTACAGAGACGCCAGCCATCAATAATGTCAGCGATAATAATGAATATTCTTCTGAACAGGAGAAAACCAGACAGGAACACATCAAAACCGCCCAACAGAATCTGGATAAGGCCAAACAGGCTCTGGAAGAAGGAAAAAAAGTCCGCAATGGCAATGAACGTAATTATGTTAAATATCAGGAACGCATCCGGAAACTGGAAGAAAACGTTCAAACACGTCAACAGGAATTAGATGAAGCACAATAATTCTGCCGGATGCATCGTTCATTATCTGCCGATGCATACATCCGATAAGATTTTATCCATTTAATCTGTTTAAGACGAAGGGTCGGTTATAGGTTGTGATTCAATTGTTTTAAATAATCGATAAACGTATCAGGCATATGTAATATACCTTGCTGGCGGGCTTCATGCCAGTGGATTTTATCGTCCAGTATTTGTAAATGATGCTGCAATACCTGTAACTGTTGCATAAACCGATGTCTGGTATCGCGTAATAAATCCAAACGCTGCGGTACCGTACTATCGCCCTTTTTACGCCATTCTGTGTAGCGTTTCAACTCAATAATGGTCATGCCTGCGGCTTTAAGATGCAATAAAAATATCATCCAGGTTAAATCTTCATCCGTATAATAACGACAACCATTTTGATTCCGCTGAGGTTGCAATAAACCCTGTTGTTCATAATAACGCAATGTAGAAGTAGGTACCCCCAGTTTCTGGCTGAACTGACCAATATTATCATATGAAACTGCCATATTCTTTTTCATCATTTATTCCACTATGATTGATTACCATTCACCGTATAAAATGTATCTATAATATTTATTATAATACAAATATATAATACCATTATAATATAAATGTTAGCTTAAAATTTACTTGAAGTAATTTAATCATACCCATATGCACATCTTCTTTTCAGAGGTAAATGGATAAAAACCAACCCTAACACCTGAAAATTCAAAACATTTACTGCCTCTGCCTGACCCATTTAACCATAAAATATTGTTTCATATCCCATAAAACAAAAAATCTTCCGATCTTATTCCTGTTCATTTAGCATTATTATTGCTTGCACTAAACTGCACTAAACAAAACCATACAGATTAATATCAATACAAAAGCATTATCTGAATTAAAAGATGACTTTAATCATTCAGCCTGATTTCTCTGTATGTCAGGATAAAATCCTTCATCTTTCTGGCCAGCAAATTATTTCAATATTTTTGTTTTAAATAAAAGAATATCGACATCGTCTATTTTGCCAATTAAACTTAGCCAAATATATGGCTCAGAGTATAAGCAAATATATTATTTAAAGCTTAATACTGATTTAGTCGCTAGTTCAGATAAATATATCCCATTCAGTATTGCTCGTATCAAAACAAAGATAACCCAATAGTCATCCTGACTTGTATCATATCGTTATCCCCTCAGTCATAATGATCACTCAGTATAAAACTGCCATCATCGCTCAGCTGATCATGACCGTTATCAAAAATTAAAAATGTAGATGACTGATCAGAAAGGTCTTACAGCCAGACTAAGCAGTAATCTATATCTTAAAATGATTTAAACCAATCAGGCATAAGAAACACTTTTAATCAAAATACACTTTTTGACTGAGTTAATCAGTCTTGATAAAACCTGTCAGGAGACAAATCAAATTATTTGTGGCCGTTGATCATCAGGGCTTTTGTGCATAAACGGCTTTTACAAGACCAGCCTGCTGTTTAATTTACTCGTTTGTATCTCACTGCTCTTTCTATTCTCATCTGCACATTTTTTATAATACTTTTAAATATTTAATCATATCTAGTCTTTCATATGCTTTATTTTGTTCGTCTGTTCAGGATTAACTTTATTCTTTACCTCGTATTCATATATTCCAGTTGCCATTTGGCTCTGTTTTTTATGATGGCAAATACCGGTTTTCATTCCTAATAAAATACGCCGCTGTTTTTGCGTTTATCCGAGTGCGGCTTAAAATAGTTTTTAATATAACGATTAACGTGCAATAAAATATTTTGTACTCCCCTATTTTACAGTTGCTAAACCGGCTTAAATAATGAAAGTCCCATGAGCTGTCATTGAATGACTGCGCGGTAATGAACACGAGCTGCCGCTAAACAGGCGATAAACTAATATCCTGAAAATAATTTCATCATCCATTGTTTTAATCATTGCCTCACCGCATGACCAGTACTTAACCGAATGATTAGATTAGGTATCAATGATTCTAACGCAACACAAACTGTTAATGAATAGATAACATTAAACCCAAAACTGGCAATCTGTTAAGCATATTTGGCTATGCCGGATATGATCGAATTAATGGTTATCGCAACCGCCTCATTAATCTCCTCCGTTTGTGCTTAAATGGAACCATTAAATGAAATATTGATAGCGTCAGCATCGATCCGCTTTTCTTCCAATGTTAAACCGATAATATTCATACCTTCAAATATTATGACTTTATGGTGCTGATTCAGAAAATCTGCCGGAATGTCAGGCTGAGGCGACAGGATTTCAATAAGGCATGATGATGCCTCTTAATAGGCAGAATGCCATGATAGCGCAACCGGTCTGCGCCACCAAAAACCAAAGCATCACCATGAAACAAAGGAAATTGCAGGGTCTGATCTTGCCGGCTCAAACCACCCCAGCAGAATATCGCCGGAATGCCCAGCGAAAAACCAACCACCGGTGCGCCCAGATGATGCTCATCCTTATCCTGATGCAAGGACAATTTACTGCCGGTTTTATAACAATTTATTAAACAGGTCTGAGGCACAAAGCCCTCAAATCCGGCCTGACTGGCTGCCTTAGCCGCCAGATCACGCCATAATGCCGGCATTGACGGCCAGGGTTTATTCGTCAGCGGATCATATTCACTGTAGCGATAGCCATGCGCATCACTCAGCCAGCCCCACTGCCCGCAGCTGGTCATGGAAGCCGACAAACGGCCACCGGTTACTGTAGTCATGTGTCTGAAAGGGGCATGCGCATGAATGTGTTTTACTGACTCAATGATCTGTAGTGCTAAAGAATCATCAATAAACTGCCGCATCAGCAAAGTGTCAGCCCCCAGTTCCGGCACTGGCGGCAATGAAGCATCATAACCAAATAAATCATCGGTAATCATACTTATACCTTATCATAAGGCAGCTTAAAGCAGCAATCGGCACACCTCTGTTTTGCCATAAAAAACCGCTTTCTCTTTAAAGAGAAAGCGGTACAAATAAGATAGCATTGCAACAATACATCAATCCAGTTTCGGATGCAGATCAATATATTGCTGTTTACATCATTCATTATTCAATAATTCATATATCAGATAAAGATTTATTTAATCTGTTTACAATGAGGAATCAATTACAGTTTGTGATTCAGTTGTTTTAAATAATCGGCAAACACATCAGGCACATGTAGCATACCTTGCTGCCGTGCTTCATACCAATTGATTTTGTCATCCAGAATCTTTAAATGATGCTGCAAAACCTGTAACTGTTGCACCAACCGGCTTTTAGTATTGCGCAACAAATCTAAACGTTGTGGTACGCTACTCTCTCCGTTTTTTCGCCATACAACATATTGCTTCAATTCAATAATTTTCATTCCTGCTGCCTTTAAATGTAATAAAAAAGCCATCCATTCCATATCTTCATCAGTGTAATAACGTCTGCCATGATGATCGCGGCGTGCTTGGAATAATCCTTGTTGCTCATAATAGCGCAATGTGGAAGCAGATACGCCCAGTTTCTGGCTGAATGTACCGATACTCTCATATAAAACCGGTCTTTTTTTTGCCATCATTTATCCTATTATAATTGAATTAATTCATGATATCTCATCAGCATAGAAAATAATTTTTATAATCCAAAAATAAAATCAAAAAATATTTGACTTAAAGCTTACTTTAAGGATTTTAATCATCTCTATTCTATTTTCGGAGTAAAGCATATGTCAAAACAAACAGCTGGAAAAACACTGCTGGGAGAGTTCGCTCCTCAGTTTGCCCGACTCAACGATGAAATCCTGTTTGGTCAGATTTGGAGTGATAATAAATCTCTTTGTGCCCATGATCGTTCTTTGATTACCATTACAGCACTGATCAGCACGGGCTGTACTGAACAACTGGATTACCATCTGCGTTTAGGAAAACAAAACGGCATAACTCAGACAACCATCGCTGCTGTGATCACTCACTTGGCGTTTTATGTCGGTTGGCCTAAGGCATGGTCAGCTTTTCAGCGCGCCCAGACCATCTGGACGCAGAGCAATCAATCGCCTGTCGGCTGTCCTCCGGATAATGATTGTCTTTTTGCATTGGGTGAGAAGAACACTGCCTATGCGAATTATTTTTCTGGAAACAGTTATATTAACATGCTTGTTAAACCACAAACAGATCAGCCTCTCAGCATTGCACATGTTACTTTTGAACCGAGCTGCCGTAACCATTGGCACATTCATCTTCAAGATGCACAGATTCTGCTGATTACTGCCGGACAAGGATGGTATCAGCAAGATGGTCAACCGGCACAGGCACTCTATCCGGGAGATGTAATTACCATTCCGGCCGGAGTGAAACATTGGCATGGTGCCAGCCAGGACAGCTGGTTCAGCCACCTTGCCATCAGTCAGTCATCGGCAACCGAATGGTTGGAAGCGGTTGATGATCACACATATCAGCAATTGTCCAGCATATCCGATCATTCATAAATGCACAATTATGACTGAGCCTATAAAACTGTTTCATCATCTCTGTCATCAGACAGAATAAAGCATCATAACAAAATAAATCAGTAGTGATCATGCCCGGTTTGAAACATCACTTCTGTTTTACCATAAAAAACCGCTTTCTCTCTAAAGAGAAAGCGGTACAAATAAGATAGCATTGCAACAATACATCAATCCAGTTTCGGATGCAGATCAATATATTGCTGTTTGCGCCTTTCCAGTTCCTGAATCTGCTCTTCTAATCGGGCAATCTCAGCATCAATCTCTTCTACATTCTGTTCGATGCGATCATAGGCCTGTACCAATACTTCTTTAGCTTCCTGTTTATTGGCAGCCGTCGGACTGACGCCACGCAATGGCCGATTGGCAGTTTCCTTCATAAATATGCCGGTCACGATCCCGATTAATGCCACCACCATCAGATAATAAGCCGGAATATACAAGTTACCGGTAGCATCAACCAAGGCCGCAGTTACGGTCGGCGTCAGACCGGCAATAATCACGGCCACGTTAAAGGCGCTGGCCAAAGCACTGTAGCGGATACGGGTAGGAAACAAAGCGGGTAAGGTAGAGGCCATAACGCCGGTAAACATATTCAGAATCACTGCCAGAATAAACATACCGACAAAAATCAGCCCTACCTGTCCGCTGGTGATCAGATGAAAACACGGTATCGCCATAATCAATAATGCCACCGAACCAACAATGATAAACGGGCGCCGGCCGATTTTATCGCTGATTAAACCCACAATCGGCTGCATCAGCAACATGCCCATCATGATTGCGATAATGATTAATACCCCATGATCTTCCTGATAATGCAGATTATGCGTCAGATAACTGGGCATATAAGTCAAAAGCATGTAATAGGTGATATTCATGGTCAGCACCAGACCGATACAGATCAGTAACGGGCGCCAGAATCGAGTCGCAATGGCTTTAAAAGACATCGCCGGCCGTTCTCTGACTTCTTCCTGATCTTCTTTTTCCATCATCGCCAGTTGTTGCTGGAAAGCCGGTGTTTCTTCCGCAGCATGGCGCAGATAAAGACCAATCAGACCCAAAGGTGCCGCCAGAAAAAAAGGAATCCGCCAGCCCCAGGATAAGAAGTGTTCGGCATTGAGAATACTTTGCAGCAGCACCACTACACCCGCACCGAGTAAAAAGCCGGCAATAGAGCCGAATTCCAGAAAACTGCCCAGAAACCCGCGCCGCCGGTCAGGCGAATATTCCGCTACAAAAATGGCCGCACCGGTATATTCACCTCCTACAGAAAACCCTTGCGCCAGTTTACATAAGAGTAAAAGAATCGGTGCCCATAAACCAATGGCGGCATAAGAAGGAATCAGACCAATACAGAAAGTACTGGTTGCCATAATAATAATCGTTATAGACAGGATTTTCTGCCGGCCGAGTTTATCACCCAGAATGCCAAAAACCACGCCACCCAATGGCCGGATTAAAAACGGTACCGAGAATGTTGCCAAAGCGGCAATTACCTGGATATTGGGTGAGGCATGCGGAAAAAATACTCGCCCCAGCGCATACGCCACAAAGCCATAGACACCAAAATCAAACCACTCCATGGCGTTACCAAGCGCGGCGGCTGAAACAGCTTTTCTTAATTTATGCTGATCAATAATCGTAATATCATGTAATTCCAGTGTACCATTCTGAGTAGGTATCAAAGGCGGAACATTCTCAACAACCTCGTGATTTTCAGGTTTATTAGACATGCTAACCCTTTCCTTGATAGAAATAATTCTTCAGGAATTATAGCATGTATTAAAATTTTGCTTATTTATTATCTAATATGCTGTAGTTATAAATATATTTGGCATAATATGGCCGAATATAAGATCATGGCAATCATGATATATTGAATAAAGTCAGATCAGCACCTGATAACCACAAAAGGCCACCCAACCCAGAAAAGCACCTACCGGTAAATCCAGCAAATAATGCTGTTTGGTAAAGATACATGACAGAGCAATCAATACTGGAAACAGAAATACCCAAGGTCCTAACGAAGCATAGGCCAGTAATGCGGTTAAAGTGGCCACAGACACATGCATACTGGGAAAACAATTCGAGCTGTCATCAAATTTCTGCACAAACAACAGGAATTTTTCCGAGGCGGTTTTTCCATTGTTGATGGTACGCCAATGCACCGGTACCGCCACAGGAAATAAAGTAAAACAGATCATTTGCATCGCCAGAAGCATAATAAAGGCCATCACGGCCATAATAAACTGACGGGCATCAATAAAAATCCAGTTTAAATACAAAATAGCCGGATAATAGAGAAAACTGTATATCCACGACCACCACGGCCAGAAGGGTATTTTTTCATCAATGGGCGAATGGAAGATTTTAACGGGCCGTACCATGTGTTTCTGGGTAAAAAAATAGAATTGATATACTCCGACAATCAAAATGGCACTTAATATTAAATGAATAAATAAATCCAAAAAATCCATCGCTGATATTTCCCCTCTGAGACCTAGGTATGTATAATTAATGACAATAAAAGTAAATATTTTTTAATTTATAAATTATAATTAATTTATTGTGTAAAGTAAAGTATTTACACTATACCAATCAGGATTTTAATCAGAAGAGTAACAACACGATGAATTTAGATTATTTATTATTTTTAGTTATTAAGCATTATTCAATTGAAGCAAAATAATGTTATCAATAATATATTTGTGTTTTGTAGCAATATTTTACGGGCTGTAATATTTTGGTATGAGATGATTTATAGATTATGAATCATTTACAGATAAATCTTTTTATGTTTTAGGCATTTTATTTATTACAGAAATATTGTTAGCGTCTGATCTGGCATAGTCTTTAATTATGCCAAAGGGTTTTATAATATGAATACTGTTTGCTGTAGCTGAAAACACTTCACAGACATGTATAATACTGATTTTATCACTGGTTTTTTAGACAGTATTTTACATCAATTCAAATTCAACCATATCAGAACCCATCATTAATCTTGTCACTCAATCATTGTCTGCAATCAATTATTTCATATCATGATGCATGTATGATGTGTATTATCCCAAATTAATTAAAAATAACAAAAACGACGATAATTAAGCTATTTTCTGCCTTTATTCATTATTTATTCATTAACGGTTGCAACCTATTTAAAGTTATGTATATTATCAACCACAATAAAAATAATTTTTTCTGAAAGGAAACAAAGGATTTATGGCTCAATATACCGTTGCCGTTGCAGGCGCCAGTGGTTATGCAGGCGGAGAAATACTCAGGCTATTGGCACAACATCCGCATTTTCAAGTTCGCTGTGTTACCGGATACCATTCCAGCGGTGACCAGCTGGGCGATTATATGCCCCATCTGCCGCTCTATGCTGATTTAACCATTCAGGACACCACCGCAGAAATACTAAACGGCCACGATATCATTATTCTGGCATTACCTCATGGTGCATCTGGTGCGTTATCAGAGCAGCTGAATTCAGAGGCCATCGTGGTTGATCTGGGGGCAGATCATCGTCTGGAACAGGCTACGGCCTGGCAGGATTTTTATGGGGGCACATTTTACCCTGCATGGACTTATGGTATGCCCGAGCTGATGGTGGGTAAAAATACAGCAGGTGATTATCTATATCAACGAAGCCGTCTGGCCACATCAAAGCGCATTGCCGTACCAGGCTGTAATGTCACCGCAGTCACACTGGCTTTACAACCGGCGGTGGCAGAAGACCTGATAGCACCCGAGCACATCGTTGCCCAGCTGGTGGTTGGTTATTCCGGTGCGGGCAAAAACCTGAACCAGCCCCATCTTTTAGCCGCCGAAGCCATCGGCACGGCTACCCCTTATGCAGTGGCTGGCCGTCACCGGCATATTCCCGAGATATTGCAGAATTTTGCTCAGGCAGCCGGACTATCCTCTGATCAGGCCAACAAGTTTGGTCTGGCTTTTACCCCGGTACTGGTACCGATGTCGCGCGGGATTCTGGCCTGTGTTTCAGCCGCCATGACACCGGCCGCACAAAACCTGACAGACGAACAGATTCGCGATTACTGGTTACGCGCCTATCAGCATGAGGTATTCATGCAATTACTGCCGCCAGGAAAATGGCCGAGTACTCATAATGTTATCGGCAGTAATAGCGCCCATATTCAGGTAGCGGTTGACCGGCGAGCCAAGCGGATTCTGTGTTGCTGTGCCATTGATAACCTGACCCGCGGTACTGCCGGGCAAGCGCTACAATCTTTAAATATTGCGCTGGGTGTTTCAGAAACAACCGCGTTAAGTACTCTAGGAGTAGCACCATGAGTGTGACTTTTGCTCGCGGTTTCCGTGCTAGCGGCGTGGCAGCCGGTATTTCTTCAGTAGCTGGCCGTAAAGATCTGGCGCTGGTAGTCAATCAAGGCCCTTTGGCGGTGGCCGCTGGCGTATTTACCACCAATCGTTTTGCTGCCGCCCCTGTGCTATGGTCACGCGCGCGGGTGGCAACAGGGCAGATCAGCGCCGTTTTGCTGAATGCAGGCTGTGCCAATGCCTGCACTGGTGCTATTGGAGCACAACACAGCCGCCTCAGCGCCGAGCATACGGCCAGTTTACTGAATACCAAACCTGAAAACATCGCCCTTTGCTCTACCGGCATGATCGGCGAAACGCTCCCTATCGATCGGCTGTGTCAGGGTATAGATGCCGCCGTTGATGCTCTGAAGAGTAATGAAACCGCCGGTCTGAATGCTGCGCAGGCAATCTTAACCACAGACACCGTGATCAAAACCGTCAACTACCAGCAAAACGGTTACCGGCTGGGTGGCATGGCCAAAGGCGCTGGCATGATTGCGCCGCAACTGGCCACCATGCTGTGTGTATTCACTACTGATGCCATCATCTCTGCCGCATTATTGCAACAATTGCTGGCAGAAAGTGTGGCGGTTACCTTTAACCGCATTGATGTAGATGGCTGTATGTCCACCAATGACACTATATTAATCCTGGCTTCGGGTGCCAGTGGCATTGAGCCTGATCCGAATGAATTTAAATCCGTGTTAACCGATGCCTGCGCCTCATTGTGCCGTCAGATGATTGCCGATGCCGAAGGCGCCCATCATTCGATTGCCATTCATGTTACCGGTGCCGAACATGAGGCAGCGGCGCTGGCCTGTGCCCGTGCCGTGGCCAGCTCCAATTTATTCAAATGTGCGGTTGCCGGCAATGACCCGAACTGGGGACGGATTATCAGTTCACTCGGCACCGTACCGCAAACCGTTGCCCGTTATGATCCCAAGGCCGTTACGGTAGATATTAATGGCATACGGGTATGTAGCGGCGGCGCGCCGGATCAGCCGCGTGACAGCGTGGATATGTCGGCCAAAGAGGTCAAGATTGATATTAACCTGAATACCGGCAACGCCAAGGCCACGGTATGGAGTACGGATTTAACGGTAGATTACGTCCATATCAATGCCGATTATGAAAGCTGAATGATGATCAACCCACACACCCTCAGGCCAGACGATACAAACGCAGATTCAGCGGATGACCTTAAACATGCGTCTTTGAGTGCCGCTGAAAAAGTAGCGGTTTTAATTGAGGCACTGCCCTGGCTTGAAGAATTTTCCGGCCAGCGTCTAGTGATCAAATACGGCGGCAACGCCATGATCAATGAACAATTACAACGCTGTTTTGCTGAAGACATGGCTTTTTTGCATCGAGTAGGTATACACCCGATTATTGTGCATGGCGGCGGTCCACAGATTTCATCCATGCTGACATCACTAGGCATCACTCCCGAATTTAAAGCCGGCTTACGCGTCACCGACAAAAATACCATGGATGTGGTGCGCATGGTATTAACCGGTAAGGTATCACGCCAGCTCATCGGCCTGATTAATCAGCATGGCCCTTGGGCGGTCGGGCTCTCTGGCGAAGATGGCGGCCTACTTTCGGCACATAAACGCCTGCCAGTGATTGAAGGTACGCCCACAGACATCGGCATGGTGGGCGATATTAGCGGCGTTAATCCGTCTACAGTCAATGAAATTATTGAGGCGGGTAAAATTCCGGTGATTTCATCGATTGCCCCTGATGAACATGACCCGACTCAGGTATTAAATATTAATGCCGACTATGCCGCCGCTGCCTTGGCCATTGCCTTGAAAGTACGCAAACTGATTATCCTGACCGATGTAGAAGGCGTTTATGCAGACTGGCCTGATCAGCAAACATTAATCAGTAAAATGGGCATGGCGGATTTACAACGCCTGTTACCTCAGATGCACAGCGGTATGCAGCCTAAAATGGAAGCCTGTCTACAGGCATTGCAAGGCGGTGTACCCCAGGTACATATTATTGATGGCCGCCGCCCGCATACGCTGCTGAATGAAATATTCACCCATTCCGGCATTGGCACCATGGTGGTGAAGGAACCGGGTGTACTCTACCGTCAGCCAGACCATAACTTTGCATTAAGGAACGATGGATGAATCATCAGAATCACATCACACCGGTAAACATGGCCCCATCTGATCAGACCGATGCCTCAGCAGGCACCCGGAATCAGCAATGGCTTAAGCAGTATCACCAGTCTCACGCGCATGTATTCGGTACGCCGTTACGGGTTCTGGATCATGGTCGCGGCGTTTATGTCTGGGATGTGGATGGGCATAAATACCTTGATTTTCTGGCCGGTATTGCCGTCAATACTCTGGGATATGCACATCCCACTTGGCTACAGGCCATTGAAAAACAGGCCAGTCAGATCGCCCATATCAGTAATTATTTTGCCTCCGTACCGCAGATCAGCCTGGCACAGAAAATGCTTGAAATTGCCCAGGCGCCCGCAGGTTCACTGGTGTATTTTGCCAATTCCGGCACTGAAGCCAATGAAGCGGCCTTAAAACTGGCCAGATTATATGGACGTACCCTGACATCAGCCGATAAACCCGCCAGAATTCTGGCATTGAATCACGGTTTTCATGGCCGTACGCTGGGGGCGTTAAGTGCGACCTGGAAACCGGCCATCCGCACCCCCTATCAGCCTTTATTACCGGCATTCGACTTTATTCCAGCCAACGATATGGCCGCCTTACAACAGGCATTTGAGCCGACTGATCAGACCGGCAAGAATCAGCAGGCACCAGTGGCGGCCATTATTCTGGAAATCATTCAGGGTGAAGCCGGAGTGTGCCCTCTGAATGCTGCCTATCTTAAAGCAGTAAGGCAATTATGTGATCAACATCAGGCGCTACTCATCATTGATGAGGTACAAACCGGCATGGGTCGTACCGGTATATGGTTTGCCTTTCAGAATGAAAATCTTTGTGAAGGGATCACACCCGATGTTGTCACCTTTGCCAAAGGCATTGCCAGCGGCTTTCCCATGGGCGGTATCATCATTTTCGGGCAGCAATATGCCTCATTATTCACGCCCGGTATTCATGGTTCAACCTTTGGCGGCAATCCTTTGGCCGCTGCCGCAGCTCTGGCCACCATCGATGTCATCACCCGGGAAAATCTGTTAGGCAATGCGCGTGAGCGTGGCCGGCAATTGCAGCAAGGCATCATGTCATGCGGTAATCCACTATTTAAAAGTGTCCGTGGCACCGGTTTACTTCAGGCCATTGAATTAACGCATCCTTGTGCCCATGCGGTTGCATCATGGGCATTGGATCACGGGCTGATTATTAACGCCGTTGCCGCCAACGCCATCCGTCTGGCACCACCCTTGATCATTCAGGCAGAAGATTTGCAAGCCGGCATCAATATTCTGGCGGCGGTACCTCAGGATTTAGCTGATGATTGATATTTCAAACATGATGGATAAATGACTACATCAGAACCATCCCCCCACGAGATCAGACTTATTTTTCTATTTAGGCAATAGTTTGACGGGTATGTTCGGTTTTTTGCTCCTGAAGCTGCAATGCAATCACATAATCAGCCAGTTTGTCATGAATCCGCTTTAACTGTAGCCAGATTACAGGCAGCATCGCCGGATCATGATTCTGCTCAGGTCGGCATTGCGCCAGCTCCGCTTGAAGCTTTTGCCATTGTGCCTGAAAATGTGGATTATCAACCGCATGCTGCATCTGTAACGCCATGTTTTCCATCAAATCAATACACAAGGAAAGCGGCGGACATGGCTGCTTATGTTGCTGTTGATTCAATGGTTGGCGTAACGCACCCAGTGCAGAAATACTGCTCAATAAAATGTAGTTTAATAATAGTAGCGTTCTGGCGGTGGTTAAGCGGGAACCGTATTTATCTGGTTCACCAGACATATCCGCCACCATGGTACTCAAAGCAGAGCCACATTCATACGCATTACGCCGGGCAGTGCGATACGTCACATCGTCACGCTGACCCTGTGCCAGCTGACGGGCTACTTGTTGCAGATAGGCGCCATCTGTCTCTAAAACACCGCGCCCGATCCTGCCCAGTGTCAGATAATGCCAGTCTGGCCACAAATACGATACCGCACACCACGCCAGTACACAGCCAATCACCGTATCCATAAAGCGGGATAGCATCGCCGCCTGAGTATCCATGCCAATGATGGCAAATCCGGCCAGTACCTGTACCGTAATAAAAAAGGTAGAAAAACTGTAACGGCGTAACCGAAACACAAAAAAGAGTACCGTACCCACCACCACAATCAGCAATAATCCAGCCAGTGTGTCGACAAAATAAGGCGCTACCGACCCCACCAATACCCCCAGCAAGGTACCGGCAACCCGTTGTTTCAGGCGGGCAGTGGTGGCAGAATAATTGGGCTGACACACAATCACCGCAGTCAGCAAAATCCAGTAACCCATTCTCAGGTGGCAGACTTCAACAATCAGACAGGACACGGCGGTTACAATAGCCAGCCGGACAGCATGACGCATAACACCTGACTGCATGGTTAAATGTGCCCTGATGGCCGGTAAAATATCACGGATATGTTCTACGTCCTGACCGGCAATAGAGGCATTGAGTTCGTCAGTTAAGGTACTGATCTTTTCTATCGGCGGTAACTGCTGCAATTGTCTGTTGATGGCCAGTAAATTATCGATTAATTGCTGTACATACACGATATCCGCATCATCGGCATGGCTCTGGCGGTATAAAGCCAAAGCCTGAATCAGCCCCTTGGCCGCGCGGTTCAATACTTCATCAGGCTGATAAGGCTGACTCGCTTGTAATGCGCGACTTAAATCCTGGCAGGCCTGTGCCTGTAACATAATCAGCCGCTGGATACGAAAAATCAAATCCGTATGTGCCAGTTTCAGAATCACATCACAGTATTCTATATGACGTGAACTGATGCGTTCATGAATATTCTGTACCGCCAGATAATATTGCAGTAACCACAATGTGCGCCGATGGCGATGCTGATTGCGCAAACGATAGAATAAAGCACTGCGGCAACGGTTAAAAACATCAATCACCGCGGTGTTACTCATCGCCAGCGTCATCTCGCGCTGATGAATGGCGTCCACTTCGTCCGGATCAAATAATTGTGCTTTAAGCCGCATATAATCGGCCAACTGACTGAATGCTGCCACCAGATTATCCTGTACCGGCCGGTTGGGTGCCAGTATATGAACCATCATAGTACAGCAGCTATACAGCACGGTACCGCAAATCAGCATCATCGGATTAATGTACCAGCTGGCATGAGGGACATAGGTTAAAACGGTATACAACATCACCAACAGCGTGCCAAACGCAATGGTGCGATAACGGACGTCAATCGCACCCATCAATGTCACACTGAATGCAGCCGCCACCATCAAAACCGAAAAAGCCCAGGGATGACCATAGGTGATCTGCACCAGTGAGGCCGCCAGAGAAAAATGAACCAGGGTAAAAAACAGATTGCGCAACCGTCCCATCAGGCGGTCATCCATCTCCACCAGACCACCGGCAATAATACCCAGAAACAATGGCATACTCTGAGCCGTAGCATGGGTATACCAGACCCATAAAGCCGCGACAGACATACTGATGACTATCGGAATATTGGTCAGATAGTCACTGCGAATTGAAAAAGCTTTCATCATGCAATTCTAAATCCAGAGGGCGTTCATGTAGCCGGATGCCTCATGCTTTATTAGCCACGGGTATCATAAAAAAACCTGAAAATATTTTCAGGTTTAGTATAAAACGACACATCATCATGACGCATTATTTTTTATCAGCCTGAGCCTGCCAGGTATCACGCAATGTCACGGTACGATTGAATACCGGATTTTCAGCGCTGTGGTCATACCGGTCTGTCACAAAGTAACCCAGCCGTTCAAACTGATAATGCGCTTCAGCAGGCAATGTATTGGCCACCGGTTCAACCAGAGCATCAATCTCTGTGACTGATTCAGGGTTGATAAATTCGATATAATCACGGTACTGGCCATCATCACCGCGCACCGCATCAGGCCGCGGAACCGTAAATAAACGATCATATAAGCGCACTTTGGCCGGTACCGCATGTTCGGTAGACAACCAGTGAATCACCCCTTTAACCTTGCGCCCCTGAGGTTTCTGCCCCAGCGTATCGTGATCAATACGGCATTTCAGCGAAATCACCCGTCCGGAAGCGTCCTGAATGACTTCTTCACATTTAATCACATAGCTGTAACGCAGGCGCACTTCCCCGCCCGGCGTTAGTCGCTGCCAGCCTTTAGGCGGCTCCAGAGCAAAATCATCCGCTTCAATATAAATGGTTTTGGTCAGCGGCATCAGACGCTCGCCCATTTCGGGGTGCTGCTGATGAAACGGTGCCTGCCGGCTTTCGGTGATGGCTTCATCATAATTCACCAGCTCCACTTTGATCGGATTGAGCACTGCAATCATGCGCGGCGCCACATTTTCCAAGTCTTCACGAATAGCGCCTTCAAGCACACTCATGTCAACCACATTCTCACTCTTGGAGATACCGATACGTTTACTGAAAAGTCTCAAACCCTGAGCCGTATAACCACGACGACGCATACCGGATACCGTAGGCATCCGCGGGTCGTCCCAGCCGGATACATGACCTTGCACCACCAATTGATTCAGCTTGCGTTTGGAAGTAACGGAATACAGCAGTTCCAGCCGGGAAAATTCATACTGATGCGGCTGATGCGCCATACCAATATGTTCAACAACCCAGTTATACAATGGCCGGTGTGCCTCAAATTCGAGCGTACATAAAGAATGGGTAATGTGTTCAATCGCATCGGAAATGGCATGGGTATAATCATACATGGGGTAAATCACCCATTGATCACCCGTACGATGATGGCGCGCACGCCGGATACGGTAAATCACCGGATCACGCAAATTGATATTACCGGCGGCCATGTCGATTTTCAGCCGCAATGTCTTACTGCCGTCCGGAAATTCACCGGCACGCATACGCTGAAATAAATCCAGATTTTCCTCAATACTGCGCTGACGATAAGGGCTGTCTTTACCAGCTTCTGTTAACGTACCCCGATAACGGCGCATTTCTTCGGCATCCAGGTCATCAACATAAGCCTTGCCCGCGTGAATCAGGTCAACCGCATACTGGTAAAGCTGCTCAAAATATTCAGAAGCGAAATGCTGCTCGTGCCACTGAAAACCCAGCCAGCGGACATCTTCCTCAATGGCGCGGACATATTCATCCGATTCTTTTTCCGGATTGGTATCATCAAAACGTAAGTTACACAAACCATCATAAAGATAGGCCAGACCAAAATTCAGGCAAATGGCTTTGACGTGACCAATATGTAAATAACCATTCGGCTCTGGCGGAAAACGGGTAACAATACGCTGGTATTTGCCACTGGCCAGATCTTCTTCAATGATAGTGCGGATAAAATGATTGTCAGCAAACTGATCTTTATTGAGCATAAATTGATTTTTAATGACAAGCAACCGTTCTGAAGAGACAGAACGGGCAGCTAAGGGTTAGTAAATAAATTAATTATACCCGACATTTGATGATTCCACAGCCTCAATTACTTTAATGGGATCACAAGGCTGCTGATCGTCCGCCAAAGCAGCCACTGTCGGCCATGGCCCACATACGGGTATAAAACGAACTGCGTTCCTGACCATCAATCAGACCATTTTCAGTCACAAAATACAATAACTGCTGATAACTTTTAATTTCAGAAGTATTGATACGCCGCACAAGATGCTTGGGTTTTACTTCGCCCGGGTGGCGTAAACCCGCTGCGGCCAGCATTTCAGATAAAGCCTTTAAAGTATTACGATGAAACTGATACACACGCTGGGTTTTATCTGTTACCACCAAGGCTTTCTGACGATGCTTATCCTGCGTGGCTACCCCGACCGGACACTGATTGGTATGACACTGCTGCGATTGAATACAGCCTAAAGCAAACATAAAACCACGTGCTGAATTCACCCAGTCTGCCCCCAATGCCATCACCCGCAAAATATCAAATGCAGAAATGATTTTACCGCTGGCCGCCAGTTTGATGTGTTGCCGTACCCCCGCGCCCATCAATACATTGTGTGCAAACAACAGCCCCTCACGTAAAGGCATACCCAAATGATCAGAAAACTCGATCGGCGCAGCACCGGTACCGCCTTCGGCACCATCAATCACAATAAAATCAGGATAAATCCGGGTTTCCAGCATGGCCTTGACAATGCCCATGAATTCCCACGGCTGACCAATACATAATTTAATCCCCACCGGTTTACCCGCAGACAAATCCCGTAACTGCTGAATAAAAGCCATCAATTCCAAAGGAGTGGAAAAAGCGGAATGGGCAGAAGGCGAGACGCAGTCTTCATCCATCCGGATACCGCGCACCCGGGCAATCAAAGGCGTGATTTTTTCTTTCGGCAAAATACCGCCATGACCGGGTTTAGCCCCCTGACTGAGCTTGATCTCAATCATTTTGATGATCGGTAATTGCACCTGCTGCCGGAATTTTTCGGCATCAAACCTACCCTGATCATCACGGCAGCCAAAATAACCGCTGCCGATTTCCCACACAATATCACCACCACCTTCCAGATGATACGGGCTGATGCTGCCTTCACCAGTGTCATGATAAAACCCACCCAGCTTTGCACCTTTATTCAATGCCAGAATGGCATTAGCACTCAGGCTGCCAAAACTCATGGCTGAAATATTGAATACAGACGCCAGATAAGGCTGGCGGCAGGCATCATTACCAATCCGGACTTTAAATTGATTGATATCCGTTGCGGCCACCGGTTGCAATGAATGCGCCATGTATTCATGATTATCACGATAAGTATCTTCTATGGTGCCAAATGGCCGGTCAGAAGACACATTTTTACTGCGCCGGTACACAAGGCTGCGCTGCTCACGCGAAAACGGCACCGATTCATGATCGGTTTCCAGTAAATACTGACGTATTTCCGGCCGTATGGCCTCAAATAACCAGCGGAAATGCCCCATAACCGGATAATTGCGTAAAATACTGTGCTTACGCTGCGACAGATCATAAAAACCCAGCAATACCACCACCAGCGCCACACAAGACAGTACATTTTGCGTACTGTGCGCCATGAAAAAATCCAGTATGGTGTGGTTCAGGGGCAAATCAACCAGATAAATCAATAGATAAATAATGGCTATGGTCCACAGACCATAGCGCAACAAAACTGAAATCAATGCTTTTTTAACGGCAGACATTGTATGTGCTGTTTTCTGACTGAACATGATTCTATTTCTCTGCTAACTCATTGGTAATAAGATCATTAACCATCGTATCAGCAAAATCAGGCCATGATTTTTCAAACCGATGATTATTGAATAACCGCATTTTTTACATCAACCCGATTGATTAATTCTATACACTGATGTGTTCTTTTCATATCAACAGCCTAACATCTATTCATACGTTGATGAAGTATGAAAACAACAACAAAAATAATATGCTAAAAAAATAACTTATGCGATATTTTATAATAACTGGAAAATAAAAACGATATTTTATTGCCCTTATTAGCCATAAACTTAGCTTTTTAATGCCCAGAAGATCATAAAGCCCAAAGAGGATGTTGAATGTATTCAGCCAGAAAAATCCGCCAGAAAAATACAATCTACTGATACCTAATTAGTTTAATCTCTCAGCCAGCAGCGGATAACCATCATGGCAATAACCATCATTGCGTTTGATTGACCATTGATTACATAAAAATACCCATGTAAATATCATGGAATAATGTAAATACACTGACCCATCAGTAAAGCAGATGATTGAGTGTGCTCTTTTTCAGAATCCACAAAAAATATGAATAAAATATAAAAAAATGACAATAAAATATATAGTAGAAATATTAAAATAGAAGCTATTTATTGATGGTATTTTTAAACCACCAGTTGCAAAAACCGTCATATAAAAAACCTGCCCGGCCTTGCTGCACCAATAAAAAGCGCTAGGAGATATTTTTTTGAATGATCAGATGACTGGCAATAAACTGCCTTAATAATTTTATGCAAAAATAAAAGATACCGTGACCATGATAGATCAGGTATCTTTTTATGCTGATGAAGGTTTAATCAACAGCTAACCATCATCAAGAATGATTACCGGCTCAACCGGTCAGCAATCAAACCAGCATTATTGCGCCATACTGGTCGGTTCCGTTAATTTAAGGGTATCGATGGTCCAGCGCCGAACCCGTTTAACCAGAGCCGGATCATTTTCCAGTGTCTGGCCATAGCTTGGAATCAATTCATGCAAGCGTGGCTGCCATTGGTGTTTTAGCTGATCCGGAAAACATTGCGCCAGCAATTCCAGCATGATCGCTACGGAAGTAGAGGCACCCGGAGAAGCACCGAGTAACGCCGCCAGACTACCATCACCCGATTTCACCAATTCAGTGCCAAATTGTAATACACCGCCTTTTTGCTGATCTTTCTTAATCACCTGCACACGATTGCCGGCCACTTCAAGCCGCCAGTCTTCAGCCCGTGCTTCAGGATAGAATTCACGCAATTGTGTCAGACGATCATTAAAGCTTAACCGCACCTGCTGAATCAGATAATGTTCCAGAGCGAAATTATGAAACCCGACTTGCAGCATCGGCCGGATATTGCCCAGACCAATGGTTTTAAACAAATCACTGAATGAGCCCTGTTTGAGGAATTTGGTGGTAAAACCAGCAAAAGGCCCGAATAATAGCGCATCTTTACCATTAATCACCCGCTTATCCAGATGCGGTACACTCATGGGCGGCGCGCCTACAGACGCTTTGCCATAAACTTTAGCCTGGTGTTGCCGCACTACTTCAGGATTATCACACACCAGCCATTGACCCGAAACCGGGAAACCGCCAAAACCTCTGGCTGCCTGAATGCCGCTTTTCTGTAATAAATGTAATGCGCCACCACCGGCACCGATAAACACAAACCGGCTTTTAACACGCTGACGCTCACCGGTCTGCACATTTTTGATGCTTAAATGCCAGAGCCCGTCTTTCTGACGCTTCAGATCAATCACTTCACTGTTTAACTGTAACTGACAGCCACTGGCGGTCAGATTATCCATCATCATACGGCTTAGGGCACCATAATTGACATCAGTACCCAGATCACAATGGGTGGCCGCTACCGGCGTATCCTGATCCCTGCCCTGCATCATTAAAGGAACCCACGCTTTAATCTGTTCCCTGTCTTCACTATAAACCATATCGCGAAACAGATGAAATTCTTGTAATGCCTCATAACGCTTTTTCAGAAAGGCCACATTTTCCGCCCCCATCACCATACTCATGTGAGGAACACTGCGGATAAAAACCGCAGGATCGGCAATTTTGCCGGCATCCACCAACGAAGCCCAGAATTGCTTGGACAATTCAAACTGCTCCATAATCCGTGTGGCTTTAGCCGTATCAATCCGGCCATCATTCAGCTGAGGGGTATAATTCAGTTCACACAATGCAGAATGTCCGGTACCAGCGTTATTCCATGCATCAGAGCTTTCATTGGCCACTTCAGATAAGCGTTCAAATATTTTAATGTCCCAGTCGGGCTGTAATTCTTTTAAAAACATGCCCAACGTGGCACTCATGATGCCAGCACCAATCAGAACGACGTCCGTTGAACAATCACTATTTGCATTCATAACACAAACTCTTGATGAAGAAAGATGATTAAACTAATGCACGCAATGTGCTATCCGATGCAAAATACACTATGCACACAAAATATACACAATTTATTGACGTAAATCATTGACAAAACCGTAGCGACAATTTAAACACTTTTACTACTAACCAGCAATAGCAGATATTAACAATATTTCAAATATTCTAATCAACCATTTAATTTATATATTAATTGCAGATATAAAATATTGCCGGTCTCTCTATTACACCAACATAAAAACAAAAAAGCACCATTAAATCAAAACATCATTTTCTTTATTTCATTATTATCAGATCAAAATAATCTAAAAATGTAATAGTTTACAAACGAAAACAGATAAACATACCTATTATTAAAAATATCATAAGCATTAAATCAATATATCTTAAATAAATGGTTACTCATCTGATTAAATTTATTAAATTACTTAGCACGACAACCATAATGAAATGAACCACCATCAGCTGCCATCCATACTTTGACTTTTCATTAATTTATATAATCAAAAATGCCCTAGTTTGTGAAATAAATATGACTGATCACACAAAAATCATGAGCCCGTACCAGAATTAATGTTGATGACATATATTTTAAGCCTGGCTCAGACACCAAAATGATTTGAATCCATTTTACTGTTAATTCATAAATTTATTAATTAACAATAACAATATCTACTACCGCTAACCCATGCAACTAAACATCTGAAAACCAGCAAAATATAACCCGATACGACACAAGCCAAGACAATCACATGGTGAAACCAACAATCAGATACACACCAGCGGCATGTATCTGATCAAGTAATCACTCAACTTTCTGCCGCCCCGAATAATAAACTTTCCTTAATGGCTCGAATCTGGTCACGCAAAGTAGCCGCCTCTTCAAATTGCAAGTCACGCGCGGCTTTCTGCATGGCTTTTTCCAGCTTGGCCACTTCCTTAATGGCATCTTGCTCATTATGGATTGCTTTGATTTTTGAGGCCAGCTTACCCCGCCCTTTGGCATCATCATGATACACACCATCAATCAGGTCACGTACCTGCTTTTTAATCTGTTGCGGTTCAATGCCATGTGCCTCATTAAAAGCGATTTGCTTGGCACGCCGGCGTTCAGTTTCGTCAATCGCCGCCTTCATGGAATCGGTTATTCTGTCAGCGTAAAGAATCGCTTCACCATGAACATTACGCGCCGCACGGCCAATGGTCTGAATCAGACTGCGGTGACTGCGTAAAAAGCCCTCTTTATCCGCGTCCAGAATAGCCACCAATGACACCTCCGGAATATCCAGTCCCTCACGCAAAAGATTAATTCCCACCAGCACATCAAATAAGCCCAGACGCAGATCACGAATAATTTCCACGCGTTCTACCGTATCGATGTCACTGTGCAGATAACGAACCTTTACGCCCAATTCCGTATAGTAATCGGTCAACTGTTCGGCCATGCGTTTGGTGAGTGTGGTCACCAGCACCCGCTCGCCCCTTTCCTTGCGAATATTGATTTCTGACAGCAAATCATCCACCTGTGTGGCCACCGGCCGGATAATGATCTGCGGATCAATCAGCCCTGTTGGCCGAACCACCTGCTCTACCACCTGACCGGCATGTTCTTCCTCATACTTTGCCGGCGTGGCCGATACAAAAATGGTTTGTGGCATCACCCGTTCAAATTCATTGAATTTCAATGGCCGGTTATCCCGTGCTGATGGCAGGCGAAAACCATAATCCACCAGATTCTGTTTGCGCGCGGCATCCCCTTTATACATACCACCGATCTGGCTGACCGTTACATGACTTTCATCAATAAACAAAATGGCATTTTTGGGCAGATAATCCATCAATGTGGGCGGCGGTTCACCTTCCGGCTTACCGGAAAAATGACGTGAATAATTCTCAATGCCCTTACAAAAGCCCATTTCATACAACATTTCCAGATCAAAACGGGTACGCTGCTCAATCCGCTGCGCTTCTACCAGCCGCCCTTCCTGACTGAACCATTTAATCCGGTCGGCCAGTTCGGTTTTGATATGATCACATGCCCGCAATACCGTATCGCGAGGCGTCACATAATGGCTGGACGGAAATACCGTATAGCGCCCTACCCGCTGATGCAATTGACCCGACAACGGATCAAACAACTGCATGCGATCCACTTCATCATCAAATAAACTGATGCGTAAAGCCATTTCAGAACTTTCCGCCGGAAAAATATCAATCACATCACCACGTACCCGGAAGGTACCCCGGGCAAAATCCACATCGCCGCGTTCATACTGCATCGCCACCAGGCGACCAATGATTTCACGCTGATCAATGGTCTGCCCCTCTTTCACATGTAAAATCATCTGGTGGTATTCATTCGGATCACCAATACCATAAATCGCGGATACTGTGGCCACAATCACCACATCTTTGCGCTGCATCAGGCTTTTGGTGGCACTTAAGCGCATCTGCTCAATGTGTTCATTGATGGCCGAGTCTTTCTCAATAAATAAATCACGGCTGGGCACATAAGCTTCCGGCTGATAATAATCATAGTAAGAAACGAAATATTCCACCGCATTTTCCGGAAAGAATTCACGCATTTCAGCATACAATTGCGCCGCCAGCGTTTTATTGTGCGCCATAATGATGGCCGGCCGGCCGCTTTGGGCAATCACATTGGCCATGGTATAGGTTTTGCCTGAACCGGTTACCCCCAGAAGTGTCTGACTGGAGAGACCATCTTCCAGTCCTTCCATCAGACCGGCAATCGCAGTTGGCTGATCTCCGGCCGGGGCAAAAGGCTGATAAAGTTTGAAAGGACTATTGGGATATTGAATTATTTCCATAAACATACCTGAAGACGAATGTTTTTCACAACCCAAAAAAGCTGATCAATCACACAGACAGCCTGATGTGTTTCGAGAATGCATTCGTAAAATGAACGTGCTTACAGCAAAAGAAGCCGTCTTGCGACGGCTATAGAAAAATAAGGACAAACATCAGAAAAACAAGCTAATTTATGGCATCAGGTACAAAAATACGGCTTTTTAACCCTTACATTCATCAAAGCGCTGTAGCTGAATATAGCTTAACAAAATCAAGTATAAAAATAATCAGATCAATGCTTTTGATTTTTCCATCGCCGCCAGCGCAGCATTGATAATGGCTGAACGAAATTTCTGATCTTCCAATGTTTTTACCGCTTCAATGGTGGTGCCGCCAGGTGAACACACATTGTCTTTCAGTATTGCCGGATGTTCACCGGTTTCCAGTACCATTTTGGCCGCACCCATCAAGGTCTGTGCTGCCAGCTGTAATGATTGCTGGCGGGTTAAACCACCCACAACGCCCGCATCGGCCAGCGCCTCAATAAACATAAAGCCATAGGCAGGACCAGAACCACTGACGCCGGTAACCGCGTGCATTTTCGCTTCCGGCAGCCAGACTACCTGGCCAAAGCTTTCAAACAACGCCTGTATCTGCGCCTGTTCCTCAGCTGTTACCTGATCATTGGCTGTTAACGCACTCATGCCTGCCCCTACCAAAGCCGGCGTATTCGGCATTACCCGCACAAGCTTGGTGTTTTCTGGTGCCGCCTGCATTAATTGCGCCAGACTCACCCCAGCCGCAATCGAAACCACCACCTGCTCTTTGCGCAAATGAGCACTGTCCTGTTTTAAAACCGACAAGACGACATCTGGCTTCACCGCCAGAATAATCACCTCTGCCTGACTGGTCACATCATGATGACTGATGGCAGACTCAATCCCCAACTGATCACGCAGCGCATAGGCTTTGGGCTTACTCGAATCAAACACCACAATATCCGCCGGCTTCACCTGACCACTGCCAATAATACCTTTAATCATGGCTGTGGCCATATTACCTGCACCGATAAAACCAATTTTACTCATCTTTATTTCCTCTTCTGTCATCCAATAAATACATTATGTTAATGATGTACTGACACACCGGCATGTAATAAACAGCGACAATAATTCATAAAATGGCCATAAATACCACCGGTCACCATAGAAACCAGCACATTTAATACTGCTGCGGTTATTATTTGTGCCTCAGATGCCCCCGAACAAATCAGAATCATTATATAAACCGGCGTCAGAAACGTGGTATAAGCAAAAATATTCACCAGTAAATTAACCAGCGGCCTGGCACAGATGCGAAACCGTAACCAGAAATCCCGATAATAACCATAAGGCACAGCAACCAAAGCATTTACCGGTATGGCCATAATCCGCGCATACAATGATTGCTGAACCGTCATGTGTGAAATAAACACTTCAACCAGAAAATTGGTAAAAGTACAGAATACCACCATTGCCAGCATATCAGCCAGTATCTGCCGGTATTGAATTGAATGTCTTTTTGGCGGATAACCAATCGCATGCAAATTATTTTTACGTGTAGAAAACAATATTTTCATACCATCTCCTGACAACATCTGCCAATAAATGGTTTTATTATTACAGTAATCTGATGACGCTCTATAATCCGAAACAGACATTTTATGGTTTAATCCGGCCATGATATGAAAACTTTGTCTCATCCCAAAACACGGCTCTCGGCACCGTTTACCGATAGCCTGCCGTACCAATGCTGGTTCAGGGTTTCCAGCATACCGGCTTACTCAACCTATAGCGAACACAGCCACCCATGGGGTGAATTTATTTACGCCTTTGAAGGCATGATGGAAGTAGAAACAAAACAACAGCACCTGATCGCCCCCCATCATTACGCTATCTGGATTCCACCCTCACAAAAACATGAATGTCTGAGCCATTATGCCACTCGCTCCTGTTCTTTTTATCTGATGCCCGCCTGCTGTGAAGGTTTACCCGCAAACGCCTGTACATTGGCCACCAGCGAACTGAGCCGTGCCGTATTGCACTATCTGCATAACAATCTGCCCACCATTCCCATCACAACCGAAAGCAAACATTTATTCAGCGTATTGATCGATCAGATAAAACACATGCCGATACACAATAATTTTCTGCCGGCCACCAATGACATCTTGTTACTGAATCTGATGCAATATATTGCCCAGCATCCGGAAGATCAGCGCCCCATCAGCCAGCTGGCACAGGAGATTGGCTTAACTGAGCGCACACTCAATCGTCACAGTCACCAGCAATTGGGCATGCCGTTTGCGCAATGGCGGCGACGCTATAAAATCGTACATGCAATAAAACTACTCGATCAGGGTGAAAAAGTAGAAAGTGTCGCCTATAGCCTAGGCTACAGCAGTGCTTCTGCCTTGATCAGAATGTTTCAAAGTGTTACCGGCAAAACCCCACGCCAGAACCAGCATAATTGATGGCAATTATTCAATGTGACAGGCTGGAGAAAAATACCATCAATACCGGCGACATGATATTGGTGATAAAACCAAAACTGATGGCTAGAGGCATCACGGCCAGACCACCGGAAGCCTGAATCACCGGCAAGGTAAAATCCAGACTGGTGGCACCGCCACTACTGACCGCAGCAGAAGGATAGCGCCGCATAATAAACGGAATAAACAGTAACGCAAAAAATTCACGCGCCAGATCATTCAGAATCGCCACACTGCCGATTACGGGACCATACGCATGGCTCATCACAATACCCGATAAAGAATACCAGCCATAACCAGAACTTAATGCCAGCCCCTGCGACCACGAAACAGAGGGCATGATCAGGGCAAACAAAAGACCGCCAGCCATACACGCCAGCATAAAAATCACAGCCGTCAGCACACCGCGCTGATTCAGTAATACCCGATGCAGGCTAATGCCACTGCCACGCAACTGAATGCCCACCAGCAGAATCAACACCATGACCGCCACATTGATCGCATCATGCGGCAATACCATTTTATCCGGCCACAATAGCCCGATCGCCAGCCCCAGCAATACACAAGCCACTTGTTTCAAACTACCGCCAATACTCACTGCTGCATGAGATTGCGTGGTTTGATGTCCGGCGGCTGACACAGGAAAATAATGATCAAACGCCACCAGACACAATAAATTCATGCCCATCACACACACAAACAATACGACTGCTGACAGCGCAATCATGCCCAGCTGATTACCCAGATTATGCACCTGCGATAAAGACAACCCGATCAATAATAAAATCAAATACACCAGCCATGACAACCCACGATTAATCCACGTCAGTATTCCGGCAGAAACCGGAATCATAAAACCGATAAACAATGGCAGTAAAATCATGACCAGCGTTTGCACATTTTGCATACATCGCCCTATAAAACAGACAAAATTAAGGCTGCCCGAATTAAGCAGCCCGCAATATTCAAATACGACTGGCCGGCAGGAAAAACCTTCCGGCAACGCGCACACTTATTGTTCTACAAACGCGCGTTCAATCAGATAATCGCCACGCTGTCCCATTTTCGGCGAGATTGTCAGCCCGAATTCATTCAGTGTTTCACAAGATTCCTTCAGCATCGACGGACTACCGCAAATCATTGCCCGATCGTCCTGCGCATTCATTGGCGGCAGGCCAATGTCTGCAAACAACTGTCCGCTACGCATCAAATCGGTCAGATGCCCCTGATGAATAAAATTCTCACGCGAAACCACCGGATAATAAATCAGCTTTTCACGGATTAAATCGCCCAGATACTCATGATTCGGCAATTCTTTAGTGAAATGATCATAGTAGGCCAGATCTTTCTGATAGCGCACCCCATGGATCATGATCACTTTTTCAAACTGCTCATACACATCCGGATCTTTGGTGACACTCAGAAACGGTGCCAGCCCCGTACCGGTAGACAACAAATACAAGTGTTTACCCGGATTCAGATCGCCCAGAATCAGGGTGCCGGTCGGCTTTTTGCTGACCAGAATCTCATCACCCGGCTTTAAATGCTGCAAACGGCTGGTTAACGGGCCATCTTGTACTTTAATACTGAAAAACGCCAGCTCTTCTTCCCAATTGGCGCTGGCAATACTGTAGGCACGCATCAGGGGTTTACCATCCACCATCAGGCCAATCATGACAAACTGGCCATTCTGAAAGCGTAAAGACTCATCGCGTGTGCAGGTGAAAGAAAAATAAGCATCTGTCCAGTGGTGCACAGACAATACTTTTTGTACATTAAAAGCAGCCATTAAAAATCCAGAATGTAAAGAAGAGGTGATTAAATATTCCTGTCTAAAACCCACTGACTGTCTGGCATTTAAACCACAAAACAGCCTGTCCAGAATCATGCGTATTGCATTTTCAAGTCTCAATGACAGCGGCAGAGCCAAATTTTAAGACAAAAATACAATTGATACAACATTATTTAGAGTAATCACTTTATTTTACCCATAGCCTGCTGCGAGCTTAATGTCTACGCAAATCAAACTCAGGTCTGGCCGTTAATCAACATTCCTCATTAATTCAGCAAAAACTGCCCCCTCTCCGCTCATTCGCATCATTGAGTATGCATCAAAAATCAACCGGCTGATCGGCAATATAGCGTTTGTAACCAGCGGCAAGCGAACTGGCGGATACTCATATCACGCTTCTGCCTGCAATAACACCATTCAATGCATAGGCAAAACCCGGCACACCCTCACCCTCTTTAAAGAATATCCCCTGAAAAACTGATGTTGCATACCATTCAATAAATATCATTAGACTTCATTTACAGTTTTTCTAGTGAGAATATCCTATAATATTCAATTCCTAATCCTTGGATATCTATTCAATTCCCATGTCTTTTGCTGCACCTGAAATCATGTTACAGCGCCTGAAGCAATCTGCTTTTCGCGCCAAATTTACACTTTATCCCAAAGAACGTAGCTATTTAGAAACCAAAGGCATGACAACCATTATGAGTCATGCCGCCGATTTTATCCGTCAGCGGCTGGCGCCAGCTATGCCTAAAAATGACGGTAAACAAACGCCATGGAAAGGCCATCCGGTATTTATCGCCCAACACGCCACAGCCACCTGTTGCCGTCACTGTTTGCAAAAATGGCACCAGATTGCAGAAGGCCAGGAATTAAGCGCCGAGCAACAACATTATATTCTGAACGTTATTCAGGCCTGGCTAACACAAGACATGCACAAATATACGGATCAGAGAAAATAAAGCATAGCGAAGCGATAAAAGCAAAACCGTTACCCTATTGCCAGCAGATACCAGTTTCATAAAAAAATAATTTTTATGCCATATCCGGCAACAACTGTTTTAAGGCAACGGTTTTAAAACAACAGACACAACACCAGCGCATGGCACCCGCTTATTGACAGCAGACTTAAAACAACAGCATTTCTGCCTGCGATTATCATCATATTGTCAGATAATCATATTATCCTGATGACCCAATAGCTGATATCATCGGCATCATGACAAAAAAATCGGCTGAAACAAGCCCTATCAAGGCCTGTTTCAACCGATTTTATCAATCAAAGTGTCACAACATAAAACAAATATTTTATAACACATTGACACTACTACATTGTATGGTGCCGACAACGAGACTTGAACTCGTACGACCTAGGGTCACCACCCCCTCAAGATGGCGTGTCTACCAATTTCACCATGTCGGCAATAAACTGTATTGATTCCTGTGTACTACTCCGGAATCACGGGCTTGGGTGCTGGCTTGGCAGGACTGGCCGCAGGCGCGCTGGCAGGTACACTTTGTACCACTGCGGCCGGCTGTGATTTAACATCACTGAAATCCAGCCCCGTTTTAGCATGAGTGGAAATATAGCCCAAAGCCAGACAAGTGGCAAAAAACACAGTAGCGCCAATAGCAGTACTGCGGCTTAAAAAATTGGCATTACCAGCGGCACCAAACACCCCTTGGGCACTGCCTGAACCAAAAGCCGCACCCGCATCGGCACCTTTGCCTTGCTGCAACAGCACCAGCACAATAACGCTTAATGCCGAAAAAATATTAATAATTAAAATAAGAGTCTTAAATGCTTCCATGACGTCAACTTTTAGGTAAAGGCGCGCAGGCTGCCTGTATAATGGCGGCAAAACTATCGGCATGCAAAGAGGCACCGCCAACCAGGGCACCATCAACATGATCTACAGCCAGAATTTCGGCCGCATTGGTTGCATTCACACTACCGCCATAAAGGACGCGGATTTTAACATCTTCGCCGCATAAAGACAAGATTTGCCGGTAAATAAAACCATGCATCTGTGCAATCTGGGCAGTAGTAGGAATTTTACCCGTGCCAATCGCCCAGACAGGTTCATAAGCAATGGCCACATGCTGCCATGATAAATCGGCCAAAAGAGCCAGCTGAGCCGCCACAACCGCCTCTGCCTGCCCCGCTTCGCGCTGGTCAAGAGTCTCGCCCACACACAAAACCGGCAAAAGCTGCGCGGCCTGACAATGACGTAATTTTTGCACCAATACAGCATTATCTTCCTGAAAATACTGCCGTCTTTCTGAATGACCAATCAAAGCAAAAGCCACACCGATATCGGCAAACATCGCAGCACTGATTTCACCAGTAAAAGCACCATCATCAGCAAATCGGCTCACGTCCTGCACCCCGATGGCCAGTGCACTACCCGCCGCACACGCCAGCGCCTGTGCAGTGTAAACCGCCGGCACCGCAATACCACTGTAAACGTGCGGATTTTCATTGGCACTCTGGGATAATTCGGTAAGCAGAGCTTGATTGGCGTACTGACGCCCGTTCATTTTCCAGTTACCCAATACCCATTTTTGCTGCCACATAAAATTCCCTTCATCGTTTACGGTTTTGATGATCATTTCAGACACAGAATAATCCAGACAAATTTGAAACACCAGCAACCAAGTCTTAGTCACAGGATTGGTCTGCCCGGACAATCAGCCCGCATTGTAACTGAATTTTCCTGAATAAGCGCACCTGACCACCATAAAAATTCAGTCAGTCAAAAGCCTGTACACCCCAGGCAAAATGCATTACCAATCAAACCGGTTTTCAATGGCCGCCTCTGAATAAGCATTTCACAGACTGATCACCCCGATCTGAATCATTTCACCTACCCTGCCAGAACATACCCTTGATACATTGGGCATCATTCAAGACAGCATACCGATGCCCCGTATAAAAGAACATCAGCTGCCCGCCCGCAATACTAACCACACATGTATTACCCGAGTAGTTATAAATGGTTTTATAATACCTTATAATAGTTTTCCTGTTTGTATGCTACACACCGTCATTGCCGGCATGATGTAACATACAGCATTTTTCACAATTTACTGATAAGACATCTTTATTTTTAGCTGATGTCCATATTTCGGAGCAATACATGGATTTTAATACCGCCCGTTTCAATATGGTTGAGCAACAAATCCGGCCTTGGGATGTTCTCAATTTTGATTTACTGGATGTTTTGTCCGATATTCCACGCGAACACTTTGTATTACCACAACAACAAGGCATTGCCTACGCCGATCAGGCATTGACCCTGGCCAATGGCGGCGCCATGCTGGAACCGAAAATCGTGGCCAGACTGATTCAGGCACTGGAACTGACCCCGAAAGACAAAGTACTGGAAATCGGCACAGGCTCCGGTTACGCCACTGCAATTCTGGCCAAAATGGCCGCCAGCGTCACCACCGTTGATATCGATCCGCAACAACAGCAATTTGCCCACACAGCATTGACCGGTTTATGCATCGACAATGTGCATTACGAAACCGCAGACGGACTGGCCGACAAAATCACCGGCGCACCTTTTAACGCCATTTATCTGGGCGGCTCCGTACCCGAATTACCCCAAACCGTGATTGATCAACTGGCTGATGGTGGCCGGCTGGTAGCCATTATTGGCGAAGCGCCCGTTATGCTGGCCAAACGTTTCGAGCGTACAGGCAAAGAGCTGAAAGAAACCGTATTATTTGAAACCGTCGTTCCCGCCTTGCATAGCCTGGCCGTACAACAGCCCTCCGCGTTTCGATTTTAAGTAAACCGCCGACACCACCGGATTTTATCTGATCGGCACCAATCGCTAAATACTTGCATTTAAAACCAAAATCAGCTAATTTAATCACTCAGGCAATCACTGTATGAATCATACAGACATTGCAGAACTGATTTAATACCCGTTGATTAAGGAGCCATAAAATGCCTTATGCAACACGTGCCGATTTACCGGTAAATGTACGTCATGTTTTACCCGAACACGCACAAGATATTTTTCGGGAAGCCTTTAACCACGCTTTTGAAGAATATCAGAACCCGGCCAAACGGCGAGATCATGAAACACCAGAAGTAATCGCCTTTCGGGTAGCCTGGGCTGCGGTAGAAAATGAGTATCAGAAAGACAAACAAGGACAATGGCGGCGTAAAAATTAGCCGGCTGAATGAAACCACGGTTACCGAACCTTGTTTTATCGCGTATCGGCCAAATAAGCGCGCACCAGTCCGGATCATTACCACCAGACAAGCTCGCCCGTTTTAAAACTTAAAACAAAAGAATACCCCGATAATCTTGAATTCAGATTTTATCTGCGGTATGGTTTACTTGCGGATCATCAAAACCGATGACTTTTTAACTATCAACATCGGCATGATGGCTATTGAATTGAATACTGACCCTTAAAATAATGACATGAAAAATATAAAAACACTAAGCCCGCAACAATTGCATGAATGGCAACAGCAAAACCGTGATTTTGTGCTACTGGATGTACGCGAAGGCAATGAAGTGCGTATTGCTTCACTGCCCCACCATACCCACATCAGCATGAATCTGATCCCTTTACGCCATAATGAACTACCTGACGATAAACCCATTGTCGTGTATTGCCATCGTGGTATGCGCAGCATGCAGGTGGCCTTATTCTTACAAGAAGTGGGATTTGAGCAATTGTATAGTCTGGAAGGCGGCATTGACGCCTGGTCACGCCAGATTGATGCTTCCGTGCCTACCTATTGACAATCATAGACCGAAATCATGCATTAAAGACGGCTTTCAGCAACAACAGACTTGAAAGCCACTTTTATAATGCGGCCTGATGATCTGGCCTCATCATAAACACACATTCAAACCATTATTGAATCCGAATTCATTAATGCTGATGGCTCTTATCTGTATAAAACAGAGACCAAACCATATCCGGTTATTGATGAAAACACCTTCAATATATCGTTTCAAAATATAATTTTGCCGCCCGTTCGTTTCCGGCCATCATAATCATCGATTCATCGATTATATTTAATATAAATTATTACAATATTTAAATAACATGCATGAATCACACCCAGACAGCCATCCTCTGAAACAGCCGGTATTATTACCTTTTGCATTCACTTAAATCTCAACACTTCATCCTTAGAAAACATAAATAGAATATTGAACATCAGCAGGGAAAGCCTATTATTGAAACAGCCATATTGTCAGATCATTAATATTCAATGATTCAGTTGATATTTGTTAGTCATCAACCAGTAAATAAAGCGTTTATATAAATTAATATAATAATATTCCGCATATTATGTATGAGTATGATTGACAACCATCAGAACCCAAGGCAAGATACTGGCGTTGCTGTCAATTCAGCAATCAGCTTTAGAAGGCTGTTTTCAGAAAGACAGATAATCCACCTCATTTTTTAATGAGTGTGGTGTTTTTATCTGCATGCTATTGGTTCACTTTATTATGGTGGGCAATGGCAGGGAGGCCTTGCGCCTACTGGTTTCTTTCTGCCAGCCTTCTAACCTTGCCATTTGTCCATCTCCATTATTGTTTAGAAGCAATAAGGAGATTAATTGAACCAGAAAGAAGGCATTACTATGACATCACGTCAGAGCAGTTCATATCCCTATTTTATGCAATCTGTGCATAGTTCATTGTATTATTCATTTTATTTTCACTTGAATTCATTGCTGCATACTTCATTGGTTGACGGTGAGGTAGGCCATGCATAAACTCACCTTTGATACCCAATACTACGATGCTACCGCCAGTCTGTTACACAACCATCAGCTGATCTCCCTTATACTTAATACTGATTTATTGCCAGATGAGAAACGACAATATTTAGATTCTCGTGATCTGAATCTGGTCATTGGTGATTGTATTCAGGCAGGGGTAGTATTTAATCAAATGGCCGAAACCATGGGTAAACTACTGCTGGAAAGACAAACCATTCAGCAACAGGAAATAGACACCAATCCTCTGGTTGACCATGATCAGATGTTGCAACTGGCAGGGCATTTGTTTACTTTGATTGGTGGACTAAGTGCCAGTGTTGACCGGATTCTGCATCAGGCAGTTGATATCCGGCTGAGTGAAACCGCGTAGATTATTATATATAACAGGCTATTATCATTGATAATAGCCTGTTTTTAATTAAATCTTTTGATATAATTAAAAATATATTATTAATACATAAAAATTTAAACGAGCTGAGTAAATTTCTGAGTTACGTCTTAAGACATCAGTCGGAATCTATTGGTATACATTTAGATTCAGATGGTTGGGTTAATATTGAATATTTAGTTGCACAAACTAATAAACATAATCAATTTCTTACTAAAGAAATACTCTATCAGATTGTTGAAACCAGTGATAAAAAGCGTTTTACAATTTCAGAAAATACCCAGGAAAGCTCATCTGTGAGTGGTGTCATGTAATCTTACTCCAATTTTGAAAGTTTCATATCTTTATCAGACAGTTCTTCCTAGTGCGATTCTTCAACCTTATCTGTTTTTCTGAAGATATATCTGTTACATCACGGTTTTGGTCGGACATTATCCCCCCTTTTTAAGTTTCTCAACACTAATAATGCGATCAGTATTATTGTCATATATACAAGCAAGCACTGATCTATCTGTAAAAATAATCTGCTCGAAATCTTTTTTAAACAAAACCGCTACAAATATGGCCATACAGGCCATGACCAAACCTGTAAGGATAATTTTTCCAGCCAGCTCAGTCTGTTTAAGAATGACAAAGTAGCGTTTATACACGCGTCTGCTAGATTCATTCTCTGGTTCAGACCACGCTGTCAAAATCTTTTTATCCATTCTCACTTCTAATCCTCATTCTTATTTCTTTGCATTATATAAATTATTGATTTTTTATTTTAATAAATTCAGGTTTTATGTTTTTTCATATTTAAATATTATATTCAATAGTTTATTTAATAAGTTTATCGATATCGAAAATAATGAATTTGTCGCGTATAAAAAATAGGTTAAACGTTTTCTGCTTGATATGCCTGATATGTTTTCGTCTTCTGAAATCTGTTTAAACAATGATGTACAAAGTGCCATAAGCTATTTCTGCCAACATCATGAAATGGCTTAAAACCATTGCCTGATTTAGTAAGCGGATTAATTTATCATTGCGGTTTCTAAAATAATCAATCCAAATAGAGATATCTACCAAAAGTCATTACGCTACCGACTCTCCCTCACATCCAGGAATAGATGTCATCGTAGGTACCTGACTTCCGAGTAATGCCAATCTCCCTGTATTCGGACATATGTTTTCATTGCTTCTCGGAAAATATCCGCTTTATCCTTTCCAGGCTCAGACATTTCCAATGCCTGAACATACAAAGCATCATCAATTGTTACGGTTATTCTCAATATGACCTGTCTTTTTGATGCTCAAATTGATGAAATCATCCATTATATCAGGTATTAAATTTATCTATATGATTCTACATATAATTTATAATTTTATTAAATAAGACCTAATATAAATTCATATATGGGCTCTAACCTTAATATCGCAGGTGATGGGCCAACAGAGATATGTACATCAGATAACACTGTCGTTCTTTAATCATATAGATCTATCTGGAAAGACTGGCAAAATTTGCCAATCTTTCTATTATCAGTCGATGTTTAGCGAATTTTTTCCTGGGTTCACAGTATCTTTTTTGATAGTTTCACCACTATTTCCAACAATAGGATTGTAATGCCGCTGAGCATAACCCAAAGCAGAATTAGCTACCGCTCTTGCCCGAGGTGATCCGTTCTGGGATGCTTCCTTCGCTTTATTAGCTGCCCAGATTCCCATTTTGGTACCAGTATAAATCAGTATAAATCTAAATAAACCTATTACCAATATTATAAATATTATAAAAAATAAAACTTTCAGCATAGAAAACCTTTTTAAATTTAAAACCTATATCAATATAATTTAGAAAACATTGAAATATCGAAAAAATAGAATTTTTATAAATTTATATAAATAAAATTTAATATTAATAATATATTGCAACATTATTGATAACATAATTATATTATTGTAAAATAAAATTTAAGTAAAGGTTTTATTACATAAATATAATTAAAGGAGTGAATTATGAGTAATAACAACGTTATGAATGGATTGGCCGCTGGCTGGGCTTTGGCTTCCGCTAAAGAGAATGGTGAATACTTAGGTTATCAGCGCGCCCGTAAGGAAATGAATGGTCAGATTAATCAGGCCTTCAACAATGGCCGTCAGCAAGGTTGGAACCAAGGCTATCAACAAGGCTGGAATGAGGCTAATGCTGAGATCTATAAGGCTAATGCTGAGATCGCCCGAATAGATGCTGAGATTGATAAAGCCAATGCAGCTTTTCGGGAAAAGAATGCCGAAATCCGCCGTCTTAGTGCATTGCTGGCTCAACACGGTATTCATGCTTAAATCCGCTTATCCCACAAAATAAGTTTATATAAAGGCTGGCAAATTTTGCCAGCCTTTATACTATTCGTATGTGTATCTACTGATTTATTTTCTGGTTTCTTACTTAATAACTGAATCATTCGCTGTAATAGTCTGGTTTCCTCCTGATTTGCCTCCTGAACTACCTTCCGGGCTGTTTCTGCCTCCGATACTACTGCTGTTTCCGCCTAGTCAGCCTTTTGCTTCCTTTACCATCGCAGCTTTACCATACATATCTGACAACCTATTCCAGACTACACTTACCACTATACTCGGAGGTCTTCCCAGAACTAGGTCAGATATCGCCCCATCGGCTCAGGCCTTGCATCAGACTTGAGATTTCTTCTTTTTTGGCAGTGGTAATCGTGACTTCAATGTTGTTGACAGCACTGGCTATGGCATCCGCTGAACTGGCACCAGTATAACTAATTATGGAGAAACTACCGCATACAGCTGAGCCACCGCCAAGGTTGGATGCTGGATTTCTGTCTTTGAATACATGGTGTCCTGATGCTGTCCATTACCGATGAATTTCGACCCATCAGGCCGACCAGAACCAATGGCAATATTAAGTCCGTGTGATATGTTTTAGCATAAACTGAGCTGATCATGCGCTCGCATTGCCTGGACAGGACATAATTGATGGCAAATTGTCTTATGCCATAGAACTACTTTGTTTTGTTGATATCAGCAACGACAGCGTTCGGCGAAAACCAGCCCAGGCTATCTTGCCTTTAGCCGCAGAGAATAGTTTAATATCTTTTCTGTCTTTTCCAGATGGAGCCAGATCAAATCCTTGGTGTACCGTTGAACCGTAGCCACTTCTAAATTTACCAAACGGACTTGAGGCAACAGGATTGGTCATTGGGTCTACCAGACACGCAGCCATTACCAGTGGTGCAGCAAACAAAGAGGAGATGTAGAAAAGTGATTTTTTCATGACAATCTATATTACACACTCAATCGGATTCACGCCAAAGTGTTGATCTAAGTTCTTTTATTCCTGAATCTTCATTTGAAGAAAGCATAATTCTACATTTCCGGTTTACTAATTTAGTTAAGTCAACTCCTCCTTCCTCTATGATCTTAAGTTTTACTGGTAATTTCTTCGCTACTTTCTGATATGGTTCTTCAAATAGAACTGTTAAACCGAGCAACTGATTTGCTTTTACATCGTATTCCGTTTTCAAAGCATAAGATGCCAGAATTTTGTTACTTTGAAGGTCAGAACGATAGACAAGTGGTTCTTTTAAAGTAATGATTTTTTCATAAGAATTGTTCCGCACATCTGGTGGCAGCCTTTTTTCTGATAATTTCAATTCCTCTATTATTTTCCCCATTTGTGCTTTTGTTATGACGCCTTTGCACAGAAAGGAATCAGCCAACCTCTGCGTCGGTGTCTTGCCAGATGCAGCCTCGCTGATAACCGGAATAGCCAAGGCTACGCTCATTAAGGTAATTTTCATGATGGATTTCATCATTTTTTATTTCTCCTACTTATTGATTGATAAAAATGTATCTTGCTGATATATATTGTGTCTTTAAAGAGCCAACATTCATATTGTTCTAAACATTATTACAGGCAGGTAGCCATTACCCGCAGTATGGCAAATAACAGTAATGTAAAAAAGTGATTTTTTCATGGCAGCTTATATAACATACTCAATCGACAATACACCGCAAAAACGATTTGTATTCTTTTTCTTTTGTAATGATATCTTCTGAATCTTCAATCGGCCAAAGCATACTGCCTCCTTCTTTCCCTACATCTTTGTAATATTGACTGCCATTTTTGACAAACTTACCTGGAAGTTTTTTCCCTATTTTCTGCGCCGGTTCTTTAAACAAAACCTTTAACTCAAGTAACTGTGGATTTCTAGTATTACTATATTGTGCTGAAAGTGTATTACTTTGGAGACCTTGAGGATAAACAAGCGGTTCTTTCAGTTTAATGACTGTGTAGTAGAAATATTTATCGGATGATGGTAGTTTTGTTTCTGATAATACCAGCCCCTGCATCATTTTTTGCTGTGCCCGCCCTAGGTCTCCCTGCTGTACAATTTTGACATTATTGCATAACAAAGAATCAGCTAATCTCTGAGCCGGTGTTTTGCCAGGTGCAGCTTCGCTGATCATCGGAGCAGTCAGAACTAAGCTCATCATAGTAATTTTAACGATTGATTTCAATTTATTTACTCCATTAAATATTTATTGATAAATAATTACCTTGATTGTATTCTAATACAGAATTCGCTCTCGATCGCAAATATTTCATAACATGTTCAAGGCTATGCAGCAGATGCATGTCATGAAAGTCAGTCGGTACAGAACCATTTCCCTGAAATAACCGTTGCACATCTTCTGTGGTGAATTCAGGATATACCACTTTTACCTGCGACATTTGTGTTTGTATGTCCTTTGCCTTTAAAACACCGGTATTAACTGTGTTCTGGGTATCATTGTCGGCACCGATCAGTATGGGGTGATCCGGATAATGTTCCCGGATGTTCTGTGCAATATGACTTAAATTGTTGCTGTTAAAAGCGATCACCACCTGTAGACCATTGGTTTTTGGATAACTCAGATGAGTTGCAGCGTGCAAAGACTGTCCTGTAGCCCGGCCTTCGCAGAATAAGGCCGGCAATTGTTTATTGTGTGAATTACCACCAATACTGATTGCGCTGCCGGAAAAAATATTGTCTTTAAGAATACTCTTAAATCCTGTTTCTCTGATGGATTGCAGTATGGTCAATACACCTTGTTTATTAAAAGCGGGAATTTGTAACCACCCCTTATAGATTTTGACGCCTATGGGATTAGTAATGCCTTTCTTCATCAGATAAGGGTGAGGCTTATTCATGTCTAATGCTGTGGCTTGATTGTGCCGGTACATGGCCAGTTTTCGCGCAGCAGCTGCCTTATCTGCTGTTTCAGCCTGAATTTTTGCATTTGTAGTCCGATGCTTTGCCTCAAACCGTTTGATCTTGCCGATATTGCCATTTGTCTGCATATGATCTAATGGATTCATCCGGTAAAGGAATCGGTTCAAAAACATCATAAGTGCCGTGTTGTAATATTAGTTCGTCAACACAAGACAGATAAGACTTTCGAGAGCTTCAAGATATTTTTCCAGCCATTGTTTTCATTATCTATGCCTTGATACTGCATATAGACGTCTTTTAAAAAATATCTATACATTGCCTTTGAATAATTTCCTGAATGTTACTAATTTCAGAAGTATCAATTTTAAATTGAGTCAGAATATAGATATAATTTTTTGTAAACAGTCTTAAATAATGTAATCGATACAGATCTCTTTCTCTGTTAGCATGTAATTGTGATGCCGCTTTTTCTGGCTTAGGTAACTGAGCGTGCAGCAATTCTTGAAATAATGAATCCGATAAAAGCAAAAATCCCGGGTTTAATTCGTGTGTCTTTTCAAAACATGCATGGACAAGAGGCGCTGATGTTTTTATTGTAGCGTTCTTCATAAAATCCAATGATCACTGAACGCAAAGCGTCCATCCTTTGCATGATAGTAGCGACACCTACGGCAACATCTTTTTCCGAAGTAGAATGACCTGGGGTAGTACTAAAAATTACCGATGAAATTTGTATTGCCGCAGTTAAATTTGAAATGCTGTTCAATGCAGACTCAAATATTCTCATTATCCTGATATAAATATGACTTATCTATATTTAGTAATGGCTTTATATTCTGTATAGTCGTTCATATTCTGCTTCAAGCGGTAGGAAAATCCTTGTCTTGCTGCTCGGATAATTCTCGCAAATCTTCAAGTGCGGCCTCAAAAACTTTTTCTGTGCACATCTCAAAATCAAACTTACCGGCTATATAATCATCGTATACAGCTAAAACACGAGACCCCGGATTTTGCCCCTCCAGCCGTACTATTGCTAAGGCTTCCTTAACATTTGATTCACGACTCAATTGCTCGGCTTTAGTAATCATAGGCATTTCCTTATTTTTATATCTGTATTTGTAATATTATTCTTTATCCAGAATTATAATTCTATAGTATATTGTGAAATTCAAGTTGACGAACCATGGCCTTCCTTATTTCCGTTATCCATAATATTGTCTAAAAAATTCTTAACACTACCCAGCAACTATTTAATTTTTTTGCTTTATTTCTTTAAAATATTCTTATGAGCTCTTTTTCAAAAGGATAAATTTTTTCTTTTCTAATGCCAAGAATTTTAATTTATCATTATTAAATGTATCATCAAATTTATTGATCATTTTAATCTATACGGTATAGCCGTTTTTAGATTTCCGTGTTTATCTGTCCAAATAGTTATTGTATTAGTTGTTTATTTCCATTTTATCGGTTTGTGCTGAGCTTTTTGTCGGTTTCTTATTGAGCGACATGCCATCAGCTAAAGTATTGACCGGAAGTTTCTAGTAAAAATCTTCGCATCTAAATTGTTTTCCTGCTGGAATGATATCTTCATTGAAACAATCTCTCATATCTTTATGATGTAATATCGATGTTCTGGTTTATCTTATAAATAATAAATACATTATTCAGTTTCAAAAACCATAAAAAAACGGCCTGAAACAAGCCGTCTTTTTTGTGGTAATACAATAACAGACAATAATTACATTAAACTGCCATGACATTGTTTGTATTTCTGACCACTGCCACAGGGGCAAGGGTCATTACGATGCACGATGATACCACGTGCTTGCAGTGCCTCAGGACTATAGTCTTCTTCATCGTCCATCTCTTGGGCGGATGCAGTCAGATCATCGTCATCTTCTTCACTACGTCGTTCGATCTGAACAGAGATCAGTAAAGAAGCAACAGTCTGCTTGATGTCTTCCCACATGGCCTGGAACATATCGAAGGCTTCGCGTTTATATTCCTGTTTGGGATTTTTCTGGGCATAGCCACGCAAATGAATGCCCTGGCGTAAATAATCCATGGCGGCCAGATGTTCGCGCCAGCGGGTATCAATGATATTGAGCATAACGTTACGTTCGAAGTTACGCATATCTTCAGCGCCCACCATTTCCAGCTTGGCAGCGTATTCTGTTTCTACCTGATCGATAAGACGCTGACAAATATCCTGACTATCCAGGGTATTATCTTCTTTAAGCCAGTCTTTAATCGAAACATGAATATTGTAGGTAGTTGCCAGTGTCTGCTCTAAGCCGCTGATGTCCCATTGTTCTTCCATGCTGTCTGGCGGAATATGGCTGTTAACCGTATTAACGATGGCATCATGGCGGATTTCCTGCATCAATTCTTCGATATTATCGCTGTGGAGAATTTCTGCGCGCTGATGGTAGATCACTTTACGTTGATCGTTGGCAACATCATCATATTCCAGCACTTGTTTACGCATGTCAAAATTGCGGTTTTCTACTTTGCGCTGGGCGCCTTCGATCTGGCGGCTCAACATGCCGGCTTCAATAGCCACGCCGCGCTCAGGAGCAAGACGATTGAGAATGGCGGCAGCGCGATCAAGCGCAAACAGGCGCAGTAACGGGTCTTCGAAAGACAGATAAAACCGGCTCGAACCAGCATCACCCTGTCGGCCGGCACGGCCGCGCAACTGGTTATCAATCCGGCGGCTTTCATGCCTTTCGGTACCGATGATGTGTAAGCCGCCGGCGGCCAGTACGGCATCATGATCTTTTTGCCATTGCTGCTGCAAAGCGTCTATTTTGGCCGCGCGTTCGCTTTCAGTCAGATCAGTCTGTGTCAGAATGGTATCAATTTGAGGCTTGATGTTGCCGCCCAGAACGATATCGGTACCGCGGCCTGCCATGTTGGTGGCTACGGTAATCATGCCCGGCCGGCCGGCCTGAGCAATGATGTCGGCTTCACGTTCATGCTCTTTGGCATTAAGCACGTTGTGTGGTAATTTTTCTTTTTTCAGCATGGCTGAAACCAGCTCGGAATTTTCAATGCTGGTGGTGCCGACCAATACCGGCTGACCTTGCTGGTGACGTTGTTTGATGTCAGCCACCACGGCTTCGTATTTTTCTTCAGCAGTACGATATATCTGATCGTTGAAGTCTTTACGCACCATGGGGCGGTTGGTGGGGATAATCACGGTTTCCAGACCATAAATACTCTGGAATTCAAATGCTTCGGTATCGGCAGTACCGGTCATGCCAGACAGTTTGTCATACAGGCGGAAAAAATTCTGGAAGGTGATGGAAGCCAGTGTCTGGTTTTCTTTATTGATTTCCACGCCTTCTTTGGCTTCAACCGCCTGATGCAGACCGTCGGACCAGCGGCGACCAGCCATTAAGCGGCCGGTAAATTCATCAACAATAACCACCTCATTATCCTGAACCACGTAATGCTGATCTTTCTGATACAGGGTATGAGCACGCAAGGCGGCCATGAGGTGGTGCATCAGCATAATGTTGGTGGTGGAATAAAGTGAATCGCCCTCTTTCAATAATCCCAATTCGGTCAGAATTTCTTCGGCATGTTCATGTCCCTGATCACTCAGCATGACCTGCCGCGATTTTTCGTCTACCCAGTAATCTCCTTCGCTATCTTCTTTGTCCTGTGGCTGAAGTTTGGGCGGAATCTGATCCATGATCTGGTACAGGCTGACGTTATCATCGGCCTGACCGGAAATGATCAGCGGAGTACGTGCTTCATCGATCAGAATGGAATCGACTTCGTCCACGACGGCATAAGACAGCTCGCGCTGTACTTTATCAGCCACGTCGTTAATCATGTTGTCGCGCAGATAGTCAAAGCCAAATTCGTTATTGGTACCGTAAGTGATGTCGGCCTGATAGGCATCAATTTTATCCTGTGGCCGCATATTGCTGACGATGACGCCGACACGCATGCCCAGAAATTCGTATAAAGGCCGCATAATGCTGGCATCACGAGCGGCAAGATAATCATTGACCGTGACCACATGCACGCCTTTACCGGCCAGGGCATTCAGATATACGGCGCTGGTGGCAACCAGTGTTTTACCTTCACCGGTGCGCATTTCAGCAATTTTACCTTGGTGCAATACCATGCCACCAATCAGCTGCACGTCAAAATGGCGCATATTGAGTATGCGTTTACTTGCTTCGCGGCAAACGGCGAATGCTTCCGGCAATAAGCTATCCAGACTGGCGCCTTCGCTGAGGCGTTGTTTGAATTCAGCCGTTTTCGCCTGTAAACCGGCATCACTCAATGCTTGAATTTCTGGTTCTAAAGCGTTGATTCTGGATACTTCTTTACGATATTGTTTCAGTAACCGGTCATTACGGCTACCCAGAATTTTTTTGGCTAAGTTTTTCAGCATAAATCAACAGTCCTGCGCCAGCGGGCGCAACAAAAGGCAACAAATGTTTGATTTTAACACAGTCATTTATCTGACTGACGACAAATGTTGTGAATTCAATGCGAATTGAACACAAATATATACTGATTATCTATCTTTTTATGCATTAAGTGTACTTTTTACGGCTGATTTAACGCTATTGCTGAAAAAGAAAAAATAATCGGTGCCGTCTTTCTGGGCTTTGATAGTAAATACTGGCGCCGGAACATTTCAGCAGAAGAATATTTTTCAACGCAGCATTTATGATGATTTTATCCAGAGAATCAGCCTATACGGTGTGAATCAGTCGATGTAAACCTTCTGGCAAATAATATGGGATTCAATCGGCACTGCTCTTGTATCTGCCCTCAGCGATTCATGCTGGCTGATCCGCTATAATTTATTTGGTTGCCCGATACGGGCGGCGTTTATTTGCCGGATAAAAATATGGTAATCAATCATTATGATTCAATTGCAGATTCAGGCAATGCATTCGGCAAGATGGCGATTAAAGATATTGTAGTGCTGAAAGAGTTAAGACATGAACGATGTTACTGATTGATGTTTTATTTTTCGTATAACTGCTGGTTGCAGTCCCTCATTTCTTGTATATTTAAGCTATCTGATTCATTTGGGCATGCTTATGAATACATTACAAACCACGCTGGAAATAAACGATAATCGTGGTCGTTTTATTGCTCTGGCCGGTAGCAAACTACTGGGGCACATGGATTTTAATCTGCTTAATGAGGGTGTGATTGATGTATACCATACTTTTGTTGATCCTGAGGCCAGAGGCCAAGGGGTGGCTGAAGCGCTATTGGCAGCGCTGGTAACATATGTCAAACAACATCATCTGGCCGTTGCTGCCGGTTGCAGTTATGTGGCGGCTAAATTACCGCAGCGCTATCCTGAAATTACGTTGGTGTCATGAATGAATCTTGCTGATTTTGGTGCCGGCAATCAGGAGCTGAAGCAATTATTGAGCATGGCAGCACACTGGCAAAAGCTCAATGCGTGCCTGAAACGGGCATTACCGGCTAATCTGCACGATTATTTTCAGGTTGCCTGTGTTCGTGAGGGTTGTCTGGTGGTATTGGCTCACCACAGTATGGCCGCGGCCAGACTGCGTATGGTATTGCCAGCGGTATTGCCACAATTGCAACAGATTGATGCCCGCATTACCACCAGCCGGGTTAAAGTACAGCCAGTAGCGGCTAAAAAACCGGTAATCAAACAAGCAAAACTGAGTATCACGGCACGCCAGGCTTTGGCACAATCTGCGCGGGCAGTCAGTCATCATCCCGATTTAGCCCGGGCTTTGCAGCATTTAAGCGAAAAAGACGGCTAATGGCTGTTTTTCGCCGCTGCGCTCATTAGCGGCATTCAGAAACCATTTTCAATCAGTATCTGTCCGGGTAGTTTGTTGCGATTCAGACGATAGCCCTGATCTACCAGCGTTTTAAACGTGTCCGCCACCATGGCCGGATTGCCGCATACCATGAAACGGCTGTCTTCAGGGCTGAAGACCAGACCCAGACCTTCGGCCAATGTGCCGTTTTTTAATAATTCCGGTAAACGCAAAGACAAGGCATCGGCCACTTTTTCCCGTGTCACCACTGCCTGAAAACGGAATTGACCGGCATATTCGCCGATCAGCGGATGCTCGGCCAGACTGGCCAGAGCATGATTAAAAATCAATTCATTGGCATAGGAGACTGAATGCACCAAGGCAATGTGTTCAAACCGTTGCCATAATTCAGGCTGTTGCAGCATCGACAAAAAAGGCGCAATGCCACTGCCGGTGCTTAGCATGATCAGATCACGGCCATCCTGAAAACGACCAGGCAGTAAAAAGCCAGTAGCAGTTTTATCCAGCAGTAAAGTATCTCCCGGCTGCATATGCTCAAAATGCCGGCTCATGGCGCCATCTTCAATTAAAACCGCAAAATATTCGAGTGTGTCCGCGTATTCTGCTGATAATACTGAATAAGCACGCCACAAAAAGCCGGCACCATCGCGAATACCCAGACGAGAAAACTGACCGGCGCTGAAACGATAGGATGCCGGCCGGCTGATGGCAAAAGTCATCAGTTTCGGGGTATGGCGTTTTATCCACAAGATGGTTTCTTCGGTATATTTTTCTGCGGTACTGGCGTTCATTCGCGATTCTTTCTGCTTAACGGGGTAATGCTGTTTTCAGCTGGCTGACCTTATAAATTAATGGCAATCTGCCGATATTGATGACTGGCCTCCGTATGCCGGATACGAATGATGTCACTGACCTGCCACTGCCCATCGTTCAGCCGCTGATATTGCAGGCTGAAATCACCATCACCGATTTTTTTCAGGGTAAAGGATTCACCGGCAGGCAGATAAAAGGAACGAATAGCCACTAATTTATTATTCTGTAGTGCATACAATTGGGCAAAAACCGGCACAGGCAACGCACTGGCATCGACGTTGATCTCATTATCGCCACGCTGGTTTACCAGAGGATAACCGGAAACATAAGCCGCCTTTAAAGGAAAGAGCTGGCCATTGGGTGCCAGTAATACCGGTGTATGCTGATTTTCCACCATCACTGGCGCCTGAGGTTGTGCCACTCGCCACCAGACAATGCCGAATACGGCCACCAGTGCAATACCCAATAACCATAACCAGACAGAATTACGTTCGTGCAAGGTCACCATGCTGGCGGGTTTTTCAGGCAGCTGTAACAATGGAGCAGATGGTTCAAAAGGCGTTTGCCGGCGCGCCAGTAATACAGGTGAAACCTGTGCCTGCAAAGCATGTCTGGCAATCCATAAATCATGCTGCCGCCGTTGCTCAGGATCGGATAACACCGCATAGGCCTGATTGATTTCGATCATGCGCTGGTTGGCCGCAGCATCATGGGGATTACGATCAGGATGATATTTCTGTGACAATGCCCGATAGGCGGCACGAATCACCTCGGCCGAAGCTTCGCGTGACACGCTTAATACATCATAATAATTCTGCACTGGCTTTTACCTATAACAAACGATCCAGAGCCTGATTGATATCAGCCCAGATATCCTCGACATCCTCAATACCAATCGAAAAGCGCAATAATCCTTCACGGATACCTAACTGGTGTTTTACAGCAGCACTCATGCCGCTGTGTGACTGGCTGGCACTGTGATTCACCAGGCTTTCCACACCGCCAAGGCTGGCAGCCATGGTCAATAATTGCAGCCCGTTGATCACGGTATTGGCGGCCTTGCGACTATCCTGGCGCAAATATACCGACACCACACCACCAAAACCATGCTGCATTTGTCTGGCGGCGAGATGATGCTGTTTATGGCTGGCCAGACCCGGATAGAAAACCTGTTCGATGGCCGGATGCTGTTGCAACCGCCGCGCAATTTCAGCTGCATTACTCATGTGCCTGTCCATGCGCACCGCCAATGTTTTAATACCGCGCAGCACCAGCGCACAATCCATGGGGCCGGCTACAGCACCGGTATTGATGGTGGTACTGCGCAATAATGCCGCCTGTGCTGGTTCTTTTACTACCACAATACCCATTAACACATCAGAGTGTCCGCACAGGTATTTGGTGGCTGAATGAAACACAATATCCACCCCTAAGTCCAGCGGATTTTGTACATAGGGAGTGGCAAAAGTATTATCGATGCCGACAATGGCACCGGCTGCTTTGGCTTTGGCGGCCAGTAATTCAATATCTGTCACATGCAGTAAAGGATTGCTCGGGCTTTCCAGCCACAGCATTTTAACAGGTGTGCTTTCCAGAATGTTATCCAGATTGGCCGGCTCAGTCAGGTCTGCAAAAATAACATTAACACCCCATTGGGCATAAAGTTCAGTCAGTAAATCATAGGCACCGCCATAAATATCGGCAGTGGCCACTATGGTATCATTCGGCCGCAGAAAGGTGCGCCAGATGGCGTCAATGCCGGCCATACCGCTGCTGTAGGCAAATCCGGCACAGCCATGCTCCAGCGCCGCCAGGGTATCTTCCAGCACCTGACGGGTCGGATTGGAAATGCGGGCATAACGAAACGGAACATCTTCACCGATTCCATGCAAAGCAAACATACTGTTCTGATAAATGGGCGGCATCAAAGCCCGATTATGCTCTTCCGGGCAATAGCTTGAATGAATGGCTTCGGTCGCAAATTTCATCTTCTCTCCAGTTATTGATTACGGCTGATCACTGCATCGATCATTCAGCCTGATTTTTCCAAATCAGCAGCTTTTAGCGCAACTAGTTTAGCATGCACCCATAAAGCCAGGCAGTAAATCGCCGTGATTTTTAATTCCGACTGTTTTTATCGGAATTAGCCTGTTATTAACAAATACAGTATAATCGACTGTTTCCGATATGCATGACTTTTAAGCCAGTCATGCCTCGTACCTTATTCACCGACTATTTTAAGTCATTTGTTCTGCAAGGAAAATCATTAGCATGAATGCCATTGCTGACGTGCAAAGCAGTCTTGATCAACGCAATATACCCATTAATCAGGTGGGCATCAAAGGTTTACGCTTACCGGTACGTATCGCTACCCAGGAAGGTGAAGCCAGTACCGTGGCCGAACTAACCATGACAGTGGCACTGGTAGCCACGCAAAAAGGCACGCACATGTCCCGGTTTATCGAGCTGATGGAAGCCCATCAGGATAAAATCGATGCTGCCGCCTTAAAGACGCTGACTCAAACCATGTTATCCCGTTTAGAGGCCAATGCCGGCAAAATCAGCCTTACTTTTCCGTTTTTCAGACGCAAAACCGCGCCAGTCACCGAGATTGGCAGCTGGCTGGATTATCAGGTCACCATGACCGGTGAAATCAATAACGGTCATTACACACAGCAATTACAGGTCATAGTACCGGTAACCAGCCTGTGTCCGTGCAGCAAGGAAATATCGGCCTATGGCGCCCATAACCAGCGTTCTCACGTCACGGTGTCGCTGCGCAGTCAGGCGGTTATCCATATAGAAGAAATCATTGATCTGGTTGAACGTCAGGCGTCCTGCCAGTTATATGGTTTACTGAAACGACCTGATGAAAAATACGTTACCGAACAAGCGTACGATAATCCCAAGTTCGTTGAAGATATGGTGCGCGATATTGCCGCCGCACTTAAATCAGAACCGCGTATTACTGAATTTCAGGTTGAAAGTGAAAATTTTGAATCGATTCACAATCACTCTGCCTATGCAATGATTCAATATCCTTGATAAATCCTGACGTCGATACGGCCAGTCAGTCATACTAACGTTTCATTACCGCATTTTATTGAGAAACCATGACGTCATGCTGAAAAAACTGTCTGTCTTTCTGATCTGCCTTCTGGTGCTTTCGCCTTTAAGCTGGGCTATAGATGCTGGTAAGTTATTGCCGGCTAATCAGGCATTTGTGCCACAGATAGTCGTTAATGACCATCAGATTCAGGTACATTTCACCATTGCCGATGGCTATTATCTGTATCAGCAGAAAATCATTGCGGCCACGGAACCGGCCGGCATACTGGCAGCACCACAGTTTATGCAAGCAGGACAATTAAAAGAAGATGATTTTTTCGGCAAACAGCAGGTATACCATCAAAAAGTGGATATTCACTGGTCTTACCTAAACAATAATCAAGACGAACCCTATGCATTAACCTTGTCTTATCAAGGCTGTGCCAGTGCCGGCGTTTGTTATCCGCCAGTCAATCAAACATTCAGGATTAAGGGCAACGGCGTCTATACCCCGCCAAGTGACCACTCGGCAATCATGCAGCAATTCCTGACTGCGCCTGTCAGCAACAAAAATCAGCCCCAACCCGCAGCTAATGCTTTACCACTGTCTGATCAGCTGCATTTATCCCGCCAGACTTTGTGGGCAAATCTGCTGGCCTTTTTTATTGCCGGACTGGGATTAAGTCTGACGGCCTGCCTGTATCCGCTGATTCCGATTGTATCGGCCATTGTGGTGGGACAAAAGCATACGCCCAATAAAATGCAGACTTTCGGTCTGTCTTTCATTTACGTACAAGGTCTGGCGCTGACTTATACTTTGGTTGGCATCATTACCGCGCGTACCGGTGCTTTACTGTCAGCCTGGATGCAGCAACCAGCCATTATTCTGGTTGCCGCCGCCATTTTGGTATTACTGGCGCTTTCCATGTTTGATTTATATCAAATCCAGCTTCCCAGCCGCTGGCAAAGTTTTTTTCAACAAAAAAGCAACCGTTTCCGCGGTGGTCACTGGCTGTCTGTATTTATTATGGGCGCACTGTCGGCCTTGATCGTAGGGCCTTGCGTGGCGCCTCCTCTGGCGTTTGCACTGGGTTATATCGGACAAAGCGGCGATGTTTTACTGGGTGGACTGGCGCTATATGCCCTGGCACTGGGTACCGGCGTACCCTTAATGCTGATTGCCGTATTCGGCAGCCAAATGCTGCCGCGTGCCGGCGGCTGGATGCTGGCCGTAAAATATCTGTTTGGCTGCCTTTTACTGGCAGCGGCGGTTTATCTGGCTACCCCGTTTCTGCCTCGCTGGCTGGTCATACTGGCGTATACGCTCTTATTACTGATACCGGCATTGGGATTGCTTTGGCGTGCCCATCGCACCTCAGGCAAAATATCTTGGTTGCCCTTTGGCATCGGATTATTTTTGCTGGTTAATGGTATTTATTTTACTGTAGGTAGTTTGAGACACATCAATACCCCCTTACACCATTTACTGACTCTGGATGCGTCAGATCAACACCATTTTGGTCAACGTTTTACTGATCCTGACCAATTGAACCACACCTTGCAGCAACTTTTGCACAGTCAGCCGGATAAACCAGTATTGGTTGATTTTTATGCCGACTGGTGCGTTTCCTGTAAGGAAATGGCTGCCTACACGTTCAGTCAGACCAAGGTACAAAAAACCATCGATGACAAGCGGCTATTACAAATCGATGTTACCCGGAATACCCCTGCCCAACAGGCCATGTTGCGCCAATATGGTTTATATGGTCCGCCCGGATTATTCATGATACATGCCAATGGCCAGAAAAGTGCGCCACTATTGGGTTTTGTGCGCGCAGAGGCATTGATTGATTGGTACCAGCAGAATCAATAGCACTGATGCGGCCTAGATTTAGTCACAAAACCCCATATAATAAAAGCCTTAATACAAAGTGTCTCAATAAAAACACTTTGTATTAAGGCTTTTAAAAACCATTTAAACCGGCTATACCGGATTAATTTGTCTGTTTATAGCTGCGATCAGCATCTTTCAATGCCCGTCTTGATAAAGCCAGATTGGCTTTATTGCGATCCAGTACCAGAAACATGAATAACCCGGGTTCACTGCGCATAGGCCGAAGCAAATAATACTGTTTTTGTAACGTAATCAAAATATCTTCTACTGCTTCCGTATTGTCTTTACCTTCATAAAGACGCTCAATGCCTTTAACTTCAGAACGAACAATTTCAGTATTACCAGCAGATAAAACGTCTAAATCCATTCCTGACGGACTTTTTCCTTCAAGAAACATACCATTTTCGTAATCCACTACACCACATGCCATGACGCCCTTTGTTGCCGCTAATTCCTCAATAACGCGTTCAAATCTCATGGGGAGCACCCTTTTCTTGTTTGTCTTTAAAATCACTTAAGTTTGCCATCCGTACTATAATATATAGTCAGACAGTATTTTTCAATTTTTTTCTATTACCTATTTTAACCGCAATCATGACCGAATTGCAGTCTGTCATCAATTCTGATCAATAACCAAGATACTAAACTCAGTGATTATTGATTTTTGTTTAACCACATCCGCCTGAAAAGTTATAAAATTCACCCCTATTTTGTTTTAGCGGTAATGGTATGCTGTACGTTTATCAGTCTAATCGTCTGGCCGATCTGGCGGCCTTATTTGCGCGCGTCTATGAGCTCTCAGCACCCGAATCTCCATGGCTGCCCACTGAAATCATGGTGCAAAGCCAAGGTATGCGCCGTTACCTTAACCATTATCTGGCGCAACAGCAAGGCATTGCTGCCAACCTGCATTTTAATCTGCCGGCAAGCTTCGCCTGGCAATTAACTCAGCGTTTATTGCCCGGTACACCCCCACTCAATCCTTTTCAGACCGAAGTCATGCGCTGGCGATTGCTGGAACTGTTTCAAAGTGATGATTTTCACCGTGATGATCTGACCCATGTAGCCCAGGCACTGAACGGCTATCTTAATAGCAGTAAACAGGCATCGTATCATCTGGCCGGCAAACTGGCCGATATATTTGACCAATACTTAATCTATCGCAATGACTGGCTGCAAAGCTGGCAGCAAAACCGTTTATTGAATCTGGGTGATGATGAAGTCTGGCAGGCACAACTGTGGCGCTGGCTCAGCCATCAAACGCAAGCCAGTCATCGCGTGCAGCAACTACAGCAACTCTTTGAACGCCTGACACCTGCCGATTTACCGCCCCGTTTATTCGTGTTCGGCATCGCCACTTTAGCACCGCTGTATCTACAGCTTTTGCAGGCCATTGCCAGACACACCGAAGTACATCTATTCGCCGTCAATCCCAGCGCCGAATATTGGGGTAACATTCTATCTGCGCAAACATTACTCAGAAATGGCCAGACCGATCTGACCAGCATCGGCCACCCGCTGCTGGCCAGTCTGGGTAAACAAGGACGGGATTTTTTTGATGCTCTGAATGAATTAGACAATGTGCACTACATGCCTTCTGTCTATCAGGAAAGTACCGATCAGCCCATCAGCTTACTGCAACGCTTACAACAAGACATTCAGAGTCTGCATCACCCCTACCAATCACCCTATGCCATACAAGCCATGGATCACTCCATTCAACTGGTGTGTGCCCATTCCCGTTTGCGTGAGTTACACATTCTGAAAGAGCAGCTTCTACAGGATTTAGCCAGCCATCCCGACTGGCAGCCACACGATATCGCCGTGCTGACACCGCATATTGAGCCCTATCTACCCTTCATTGAAGCTGTTTTTGGTCAAAGTCAGGGGCAAATGCCTGCGTTACCCTACAGCATTGCCGACATCAAAATCAGTCTACATGTGCCGCTATTACAGCTGTTTGAAAAATTACTACTGCTGATGCAAAGCCGGTTTGACATTGAAACCATTCTGCCACTACTGGACGAACCGCCCTTACGCAGCCGGTTTGATCTGAGTGATGCTGATGTGGCTCTGATCAGCCAGATATGGCAGCAGCAGGGCATACACTGGGGTACTGATGGCCGCATGCGTCATCAGTTTGGCGGCCAGGGCAACCCGTTTACCTGGCGGCAGGCGCATGAACGCACCGTTTTAGGCTGGCTCTTGCCCGCCACTACCCGCCAGACGCTCTGGCAAAACCACTTGCCCTGGTTTGGCGACATCAACCACACCACCACCATCGCCCACGCACAACAATGCATTGATCAACTCATACAGCACTATCACATCTGGCAGACTGAAGCCAGTGTGGATGAATGGTTGCTGCGGGTTCGTGATTTACTGCGCGATCTGGCCGATGAAGACAGCCTGTGTGGCACCGGTATGCAACAACTGGAAACCGCTTTAGCCGCCTGGCAATCACAAGCTGCTCTGGCCGGTTTTGATCAGCCCATCGCCCCCGAAATCGCCATTGAGCACTTGCAACGGCAGTTAGCCACCACCCGTCAGGCCGGATTTTTACGCGGCGGTATCGTATTTTGCAGCATGGTGCCCATGCGCAGCCTGCCCTTTCAATGTGTGTGTTTATTGGGTCTGAATGATGGCGAATTTCCCCGCACCAATCCCGCTGCCGCCTTTGACCTGATTGCACAACACCCGCGCCGCGGTGATCGGGCACGGCGCGATGATGACCGTTATCTGTTTCTGGAATCATTACTCAGTGCCCAGAGTAAATTGTATTTGTCTTATATAGGGCGTGATCAGCGTAAAAATGATGAACTGGCGCCCTCCGCCTTATTGTATGAATTAACCGATGTCCTGGCCGCCATGAGTGGCTGCGATCCATTGGAATTTAATCATAAACACATCATTCAACACCCATTACAACCCTTTTCTGTGCGCTATTTCAATGGCGAACTGATCAGCTGTCGCCAGGATTATGCCGAAGCACTGAATCAGACAGAGACCACAATAGTACCTTTTTTCAATATCCCCTTTACCGAAACAACCGACACCGTTCAAGTCGATCTGGAAGATTTTATCCGCTTTTGGCGCAATCCCGTGCGCCAGTGGCTGCAACAACAGCTACAATGGCAGTCACCGTTTCAATCGCAACAGCAGACCGCGGCCGAACCTTTTACCATCGAAGACAATACCGCCGTGTATGACCACTACCTGCATGCACGTCAGCACAATCAAAACTTTGATCAGGTAACAGAAACACTACAAGCCAGCAATCTTCTGCCCGAAGGCATACTGGGCGAACTGGCCAGTGATATACTCGCCAGCCAGACCAAAGCCCTCGACTCAACCTTATTATTCAGTCCGGCGCGCGAGCATGTTTTTGTGTCTTTCAAGCACCAGCACATACAACTTACAGGACACCTCAGCCAGCTTCATCAGCATGGCCAGATCATCAAGCGCTTACAAGCGCCCCATGCGCCTGATCAGATTGAATTGTATTTGCGTCACCTGATTTTCTGCGCTGCTGCCCCCCGGATTAACGACATACTCATTCAGACTCATGAACTTTATCCGCCAAAGCCACGCTGTCTGGACACGATAGCCGCCACCGAAGCACAACAGCTTTTGTCACTCTGGCTGGATTTTTACCAGCTCGGCCAGACAAGGCCATTGCCTTTTTTTGCCCGCACCAGTTTACAGGCGGCAGAAAAATGGTATAAAAACCGGCACAAAAACGCACACCAACCCTATGGTGCAGAAGAAATGCAGGCAGCAATAAACGCCTACACCAACAGCCACAACACCAAACCGCAGGCCGAATACCCGGAAGTCATGCAAATTTTTGGCCGCCAATCCGAATCTCCGCTGGAACAGCCTTTGTTCTGGAACCTGATCGAACAATTACTCTTACCCTTGCAATCCTGTTTTGACCAAAGCCAATCATGAATCAAACCCTTAACCCGCTCACCTTACCCCTTACCGGCACCAGCCTGATTGAAGCCTCGGCTGGTACCGGCAAAACCTTCAATATTGCGGCTTTATTCACCCGACTGGTCTTACTGGAACAACTGCCCTTAAACACCATTTTAGTCGTTACCTTCACCAAAGCCGCCACTGCCGAACTCAAACACCGGCTACGCGCCCGATTAAATCAGGCACTGGCATTATTGCAACACACCCTGCCTGCTGAAAAAGCAGATCCGGTATTACAACAACTGATTGCCGCAGCACGGGAAAAAGAAAACGACACCGGTTTAATTTTACGCTTACAAGCAGCCATTACCGAATTTGATGGTGCCGCCATTTACACCATTCACGCCTTTTGCCAGCGTGTATTAAGTGATTACGCCTTCTGGTGTCAGGTACCGTTTGAAACCGAAACCACCCACACTGAAACCGCCTTACTGTATCGTTTTGCCGAAGACTTCTGGCGCAGCCATGTCAATCATCACCCGCGTATGGCCAAACTGGTACTCAGCCAGCAGCTTACCCCGCAAAAACTGATGACCGAGCTGCAACACTACAGCAGCCGAACTGACCTCAGTCTGCGCCAGCCTGAAACCAGCACAGCCGAATGGCACACCTGCGAACAACAATTGTTTGAACTGTGGCCGAAACTATGCCAGCAAATGCCCGACTTGGCCGCCACATTCTGGCGCATTCACCCCCAACTTAATCAAACCAGCTTTAAGCAGAAAACCTTTAGCACCTTATTTGGCGAACTCACTCAGGCCGCCACTACCGATCAGCCGCTAACACCTCTGACCAAAGCCGAAAAACTCCAACAATTCCAGGCAGACATACTGACCGCCAAATGCAAAAAAGGCCAGGTATTATGCCCTGAAGACATCAATACACTGGCAATACTGGCTGAATTTGGTCAATTGCGATTAGCCATTGAAAAAGCACAGCAACAGGCACTCTTACAACTGCAACTGGATTGCTTTACTTACGTACGCCAGCAACTGGCCGAACACCGGCGCAACAGCCACGAACGCAGCTTTGATGATCTTTTAACTGATCTGGATTACGCCCTGTCTGAGCAAAATCCGCATGCCCAAACCTTGGCCAGAGCACTGGCACAAACCTGGCATATTGCGCTGGTAGACGAATGTCAGGATACCGACCCACTGCAATACCGCCTCTTCAAAACCATTTTTGCCGACCAGAACCGGCCATTACTGATGGTGGGCGACCCCAAACAGGCCATCTACCGCTTTCGCGGTGCTGATATCCATGCCTATTTACGCGCTGCAAATGACACACCCGCCGGACAACGTTATACCCTGCAAACCAATTACCGTAGCCATCAGGCACTGGTTCAATCGGTCAATCACCTGTTTAGCCAACGCCAACACCCCTTCATTCTCGAAGGCATCGATTTTCCCAAAGTCGAATCCAGCCAGCCACACAGCCAGCTCACGCCTGCTCAATCCGCCATTACCATTCGCTGGCTGCATGAACCGACTGACAGCACCGAATCGGTACCCAATAAAAACCTCTTACGCCAACGTGCTGCCCAATGCTGCGCCAACGAAATCGCCAGCCTGATTCAGCGCGGCCTCAACCAACAATTACACATCAATCAGCGCCCTCTTCAGGCAGGCGACATTGCCGTTCTGGTGCATACCCACAATGAAGGTCAGCTCATGGCCAGAACACTGAAAAAAAATGGCGTCATCAGTGTTTCCCTGAATAATCAATCCGTATTTGCCAGTTCAGAAGCTCAGGCCATGACCGCCTTATTACATTTCTGGCTGCAACCGCAACACACTCATTATCTGCGCTTTATCCTTGCTGGCCCTCTGTACCACTGGACCGCCGAACAACTCAACGACTTAAACCAGAATGAAACCGCCATCAGCCAATGGATTCAAACAGCAATAAATGCCCATGAACGCTGGCAGCAACAAGGCATCTATAGCGCCCTGCAATGGTTTGCCACCCAGACCCGGCTTGAAACCATCGCCCTGAAACACCACAACCAACGCAGCCTGACCAATTTCTGGCAACTGGCCGAATTACTGGCCGATGCCGCCCAGACATTCTCCACCACCCACGCACTAGTACAATGGTTTGATCACACCCTCACCGACCCCGACAGCCACAACGAAGCCCACCAGCTGCGACTGGAAAGCGACGAGGCTCTGGTTAAAATCGTTACCATGCACGCCGCCAAAGGTCTGGAATATCCTATTGTTTTCTGCCCATTCGTCTGGGATGGCAAAAACCCCATTCCTCCGACCCAAAACTGGTTTGCCATTCATCGCTCCGAAGGTCTGGAACTGGTGGCCAAAAGCTTATTGACCCAAGCCGATAAAGATGAATTCATACTTGAAGCCATGAGTGAAAAACTGCGCCTCTATTATGTGGCCTTTACCCGCGCCCGCGAACAACTCATCATCTACGCCGCTGCTGGTTCCGAACTATCGCACAACCCCTTTACCTGGCTACTGGACAATCAGCACCCTGCATGGCCACAACACCACAACTACTGGCAACAGGCCGCAAAAAAAAATGCCGCTGACTTATTAAAAACCCTCTGGCAAAACTGCCTGACCAACGCTCACAAGGCCTGCCATTTCGCCTGGCAGGAAGGCAGCGAAGCTACCGCCACACTGACTAACCCATACCCTGCAACCCAACAGCATTATCAGGCACTCAGCTGGCCGCCCCGCCGGTTTAGCCAACCTTATTACACCAGCTTTACCCATTTAAGCCGCAGCCGCAACCCTCATCAACCCAGCCACGAACTTGAAGAAGAAGCCGCCGCACCTGCACTGGATCAGGCGGAATTATCCACACTGCCCGCCAGTCGCAGCCACGAACTGCCTGAAACCGAACTATTGCAATTTGCCCGCGGCATTCAGGCCGGTTTATGCCTGCACGCTGTGCTCGAACAAACCGAATTCAGCCAGCCACCCCAGCCAGATGATGCCAATCACATCGCCGCCCTACTGGCACGCTTTGGCTTTGACCCCAACCATACCGACACCCTGTTACAGCTGTGTGATCAAGTGCGCCAATGCCGTCTTTCAGAAAACACTCCGATCCAATCAATTCCACCGACACAACGTCTGGCCGAAATGAACTTCATGCTTCACATGCATGACTTCAATTTAGCCACACTGCAACAATGGTTTGCCCAGCCCCATCTGGGTCTGCCACAAATCTGCATCGATGCCGCTGCCGAGTTGAATTTCAACATCATCGAAGGATTCATCAACGGCGCCATTGATCTGGTCGGTGAAGACACACAAGGGCATGTCTACGTGGTTGACTACAAATCCAACCACCTTGGCAATCGCCTGATTGATTACCATCAAAACGCCATGGATCAGGCCATGGCACAACATCATTATTACCTGCAAGCCCTGATTTACACCATCGCCGTGGCCAGATTCCTGCAAAACCAGCAGCGCCTGCCCGAAAAAATCAGCGTGCGCTATTTATTCCTGCGCGGCCTGAACTCCACCGACCAGTCAGGTATCTGGTCATGGGATATTGCCACCACCGATTTAGCCCCCTGGCTCACCAAACATGACAAAAAACAGTGACTCAGGTATATTAACCCTATCATAGTCAGGCCACGTAATATTGAGGAACCCCAACCATGTTCAATAAACCCGAAGAATTCATTATGGCCATTCTGGCCGGCCTATGGGTGGTTTTAACCTTCATTATCTGCCGTTATATCAACATGCCCACCGATACCGGCCTCTTAACCACCGCCCTGACCCTGTTGTGGGCACTGGTCTTCTTTTTATTATGGCAACGCGGTCTGAGCCGTTCCATCTGGCCGGTTTTTCTCGGCATACTGGTTATCTGCTGGTGGCGCGCCATCTACTGGTCAGGTACCCAGATCGTGCTCAATGGTAATAACCAAGCCCAGACCGAAATCAGCTGGTATGCCCAATGGCCAGCCCTCATTATCTATGCCCTGATTCCAGTGGCCATCGGCTATTTCATCAAATGGCAGCGCAGCCGCCACCGTCAGCCAGACAAACTCTAATGATCCGTCATTCTGACGCACAGCGATGCCTTCTTTCAACCAACAGACACAGCAGCAGCGCCTGTACCAAAGCCGGCTCATTGCCACCAGCCTGCTGTTACTGGCGCTGACACTGTTTATCATCAGCTGTATTTATTTACATCTTCACCCCTTCATGGCCTACCTCAAAGCCTTTGCCGAGGCGGCCATGGTGGGTGCACTGGCCGACTGGTTTGCCATCACCGCCCTGTTTCGCCACCCCTTGGGTTTGCCCATACCCCACACCGCCATACTGGTACACAAACAAAACAAAATCGCTGATGAACTTGGACGCTTTATCGAACATAACTTTCTGCAAAGCAAAGCCATTACCGCCCGTATCTACCAATGGCATCCTACTCAAAAAGCACTCAACTGGCTCGCACAACCAGCACACCAACAGCAATGGCTGCCGCAAGCCCTACATCTTTTGCCGCCCCTTATGAGCAGCGTGAAACCGGAATACATCACCCGCCTCATCAACCAGCTGATTGATCGTCATTACAACGGCGCAAAACTGGGCAACACCTTGGCCAATACCCTCACCCTGTTACACCAGCAAAACATCGATATCAAAATATTACGTATCGTATTACACCAGCTGCGTTATGGCTTACACCATCCACAAACCAGAACATCACTCGAAGCCAGTTTACGCAACTGGGCCGGCAAAATTGAAAAACAAGACCCGAATAGCTGGGACAAACTCAAAGCATCATTCAAAACCACCCTGACCGCACGCGTTGACGACTGGGTTGCCACCAAAGCACTGGATTGGGCCGACTCCTATCTTAAAGACGCCCTGAATGACCCGCAGCACCCTCTATGGCGCCACTACCGCCGACAATATCTGCGACTCAGAAAACAACTGCGCCACAACCCACACTGGCACCAGCGCTTGGCCAGCATACGCCAGCAACTGACTCAGTCAGATGCCCTCCTGCTGATCATCGAACCCCTGTGGCAAAACCTCATTCACTGGAGTGAACACGACATTGATCAGCCCGATTCATGGTGGCAACAACAAAGCCGCCAGCTCATCAACCAGCTATTAAAACAATCACACGCCCACCCCAGATTCATGTTACGTCTGGATGCTCGTCTAGCCTTATGGATAAAACACCAGATCGAACACAACAAACACCATGCCGCCCAATTTGTGGCCGACAAAGTCAAAAGCTGGGACAGCAACCAAATGATCGACAAAATCGAACTTAGCATCGGCCGCGATCTACAATTTATCCGCATCAATGGTACCCTTGTCGGCGGCCTGATTGGCTTAATCATCTATGCAGTATCACAATTTTTAACCACATAAACCACCCTTCCAACCTTGCCTACAGGCAAACATAAACTAACCCGTCGATGGGTATCAAAGACCCGCTTAAAACCCATCATGCCATACCACAAACTCAATATTTGTTGATTTTAGGGTTAATATAAAAATCTTATTACCCAAAAGTAATGACAAAACAACATGAAATCCCAAAGGAATTATTTAATTAACTGATATCAGATCATAACCAAAAATTTAATTGCCACGCAATGCATAACCATTGACAAAACCAGCAGCAGGCCAAACACTGCTCATCTTGCAGTGAATACCATACACACAGCAAACACATAATCAATGTCTTATTAAATCAATCCGTACCAATAAAACCATCAATAGATATTATATCCAGCCACAACAATGATATAAAAAACAGAAAAATAAAACACCAAATCAAATGAGAGAGAATATCAATCGTTCTGTGTAAATGCCGTTTATCCTGATGACCCTATCCAGCTGTGCATTATTCATGAGGTATGTTATGGCTTGGAGTGTGACTGATCTAAAGAAAATCTATTGGTCGGTTATCAAGGAAACACCACAGACACTGGATCAATTGAGTCTCAGATAGGCAAATACATACCTTCAAATCAGTAAATCAGGGCAAATCAACCAAACGAATCTCAATATTTTATTTGCTTATCTTGAGAATATACCTAAGGCAATATGGCTAACACAATATCAATCCGACATACAACAAATTTTTTCTACGGATAATTTAATGAAGAAAGTGATTTATTTAGCAATGATGACAGCAAGTAAGAAATAGAAGATGTCAATACATGACGGTAAAACTGCCCTACATCGTTTCAGCATAATATTTGAAGGACATGTGAGCCAATATTTTTAAACAGCGTTACTACAAAATTATTGATACTCTTCTCAAGCAACAAACCAAACTGTACTCTAAACCATCAGGTCTGGCATAAAGCCTGAGAAAAAGCCGGAATTGAACACCTCATATCTGGGTAAACTGGCTGGTACAAAGTGGCCTATATTTATTATGCATTGCAAGCAATAGAAGATTGGGAACCCATAAAGAAGTTACAGAAGTATGCCCATATTTCACTGATACATCTACATAAACAGACCGTTACTATCGATAAATATAACAAAGCCACAAATCTGATATAGACAGAATTGTGGCTTAGGGCTTAAATCAGAAATATACAACCAACATTTGATCTGATTTTAAAAATTGGTGGGTCGTGAGCGATTCGAACGCTCGACCAACGGATTAAAAGTCCGCTGCTCTACCGACTGAGCTAACGACCCTTTGGCTCCCCGACCTGGGCTCGAACCAGGGACCTGCGGATTAACAGTCCGTCGCTCTACCGACTGAGCTATCGAGGAAAGGAAGAGCGCATTATAGATACACAACCCCAAGCCGTCAAGCAAAAAACCATTATCACTATCGAAAAATGCTGATCTTTAATTTAGATTACTGATTCGGTAAACGATTTAATAATGACCATAAATAAAGACTTTTACCAGAATATTGACCTTGGCAGCCATTTTCGCCAGAATCCATCAACAAAGATTACTATTATCGGGCATGTTTTAAGGAAATATATGCGAGCACTGATACAAAAAGTCACTCAGGCAAGCGTTGATGTCATTGATTCTTCTGATCAGACTCAACGTATCGCCGCCATAACACACGGTTTAATGGTGCTTTTGGGCGTCACCCACACCGATTCAGCACATGATGTCACCTATATCGCGGATAAAATTACCCACCTGAGAATATTTACAGATGAACAGGAAAAAATGAATCTTTGCGTCAAAGAAGTGGGTGGCCATATTTTACTGGTATCACAATTTACCTTGTATGGTGATACCCGACGTGGACGCCGCCCCTCCTTTTCTGCTGCCGCAGCACCCTCACAGGCACAAAAGCTTTATGAAGCCGTGGCTCAAGCATTACGCCAGCATGGTTTACAGGTACAGACAGGCCAGTTTGGTGCGCATATGCAGGTACAACTGACCAATGACGGGCCGACCACATTCCTGCTGGATTCCATTGCTGCCAAAACAGCTTGACTGCCCAGCAAACGACCTAGATATGGATTATCGGGTAGATAAAAACAAATACTTTGATCGGTTTGGTGATTTAATTATCTCGCTACTCATCCCGATAATCCACCACCAAGGGCGCATGATCTGAAAATTTCTCATCTTTATATACAAAAGCCTGATGTGCCCGCTGTGCCAAAGCTGGCGTGACCATCTGATAGTCAATCCGCCAGCCGACATCCTTGGCATAGGCCTGCCCCCGGTTACTCCACCAGGTATAACCGGGTATTTCCGGATACAATTGACGCCAGACATCAATCCAGCCAAGCTCCTGAATAACCTTGGTCAGCCATGCTCGTTCTTCAGGCAGAAAACCAGAATTTTTCTGATTACCACGCCAGTTTTTCAGATCAATATTCTGATGGGCAATATTCCAGTCGCCACAGATCACCACATCGCGGTTTTCTGCATATAATTGTCGCAACAGTGGTAAAAATTTATCCAGAAACTGAAATTTCACCTGTTGCCGCTCGTCAGAACTGCTGCCTGAAGGCAGATAGACTGAAATCACCGATAATGAGCCAAAATCAGCACGGACATAACGCCCTTCATGATCAAAATCCGGCCAGCCCAAACCCACTTGTACCGAGTCCGGTTTGAGCTTGCTGTAAATCGCGACGCCGCTGTAACCGCGTTTTTCAGCCGTATGCCAGACACCATACATGCCGTGTGGCCGTTGCATGTCTATACTCATATCCGCCTCTTGTGCCTTTAATTCCTGCACGCACACAATATCAGCTTGTGCCTGAGCCAGATAATCTATAAACCCTTTACGGGTAGCAGAACGAATACCATTCACATTGGCAGAAATAATTCGCACCTGCCCTTCCTTTCTTTTAATGCTAAAATCAAGCCTTCATTTTTCAGCACGCTGAAAAGCCACTATTCTATCATTAAGGAAAATTATGTCAGACTTTCGCCAAGACTTTTTGCACTTCGCCTTACAACAAAACGTATTAAAATTCGGCGAATTCACAACTAAAGCGGGGCGGCAGTCACCTTACTTTTTTAATGCCGGTTTATTTAATGATGGCGCCAGTACGTTACAATTGGCACGTTTTTACGCCAAAGCCATTCTGGCCAGCGGTGTACAGTTTGATATGCTGTTCGGGCCTGCCTATAAAGGCATTATTCTGGCGTCGGCAACCGCCATGATGCTGGCGGAACAAGGCCATAATGTACCGTTTGCCTATAATCGTAAAGAAGCCAAAGATCATGGTGAAGGTGGCGTATTGGTTGGTGCACCACTACAAGGGCGGGTATTGATCATTGATGATGTCATTTCTGCCGGTACCTCGGTGCGAGAATCGGTGTCACTGATTCAAGCCGCCGGCGCTACGCCTGCGGGTGTGGCCATTGCACTGGATCGTATGGAAAAAGGGCAAACAGAGCAATCTGCGGTACAAGAAGTAGAACAACAGCACCAACTGCCGGTAATATCTATTGCCACCTTACAGGATTTACTGACTTTACTCGACAATCAGGCTGAGTTTGCCATTTACCGGGAACCAGTCATAGCTTATCGTCAGCGTTATGGTATCTGATAAACATTTGAATAATAGCCAGATGATTATTATTCAATCATCTGGCTATTGGCTATATTATCAAAATTTAAATAATTAATTCAAAAATTAATAATTAAATATATTTTGATTATTAAAAGTATTTGATACACAGGGATTTACGGTTTTAATCAGAATAAAATAAATGCATATTTTGCAATCTGTAGCATCAAAACATTACCATAATTTTATGACTACCGCGATAAATACATTTAACATATGCATAAATACGATGTTTACCCATTTATATCAGAATCAATAATATTAATTAACTGTTTTATCATCATCATCGCGTTATCAAACCACATCTATGGTCAAAATAATATTGATTTACTGATTTATATAATAAATTGATATTATTAATAATCTCTTATTTTATAGAATTAACATCATGATTAAAGCATGTAATATTTTATTTAATTATGAACAAATCAATCTAACCCGATACTGCTCCCAATAATCATCTATTTATAATTCAACGCTTTTGATATTATTTCTATTGCTTCAAAAATAGCAAAAATTTAATCTATTTTTAATGCTTCATATTACTTAATAAAAACTGTATTTGTACATTTATAAAGATATTTAGAATAAATAATTGATTTAAAATAATAAGCATAATTATTAATCAATAAAATTGATTGTTTATTGATTATATTGGCTCAATAATAGCCATGGAATAGCAACTGATTGTTTATTCTGTAACAATGGTTTTCTATATTTAAGCCAAAATTCTGAAGCATCATTACTGACATTGATACTTTGTTTTGTGCTTGAGATGGTTTCATGATATCTGATGGTTAAATAGATATCTGTCTGATACCAAAATATCATTATACAATGATATTTTAAATAATCATTATTTTTATGGTGTAAATCAGTAATATAAAATCAAAATAAAAACTGGACGTCATCTCACGATGAAATCCAGTTTTATTAATATCCAATTTTGTTGCCTGATGATTAAATCATGGCAATGAAATCAGTCATTCAGGATTCAAACTAGAAGTTTGAATTAGAATGTGTGTTTCAGGCCAACACCGAAGGCGGTAGTTTTGGTTTTACCCAAGTCGTGACCCAGAGCAGTTTCGCCATTACCTTCACGCAACCAACCAGCTTGTACATTGGCAGTGGTACGTTTAGAGAAATCATAGTCTGCACCTAACACGATCTGATCGTATTTGGTATTGCTAACTTTATCGCCGTTAACTTTTATATCCCAGCCATGAGCATAGGAGATTTTCGGGAAAATGTTGCCGAAATGGTAACCAACAGTTAAAGCAGCTTCCTGACCTTGATTATCCAAGCCAAGTTTATGATCACCTACAACACCAGTACCGCCGATGCTATTCCAGTGTATGTCATTCACAGCGTCAACATAAGAGCTGGCGTTTTTAGCATATTGGTAGCCTACAGCCACAAACAGATTGTTGGCATCATAGCCACCTTCTAAACGGTGAACCTGACCATCTTTGTTAGAACCATAGAAAGTATGGCTTAACACATCATAGCCTTCTGCTTTGAAAGCAGAGTTTTTCAGATAATCAAAACCGTATTTAGCGAAGAAACCTGAGTTTTCATAGTTCAAACCAACACTGTATTTTTCACCAGTACCCATATTTTCAAAATATTCATCTTCGCGATTATTATGGTTTACGTTATCACGTGGTGAGTACAATACATTGAAATTGAAACCAGCCCAGGTTGGAGAATCATAGGCGATACCTACATAACGCGCATCAGTACGGGTGAATTTTTTCAGACCCAAGGCAGCATTATCGTATTCCCAAGTATCTACAGCATCCATGTTGGCATTCATCTGGTTACTCAAGCGACCAGCACGAATGGTACCCAGAGTGTCGGACTGTATACCAATGAATGAATCACGAGTAGCCCAGCCATCGCCTTTACCATCGCTGTTACCCAAATGGATAGCAGATTCAACCTGCCAGATGGCTTTCAGGCCATTGGTGTTAGGCAATACTTCATAACCTTTGAAACCGATACGTGAACCATAATCCGCGATACCATTCTGGTAAGGGCCGCGATCAGCACCATCTGTTTTGGTAGAAGATGCTTCATAGCCTGCTTTTATTTGACCATATAAAGTAACTTCGGCCATAGCGGCAACTGGCAAAGTGGCCAAAGCCAAAGCAATCAGGGTTTTTTTCATTACTGTGCTTCCTTATTTTTGTGTTAAAAACAAACTTTAAAAGCAGGAAATCTCTTTAAAGTTTATGCTGTATGTTTATGACAATTTTGCAAGGGGTAAATATAATGGGTTATTTATGAAATAACAACTCTGTCATTATTATTGTGGTAGAAAAGCAACACAAAATATTCATCTGGCTCATTTATTCCTGCATGATGGTGAGACAATACACAACAAAAAACCCGCTAAAAGCGGGTTTTTTGATCAAACTAAGCAAATCAGACAAAATTAGAATGTGTGTTTCAGACCAACACCAATGGCTGTGGTTTTGGTTTTACCCAAATCACTGCCCAAAGCAGTTTCGCCATTACCTTCACGCAACCAACCAGCTTGTACATTAGCGGTAGTGCGTTTAGAAAAATCATAGTCTGCACCTAACACGATCTGATCGTATTTGGTGTTGCCCACTTTATCACCGTTAACTTTTACATCCCAGCCATGGGCATAGGAAATTTTCGGGAAAATATTACCGAAATGGTAACCAACCGTTAAGGCAGCTTCCTGACCTTGGTTATCCTGAATCAAAGTATGGTCATTAACACCATCTTTGATTGGCCCCAAAGCAATGGATGCTATGGTACTGGCCATATTATGATTCACGAAATCAGAATAAGAACTGGCATTTTTAGTGTACTGATAAGCTACGCCGACAAACAGGTTGTTGGCATCATAGCCACCTTCCACACGGTGAACCTGACCATCTTTCAGATCGTAGCTGATGCGATTAACACCACCTTTATTAGAAGTTTCTGCTTTATACGCAGAGTTTTTCAGGTAATCAAAACCATATTGAGCAAAGAAGCCTGAATTTTCATAGTTCAAACCAACGCTGTATTTTTCACCAGTACCAATACCATATTTATATTCTTGCTCACGGTTATTGCCATTAACATTATCACGTGGTGAATACAACACATTGAAATTGAAACCAGCCCAGGTTGGAGAATCATAGGCAATACCGACATAACGTGCATCGGTACGGGTCAGTTTACCCAAACCTAAAGCATCATTATTGTATTCCCAGCTATCTACAGTATCCATATTGGCGTTGATGTTGTTGCTCAAGCGACCAGCACGAACAGTACCCAGAGTATCAGACTGCAAACCAATGAATGAATCACGGTTGGCCCAGCCATCACCTTTACCATCACTGTTACCCAAATGAATCGCAGATTCGACCTGCCAGATGGCTTTCAGGCCATTGGTGTTAGGCAATACTTCATAACCTTTGAAACCGATACGTGAACCATAGTCAGCAATACCATTCTGGTAAGGGCCGCGATCAGCACCATCTGTTTTGGTAGAAGATGCTTCATAGCCGGCTTTCATTTGACCGTATAAAACAACTTCAGCCATAGCGGCAACTGGCAAAGTGGTCAGAGCTAAAGCAATCAGGGTTTTTTTCATTACTGTATTTCCTTATTCACATGTTAAAAACAAATTTTAAAAGCAGGAAATCTATTTAAAGTTATGTTGTCTTTTCATAAAGATTTTGCAAGATGCAAATATAATGAGTTATTTATAAAATAACAACTCTGTTATTATTCTTGTGGTATAAAAGCAACATAAAATCTTCATTCAGTTCATTTATTCCAGCATGAGGGTGAGACGATACACAACAAAAAACCCGCCAAAGCGGGTTTTTAATCAAACTAAGCGGATTAACCGGAATTAGAATGTGTGTTTCAGACCAACACCGAAAGCGGTGGTTTTGGTTTTGCCGCTGTCGTTAGTCAAATCAGCACCATTACCTTCACGCAACCAACCAGCCTGTACATTGGCAGTGGTACGTTTAGAGAAGTCGTAGTCAGCACCTAACACAACCTGATCGTATTTGGTGTTGCCCACTTTTTCGCCTTCAACTTTAGCGTCCCAGCCATGAGCATAGGAGATTTTCGGGAAGATGTTACCGAAATGATAACCAACGGTTAAGGCAGCTTCCTGGCCTTTGTTATCTAAACCCAGTTTGTGATCACCGATCACTTTATGTGAGTAGTCATTGATACCAGTTACGTAAGAGCTGGTATTTTTGGTGTATTGGTAAGCCACACCAACAAACAGGTTGTTGGCATCATAGCCACCTTCCACACGGTGAACCTGACCATCTTTATAGTCACCAGAAATGGAACCATCAAGATTTACCACAGCATCACGAACTGCTGAATTTTTCAGGTAATCAAAACCGTATTTAGCGAAGAAGCCTGAATTTTCATAGTTCAAACCAACGCTGTATTTTTCGCCAGAACCGATACCGGTATCGTATTCACCTTGACGGTCATTACCATTTACGTTATCACGTGGTGAGTACAATACGTTGAAATTGAAACCAGCCCAGGTTGGAGAATCATAGGCGATACCTACATAACGCGCATCGGTACGGGTCAGTTTACCCAGACCCAAGGCAGCATTATTGTATTCCCAAGTATCTACAGTATCCATGTTGGCATTGATGTTGTTGCTCAAACGACCAGCACGGATGGTACCCAGAGTATCAGACTGCAAACCAATGAATGAATCACGGTTAGCCCAGCCATCGCCCTGACCATCGCTGTTACCCAGATGGATACCAGATTCAACCTGCCAGATGGCTTTCAGGCCATTGGTGTTAGGCAATACTTCATAACCTTTGAAGCCGATACGTGAACCGTAATCAGCGATACCATTCTGGTAAGGACCACGATCAGCACCGTCGGTTTTGGTAGAAGAAACTTCATAGCCGGCTTTCATCTGACCATATAAAACAACTTCAGCCATAGCGGCAACTGGCAAAGTGGTCAAAGCCAAAGCAATCAGGGTTTTTTTCATTGCTGTATTCCTTTTCTGTGTCGAAAAAACAAACTTCAAAAACCTTTGGTAGAGCTCTTAAAGTTTTGCATTAATCGCCGCATCAGCGATTTCATGGTTATCAATATAATGCTTCAGTTGCAAAAAAACAAACTCATTTGTAAATACACAACACTTGGTTTGGACAGCTGCCAGAATTATTGCAATAAAATTCAATTTTTATTTAATTAAATCAATAAACTATTCTTAATTTTAGCAAAAAGCCATATATGCCATATATATATAAAGTGTTGTACTTTTTCAACACTTCATTTTATTGTAACTTCATATTTTTATTGCTGATGTCATTTTCGGATAAAGTATATGCTTTGCTGCGGTCATCTGAATAATGACATTTTTTATTGAATAATCGCGCGCTGAAACATTCAATCTGTGTGGTAATATTCGCATATTAATGATAAAAACATATTGTTGGATTTTCTCCAGATGAGATCACATTAATCCTGTTATCAGTCATTGCTCAGCCAGATAATCAAAAACGATCCGATTGCAACTCCATCGGATCGTTTGTTTAATGGCTGTATTTTAATGATAGTTATATGCTGCTGATCATTATTGATGCGTTTCGATTTGCTGCAATACTGCACCTGTATCATTACTTGTCGGGGCAATCGCATGCACAACATCACGACGCCGGCGCTTTGGTTCTGATATTTCATCAGTCACAACTGCTAAGGGTTCCGCCGCCACCGCTTGGGTTTCTACCATAATCAGGCCGCTTGGCTGGATTGACGGTGCATCTTCTACAGCATGAATACTTTGTGTATTGATCTGCTGCTCCACAACTACCGGCTCTTGTATAGCCCCATCAGACAGCTCTGGCATGGCTGATGGCAGAGGCTCGCTGATCTGAGTCAATACATGAGCTGTTGTCTGCCGAACCTGCTGGGTTGCCGCTTCGATCAATTGACTGGCGGCTTTTGTATGCGGTGTAGGCGCTTCTGGTACGGCATCAGCGTGCTGGGGTGTCTCGGATGGCAACGCCAGCACATGCGCAACAGTCAGTTGCACCTGATTAACCAGTGTCTGCATATCCAGATAATGCACGATTTTATTCGCCGCAGGAATATGACGGCGGTGCTTTTTATTGTTTGTGCGCCGCTCTTTATGGTTGTTCTGCCGGTTTTTTGGTCGTGCTTCAGCCTGATAACTGTCTTCATTTAAGGTCACAATGATGGGCTTTTGCGGCTCTGGCTGCTTTTCGGCCTGTGCCTGATTCACTGTTTCGGCTGTTGTTTCCTGTTTACGTGGAGAGCGTTGACGACGACGATTGGGTGTCCGCTCTTCCTTCTGCCCTGTCGTGGTACTGTTTTCAGCCGGTGTTGCTGTCTGATCAGCCACCGTTTTACGCTCAGCGTGTTGCTCCTGACGAGGTCGTACCGGTTCGGATACAGGGTTTTGCGAAACGTGATCATTGGTTGGTTTATTTTTGCCCTGACGCTGGCCGGCCGGACGCACTTTACGCCGTGCGCGCGGTTTGGCTGCACGATCATTGATCTGACTGGTTTTATCAGACGCATCAGGATGACTGTCATTGCTGACAGATCGGGTTTCAGGCTGAGGGCTGAGCCATGAACCGAACCATTTGACTACACGAGTCCATAAATTAGGCTGCTCATTGTGGTTAGGCGCTGACTCGGTTTTGTCGATGATCGGGGCAGGTTTACTGTGATGCACACCTTTAACGGCTGGTTCTGGTTTTATGGCTTTGGATTGGCCAATGGAGAATGGCAATTCATCCGATTCATCCGGCTTGGATACCTGCCGGTAGCTCGGATGGGCATTTTCTTCCACATTATCCGTCCGTACGCGGGTAATACTGTAATGCGGGTTTTCCAGATGTCTATTGGGAATGAGGAGCACATTGACATCAAGGCGCTCTTCCAAACCAAAAAGTTCGGCTCGTTTTTCATTCAGCAAAAAGGTAGCCACATCAACCGGTACCTGGGCGCGTACTTCAGCCGTATTGTCCTTCATGGACTCTTCCTGAATGATGCGCAAAACATGTAAAGCGGTTGATTCGATGCTGCGGATAAAGCCGGTTCCGGCACAGCGCGGGCAAATGGTATGGCTGCTTTCACCCAGTGAAGGTTTAAGCCGCTGACGCGATAATTCCATCAGGCCGAAACGTGATAATTTCACCATCTGAACGCGGGCACGGTCTTTTTTCAGCGCTTCGCGTAAGGTATTTTCAACATCACGCTGATTTTTGCTGTTTTCCATGTCGATAAAGTCGATCACCACCAGACCGCCTAAATCGCGTACCCGCATTTGACGGGCGACTTCTTCAGCAGCCTCCATATTGGTTTTAAAGGCGGTGTCTTCAATATCGGCGCCACGAGTGGCACGGGCTGAATTGACGTCAATCGATACCAGCGCTTCGGTGTGGTCAATCACAATCGCCCCGCCGGAAGGCAATGAGACTTCGCGTGAGAAAGCAGATTCAATCTGCTGTTCGATCTGAAAGCGGGAAAATAAAGGGGTATGATCAGTATAGTGCCGCAGCCGATTAACATAGGCGGGCATAACATAGGTCATGAATTCGCTGACCTGATCATAGACTTCCTGTGAGTCAATCAGGATTTCACCGATATCTGGCTGAAAATAATCACGAATGGCACGAATCAGTAATGAACTTTCCATGAACAACAGATAAGGTTCACTGTGCTGATGGGCGGCCTCTTCAATGGCCTGCCACAATTGCTTGAGGTAATTCAGATCCCATTGCAATTCTTCCACACTGCGACCGATGCCGGCAGTACGGGCAATAATACTCATGCCGCGCGCAACGTCCAGCTGATGCATGGCTTGTTTGAGTTCCTGCCGCTCTTCTCCTTCAATCCGGCGTGAGATGCCACCACCACGGGGATTATTGGGCATCAGTACCAGATATCTGCCGGCCAGGCTGATGAATGTAGTTAAGGCTGCGCCTTTATTGCCGCGTTCATCTTTTTCAATCTGTACGATGACTTCAACACCTTCAGATAAAACGTCCTGAATGCGTGTCCGGCCACCTTCGTAATTCTGAAAATAACTGCGTGAAATTTCCTTAAAGGGTAAAAAACCATGCCGGTCTGTACCATAATCGACAAAACAAGCCTCTAAAGAGGGTTCGATGCGGGTGATGACACCTTTATAAATATTGCCTTTACGCTGCTCTTTTCCCAGCGTTTCGATGTCCAGATCAACCAGACTCTGGCCATCTACAATCGCCACACGCAACTCTTCAGCCTGTGTGGCATTAAATAACATTCGTTTCATGAGAACCTCGTGATGTGCACAAACGAGGCGCTGTAATCAGTATTTGACACCCGCAGCCTTGCTGCAATAATGGGGCAGCATATCCGGCAGGCTTTCATCATAAAGAAGTAAAAAAGATCAATTGTCACCCGACAGCCTAATCACTGGCCATACAGGTGGGCGTCTTTGATAAACCGCTACTGGTCTATTCCTGTGCTGACGCTTCATTCATTTCGGTATTAGTCATTTCTTCTGTTATTCTGTCAGACAGACAAACATTTGTTGTGGCTGCGCGGTGTAGTTTGCCATTCTGCACCACGTCTGAAACCATTGTCTGTTGTCTGATGGAGTCAAACTTAATCACGCTTGCCGGCCTGACTCATGCTCTAATAACCGGCATCAATCGCTCGTAGAGTGCGCTTTTACAGTAAATACGTTAAGATTTCATTGTTCGCGGTTGATTCTTTAAATCATCAGCCTCAGGTGCAATGTACCTTTTTTGTTGCCCATCCCAAGCATTGGCCTAACCTCAGGCTCGATATTCGGGTCTTTTCATTTTATCAACAAAAAGCATTTGGATTATAAGCAAGATGACTGCTTTAAGCAAAGTTTCAGTACAGTTTTTGTGCATTAATGCCGAAGAAACCGGTCAGCGATTAGATAACTTTCTGATGCGCCAGTTAAAAGGCGTGCCTAAAAGCCATATTCAGCGCATCATTCGCAATGGTGAAGTGCGCCTGAATAAAAAACGTTGTCACGCTACTGACCGCATTCAGGAAGGCGATGTGATTCGTTTACCGCCAGTGCGGGTAGCTACGCGCGCACAAACTACCCCAAAACCGATACCGCTACCTTTAGCGTTTGATATTATCTATGAAGACGAAGTATTGCTGGTGATCAACAAACCTTCAGGTATTGCGGTGCATGGTGGTAGTGGCATCAGTTTCGGGGTCATTGAACAATTGCGACAGGCCAGACCACAAGCCCCCTATCTGGAACTGGTACACCGGCTGGATAAAGATACTAGCGGCCTATTGATGATTGCTAAAAAACGCAGTGCGCTGGTGAAATTACATGAAGCCATCCGTCACAATCACCCACAAAAAATCTATCTGGCCTTAGGTCTTGGCCATTGGCCGGATACGGTGCACCAAGTGAAACGGCCATTAATCAAATATACCGGCGCCCAAGGTGAGAAAATGGTGCGGGTAGCGGCAAATGCAACCGAAGGGCAATCGGCCCATACCTTATTTAAAGTATTAAACCGCTATCGTCATCCGGTATTACACAGCATCGGCCTGAGTGAAGTGACCTTAATACAGGCCACTTTGAAAACTGGTCGCACCCATCAGATTCGGGTACACATGCAATCACAGCAATGCCCTATTGCCGGTGATGAGCGTTATGGCAATTATCAGATCAATAAACGCCTACATAAAATACAGTTAAAACGCATGTTTTTACATGCAGCCGAATTACACATTAATCACCCGGTTACAGGCGAACCCTTACATCTGAAAGCACCTTTGCCGGCAGAATTACAGCAATTTCTGCACCAATTGCATACGGATTAAGATAATATCAATCATTGGTTGCCTGTTTTCCAAAGGCAGCCAATGAGTGTAAACCGGTTTAGATTATTTCTGGATAGATGCCAGCCAGGTGCGAAAATCAGCACCACATTGCGAATGGCGCAAACTGTATTCAACAAATGCTTTCATGTAGCCCAGCTTATTACCGCAATCATGCGAATAACCATTCATCACAAAAGCATCCACCTCTTCCTGAAGAATCAAGGCGGCAATCGCATCGGTCAACTGAATTTCATTGCCCTGACCGGGCTTCGTTTGTTGTAATAGCGGCCAGATACTGGCCGACAAAACATAGCGCCCCACCACCGCCAGATTGGAAGGTGCCTGATCTTGCGCTGGTTTTTCAATCACTGCCTGCATTTTAATGCTCTGACCGGCTTTGGCTGTTTGTCCCTGACAATCCACCACCCCATATTTACTTACTTCAGACATCGGCACGCTTTCCACCATGATCTGACTATGGCCAGTGGCTTCAAAACGCTGTCGCATCAGCGCCAGATTATCCCGCGATAAATCACACGCCTGATTATCAATCAATACATCGGGCAGCAACACGGCAAAAGGCTCATGACCGATCACCGGCAAAGCGCACAAAACTGCATGCCCCAGACCTTTGGCCTCACCCTGACGCACCTGAATTAAATGCACCTGTGCCGGACAAGTGCTACGTACCTCATGTAATAATGAGGTCTTGCCTTTATTGGCCAGCTGGGTTTCCAATTCAAAAGCGGTATCAAAGTGGTCATCAATCGCCGTTTTGGCCGCATGATTCACCAGAATAATTTCATCAAAACCGGCGGCGGCACATTCTTCAACCACATACTGGATTAAGGGTTTATCAGCCAGTGTCAGCATTTCTTTAGGTATGGCTTTGGTGGCTGGCAGCATACGTGTGCCTAATCCGGCAACAGGAATAATCGCTTTCATAAATATCCTTAAATCATCCATTTATTCGTTGTTAACTACAGCGGCAACGATGCTATGGCACAATAACTATAATCTGGCATGAAAAAGGAGAATTATGCCATAGCAACCCCACTCTCACCAATGTAACGACGGGTTTGGCCTGAAGGCTGGACAACAATCGATTGATTTTATCTGCTCATGATCAGCTCTATCTGCTTATTTTTGGCCAGCATCACACCAATAACCAACTGATTTATTAAAATATATTATACAAAACACAGACTGATTCCCAAATCTATAAAATAAGCCCGCCTGTGTTGCACGGATACCGCTATAAAAAGGCATGACACTGGCGCAGGATGTAGCCGCCGGTTTTCGGTTTGGCACTGAAAATATTCTGATTTAATATGATCTGTATTATTTCTTAATCTATAATATAATGGTTCTATTCTTCTAAAATTAATCTGAATTTGAGTTGTCAGCATTGAATATGAATGCGGATAATGGCCGTCACTTGCAGAGCTGAGATTGAAACCGAATGATGCAAACACCCAATAAACCTAATGAGCCCATAGAAAATAACCTGAGCTGGGAACGCAATATCCTGGAAAAATTATTACTGGAAGTGTACCGCGAACAACGGCGTAACCGTATCTGGCGCCGGATAAAGCAATTATTTTTATTGATTATTGTGGTGTTGCTGATTGGCCTGATGCTGACAGATACGGATAAAACCAATACCACAGAAGCACATACCGCGGTGATTAATTTAACCGGCGTGATCAATAGCGATGAGAATCAGGCTGACCTGATTCAGGAAGGGCTCAAAGCCGCGTACAAAAATAAACAGGTTAAGGGCATCATTATCCGCGCCAACAGCCCCGGCGGCTCGCCCGTGGTTTCCAATATTGCTTATGAAGAGATACGCCGCCTCAAAGCGGAACACCCGCATATTCCGCTTTATGTTGTGGCGGAGGATATGTGTGCTTCCGGCTGTTATTATATTGCCAGCGCTGCGGATAAAATCTATGCTGATCCGGCCAGCCTGATGGGCAGTATCGGCGTGATCGGCAGCAGCTTTGACCTGACAGGTCTGATGGATAAACTCGGCGTTAAACGGCGGGTAAAAATTGCGGGTAATAATAAAGACATGGGTGACCCTTTCGTACCCGAAACGCCCGAACAGACACAAATCTGGCAAGGTATGCTGAGCAGCATTCATCAGCAGTTTATTGATGCGGTGAAACAAGGGCGTGGCAATCGTCTGCATTTTGCTGATTATCCGGATGTATTCAGCGGCCGCGCCTATACCGGCACCGAAGCCAAAACCGTCGGTCTGATTGATGACTTTGGTAATGTCTACAGCGTATCACGCCAAGTCATCGGCGCCCCCAAACTGGTGGATTACACCCCGGAAACCAGCCTCAGTAAACGCATCAGCCGTCGTATCGGCAGTGAAATGCAGCAAAGTTTACAGAACATGGTACAACAATCAGGCTGGTGATAACGCTGACTGGTTTTTACCGTTTTAAATTTCAGGCGGCCAAGGCAGGCAAAAGAAACATGTATTGATTGATGTTTGCTTACCTGCTTTGGCCGCAGTGTTATGCAGCATAAAAACCAGATAGAATATTGATCAGTAAAGCATTGTTATGCCGAAGTAAGCGAGGTGGTTACTGTTTTACTACTATTGCGCCTCCAGACGCTGCCTGTGATACCAAAATGCTGAATCGGCTGTCATCTGATCTTGTCACGTCAGCCAACCTCTAAAACCTGCTGGTTCACGATGCAAATACCTCAATCAGAAGCTGAGGCGGTCAGATCGATATCGGTCAGACAAGCCCTATTCAATCAACATCCATAATCCCTGTTTTAACCTGAAAATTCAGCCAGATCATTGTCCTTCTCATTGAAACCAAGCCCGATCAGCCGTTATTGAATATCAGGCCATCAAAATCATTAATGAATTTTATTCAAAACAGCATCAAATTTATAGCTATTAACGCCTTCTTCAACATTGATTAGACTGATCATTGTTTGCCTAAGGCAAACAATGATTCAGCGGATTAAACACTGATGTTTATCTGAGCCATCATCAACGCCTCATTCATCTTATTGCCTGTCTTGATCAAATATGGGTTTGTCAGGATAAGGCAGGAGAACATCATGCAATATACTTTTTTAGGACGCACAGGACTGCGCATCAGCCGTATCAGTTTGGGTACCATGAATTTTGGTGAATTAATCAATCAGGCAGACAGCTTTAGCGTTATGGACGAAGCCATCCAGCATGGCATTAATTTTTTTGATACCGCTGACGTTTATGGCGGTCCTCAGTCACCCGACATGAAAAAAGGTTTCGGACTGTCAGAGGAAATCATCGGCCACTGGTTGCAAAAAAGCGGACACCGCAATGATATTGTACTGGCCACCAAAGTCTACCAGCCCATGAATACCGGTCCGAACGACAAATATTTATCGGCTTACCACATCAAACGTGCCTGTGAAGCCAGTCTGAGACGACTCAAAACCGATCACATTGATCTGTATCAGATGCATCATATTGACCGCGCCACCCCGTGGGAAGAAATCTGGCAGGCAATGACCCAGCTGATCAATGAAGGCAAAATCACTTATGTTGGCAGCAGCAACTTTGCCGGCTGGCAAATAGCCACTGCCCAGTGTGCCGCCAAGGAGCGGCATCTGCTTGGGCTGGTTTCAGAGCAAAGCCTGTATAATCTCACCCAACGCAGCATCGAACTGGAAGTAATTCCGGCACTGCGTTATTACGGCATAGGTCTGATACCCTGGAGTCCGCTGGCTAGCGGTTTACTCGGCGGTGTATTACGCCAGACAACCGCAGGACGGCGATCTACACCGGCACTACAACAACAAATACAACGGCTGCGGCCACAACTGCAAGCCTGGGAAAAACTGTGTGATGACCTGGGCAAAAAACCGTCCGATGTTGCACTGGCCTGGCTTTTGCATCAACCGGCGGTTTCCACCGTACTCAGCGGCGCTCGTACTGCCGAACAAATCAGACAAAACACACACGCACTGGACATCACCCTGTCAACAGAAACCTTACACGCCATTGACGCCATCTGGCCGGGTACCGGTGGCGAAGCACCCGAAGCCTACGCCTGGTAACCCTGTGTGAAGACCCATACATTACGTGTGGGTCATACATGCAAACAAAAGTTTGCTCAGTCAGCCTGTTAACCATTGAACCGGCGCATAATCGCCCTGATAGCGCAATGCCTCAACAAAAGCCATAAAAGCAGGCGAACCCTGACGCCGATGAGGGTAATACAAATGAAATCCCTGAAAACACGGGCTCCAGTCGGCCAATACCTGCATTAATTGACCATTATTGATGTAGGGTTCCACCAGATAATCCGGCAGATAGGCAATCCCTATGCCATCCAGCGCTGCATTGAGCTGATGAATGGTGCTGTTTACCGTAAACTGACCATGGGTTTTGACCGTAAAATGACGCTTATCCTGAGTGAATTCCCAGGCATAAACCCCGCTGGTGGCGGAATGACGAATATTAATACAATTGTGCTGCATCAACATCTGTGGCGTGGCCGGTATGCCATGGCGCAAAAAATAATCTGCTGTCGCCACCGCACACAAGCGCCAATCACGGCTGATTCTGACCGCGATCATGTCTTTGTCAATGGATTCCCCCAGACGAATACCTGCATCAATCCGTTCACGCACAATATCAGTAAAGCCATAATCAATACTGATTTCTATCTGAATATCCGGATAAGTGGCCAGAAACGAGGTTAACATCGGCCGGATAAAATATTCAACCACATCATCAGAACACGTCAACCTGATCACACCGGCCGGCCGATCTCGTGCGATACTTAATTTATCCAGGGCATATTGAATTTCTTCATACAATGGTTCAATCGCATTGAACAGCTTTTCCCCCGCCTCTGTCAGCGCCACCCGCCGCGTGGTTCGGGTTAATAACCGGTATCCCAGTCTTTCCTCCAAAGATTTGATGGTATGGCTTAAAGCAGAAGAAGTAACGCCCATTTGTGCCGCTGCATGGGTAAAATTCAAGTATCGTGCCACCATCAAAAAAGCATGCAGATCATCCATATTATTTCTTTCCGGCGTAAAACCGCCCGACACCAATCACTGATTCAGCCGAAGCACAGATCAGCGTAGCATAACGTAAATACAATCATTTAATTCATGAAGAAGAAGCAGTAATGTCAATCAATCCTATATTCACTTTCAAAAAACAGGGCTAACTCAACGACAGTAACGAATGTCAGCACATCAACCGATACAACAAAAACCGTCACATCAAAGCTGGCATATATTACTATTTTATAAGAAAATTATTCATTACCGAATCTGATCACAGGCCGCATAACCAGTATACAAAAAAGTAGTCCGGCTTGAGATGCGTTTTTTGGGGATAACCAGATCACATAAAAACCAATATACCCATTTTCTATTCAACCAAGCACTGTAGCTCAGCCAGACATCATCAGCATTCAAATCATTATGTCACCTTAAAAATATCCGCCCCATCTCTCTCATCAGCCTCGTATTCTGACATCATCACAATCTTTTACCTATCGGTGTTTTTTCTATCTTCAGGCTCGCTATACTATAATAGAGCCTATCTATTCTTAATGGTGTTCTATGGCTATGTATGCTGCACTGAAACCTTTACTCTTTCGCCTTAACGCTGAACAAGCGCATCATCTGACTTTGCGTTTATTACAACTGGCCTACCGCAGCGGCCTGCTAAAACGCCAGCAGCCAGCCAACCATAAAGCCGGACAAACCACCTTAATGGGGCTGACCCTGCCCAATGCAGTGGGGCTGGCGGCCGGACTGGATAAAAATGGCGCCTACATCGATGCTTTGGCGGCACTGGGTTTTGGTTTCATTGAAGTAGGCACCGTGACTCCCCGCCCCCAACCGGGTAATCCCAGACCGCGCTTATTCAGGTCAGCGGCACACCAGGCCATTGTTAACCGCATGGGCTTTAATAATCAAGGCATTGATGCCCTGATTGACAATGTCAAAAAAAGTCGTTTTAACGGCATTCTCGGCATCAATATCGGCAAAAATGCCACCACACCGATTGAAAAAGCCGCAGATGATTACCTGATCTGTCTGCAAAAAGCCTACCCTCATGCCAGCTACATCACCGTCAATATTTCATCGCCCAACACCAAAAACCTGCGCGCCTTACAAAGCGAAGACGAACTAACCTCACTCCTCACCCGACTGAAAAACAGACAAGCCCAACTGAGCACACAGCAAGGGCATTATGTTCCACTGGCTGTGAAAATCGCCCCCGACCTCACGCCGGAACAAATCAGCATCATTGCCGAGGTTGCACAACAAACCGAAATAGACGGCATCATTGCCACCAACACCACCATCGATAAGTCCAGTCTGGGTCAGCATCCCTTAGCTGCTGAAGCCGGCGGCTTGTCCGGCCTGCCGGTGCGCTCAAAAGCCAATCAGGTATTGACCCAACTGGCCGAAGAGCTCAACGGCTGCATTCCCATCATCGGCGTAGGCGGTATTATGACCGGCGCTGATGCTGCCACCAAACAGCAACTCGGTGCCAGTGCTGTACAGATTTATTCAGGCCTTGTTTTTCAAGGACCGACCTTAATCCGTGACTGTATTCAGGCCATGCATCAGACTGACGCCACTTTCTGAAACTCATGGCGCCCGCACCCTTTGATGACATCACATCCCTGATGGATAAAGGCCTTGGGTTGTATGCAACATCAAATTCAGCCTGAAATACCTTAACCATCACTTTTATCATGTTAAAAGCATTAAAACATCAACGGTTTTGTCTGGCAGTAAGCCCACGCGTGCGCTATGATATCTCTGGTATTCAGTGCCCTTCGAGATGATTTTGTCCAGCCTTTTACCCACAGCGAAGTCTGCACAAAATGATTTGATCATATTTGAAAGTTTTATTCATGCATAACAACATACCGCTGCCTAAAGACATACAAAGGCAGCCTGAAACCGTGCTTGTTAACATTACGCCACAGGAAACACGCGTCGCCATATTGGAAAATGACACCCTGTGTGAAATCCACATCGAACGACACAGCGGCCACGGACTGGTGGGTAATATTTATCTGGGTATTGTCCGGCGGGTACTGCCCGGTATGCAAAGCGCCTTTATCGATATTGGTCTGGATCGCGCCGCCTTTTTACATGTTGTCGACATGCTGGAACAACGCCAGAAACCAGAGCAACACCAGCGCATCGAACATATGCTGTTTGAAGGACAAACCATTCTGGTGCAAGTCATCAAGGATCCGATCAACACCAAAGGCGCACGCCTTTCCACCCAGATTTCACTGGCCGGCCGGTTTCTGGTTTATCTACCGCAGGACAACCACATCGGCATTTCCCAGCGCATTGATAACGAAGAAGAAAGAAACCATTTACGCGACCGGCTTATACAACTGCTGCCACCAGAAGGTCAGCACGGTTATATTATCCGTACCTGTGCCGAAAATGCCACCGATGCCGATTTACAGGCCGATATTGCCTATCTGACCAAACGCTGGCAGGAAATCCTGCACGCCGCCAAAACCCGACCGCCGGAAACGCTGCTCTATCAGGATCTGCCACTGAGTTTACGCGTACTGCGTGACATGTACAGCGACAATATCCGCCAGCTATGGGTTGACTCAGCCACCACTTATGAACAGATGCACCAGTTTGCCAGCCACTATGCCCAAAAAGCGGTAGACAAGCTGGCCTTATACCAGGATCAGCTACCCTTATTTGAACGACACCACATCGAAACCCAGATCAATGGCGCCCTGCAACCGCGGGTTAACCTGAATTTCGGTGGTTACCTGATCATCGAACCCACCGAAGCCATGACCACCATTGACGTCAATACCGGTGGTTTTGTCGGCGCCCGCAATTTTGATGAAACCATATTTAAAACCAATCTGGAAGCCTGTCATGTCATCGCCCGTGAAATACGCTTACGCAATCTGGGTGGTATCGTCATCATTGATTTTATCGACATGGACAATGAAGAACACCGACAGACCGTATTAAACGAACTGGCACAGGCACTGGCACTTGACCGTACCCGCGTTACCCTCAACGGATTCACCAGCCTTGGGCTGGTCGAACTAACCCGCAAACGCACACGCGAGAATCTCGAACAAGTTTTATGTGAGCCCTGCACCACCTGTCATGGACGGGGACGCTTGAAAACCCCCCAGACCATCTGTTACGAAATCATGCGCGAAATCATGCGTAAAGCACGCCAGGATCAGAGCCACGGCTTTCGCATTCTGGCCGCGCCCGCCGTTATTGATCTCTTTTTAGATGAAGAAGCACATGCCCTTGAGCGGTTGCGACAATCCATTCATCAACCCATTGCTTTAGCCGTAGAAAGCAGTTATTCACAAGAGCTGTACGACATCGTCGATGTAGCGGCAGACTAAACCAACATCATCGGACAAACACACATGAAGAATTTAAACCGTGCTCAGGCCGAAGCGTTATGGATTACCATCCGTCAGGAAACCGAAATTGCCGTACAAAATGAACCGATTCTGGCCAGTTTTCTGCATCTGACCGTATTGCGCCACAACTGTTTTTCGCGCATGCTGGCCTTTCATTTATCCACCAAAATGTGCAGTGCCGTCATGGAAGCGCGCGTATTATTTGAAATCTACGTCAACGCGCTTGAGAAAGATGAAGACATCATCAATGCCGCCATGCTCGACATCATCGCCTATTACCAGCGTGATCCCGCCTGCAATACCTATTCTCTGCCCTTATTGTATTACAAAGGTTTCCACGCCATTCAAACCCACCGCATCAACCATTGGTTATGGCAGCAAGACCGCAAAACACTGGCTTATTTTTTGCAAAACCGCGCCTCAGAAGTATTCGGCGTTGACATCCACCCCGCCGCTACACTGGGTCAGGGCATCATGATTGATCATGGTACCGGCGTGGTTATCGGCGAAACCGCTGTATTGGGAAATAATATCTCACTATTGCATGGCGTTACCCTTGGCGGCTCGGGTAAAGAAACCGGTGACCGGCATCCCAAAATTGACGACGGCGTATTGATCGGCGCCAATGCCTCAATACTTGGCAATATCCATATTGGCCACTGTGCCAAAATCGGTGCCAACAGCGTTGTGGTGAATGATGTTCCCGAACACACCACCGTTGTCGGTGTACCCGCCAGACCCATATCACAAAACCACACCAGCCAGACCCCCGCTCAGGATATGGATCAACGCATTTAAACTTAGCAACAACCTATCCCATTCATCTAAAACCAGCCAAAACACCATGGCTGGTTTTAGCCAACACAAATAAAAATTTATTTACTCTATCTCATGGCAGCGGACAAGCATATTCTCGTCAACTCTTCAATTTCATGACCTATTCACTAGTACGCTTTTACCCTGCATTCAGATCAGGATCGACCCAATAAACCGGCACACCTGCATGTCCATCCATGTGTCCTGATGCGCGACCAGTACAGCCATCGCATCAACCTGCGCAGAAACGATCTGTTTGAATGGCGTTGCCCTATGCAGCCACCTGCCGTCAGCATCGCGGTATTACTCTAAAAGAGAACAGTATTTAAAAGCTATGCAACCGCGTGGATTTGCCGGCGAGGTACACAAACGCCAGATAAAGGAAATTATTGAGACCTTAGCCAACAATGAACACCTTAAGCATCTTTATTCTGAAAGAAACCATGCAAACTACTGGCATTATTATCAGCGAATATAATCTGATTGCCAAAGAACTATACAAACTCGGTCACGAAACTAAAGCAAAAATAGTCAGCAAACTGACACAGGAAGTCAAATAAGCTGATTTTACAACCAAAGCCCAATTGATTTTTGACAGTACCGTTCGAGACTTGAAAAGTCACCAAGCCATACTCAAGGCACGGACAACCTTCCTGAAAGATAAATTGATGATACTACATACCGCCAGTAAAGAGGAAAATTTTGGTCTGTCTGTTAAGTATCGTACAAAAGTAGATCTGAGAAACAGGGGATTATGAGGTTAAATGTACCATTTCCTGTCTTTTATAAACTGCTCCAATTTACTTATACTTAAAAAGTAGAAGTTACTTTGCAGTCTTAAATACATAAAGCATATTTTCATTAAATATCATTATGCCAAGATATTTTTAAGCAAAATCACTGATTGCTTAATCCACCAGCCAGTTGTTCGGCTTGTTTTAAAACGGTTTCCGTTGCCAGCAGCGACATATCGGGCGGATAACCGTATTTTTTCAGCAAGCGTTTAACTACCACGCGGATTTTTGCTCTGGCATCGGCTTTAATAGTCCAATCCAAGCTGACATTATTGCGTATGGACTCTGTTAGCGCGATAGCCAATTCGCGTAGTTTTGCTTTTCCGATCAGTTCTTGCGCGCTGTTATTATCGGCCACCGCGGAATAAAAAGCATATTCATCAGTGCTTAAATTAAGCTCTTTGGCCAGATTGTCTGATTCGCGGATGGTTTTCGATATGTGTATCAACTCATCAATCACTTCTGCCGCTGTCAATAGTTTGTTTTGATAACCTCGGATAGCGGAAGAGAGCATATCCATGAGCTTTTTACCTTGGGTAATGCTTTGATTGGAACGGACGGTAATTTCATCAGCCAATAATTTTTTCAATGTTTCTAGCGCAATATTTTTATGTTGATAATCCTTCATTTCCTGCATAAATTCGTCGGATAACACAGAGATATCAGGCTTTTTGATGCCTGCCGCATCAAAAATATCCACTACTTTATCGGTAACCAGCGCTTGGTCTATGGTCTGTTTTACCCGTATGGACAAACCATTATCATTTAATTCGGCCGAGCCAGTTACTGATTCGGAAAATTTATTCAGCCGTGCTTTCACAGCCTGAAAAAAAGCCACTTCTGGGGCAGCGGCCATTGCCTTTTCATGGGGTGTGGCCAGTGCAAAGGCCTGTGACAATGCCAACACCGCTACCAGAAAACGTGGTTTGGCTTTGCCATTATCCAATCCCAGAATATGGTTTTCCGCATCTAAAATAATATTCAGTCTTTGCGCTGTGGTGGCGGTGAAATAGGTGTGGTAATCGTAGCCGTGCATCATATCCTGAAGAATTTCCAGCTTTTCTTGCATCAGCGTTACCGCTTTATCTTGAATTTCGGCAGGATCGCCTTTGCCACCCGCTGTCGCATAAAATGCCAACGCAGCTTTTAAATCTGAAGCAATACCAAGATAGTCAACCACCAATCCACCAGTTTTATCGCCATCTACCCGATTCACTCGTGCAATAGCCTGCATCAGATTATGGCCTTTCATCGGCTTGTCGATATACAGCGTATGCATAGATGGCGCATCAAAGCCGGTGAGCCACATATCCCGCACAATCACCAACTTGAGTTTGTCGTCATCGTCTTTCATCCGCTTAGCTAGCGTCTGCCTTTGTGCCTTAGTGGTATGGTGTTTGGCGATTTCCGGCCCATCGGCGGCAGAAGACGTCATTACCACCTTAATCACTCCGTCATGAATATCATCACTGTGCCACTCTGGCCTGAGTGCAACAATTTCCCGATACAGTTCGGCTGCAATGCGGCGCGACATGGTCACAATCATGCCTTTGCCATGCTGAGCATTGGCTTCCAGTCGAAGCATAAAGTGTTTGACGATATCAGCGGCAATCGCTTTAATGCGTTGTGAATTGCCAATCAGCGCTTCAATATGTGTCCATTTGGCGCGTTCTTTCTGCGTCTGTGTGAGTTCGTCCTCGTTAAACTCTTCATCAAACGCTTTAATTAGCTCTTTGCCTTCTTCACTAATGGCTATTTTTGCCAAACGGCTTTCATAGAAAATACGCACTGTGGCGCCATCTTCTACTGCTTGAGAAATATCGTAAATATCAACATAATGCCCGAACACGATCGGTGTATTGACGTCTGTTTTTTCGATCGGTGTGCCGGTAAACCCCAAATAAGTGGCATTGGGCAAAGCATCGCGCAGGTACTTGGCAAAACCATAAACCGTGCGTTTTCCGGTTACTTGGTTATTGTGGCCTTTGACATCCACTTCTTTGGCCACAAAGCCATATTGTGAGCGGTGCGCCTCATCGGCAATCACCACAATATTGCTGCGATCTGATAATTGTTTATAAATACTGCTGCCATCTTCCGGTTGAAATTTCTGGATAGTGGTAAACACCACGCCGCCGGAAGCCACATTCAGCAATTTTTGCAAATCTTCTCGGCTTTCTGCTTGTACTGGCGTTTGGCGCAATAGTTGTGTAGCACCAGAAAAAGTACCGAATAATTGGTCATCCAAATCGTTCCGGTCAGTAATTACCACTACAGTGGGATTATTTAGTGTCAGCACAATTTTCCCGGTATAAAACACCATTGACAGCGATTTCCCCGATCCTTGGGTATGCCATACCACACCTGCTTTGTGGTCGCCGATTCTCTGTTCATCAACCAGCTTACTACTATCACGCTCCTGCTGACGCAACACCACTTCAGCCGAGGATACATCAGTATTCACCGCCGCCGCGCGAATGGTAGACAACACCGCAGCATTCACGGCGTAATATTGATGATAAGCGGCCATTTTTTTGACCGTACGAATGCTCACTACGCCATTTTTGTCCTGATGCTTGCTGTTTTCAAACACCATAAAATGGCGAATCATATCCAGTAAGGTAACGGGATTGAATAAGCCCTGAACCAGTACCAGCAACTGCGGCTGCGTCTTGGTGGCGGCTGTTCGTCCGTTGGCGGTTTTCCACGCCATATAGCGGTTTAAATCAGCAGAAATTGTGCCTGCTTTGGCTTCCAGCCCATCTGAAATCACATTAAATGCATTGTAGGTAAATAAGCTCGGTATTTCAGCTTGATAGGTTTGTATTTGATCGAAAGCCTTTTTTATTGTGGCGTTTTCATCCACCGCATTTTTTAATTCAATCACCACCAAAGGCAGGCCATTAATAAACAGAATCAAATCAGGGCGGCGTTCGTGACGATTTTCACGAATGGTTACTTGGTTGACCACCAGAAATTGATTATTATTTGGATCGTTAAAATCAATCAGCCAAGCCAATTCTCCCTGTGTATTGCCCTGTTTGTTCACCTCAATATGAATGCCTTCGGTCAACAAACGATGAAAAGCGAGATTATTGGCCATTAAATCAGGCGAATTGATTTGTGTCAGCGTTTTAAACGCCTCTTCGCATTGCTGTGGGTTGAGATGAGGGTTTAAGCGTTGCAGTGCAGCCCGCACGGTGTCGGCTAAAATGACTTGTTGATAACTGCGCAATGGTTCAATACTGCTTGGCTCTATATCTGGACCGTAAATACACTCATAGCCCAACTCTTGCAGTTGTTCAATCGTCATCACTTCAATATCGGATTCGGTTATCTTTGCCATACTTCAGTCCTTCATTGTGGTTGAATAACAGGGGGTAATATCACTTTGTTATTTTCTTAGTACTACGCCGATTCGCCTGCTTCTGTAGTATATCGAACCCGTACCTCTCCACTCATCAATTTAGGCAACAGGGTGTCGCGGAGGGATTCTAGGATAGATATTTGATAACAGTTTTTTATAACTTTATCATTAATAGGTTTTGCTATATTTTCAAAATAAGAAATTTGCTTGTAAGAAGGAATAACTATTTTTATTTTTTCAAAATCTGATTTACTGATTGAGCCAAAAACTGTTCCTTCATCATTAAAACATCTTATTTCAGTCATTAATTGCCTAAGTTTAAAATATGTATAAGTATAAAACTCTGGGTTAGGTTTATATCGAAAGGCTGATAATCCCCTGCCTATACAGCATTTTTCAAAAGCCATATTTTGTGCGCCTACCGGAGCTCTCACACTTATAAGTGTATCTAATGGTTCAGCAAACCTAGTTGGTTTTGTTGTAAAAACTCTTTTTGAAGGAAAGCGAAAACCAAAATCAGCATTTCCTTGATACATAGGAATTCCTATATTATCCTCATTAAAGGAAATTCCTGATGGTGATTGTCCCATTACAAAGTAGAATTCATCCTTTAAAATTCCCTTAGCCCAATCTTCTTGTGCTTCTTCAATAAACCACTGCCTAAACAGTGTTTCAGCCATGGCTTCAAGCGTTTTATTCTGGCGATGCAGCAAGTCTATTTTATCATCAAGCGAAGACAGAACGTCTGCAATGGCTTTTTGTTCAGAGAGAGGGGGTAAATTTATTTTTAAAGCACCTAAATCTTCTGGCTTTAAAGAAGGATAAGTGGACGTAGATCCTTCAGCAATTGAATGTAACAATTCAGTTATCTCAGATTGAGTTAGCCAATGATATAGAAAGTATGGATTTATTTTATTCTTATTCGCTGATAGGATTGCAAATCCAGTAGATACTACCATATTTTTAGGTGGTGAAATTATTAAACCATAATGTTCTTGATTAGGTCGAACAAGAGAATAAACTATATCTAAATTTTTGACTAAACGCTTGGCTCGACTAGGAAAATTTTCTTTTTTTATATTTTGAATAGAGCTAATTATTCCTCTTGTAATTGAGCCTGTGTCAAGATAAAGGCAATTTTCATATTGCCAATCTTTACCTATAGAATGTGCATTAATTACGATGAGACTACTTAATAATTGAATAGACCACTCACTCATACCACCACCTTCGCCAGATTTTCCTTAATCGCCTGATTGAGCCGCTCTTCTTCTGCTAATTGTGCGGCAAACTCGGCTTTGAGTGCGTTAAAGCGTTGGTTAAAGTCGAAATCGTCTTCTTCATCAGCCAATCCGACATAGCGTCCAGGGGTGAGCACATAATCCAGTTTGGCCACTTCGCTGATGTTCACCGAAGCGCAGAAACCGGCTATGTCCTGATAATTGCCGTTTGGATTGCGCCATTGATGGTAGGTATCAGCGATGGTATGGATATCTTCTGCAGACAACACTTTGCTGCGCCGATTGATTAAATGGCCGAGATTGCGTGCGTCAATAAACAGGATTTCTTGGCTGCGGTCGCGATAGGTTTTGCTGTTTTCCCTGTCGCGGCGCATAAACCACAATGCCGCCGGAATCTGGGTATTGAGAAACAGTTTTGCAGGTAAGTTGACGATACAATCAATTACATTGGCGTCTTTCACTAGCGCGGCGCGAATATCGCCTTCGCCGGAGCTTTTCGAAGTTAGCGCACCTTTGGCCAGCACTACACCTGCTTGGCCTTTTGGTGACAAGTGATAGAGAAAATGCTGCATCCAGGCAAAATTGGCATTGCCAGCGGGTGGCGTGCCATAACGCCAGCGACCATCACCGCGCAGTTGTTCTCCCGACCAATCCGAAACATTAAATGGTGGATTAGCAAGGATAAAATCTGCTTTTAAATCTTTATGCGCATCGTTTAAAAACGATCCTTCGCTGTTCCACATGACGTATTGCGAATTGATGCCACGAATAGCAAGGTTCATTTTTGCTAGACGCCAAGTGGTTTGGTTGGATTCTTGCCCGTAAATGGAAATATTTTGAATATTGCCCTGATGTGCTTTCACAAATTGTTCGGATTGCACAAACATGCCGCCGGAACCGCAGCAAGGGTCAAACACACGGCCTTCATAAGGCTCAAGCATATTCACCAGCAAATCAACAATGGATTTTGGAGTGTAAAACTGGCCGCCCTGTTTGCCTTCCGCCAGAGCAAACTCGCCCAGAAAATATTCAAACACATGGCCTAATACATCGGCAGAACGTGCTTTGGCATCGCCCAAGGCAATATTGCCAATCAGGTCGATTAGCTCACCCAATACGGTGGCATCAAGGTTTTGTCGCGCATAAACTTTGGGCAATACGCCTTTTAATTGCGGGTTGTCAGCTTCAATCAGTTCCATGGCATCGTCTACCAGCCGCCCGATTTCCGGCAATTTCGCTTTGCCTGTCAGATATGCCCATCGTGCCTGTTCTGGCACAAAAAAGATGTTGTATGCGAGATATTCGTCTTTGTCTTCGGGGTCTGCATCGGCAAATTCGCCTTCTCCTATGCTAAGCAGAGCATGGTGAAATTCGAAAGAATCAGAAATATATTTTAGAAAAATCAGACCCATTACCACATGTTTGTATTCGGCGGCATCAATGTTTTTGCGCAGCTTGTCTGCTGCCTTCCATAGAATCACTTCTAAAGGTTCTGTTTTGGTTTCTTTTGGTTTTCTGGCCATGTTGTATTCCGAATATAAAATTTAAAAATTGCGGGCTGAGGTTATCTGAATATTTTGATTGGTTACTGGTTATGCGCGTGGCTGGTGATTTGAGCTATTCATCTGGTTATACAAACTGAAATTATTTATCTTTACATGGAAGATGTCAAACCAAGTTGAATAAGTGCAAACACTAGGAAAAGTCATATATCTTCTGGGAGTTTCCTAAAAGGATAAATGGGTGAACTTATTTACGGATAATTATATGACTAAAGCATTAAAGCATTGTTGGATAGACTGGTGATCACAGTGAAATCTTTGAGACAGACAATGAGTCGTATCGGTTTTAAAACCGTTCCTGAGGTGAGCTATTTTAGACCATAATAATTGTGGCACACTTTTCAACCGTATTTGACAAAGCACTATAGACTAATTGCAAATTTTCCTCCTCTCTATGCTGATTTAGTACAATTTAGTTTAATGACAAAATTAAGATAGCAAGATGTTTTATAGTTTCGATGGTCACAAATTAATTTAGAGAACCCAAAATCCTGGAATTGATCCGGAAGATTCAAAATCTGGATATGAAATTAATATACTCTTAAAGATACAGCTATGAAAATTATTAAGAAACAACATTTGAATTATCCTATTTTTATATTTGTATCTAATAGGTTTGGAAAATCATTAACATTAAAACGAATAAGCCAAAAATAGAGAGGAAAGCATTAAGGATACAAGAATTGAGAATTTTCAATGACAGTATCTACGACATACATGGGTAACATGGATAGTACAAAGTGGTGTAGATATTGATGCATTTAAAGCACTAGAGGACTAGGAGTTTATAGAGATGATATAAAGATATGCATATTTGTCATTATATTTAAATAATTATGCCAATAGGATTGAAATTTAAGGCATAATTCTGGCACAGAATTTATTATGAAACAATGACCGCAATCTAGAAAAAATAAAGCCCTGACAATTCAGGGCTTTATTTTAAAATCTTTCTGGTGGCGAATCAGGGATTCGAACCCCGGACACAAGGATTATGATTCCTCTGCTCTAACCGACTGAGCTAATTCGCCGTTTCTCATCTGAGAGAAACGGCATTATACGATATTCTCACCACAATGCAAGCCAGCCAATCCAAAATTTTTATAAAAAACTGTTTTATAAAAAAATTTATATAAGAGATAAAATAAACCGCCCAGCCCGATCAGCACCAGCAAACCATCAACCGGTAAAAAACAGATCAGTCCATTTCCTAAAGCCAGCAAATAGCACACTAAAGACTTATGTTACAATTCGCCCTAGTTTCAATGACAACAGTTTCAAGGAATATCATGAGTTTGAAGTGCGGTATTGTCGGTCTGCCCAACGTAGGCAAATCCACCCTCTTTAATGCCCTGACCCAATCCGGTATCGAGGCAGCCAACTATCCGTTTTGTACGATTGAGCCCAATGTCGGTATTGTTGAAGTACCCGATCACCGTCTGGATGAATTATCTAAAATCGTTAATCCCAAAAAAGTCCAGCCAGCCATTGTCGAATTTGTCGATATCGCCGGTCTGGTGGCTGGTGCCAGCAAAGGCGAAGGACTGGGTAACCAGTTTCTGGCCAATATCCGCGAAACCGATGCCATCGTTAACGTTGTGCGCTGCTTTGAAGACGACAACATTGTGCACGTGGCCGGACACATCGACCCCATCGCCGATATTGAAGTCATTCAGACTGAACTGGCACTGGCAGATCTGGCCAGCGTTGAAAAAGCCATTATCCGCGAAGGCAAACGCGCCAAATCCGGCGATAAAGACGCCCAGAAACTGGTCAGCATACTGCAACAATTACAGCAGCACTTGTTGGAAGGCAAACCCGTCCGCTCAGCCAAACTGGATGACGATGCCCTTACCCTGATTAAGCCTTTGTGCCTTTTAACCATCAAACCGGCCATGTATGTGGCCAATGTGGCAGAAAACGGCTTTGAAAACAATCCGCACTTAGCGCGCCTGCAAGAACTGGCCGCCAAAGAAAACGCTCCCGTTGTGGCCTTATGCGCCGCCATGGAAAGCGAAATTGCCGATCTGGACGAAGCCGACAAAACCGAATTTCTGCAAGAAATGGGCTTAAAAGAACCTGGTTTAAACCGCCTGATTCGTGCCGGCTACAACTTACTCGGACTACAAACCTATTTCACCGCCGGCGTACAGGAAGTGCGCGCCTGGACCATTCATCAAGGCGACACCGCCCCACAGGCCGCCGGCGTTATCCATACCGATTTTGAGCGCGGCTTTATCCGCGCCCAGGTCATTGCCTATGAGGACTTTATTGCCTGTGGCGGCGAAGCCCGCGCCAAAGAAGCCGGCAAAATGCGCGCCGAAGGCAAAGAATACATCGTTCAAGATGGCGATGTGATTCATTTCCTGTTTAACGTTTAATTTCTTATCAGCCTAAAATCACAACCCCGGGTAAATGCATCAAACCATCTGCCCGGGGTTGTGATTTATGTTTATTTCCAGCCTGATCAACATTACGCCTGCATTAGCAAAAATCGCCCTATTCATCACATCACTATGACAATTTTTACGTCTATTAATTAAAACACAATTAATATATACTAAAAATATCAGAATCATACCCATTCACGCATGCACTAAACTTTATCCATTGTTGTCCGAATCCTGCCTGAAGCGGGTATCTGATCCAGCGATGTCTCTTTATTGTCCGTTGCCCTGATCTAACCCCAGCGGACACACAAGAGATGACCATTAATTAATTAATTTTATGGAGATGGCAGCAAATGGCTAAAAACGACAAACCCAAACAACACCGCAAAGACAACCAAGTCATCAGACTTTATGGTTTATCCCCTTCAGGCAGCAGATACCTGCCCTTGTCTGAATTAGGCGGCATGGAACCGATGGATCATTGCAGCGCCAACAAAGGCGAATTTATTACCGTATCTGAAGACAATGATATGTGTGTCATCAACAGAGGCGCCGTTTTTGCCGGAGACGACCCTGATTCCATTCTGTCGGGATTTGATTACTACTACGCCATGACCGACTATGTTGAAGGAGAAATTCAGCTTACCTCGGAAACCGAAGCCATGCTGCCGACGCCACGTTCGCGCACCAATATCGGCGTAGGTGAAGTAGTCAGAATCTACGCCGACAAAGCGGTTACATGGCAGCTCAACAACAAACTGGCCAGCATTGTCAGACAAGACAGTAAAGAACTGTGGATTGCCGCCAGCGATCAGGGCGGCACCTGCACCGTCAACGCCTTTTATACCGAAAAAGACAAAACCTTTCGCTCCAGTATCAAATTCATGATCGTAGAGCCGAAAGGCTTGCAATTTAGCATGGGGAAGTATCAGGATTATCCTGAATTAGAAAGACCAGATGACAGCAACCCGCTGATCTATCATCCGAAAAATGGCTATAATGGCGCAGTGGGATTAAGCATGAAATTACTGCCGAAATCAGTTAATTTTAGTAAGGTACAGATACGAGAAATAAATTGTGCTTCAAGAGATACAGGTTATTTTGCTATGAATCAAATCCATTGTCATATTCAAGGACACCCCATTACTAATGGCCAATGTACTGGTGCCGGTGAAAAATTGAAATTTCAAGATATTGGAAATAATACAAATATATCAATTGGATACGATACCGTGGGTGGTGGAGATAATGATCCTAACGTCGATATTGGTCAGGGCGGCAGCATGATTGTAGATATACCGATTGAGTGGAGTTTGGTCAAACCTGAAGGTACTCCAGAGAAATGGAAAAGTCTGGGGACTGTTCATCAGGAAGTAATTTTACAATCCAATGGTGATATTCAGGTGAGTAAAGGAAATTTCCGTTATACCTTGAAAAAAGGGGAACATTATCCAGACAATCATTTCATGCCCAAACAAAAACCTCAAAAATAACTAAGGTTTATTTATAAAAAATCAATTTATATGTAAATTAATCAACTAAGGTAATAAATATATATTGTATTTATTACCTTTTTCAAAAAAGTAAATTATTAAAAGCAATTGTTTTAGTGTAACAATAATTCTTTGTATTTTATTATAGTAATACTTTATTCTTTAGCGGTATTATTGATATGAATACAAGGTGATGATCTGTGTTTTGTCAAAACAAACGTTAATATTTTATCTTTGTAATGTACACTATTACCTTCTATTCTCTGATCAATTAATTGCTGATATTTTTGCATCGATTTAATATCATACAATATACCCAATTTTAATTGCGCCGAAGTGTCTCCCCGCTCTGCTGCTTTTTCTAATTTCCTGATCTCTCTATTACTGTAATTATGTTCACACACTTCTTTGACAACACTGTAATCAATTGGTCCATATGTCAGCCCACCATATCTCACTATTTCAGCATGGCTGGACTGTATATATAAAGCAGACAACACACCCAATAACATCAATTTATGGCTTCTCATTTCTAATCCTTTATCTGATCATTGTATCCAGTACATAATACTTAATATAACAATATTTTATCAGGAAATTATTATTTTAATTGATAAAATCGCAAGGTGATTCTCGGCCTGAATACAAGCTTGGCACATCGAAATTATCATTTTTCCGCCATATCTGCCTATATATTTGCCGTGCTTTAATATCATAAATAATTCCCAGTTTTAATTGAGCATTATTATCTCCCCCATTAGCCAATTTCTCTAGTTTATTGATTTCTCTATTACTGTATTTATGTTCACAAACTTCTCTGATCACATGGCTGTCTGCTTTTTCATTAATCACTTTAGACATCATTTCAATATAACTGTCTTGAGCTAAACTTTGCCCTAAGCCTAAAATATAGAATACCGTTAATAATATTAATTTATATTTTCTCATTTTTCGATCCTCCATAAATAAAACATAAGCTGTTTAGAATATTCATATTCAGATATTTTATATCATATTACTGAAAATATTCATTATGTAAAATATAAGTGCAAGGATAATGCCGCGTTTTTAATAGAGCTGCTACAGATGCGTCATTATTTTTCTCCACTTGCTGATACAGCTGGATTGATTTCATGTCATAAAATATGCCCAGTTTTAAAAGTGCTTCATCATCGCCTTTACTGGCCAATTTCTTTAACATATGAATATCTTGGTCAGTATACTTATCTCTACATACTTCTCTGATGAGACCAGCATCTTTTCCTGTATAAATAAATTGAGATATTCTCACTATTTCAGCACAGCTGAATGGTATATATAAAACAGACAACACACCCAATAACATCAATTTATGGCTTCTCATTTCTAATCCTTTATCAGGTCATAGCATCTAGTAAAGAATACCATTTATAACAAAAATATAGAAATAAATATATTATTTTATTACTGTATTTTTAGTCAAAGTACAAGGTGATGATCTTTGTTTTGCTAAAACCCTCGCTACTCTTTTATCTTCATATCGTACACTATTATTATTTATGCTTTGATTTTCGCGTACTTGCTGATATCTTTGCATTGATCTGATGTCATATAATATACCCAATTTCAATTGGGCTAGACTGTTTCCCCGATCTGCCGCTTTCTCCAATGCTCTAATTTCTTTATTACTATAATTATGTTCACACACCTCTTTAACAACATCATATTTAATCGGCCCGGATACCATTTCAGATATTATATATACTTTCGCATAACTGAATTGCATAAACAAAGCAAACAACACACCCAATAACATCAATTTATGGCTTCTCATTTCCAATCCTTTATCAGGTAATTACACTTAGGAAAAATAACACTGATAACAACAATTATAGAAATAAATATCTGCTTTTGCTTACAGATTATTATTCGTAGAATCACAAGATGATTGACGTTTTTCCCAGAGTTTTTCTAGTCCACAACTATGATTAAGCACTTCTTGGTATTTCTGAACCGACTTAATATCATAAAATATAGCTAGTTTTAGCTGGGCATTAATATCTCCTTCATTAGCAAGTTTCTCCAGTGTATTTATTTCTGTATTATTATACGGATATTCACAAATTTCCTTGATCATATCTTTATAAAAACAATCTGAATTAAAACAAACTGCTGAATAACTTTTATTCACGCATAAAATATAAAATACCGTTAATAGTATTAATTTATACTGCTTCATTTCCAGTCCTTTACAGGAAATTATATTCAGCTAAAAATGCCATTGATAATAGCAATATATAAATAAATATCTGATTTTTATTATGGTTCATTATTGGTAGGGTCACATGGGGATTTACGTTGATGCCACCAGTTTGCTATCCGATAAGTATGGCTGGCCTGTTCATGTCTTTGGACTGATTTAATATCATATAATATGCCTAAAACCAATTGGGCATAACTATCGCCTTGATCTGCCGATTCTTCCAATGCGGCAATTTCCTCAGGATTATAGTTATGTTTACAGACTTTATCGATTATGATCAGATAGCCACATTGTGTATTTAAACAAATTCTGGCATAGCTGTTTTCCATACTTAAAAAACCCAATAAAACCCACAATATCAGCTTATATCGTTTCATTATCGTTCCTTCGTCAGCTTACACCTGACAGCATTGAATCAACTCATTCGTATCAATAGATTTTATTCTTTAGCAGTATTATTAATATGAATACAGGGCGATGATCTTTGTTTTGACAAAATTTGTGCTATCTCCTTACTATTACTGCTAACATTTTGATTTTCATGTACCTGCTGATATCTTTGCATTGATTTAATATCATATAATATACCTAATTTTAGTTGTGCAAGACTATCTCCTTGATCTGCTGATTTTTCCAATACCATAATCTCTTCATTGGTATAGGTATGCTTACATACTACATCGACAATAACATAATTAACAGATCCTAATACCCATCCACCATATCTCACTATTTCAGCATGGCTGGACTGTATAGATAAAGCAGACAACGCACCCAATAACATCAATTTATAGCTTTTCATTTTCAATCCTTTATCATGCATAAGGTATTTACTGTAGAATACTCCTGATAACAATAAATTAGCAATAAATATCTGATTTATTCGATAAATTATTACAGGTCGTGTTACGGGTAATTTTCGTTAAGCTTTCATATGGTTGTTGGATATGGCCTGATCTTATTCTTCTTCGCTTCTTTATATTTCTATAGATCCGATGAAGTGCGGATATTTGCTTTATCTCTGTTTCACTGGCTTTTTTACATAAAACTGACCATAGATACATGTTACTTCATGATTGTTTATTATCACTCTTTGTTTATGGTTTTAAATCGATCTAGCCATCAAGCTTACGAATAATCAAAGGTAGGCGGCAATCAATACGTGATTGTTTTTATATTTATAAATGCGGTCAGAAGCTGATGGATTTATGGGGTTTTGCGGATATTTTTGATGATGCAATTGATTGACTGGATTGATGGTAATCAGTTATCTGACAGCTGATGGTTATTTTCTGCCATGATATAAAATACTAAAAAACAGTGGAAAATCATAAATAATTATGATTGCTTTATTATCTGTTGTATTTACGCCAAACCATAAAAATAAATAATAATATGATTTTTTTATACATTTTATTTATCTTTTGGTTTATCCATGATGGACAAACATTTATTTATTTAATGTTTTTATTGTGTTACCACTTTTCTATATCATTCTCTTTACAAATAACTAACGTTATTATAGTATACAAACATACACGGATGTATGTATAAAAGTTGATTTAATTTTATGTTTATTTTTGATTAAAATTAAATAGTTGTATCCTTGAATAGTCGCATGATATCCGTAACCATGAAGAAGATTTATGATGAAATACAACCATTATCTCGCTGTTTTATTGGGTACAAGCCTACTGGTCAGTGCACCGCTGACCATGGCCATGAGTAAAACCAGCAGTACTCTGGTGGGTGCTGCCATTGGTGGAGTGGCTGGTAATGCCATTGGTGATAATCTCAGCTCTACCCTGATCGGGGCGGCGGCTGGTGGTCTTCTGGGTCATTTACTTAATCACAGTGATCCTGATTATGATCGCGAAGGCTTTTACCGTAATCACTATTATTATGGTGGCCGCCGGTTTGACAATCAGCGTGATTATGAGGCATATCGCCGGGCGGTAGATCAGGGCATGCTCAAAGATCAGGAGCGGCGCCGTTATCAGGATTATGATCACTATCGCCGTCATAATCACCATCATGATAATAATCATTACCATGATCATGATCGCAATCATCATCATTAATGTTGCTGGAAAATATATTTAGCATGCTAAATATATGATGTTTATTTAAAATGTAATTACAATTAGGAGGAAATATGCAATTTCGTAAAACCATTACCCTGTTGTCTGTGGGCGCTATGCTCAGCATCAGTATGATTCCTGCGGTACAGGCGCATGATATCAATCGTGACCGTGCGGTGGCTCGTGCGGTGGCTCGTGACCGTGCGATTGCGCATGATCGTGCTGTCGCCCATGCTGTTGCCCGTGATCGCGCTGTGGCTCATGCCGTTGCCCGTGATCGCGCTGTGGCTCATGCCGTTGCCCGTGATCGTGCGGTGGCAAGTACTGTTGCCCGTGACCGTGTTGTAGCGCATAAAGTGGCTCGTGATCGCGCCGTGGCTCATGCCATTGTTCGTGATCGTGCCATTAAAGATGGGCATGACAGAAAACGACTCTATCGCGACAGATAATACGTAATAATATACTTGGTCAGTAAATCATCATGGTTAGTCCCGTAAAGGATTAACCATGATTTATTTTGTTTATTCAGAGTGTTTCTGATATCCATCAGGCAGCATAGTCATGCATTGGCTGCTGATCTCTTTTCTGGTGTCTTTGATGCTGCCTTGTCAGACTGGCTGATGGCGGCGATCAATTGGTGTAAAATAATATATCATTTTATGCCTCAGTATTCTAACGTATTTGAATGATGTGTCTTTACCTTTTGCTTGCGGTACATCAATCATACGGCGGTGCACTGCCCTTTAGCGGGTTTTTTGATCATTATTTCTAACACTTTTTGCAGAAAGAGATACCTTAGTCATGACCAGTGTCATTCACGACTTACAACAACGTGGCCTGATTGCCCAAACAACCGATGCTGGTGCACTTGATGCGCTACTGAATCAACAGAAGATTACCTTATACTGTGGTTTTGACCCGACTGCCGACAGTCTGCATATCGGCCATTTGCTGCCGATTCTGGTATTACGCCGTTTCCAGCTGGCCGGCCATACGCCGGTGGCGCTGGTGGGTGGTGCTACCGGTATGATTGGTGACCCCAGTTTTAAAGCACAAGAGCGCGCACTCAATACTTTGACTACGGTGCAACACTGGGTAGAAAACATCAAACAACAGTTGATGCCCTTTTTGCATTTTGAGGGCGATAACGCGGCGATTATGGCCAATAATTATGATTGGTTTGGCCAGATGAATTGTCTGGATTTTCTGCGTGATATCGGTAAGCATTTTTCAGTCAATGCGATGCTGAATAAAGAAGCAGTCAAGCAGCGCCTGAGCCGTGATGATGTGGGTATTTCCTTTACTGAATTTGCCTATGCTTTATTACAAGGCTATGATTTTGCCGAGCTTAACCGCCGTCATGGGGCGGTGCTGGAAATCGGCGGCTCTGATCAATGGGGCAACATCACGGCCGGCATTGATTTAACCCGCCGCTTGTACCAGAAAACCGTTTATGGTTTAACTCTGCCTTTGGTGACCAAAGCCGATGGCACCAAGTTCGGTAAAACCGAAGGGGGGGCGGTATGGCTCAGTGCGGCCAAAACTTCTCCTTACCAGTTTTATCAGTTCTGGCTGAAAGTGGCGGATGCTGATGTTTATAAATTCCTGAAATATTTCACCTTCCTGAGTATTGAAGAAATCGATGCGATTGAAGCGCAGGATCAGGCCAGCGGCACCAAGCCAGAGGCGCAGCGTATTCTGGCTGAAAACATGACGCGGCTGATTCATGGCGAAGAGGCACTACAGGCAGCCCAACGCATTTCAGCCAGTTTATTCGCCGAAGATCAAAGTGCGTTAACCCGGAGTGACTTTGAACAATTGGCTTTGGATGGTTTGCCCAGTGTCACTGTCAGCACGGACATGAATATTGTGCAGGCACTCACAGCCAGCGCACTGGCCAAATCCAATAATGAAGCCCGTGGTTTCATTAGTCAGGGAGCGGTGGTGGTTAATGGCCATAAAATCGATCAGCCGGATTATGTGTTTACTGATGCAGACAAACGTTTTGGCCGTTATACCATTTTACGGCGCGGTAAACGCAATCATGCCTTGCTGATCTGGGCATAAACCTTTAGCCCCATATGAGTGACACAACAGGCAATCAGTATCTGTACTGATTGCCTGTTTTTTATGCTGGCAATGCAATGCTTTTTCTCAGGTTTGTGATGGTTTCAGCTGCTTTTATCGCCTTTTTTGTGGCTTTATTGTTATTGGTCATGCATAGAATAACAAATATGATCATCAGCTGGCATAACACGCTATTCTAAAATAACATTAAACCAGTGTATCCAAAGCTATTTGCCTATTATCTATTCACTTTTATGATAATGGTTAACTCTGATACATTAGTTGATAAAAAAATAACTGGGGATATTGGTTTAAATTTGGTATCTTATCATCACGTAAATTTACTTTTACCTTATGGGTGCGAATAGCCGCGCTAACCGCCATGCCATGTACGCCCCAAACCCTATAAATACAGGAGAACAATCATGAGTCAACATACTATTTTGCAACATTTACCCAAGGGTGAAAAAGTCGGTATTGCTTTTTCCGGTGGTCTGGATACTTCGGCTGCTTTATTGTGGATGAAACTCAAGGGGGCGCTGCCTTATGCGTATACCGCCAATCTGGGGCAGCCCGATGAAGAGGACTATAGCGCCATTCCGGCCAAAGCGCTGCAATACGGTGCTGAAAAAGCCAGACTGATTGATTGTCGTTCGCAGCTAGCGCATGAAGGTATTGCTGCCATTCAAAGCGGCGCTTTTCATGTGCAAACGGCGGGTATGCCCTATTTCAATACCACGCCGCTGGGTCGTGCGGTAACGGGCACCATGCTGGTGGCGGCCATGAAAGAAGATGATGTACATATCTGGGGTGATGGTTCAACCTATAAGGGTAATGACATTGAGCGTTTCTACCGCTATGGTTTACTGACCAATCCCGGGCTGCGGATTTATAAACCCTGGCTGGATCAGCAGTTTATTGATGAACTGGGTGGCCGGCATGAGATGTCTGAATTTCTGATTGAGCAAGGTTTTCAGTATAAGATGTCGGTAGAAAAGGCCTACTCTACTGATTCCAATATGCTGGGTGCGACCCATGAGGCCAAAGACCTGGAATGGCTCAACAGCAGCATCAAAATTGTTGAACCGATCATGGGCGTACCGTTCTGGCGGCAGGATATTGATATCCAGCCGGAAGAAGTCAGTATCCGCTTTGAAGAAGGGCAGCCGGTGGCCATCAATGGGGTGGAATATCCGGATACGGTGGCCTTGATTCTGGCAGCCAATCGCATTGGCGGCCGGCATGGGCTGGGCATGACCGATCAAATTGAAAACCGCATTATTGAAGCCAAATCCCGCGGTATTTACGAAGCGCCGGCCATGGCGTTATTGCATATTGCCTATGAGCGTCTGCTGACGGGTATTCATAATGAAGACACGATCGAGCAATACCGTGTTAATGGGTTACGTCTGGGTCGGTTGCTGTATCAGGGCAGATGGTTTGACCCACAGGCCTTGATGTTGCGCGAAACGGCTCAGCGCTGGGTGGCCAGGGCGATTACGGGTGAAGTCACACTGGAACTACGCCGCGGCAATGATTTTACTATTCTGAATACGGAGTCACCCAATCTGACCTATCAGCCAGAACGGCTGAGTATGGAAAAAGTGGATAATGCCGCCTTTACGCCGGCTGATCGCATTGGCCAGCTGACGATGAGAAATCTGGATATTGTTGATACCCGTCAGAAGCTGGGTGTGTATGTTCATACTGGTTTATTATCCTCTGATGATGAGTGTTTTCTGCCTAAGCTGGATCAACCTCATTCAAAGGCATAACCGCCACACCATAAAAAACCTTCAGTTGCTGATTTGGCCACTGAAGGTTTTTTTATTTGAAACAGCTGAATTATTTGGTAGTGGCCGCAGGCTGACGGGACAATGTTTCTTGCAATACGTCGTTATCCAGACTTTTTTCCCAGCGCGATACCACAATGGTGGCGCAGGCGTTACCAATCAGATTGGTCAGTGCCCGGCATTCAGACATAAAGCGGTCAATACCTAAAATCAAGGCCATGCCTTCTACCGGTACAGACGGTACCACCGATAATGTGGCTGCCAGAGTGATAAAACCGGCACCGGTGACGCCGGCTGCTCCTTTAGAGCTGAGCATGGCCACCAACAGTAAGAGTATTTGTTGCTGAATGGTCAGATCAATATTACAGGCCTGGGCAATAAAGAGCGCGGCCATGGTCATATAGATATTGGTACCGTCCAGATTAAATGAGTAGCCAGTAGGTACCACCAGTCCGACCACTGATTTTTTACAGCCGGCTGCTTCCAGTTTTTGCATCAAGGTAGGCAAGGCCGCTTCTGAGGAGCTGGTGCCCAGAACCAGTAGCAATTCTTCTTTAATATATTTGATCAGGCGGATAATCGAAAAGCCGTTATAGCGTGCCACCGCACCCAATATGATCAATACAAATAAGACCGATGAAATATAGAAGGTCACAATCAGAAACAGTAAATTGCCAATTGAGCCAATGCCATATTTACCAATGGTAAAGGCCATGGCGCCAAAAGCACCGACAGGCGCGGCTTTCATCAGGATGGCCACCAGTTTGAATACCGGTGCTGACAATTCCTGAAACAGATTTACCAGTGGTTTGGCTTTTTCTCCGACCAGTGCCAGTGAGATGCCAAATAAAATCGCAATCAGCAATGTCTGAAGAATATTACCGTTGGTTAACGGGCTGAGTGCCGTGGTCGGGATGATGTCCATCAGAAAATTGGTGATGGTGGCATCATGTGATTTTTGTACATATTCCTGTACTTTAGCGCTTTCCAGGGTACTGGGATCAATATTGAGACCATGACCCGGCTGAACCACATTGGCCACGATCAGACCAATGATCAGCGCCAGGGTGGAAAAGGTCAGAAAATAAGTCATGGCTTTGGCAGTCACGCGCCCGACCGTCTTCATGTTGTTCATACCGGCAATACCGGTCACCACGGTTAAGAAAATCACCGGAGAAATGATCATCTTGACCAGTTTAATAAAAGCATCACCCAATGGTTTCATGCTTTCACCGACAGAGGGATAAAAATATCCTAATAAAATGCCCACAATAATGGCAATAATCACCTGTACATACAGGATCTGATACCACCGTTGTTTTTTCGGCGGGGTGTTCATTTCTTCAATATCTAAGGGCAGCATAGTATGTCCTTACTGAGGTGATGTGTTCTGAAAACCGGTGCAGATGGCTGATTATTCATCTGTCACCGTGGAAGGCTGATTATAGTCTGAACCCAAATCGCCGGAAAAGTATTATATTTCCAAAATGATTGTTTTTTAAAACATCATGCGATAAATCAGAATAATATATAATAAATTCATGATTTTAATTTAAATAATATTTATTCAATAAAAAACAAACATTATTCGTTTTAAATCTGGCCAAGTTGATTCAACCCAATCTACTGGTTTGATATCTTACAGGAATTATGTATCAATCTAACAATAAATAACAGCCATAATTAAATATAGCATAAATTATAATTTATACGCATTAATGATAATCTATGTTTTTATTCACAGTATCCATGCAAAAACACCTGTCTGGTTTTCAGACAGGTGTTTTGTGTATTCTGGTCGGAGTGAAAGGATTCGAACCTTCGACCCCCTCGTCCCGAACGAGGTGCGCTACCGGGCTGCGCTACACTCCGAATCAAGCTGTGCATTATAGGTAGAACCAAGGATATTGACAAGTACTAAAATCGTTTTATGCTGGCAATGGCCACTAAAACGGAGCATTAGTGCTGCATCAATACTCAAACGGCTTATCAATGCGTCAGAAACAGGTGTTTTATAAGCATATGCTGATGATTGGCTGCTATTATTGTGAACCCTAAGGTTGCGTGGCATTGCTTTTTTGCATCTTTAAAACCAGCAATGCAATAGATCATCTACGCTGCATACAACACAAACAGACATGGCCGCTTTTTCAGCACCGGCCATGATGCCTGATTTGCCCGCCACTGTGCTACCGTCTGACTGATGATCAATTGCGTTGGCAGTGTTAAATCAGCAGCAATACATAATCGGGTCTGGGGATGTAAATGGGCAACGGCATCAGCCAGCAGACCATCATTGCGGTAAGGGGTTTCAATGAAAAGCTGGGTTTCATTGTGCTGGCGCGAACGCTGCTCCAATGCTTGTAAGCAACTGATACGCGCCTGTTTTTCCACCGGCAGATAGCCCTTAAACGCAAAACACTGGCCATTGGCACCCGAAGCCATCAATGCCAGCATGATGCTGGAAGGCCCCACCAGTGGCATCACGGTAAAGCCCTGTCGATGCGCCAGCGCCACTAACTGCGCGCCCGGATCCGCCACAGCAGGGCAGCCGGCCTCACTCATCAGCCCCATGCTGCGCCCCTGACGCAAAGGCTCGAGTAGGCGATCAATCGCTTTACTTTCGGTGTGTTCATTCAATGTCTGTAAATTCAGCTCACGAATGGGCGTTTTGACCGCCAATGCTTTTAAATGTGCCCGGGCAGTCTTTTCTGCCTCCACCACAAAATCGGTTAATTCAGTGATATATGCCTGCTCATGCGGCAATAAACAGGGAGTTTGTGCTGTACCCAGCGGGGTAGGAATCAGATATAAAATAGGTTCACTCATAATAGAGGCACGCCTTCCGCCAGTAAAAAATCAATCAATCGCAACATCGGCAGTCCGATTAAGGCATTGGGATCAGTACTGTCAATCCGCTCAATCAGACACATGCCCAGCCCTTCGCTTTTGGCCGCACCGGCACAATAAATGGCATCGGGTTCACGCAACAGATACTGATGAATGGTGTCATCGCTAAACGTCCGCATAGTCACACAGGTATGATCCACATGACGATGTATACGGTTGGCACGCGGATTAAACAACACCAGCGCACTGTAAAACATGATCTGCCGACCGCTCAGATCATGCAGCATTTGTTGTGCTTTTACTACGTCCAGCGGTTTACCCAGTTGCCGCCCCTGACACAAAGCCACCTGATCGGCGCCGATGATCAAAGCATCGGCAAACCGGCCGGCTAAAGAGCGTGCCTTGCCCTCGGCCAGCCGTAAAGCAGTATGTTCGGCGGTTTCACCAGCCAGCGGGGTTTCATCAAACTGAGGTCTGGCCACTTCAAACGGCAATAACAGCCTGGCCAGCTGTTGCTGTCTGAAGACCGAGCTGGAACCCAAAATCAGTTTTGTCTGTGTATCCATTGCATAGAATTCGTTGACACTTTCCGGGTAAAATTATATCATACTCGGTTTATGTTAGACCCTATTTTGATTGATACGGCCACCTTCACCCGTGAAAAGCAGCACCTTTGCGGTGAAATCAGCCTGCGTCAGCTGGATGAGCGGGTTTGGTCACACGAATTACTGGCACAACAGGACAGTCTGGTGTCTTTTGAGGCAACTGGCGGCATAGATCGCTGGCAGCGGCCTTTTATCGACATTGCAATCAAGGCTGAATTACAGCTTTTCTGTCAGCGTTGTTTACAAGCCGTGAACTGGTCATTAAACGATCAGGCTCATGTGATATTGTTTGTCAGCGAACAAGCGCTGGATGAGGCCATGGTTGCTGATGAAACGATAGAGGGGATATTGCAGGAGGCGCAAACCAATCTGACGTCTCTGGTGGAAGACCAGATACTGATGGCGCTGCCTTTTGCACCTTTGCATGATGTTTGCGCGCCTGTATCCGCAGTCCGGCAGGATCAGGATTCAGACAGTCCTTTTGCCAAACTGGCTGCACTCAAAAGCGGCCACTAACGAACTAAATTTATTTTCAGGAGCTTTACCATGGCAGTTCAGCAAAACAAAAAATCCCCTTCCAAACGCGGCATGCACCGCTCACATGATGGCCTGAGTACTGTTCAGGTATCTACCGATGTGAATACCGGTGAAGTGCATTTGCGTCACCACATTTCGCCCAACGGTATGTACCGTGGCCGCAAAGTGGTTAAGGCCAAAGGCGAATAATCCTCGCCCCAGTTTCAAGATCTGATGATGAAAGCCAGACATTGCCCTGCAATCACTGGCTTTTTTGTATTTACAGATAAACATTGATGATGGCAGTATTAAGCCATTTCAGGTTGCTGCCTTAAAGCAGACTAAGTTGTTTTCCGTGGCCTTAAAGGCTAAAACTATATTTTAAATTGTGGTTTCCCATGAAAAAAATCTGGTATACCTACGAAGATATCCACCGCGCCATCAAACAGCTGGCTGAAAAAATTCAACAGTCCCATCAGCATTTCGATGCCATGATTGCGATTGGTGGTGGCGGTTTTATTCCTGCCCGTATTCTGCGTAGTTTTTTAAATATTCCGGTGTATACCGTGACCTTATCTTATTATGATGCCAATGATCAGCCTACCCACAGTCCCCAGAAAATCCAATGGACAGACGGTCTGGCCAGCCACATTAAAGATAAAAGAATATTGATTGTCGACGAAGTTGACGATAGCCGTGTGACTTTACAGTATTGCATTGAAGAATTACAACAGGAAGGCTTTAAAGACCTGGGCGTAGCGGTTTTGCATGAAAAACGCAAACCCAAAGAAGGCACATTACCCGACAATATGCCCTACTTCAGTGCCTTGGTAGTTGAAGACTGGTGGATTAATTATCCCTGGGATGCATTGGATATCGAAACCCATAATCTTAATGCCAATATGCCCTCTTCTTCCTCCCCTGAAGCTGAGGTCTGAAACATCATGAGTTTAAAAACCATTGCTGTTGATGCCATGGGGGGCGACTTCGGGCTCGACATCAGTATTCCAGGAGCACTATCCTTTCTGCAACGCCATGATGATGCCCACTTGATTATGGTGGGTGATGAAGCGCGCATTCTGGCAGCATTAAAAGCGGCTCAGGCACCTTTATCCCGCATTACCATACAGCCAGCCAGCCAGATTGTTGATATGGACGAATCACCGACTTCGGCCATGAAAAACAAAAAAGATTCCTCCATGCGCGTGGCCATTAACCAGATCAAGGAAGGTAAGGCACAAGCCGCCGTATCGGCAGGCAATACCGGTGCCCTGATGGCAACGGCACGTTTTGTCTTGAAAACCATACCCGGTATTGACCGTCCGGCCATTGCCAAATTTCTGCCCGGCAAAGACAACCACCTAACGCTGGTGCTGGATCTGGGCGCCAATGTGGATTGCAGCAGTGAACAGCTCTTACAGTTTGCCATCATGGGCAGTGAACTGGTGAGTGCTATTTTCCCTGAAAAAACTGCGCCGCGGGTTGGCTTACTGAATGTCGGCACTGAAGACATTAAAGGCAATCATGCCACCAAAGAAACCCATCAATTACTGGCTGGCAGTCAATTGAATTTTGTCGGCAATATCGAAGGCAATGCCATTTTTACGGCTGAGGCCGATGTATTGGTGGTTGATGGCTTTACCGGTAATGCCATGCTCAAAAGTATTGAAGGTTCAGTTAAATTCTTCTCTGGCGTGATCAAAGAAGAGTTCAAACGTAATCTATTCAATAAAATCGCTGCCCTACTGTCTATACCGACTTTTAAAAGCGTTAAAGCCCGTCTTGATCCGCGCCGTTTTAACGGCGCCATTCTGATCGGTTTGCGCGGCGTGGTGATTAAAAGCCATGGAGGTACTGATGCAGTGGGTTTTGCCTTTGCCTTACATGAGGCTTATCAGTCTATTAAGGCTGATTCCGTGGCTAAAATTCAGGCCGGTGTGACCCATCAGCTGACGGCAACCGAGGCACTATCCGAATAACATAACAGCAGACAAAGCCGTAGGCTATGTTTAAAATAGCGGTTTTGCTGTCAAAAAGACAATAATATGCACTATGCCCACATTCTCGGTACCGGCAGCTATCTGCCTGACCGTTGTATGAGTAATGATGATTTAAGCAAAATTGTTGATACTTCTGATGAGTGGATTACCAGTCGTACCGGCATCAAGGAGCGTCATATTGCCGCACCTGAAGAGCAGACCAGTGATCTGGCGGTAGCGGCGGCACAAAGGGCTCTGGCCGATGCCGGCATTCAGGCAAACGACATTGACCTGATCATTGTTGCCACGTCCACACCTGACATGACCTTTCCGGCCACCGCCTGCATTGTGCAGCAGAAACTGGGTATTCATGGTTGTGCGGCCTTTGATGTTCAGGCCGTCTGTGCCGGTTTTATGTATGCGCTGACAACGGCCAATGCCTATATCAAAAGCGGCATGGCCAGAAAAGTACTGGTGATCGGTGCCGAAACGTTCAGCCGTCTGTTAGACTGGCAGGATCGCCGTACCTGTGTATTATTCGGTGATGGTGCCGGTGCCGTGGTATTAGGCGCCTCGGATGAAACCGGCGGCATCATCCACACTAAACTCAAGGCAGACGGACGTTACCAGCATATTCTGCAAACACCGGGGAAAATCGCCAATGGCGTGATTGACGGTGCGCCATATTTATTTATGGATGGTCAGGCCGTTTATAAATTTGCGGTTAAGGCACTGGCACAGATTGCCTCTGAAGTGATTCAGGAAGCAGGAATGACAGCAGCAGACATTGACTGGATTATCCCGCATCAGGCCAATTACCGTATTATTGAGTCTACCGCCCGCCATCTGAAACTGCCGATGGATAAAGTCATTGTGACACTGGCACAACATGGCAATACTTCAGCAGCGTCTATTCCGCTGGCACTGGATACCGGCATTAAAGAAGGCCGGATTCAGCGGGGAGAAACCCTGTTACTGGAGGGTATCGGCGGCGGTTTTGCCTGGGGTGCGGTTATTCTGAAATATTAAATCTTGAAAAAGGCCATACATATGTTGCCCCAATCAGCTTTATCTGACATGTTTCCCGTCATTATGACCCCCAGTCATGATGGCAAATACTTTCATAACTATGTGCAATCGCTGATCAATCTGACTGCGCATGCAGCAGCGACGGGCATACGGGTACAGATATTGATGCAGCAGGGAGAAAGTCTGATCACGCGTGCGCGTAATAATTGTGTGGCCGAATTTCTGGCTAATCCGCAATGGACCCACTTATTCTGGATTGATTCAGATATTGGTTTTTCAACAGACGCCTTCTACCGTCTGTTACTGGCTGACCGTGATATCGTTGCCGGTGTGTATCCGCTCAAATATGAATCATGGCCGGCTGAAGGTTTGCCGGCACACATGAACCAGCAGCAGTTTAACGCACAATATACGCATTATACGGTCAACATTAATGAGGCCGACAGTAATAATGAAGTCCATATTCATGTCGATAATGATGGTTTTATCGAGATGGAAGATGCACCTACCGGATTTATGGTCATCAAGCGTGCGGTTTTTGAAAAACTCATGAAAGCCTTCCCGCATCTGCGCTATAAACCCGATTCCATCGGCGTTGAAGATCAGGGATTACATTATCGCTTTTTCGATTGCTTTGTGGATCCGGTCAGTCAGCGTTATTTATCTGAAGACTATGCTTTCTGTCGTTTATGGAATCAGATCGGCGGCAAGATTTATATTGATGGCGGTTCAAATCTGAGCCATCAGGGCAGTAAAACCTTTCGCGGGCCGTTTACAGAAACCTTATTATCCAATCTGGCTCAGGCTATTGGCGCCCCCACCGGCTCAAAAATGTTTCTGCACTATGAAAAACCACCCGAACCCAATGACGGCCCCCATTGATGCCGGTCATCAGACTCATTTTATTCTTTGGTTAACAACATGACAAATATTGCTTTTCTTTTCCCCGGACAAGGCTCTCAGAGTTTGAATATGATGTCCGGTTTCAGCCATCTTCCTGTAATCAGACAGACCTTTGATGAAGCCTCAGAAGCCTTAAAACAGGATTTATGGGCTTTGATGCAGGGTGAGGACAGTACTGAACTGAATGAAACCATCAATACCCAGCCATTAATGCTGGCCGCAGGCATTGCCACATGGCGCGCCTGTCAGGCACTTAATGCCCCCACACCGGCAGCACTGGCCGGCCACAGTTTAGGTGAATATACTGCTCTGGTGGCGGCCGAAAGTCTGGCTTTTAGCGATGCGATCCAGCTGGTGCGCTTGCGTGCCCAGTTAATGCAGAATGCCGTACCACAGGGTAAAGGCAGCATGGCCGCCATTCTGGGGCTTGACGATGAGAAAGTGGCACAGATTTGTCAGCAGACAGAACATCAGCTGGCCGGTCAGGTGGTCGAAGCCGTCAATTTCAATTCACCCGGACAGATCGTGATTGCCGGCCATACTCAGGCGGTTATGCACGCCTGTGAACTGGCCAAGACAGCCGGAGCCAAACGCGCCCTGCCTCTGCCGGTTTCTGTACCCTCCCATTGCCGTCTCATGCAGCCAGCTGCCGAGCAACTGGCGCAGAAACTGGCCGATATCCGCATCGCTACGCCTAACATTCGGGTCTTGCATAATTATGATGTCAGCAGCCATCAGGATGCTGATGCCATTCGTCAGGCATTGGTACGACAATTATATTCACCCGTACGCTGGACCGAAACCATCAGCCAGCTGGTTACCGAAGGCATCAGTGAGTTTTTTGAATGTGGTCCGGGCAAAGTGTTAACCGGCCTAACCAAACGCATTGATAAAACGGCGAAATGCACCGCACTGATCAGTGAAGAAACCATTACCGACTGGCTCAATCAACAACCCTCTGCCTAAAAGGCGAAAAGGAATACAACATGAATCAGGATTTACACGGCAAAATTGCCTTGGTGACCGGTGCCTCGCGGGGTATCGGCGCCGCCATTGCACAGGCCTTGGCCAGACAAGGTGCCCAGGTCATTGGTACCGCCACCTCTGAAACCGGTGCCGCCTCAATCACAGTGGCTCTGGAAGAATTCAACGGCGAAGGCCGTGTATTACGTATTACCGATGAAAACAGCATTGAAAACCTGATCAGCATCATTGAAAAACAATATGGCAATATTGCCATTCTGGTCAATAACGCTGGTGTTACCCGCGATAATCTGTTGATGCGCATGAAAGAGTCTGAATGGGACGACATCATGCAGATTAATCTGAAATCGGTATTCCGTGCCAGTAAAGCCGTGATGCGCAGCATGATGAAAGCCCGTTATGGCCGCATCATCAATATTACTTCCGTTGTCGGCGCAATGGGCAATGCCGGTCAGGCCAATTATGCCGCAGCCAAGGCCGGATTGGTGGGTTTCAGTAAATCCATGGCACGAGAAGTAGGCAGCCGCGGTATTACCGTCAACTGTGTGGCGCCCGGTTTCATTGATACTGACATGACGCGTGCTTTGCCCGAAGAACAGCGCCAACTCTTTGCCAATCAGACCGCCTTGGGTCATTTCGGTACACCGGAGGATATCGCTGATGCGGTATTGTTTCTGGCTAGCGAACAAGCACGTTACATCACCGGACAAACCTTGCATGTTAATGGTGGCATGCTGATGCCTTGATGTTTTATCCAGCCATCAGCCAATCATTAACGCCAGCATAACTACGGTAATTATGCTGGCGTTAATGATTTAAATATATTATGTATTAATATTATATGCCAGGACGGTTTGAATAATACCGTCTGGCCATTGATCTACAATCATCAGATATGATGATTGATATAAAGCTGAATATATCCAAGTCGTCATGGCAGACAGCAGACTAATATCATATAGTCTGATCAGCATAACCCCGCCTCACTGAAAGAGTCTCGCCGGGCGACATTGATTCAGTATGCAGTTTTCAGATCAGATCGAAAAATCTTCATGTATGGGCTGGTATAGCGCAGCTTCAATGCATTCGCGTGTTAATGCCGGCGCGAATAAATTGAGAAACTCATAACCAAAACCACGTAAATAGACATCCTGACGCAACACAATATGTGAAAACGATGGTTCAAATAAATGCGCCACATTCAAGCAATGTAAATGATGATCTTTTTGTGGCTCAAACACCACGCTGGCGACCAGACCAATCCCCAGTCCTGAGCGTACATAAGTTTTAATGATCTCGGTATCAGCCGAAGCCAGTACAATCTTGGGCAAAGGTATTTGTGCTCGTCTGAAAGCATGCGCCACACGTGACGTGTCAGGGAAAGAGGCATCATAAGTCACCACCGGATAGCAGCTGATGTCTTGCAATTGCAACGGACGATTCAAAGCCAGCAACGGATGATTATCCGGCACAATTACACTGCGGTTCCACGGATAACAGGTCAGCTTGCGCAATTCTGCATGCTGGGTCAGCAATTCCGTACCAATGGCAAAATCTGCTTCCCCGTCCAGTACCATTTTATCCAGTACGGCTGAGGTCACCGGCACAATAGACAGCTGCACCTGAGGAAAACGCTGAACAAAAGCAGCAATCACATCAGTCAAGGCATAACGTGCCTGAGTATGGGTGGTGGCTACCGTCAGCGTGCCAGTAGCATGATCGGCAAATTCAGTACCGATGCGTTTGATATTCTGTACTTCACGCAAAATACGGTCAGCGGTTTCCAGAATCACTTTTCCCGGTGCGGTAACAGCCACCATGCGTTTGCCATGCCGTACAAAGATGGGCACGGCCAGTTCTTCCTCCAGGAGACGTATCTGCTTGGAGATGCCCGGCTGTGAGGTATAGAGTGACTCCGCCGCTTCAGACACATTTAAATTTTGCCGGTACACCTCAAGGGCATAACGTAATTGCTGCAGTTTCATATAAAATCCATAAAATCCGGAAATTCTGTTTAACCAACTGTAGCCAAAATACAACGAACATAATCATTTTATCAATATAATAACCTAATTTATCTATCTGAATACAGCGCAATTACCTGCTTAATAATTTAATATCAAAATATATTTATATTTACCATACTCAGACAATAACACATTGGTATCGCTTGTTGTTTTCGTACCACTGTCCCTGTATAAAACTGAGGTTTTCGTTGTAAATAAGTGACACACACTCATTTTTTCGGCATGATTGTGTATTAGGAAGTGGGTCGTCTAGCAGCTTCGCACCGGTAGTTTGGATATTGACAGTTTGCACTATGGTTTTTATAGTACAGTCTTATGTTACCAAGCTGCCCGCCCGGTTTGAGCGGCCTGTAAATGGTATTTGTGCTTTGACTGAAGGTCAACTTCAAACCGAGTCAGCACATAACAATCTTTTTGATGAGGGAATAACATGACCAAACAGCTAAAATTGAGCGCATTGATTGTTGCTATGGCTGCTTCAACTGCCGCTTTTGCCGATGGTGTTGTACCGTCTGCTAACTGGACTGGTGAGCCTGCTGGTTCTTACAATGGTTATACCACCAGCTCAGCACCGACTACTGGTACTGGTGAAGTGGTTGTTACCCGTGGTACCGGTCCGGATGGCACACCTGAATGCGTTAAAAACCGCTTTAACGAAGATAAAGATCCTACTTTGGGCAACAACTGTGGCCACCCTGTTATTGTCAAACAGGAAGCACCTAAGTTTGTTGACGAAACCGTTTCTTTATCTGCCAACTTCTTGTTCGGTTTCGATAAATACAACCTGCGTCCTGAAGCAGCTGACACTTTGAATCAATTGGCTACCCGTCTGTCTGACAGCAATGTACAGGCTGTTCGCGTAGAAGGCTTCACCGACTTTAAAGGTTCTGATGCTTACAACCAGACTTTATCTGAACGTCGTGCCAGCACTGTTGCTGACTATCTGGTAAACAGAGGCGTTCCTGCTGACAAGATTTCTTCTGCTGGCTACGGTAAATCTCAGGCCAGAATGACTGAAACCTGTCAGGCTGAAGTAGCCAAACTGGGTAAAAAAGTATCTGCTGCCAAAAAACGTCTTGAGCTGATCGACTGTATCGCTCCTGACCGTCGTGTAGATGTTAAAATCCGCACTCAGGTAGTTAAACAAGTAGCACGATAATCAATAATCATTGTGCTGTATTCAAAGCCCTGCCTCTGGCAGGGTTTTTTATTTTTAATGGGTCTGCCCCATTCATTCAGATACTGGCCAAATACCGGTCACAAAAAACAGGCCAAATGGCCTGTTTTTAATCCATGGCAATTTAACCTACTTTCATGCCTGGCTGAGCCCCACTGTCTACGTCCAACAGAAACAACTGATCTGCACCAGCCGCAGACATAATCATGCCTTCGGACAAACCGAATTTAGCCATTTTACGCGGAGCAAAATTCACCACTGCAATCACCATGCGCCCAACCAGTTTATCCGGTTCAGGATAACTGGCCGCAATGCCAGAAAAAATAGTCCGTTCTTCAAATCCCAGATCTACCGTGAATTTAAGCAGTTTTTTACTGCCTTCAACTTTTTCACACGTCAGCACCCTGGCCACTCGCATATCGATTTTCATAAAGTCATCAAACGATGCCTCAGTGGCCACCGGTTCATAAGTCAGCGCAGTCGCAGCCACAGGTTCCGGTGCAGAAGCAGCCATACTTTGCTTATTGGCGGCCACCAGTGCTTCTACCTGTTTGGGTTCAATCCGTTGCATTAAATGGTGATAAGGCTTAATTACATGCCCTTCTGGCAGCACTAAAGTGCTGTCTGACCACATCAACGGAGCAATATTCAGAAATTCAGCAACCTGTAGCGCCAGTTGTGGTAATACCGGAGACAAATAAACGGTCAGAATACGGAAAGCATTGATCAATTCACTGCACACCTGATGCAGGCGATCTGCTTCTTGCGGCTCTTTGGCCAGTTCCCACGGTTTATTGGCATCAACATATTCATTCACTGCATCGGCCAGCGCCATGATATCGCGTAACGCGCGCCCATATTCACGTGCTTCATAATTCAGGGCAATGGCTTCACTTTGTGCCTGTAGCTGTGTTAAGAGCGCACTGTCTGATACACTTAACAAGCGGCCATCAAAACGTTTATGAATAAATCCGGCCGCGCGGGCAGCGATATTAATGTATTTACCCACCAGATCACTATTGACCCGTGCAATAAAATCATTCAGATTCAAATCCAAGTCTTCAATTTTACTGTTTAATTTTGCGGCCAGATAATAGCGCATCCATTCCGGATTCAGGCCGCCGTCCAGATAAGAACGGGCGGTAATGAATGTACCGCGTGACTTGGACATTTTCTGGCCATCTACTGTCAGGAAACCATGGGCAAACACGCCGGTAGGCTCGCGCAGGTTGGCAAACTTTAATGTGGCCGGCCAGAATAATGCATGAAAATACAAAATGTCTTTACCAATGAAATGATACATTTCTGTTTCGGTGTCTGGCGCAAACCATTCTTCAAAATTCATATCCAGACGGCTGCACAGATTTTTGAATGAAGCCATATAGCCAATCGGCGCATCCAGCCAGACGTAAAAATATTTATTGGGCGCATCCGGAATTTCAAAGCCAAAGTATGGCGCATCACGGCTGATGTCCCAGTCACTGAGCTGGTCGTCTTTCAGCCATTCATTCATTTTATTCAGAGCCTGCGGTTGCAAATGCGGCTGAATATGGCCATTGGCCAGCTTACTTTCACCCGCTGTCCACTGTTTCAGAAAATCAGCGCAATCACCCAGTTTGAAAAAATAGTGTTCTGACTGTTTTAATACCGGCGTGGCACCTGACACAGCAGAATACGGATTGATCAGTTCGGTCGGACTGTAGGTAGCGCCGCATACTTCACAATTATCGCCATACTGATCATGGGTATGGCATTTTGGACACTCACCTTTGACAAACCGATCCGGTAAAAACATATTCTTTTCCGGATCAAATAATTGTTCAATGGTGCGACAGGCAATTTTATCATTGGCTTTCAGTGCCCGATAAATGCTGTGGGATAATTGCTGGTTTTCCGGCGAATGGGTACTGTAATAATTATCATAGCCGATACCGAAACCACTGAAATCCGCCAGATGATTTTCCCGTACCTGGACAATCATCGCTTCAGGCGTTAATCCTTGCTTTTGTGCTGCCAGCATCACTGGCGTGCCGTGGGTATCATCGGCACAGACATAGTAACATTCATGGCCGCGGGCTTTTTGAAACCGCACCCAGATATCAGTCTGAATATGCTCCACCATGTGACCCAGATGAATCTGACCATTGGCATAAGGTAAAGCGGAAGTAACAAGGATTCTACGTTGTTTTGTCATGATGAGGGTATCGCTTAATTAAGAAATAATCGGTGAAATTATAACAGAGCTATCTGAAACGCATTGCCTGACAACAACAGATAAACATGATCAAAGGTGCCAAACCGGTGATTGCGCCCTGATAAAGCTAAATTCGCTCAAGCCTGTCAGACAGGCAAGGTTATTCTGGCTTATTATTTAATCGTTGTTGCAGACGTTTGAGGCGTTCACTGAGTCTGGCCTCATCATCGCGCAAACAGGCAACCTGCCGGCTAAAATGGCTAAAGGTCTGACGCCCCAGTATGGCCGAGTCGTGTTCTTGGGCATAATCCCTGATTTGCGCCATAATATTGTCTTTACTGCTTTTGATGCCGGTAACCCATTGATCGATCTGGCCAGCCACCGCACCGCCAGCCATGTCACCCAACAACCGCGCCAGATCATCACGCCAGTCATAGCGTAATTGCTGTAATAACGGCAATACCGCCATTCCCAGTGAACGATCACCCTCTAACACTACATCTCCTACACCTACTGTCTGACCGCTGACCATTTTGGTTAAGGCAGCGGCAGGAATGATTACCACCACATCCGCCTCAGCCGCTTCCGGCTGCCAGAAACCTTGCGCATCAATGCGACCATGCAAGGTAGTCAGCGGCAGTGTCCATGTCAGCACACGACCCTGATGCTGCTGCCATTGCGCCTGTGCTTCCACATTTTGTGCAATCAGATGATTCAGTAGGGCTAAGGTTAACATTAAGGTTCCTTGAGGTGTATATCGGTTGTCTGTGTGACCCAGTCGGGTTTAATCCATTTAACCGCATCTTCTGGCTGCCAGTGCGCCATAGCGGCCAATAATGCCGGCACGGTCGCGGCAGTACAGAGTAAATCCATATTTTGCTTTGGCATAAAGCCCTGCTCTGCGGTATTTTGCAACATCTGTAACAAGGGGTCAAAAAAACCGGCCACATTCAGAATCCCTACCGGATGCGGATGTAATTTCAATTGTGCCGCAGACAAAACTTCAAATAATTCCTCATAAGTACCCAGACCGCCCGGTAAGGCAATAAAACCGCTGGCCAATTCAATCATGGCCGCCTTACGTTCACTCATGGTCGCAGTTTCAATCATTCGGGTCAGACCGGGATGCCCCATTTCCTTTGCTTTCAAAAAGGTGGGAATCACGCCGATCACTTCGCCACCGGCTGCCAGACAGGCATCGGCCACTGCGCCCATCAGGCCGATTCTGCCGCCGCCATACACCAGCCGATAACCAGATTCGGCCAACTGCCGCCCCAATGTCTGAGCGGCATCAAAATAGGCTTTGTTCTGCCCCAGATTAGAACCACAGTACACAACAATATTTTTCATTTTTGTCTCTTTGATTTTGTCCCCGATAAATAGCCATCATCGGTAAATATCAGGATTTTTCGGATAAAGCATCCTGAAAGCCCCTGAGTATGATGCATTGATATGGCATTCACCGGTATCAACAGATCAGATTGATAAGCTGCGCGGATAAGAACCGATCACTTTCAAAAACAACGTAGTTGCCATGATCTCAGCCAGAGCAGTTTGTACCGGCTGATCTTGCTGATGTCCTTCAATATCGATAAAAAACACATATTCCCATAATCCGCCATGGCTGGGTCGGCTTTCCAGCTTGGTCATGGAAATGCCATGCCGCGCAAACGCCCCCAGTAAATGATGCACAGCACCGGCTTTATTCGGGGTTGATACAATCAGCGAGGTTTTATCACGTCCACTGGCACCGGGTTGATTGTGTCCCAGAATCAGAAAACGGGTGGTATTATTTGGTTCATCTTCAATATGGCTGGCCAGCACAGGTAACTGATAATGTTCTGCGGCGACGATGGACGCTATGGCCGCACTATTCACCTCTTCAGCCGCCATAGCCGCCGCCTTGGCATTACTGGCCACCGAAATATAATGTACATTGGCCGGCAGATGCTGATGCAGCCATTGCTGACATTGTGCCAGTGCTTGCGCATGGGCATACACTTTGGTGATGGCACCCTTATCCTGCTGCCTGCTTAACAGATTATGATGAATTGGTAAAGAGACCTCAGCACAAGCGTTGAGCGGCGTTTTCAATAATAAATCCAGACTGCGCCCCACCGAGCCTTCGGTAGAATTCTCTACCGGTGCCACCACATAATCGGCCTGACGCGCTTCTACCAGCCGGAAACATTCATCAATGGTGGCACACGGCTGCAAACAGGCGGCATGGCCGAAATGTTTGATCGCTGCCTGTTCAGTAAAGGTGCCTTTGGGGCCAAGATAAGCAATATTTAACGGGCGCTCCAGCGCCAGACAGGCACTCATCACCTCCCGAAACAACCGCATCACCGCTTCATCCGATAAAGGCCCCTGATTTAACGACCGGATTCGTTGTAGTACGGCTATTTCGCGTTCCGGACGATAAACAGCACCACTTCCCTTTAATTCCCCGATAGTACGGGCATGAACCGCACGCTGATTCAATAAATCCAGTATCGTGGCATCAATCTGATCGATGGCATCACGATGAGGTTTCAGCTTTTCATTATCTTGCATATTGATTTCTGTTTTCTGTTCTTAAAATCATAAAAAAGCAGCCACGCAATGGCTGCTTTGCCCGATCGGCTATTTTTGCCATGCCTGACGTGAAAACAACCATAATAAAACAACACCACAGCAAGTAGCCGCCAGCATCATGCTGGGCATGACGTGAGCCGTGCCGTTATGTAATTCTGTTGTCAGCCAGCCCGCCAGCGCGGCCACCAGAAACTGGGTGGTGCCGAGCACCGCATTGGCACTGCCGCTGACCTTATGAAAATACCCCATAAAACACGCCTGAGTATTGGAACCGATCAGCCCTTGCGAACCCACCGAGAACATGATCAGCACCAGCAACAATGCAAAAGGCAGTTGCTGCATACTCCACACCAGCATAACCAATAACACATTACTGATCAATTGAATCACAATACCACTGATCAGAATATTCTGCGGTGCGGTGGTACGCAAACGGTAAGCGGTAATCCGGTTAAACAACATCATGGTAATGATATTGGCACCAAATGCCCAGGCATACTGATGGGCATTCAGACCATACAAATTACGGTAAATAAAAGTCGATTCGGTCAAAAACACAAACATGGATGAGAAACTGGCAATCTGAAAAAACATGAAGCCCAGAGCCTCGCGCTGGCTGAACACCATCACAAAGTTATGACCAATGGTTTTAAAAATACGCCAGTCCAAAGGTTGTTTCTGTATCTGACTGCGCGGCAGAAAATACCATACCAGCACAATCACCACCAAAGCATACAACGTTAAAAACACAAAAATGATGCGCCAGTTGCCCAGACTTTGCAACATGGCACCCAGCATCGGTGCGGCCAGTGGCGCCCCCAGGGTAATGATGCCTATGGTGGCAAACATTTTGGCCGCTTCGCGCCCCTGAAAGAAATCGCGTACCACCGCCCCGACCGTCACCGTCATCATGCCGCCGCCAATGGCCTGAATCCAGCGGAAAAACAACAATTGTTCGGCAGTTTGCACAAACAACAGCCCTAAAGTAGCCAAGAGATAGACTCCCAGACCAATCATGGCCATGATTTTACGGCCTTTAATGTCGGAAATAGCACCACCCATCAGCTGGCCAATCGCCACGCCGAACATAAAACTGGCCAGACTTTTTTCAACCATATGAATGTTGGCATTCAATGACTTGGCCATTTCCGGTACTGCCGACAAATAAATATCGGTGGAAAACGGCATAATGGCCACCATCGCCGCCAGCAATAAGGCAAATCTGGAAGCACTCAAAGATAAATGTGAGGGCGGATTCATAGGGTATTCCTGTTAATATTCAATTCAATACTTAAATAAGGCCTATTGGCTGATTTAACAATGCAACCAGTACGGCCTTAATGGTGTGCATGCGGTTTTCTGCCTGATCAAATACAATCGAGGCCGGGCTTTCAAATACTTCCTCACTGACTTCAATGCCGTTGAGGCCGAATTGCTGAAACAAAGCTTCGCCCACCAAGGTATCGCGATCATGAAACGCCGGCAGACAATGCATGAATTTCACGTCTGGCCGGCCACTGGCCGCCAGCAACTGCCGGTCAACCCGGTAAAGCTGTAATAACGCAATACGCTCTGCCCAGACTTCTTTAGGTTCGCCCATCGATACCCATACATCGGTATGGATATAATCCACACCGGCTACAGCCTCGCCAGCGTCTTCAGTCAGGGTAATGCGGGCACCCGTCTCACTGGCGATGGCCTGGCACTCTTCAATCAGAGCCGGTTGTGGCCACAATCCACGTGGCGCACCGATACGCACATCCATTCCCAGTTTGGCACCCAGCACCAGCAATGAATTACCCATGTTATAACGGGCATCGCCCACATAGGCATAGGCAATCTGATGCCATGCTTTCGGACTATGCTCCTGCATGGTAAGCGCATCAGCCAGCATCTGGGTGGGATGAAATTCATTGGTCAGACCGTTAATTACCGGTACACCGGCATATTGCGCCAATGCCTCTACTGTGGTCTGGGCAAAACCACGGTATTCAATCGCATCATACATGCGCCCCAACACCCGCGCGGTGTCTTTAATGCTTTCTTTATGTCCGATCTGGCTGCCGCCGGAATCCAGATAAGTGGTATGTGCACCCTGATCATGAGCCGCCACTTCAAAAGCACAGCGGGTACGGGTAGAGGTTTTCTCAAAAATCAGGGCAATATTTTTGCCGGTTAACCGCTGCTGCTCCTTACCTGCTTTTTTTTCGGCTTTCAGTTTGGCCGCCAGCGCCAGTAAAGTACGGATTTCCTGCGGCGTGTAATCAAGTAATTTTAAAAAATGAACAGGTGTGACTTGCTTCATTTGATTCTCCCCTTAAAAGACCATCAGTCAACGGCCAGATTCTGAATGATTTTTTCATAAATCAAAGACAACTGATCCACCGCTGCCAGATCAACACATTCATTCACCTGATGAATGGTGGCATTAACCGGCCCCAGTTCGATTAATTCACGGGCAATGGCCTTAATAAAGCGGCCATCAGACGTGCCCCCCGTGGTGGATAATTCCGCCTTAACCCCGCAGACATCGGCAATGGCCTTTTGGGCAACTTCGGTTAACCGACCGGCCGGCGTTAAAAATGGCTGTCCGGAAAGCTGCCACACCAGATCGTAGTGTAAATCATACTGATCCAGAATAGCACCTACCCGCGCTTGTAAACTTTCTGCACTGGATTCACTCGAAAAGCGAAAATTAAACTGCACCACCAGATCAGCAGCAATCACATTACCGGCACCGGTGCCGGCATGGATATTGGAAATCTGAAAACCGGTCGGCGGAAAATAAGCATTGCCCTGATCCCAGGTTTCAGCGGTTAAAGCCGCCAGTGCCGGTAGCGCCAGATGCACCGGATTGGCAGCCAGATGCGGATAGGCCACATGGCCTTGTTTGCCATGAATGGTCAAAGTAGCCGATAAAGAACCGCGGCGACCATTTTTAATCATGTCGCCCAAGGTATTCACCGCAGTGGGTTCACCCACAATGCAATAATCCATCTGTTCACCGCGTGCCTGCAATTCATGCACCACCCGTACCGTGCCATCACGTCCATCACCCTCCTCATCAGAAGTGATCAGCAAGGCCAGCCGCACCGGCAAATCAGCATGATTTTGTAATACGCGCTCACAGGCAGTGACAAATGCCGCCACGCTGGTTTTCATATCGGCCGCACCACGACCATACAAACGGCCATCGCGCTGGGTTGGCACAAACGGCGGCGATAGCCATTGGTCTTCCTGTCCGGTAGGTACCACATCAGTATGGCCGGCAAAACACAATAAAGGGCCACGACTGCCATAGACTGCATAAAAATTATCGGTCTGACCCCAATGCCATGTTTCCACGGTAAAACCACATGTCTTTAACCGTTCAATCAGCAATGCCTGACAGCCCTGATCATCTGGTGTGACAGAGGGTCTGGCAATCAATGCCTGTGTTAATGCTAAGGTATCACTTGCGGCCATATTATTCCCATGATGACAAAGATTTTCAGGCAGACCATGTTTGCCTGCCTGAGCGGATTATACTTATTTATAAACCAATTTTAATGACTTGCCAAATACTCAGTCATAATAACAAAAATTTAATTATTCTCTATAGATTTTTCGGGCGCGCTTCACATGACACAGTAATTCATAGGCAATGGTGCCGGCTGCGGCCGCAATTTCATTCACATTAACCACATCACCCCACAACTCCACCTCAGACCCGACGCCATGCTGATGATCATGCAATTCAATCGTCATCATATCCATCGATACCCGTCCCAGCACCCGCGTCCGCTCACCGGCTACCGCAATCGGGGTACCGGTAGAAGCACGGCGCGGATAGCCATCGGCATAGCCACAGGCCACCAGCCCCACGCGCGTGGATTGCGTTGTGACAAAACTGGCGCCATAGCCAATCGCCTCACCTGCCGGCAATACCCGCTCCCCAAACACCTGACTACTGAGCCTCATTACCGGTTTAAAACGGTTATCTGTCTTTGCCATCGGCGAAATGCCATATAAAGCCAGACCGGCACGACCCCAGCCACGCTGCGTTTGCGGATAGGCCATCATGGCGGCGGAATTGGCCACACTGATGTCACCACCCAAAGCAGCACAGGCCAGATCAAAAGTGTGCAGCTGATCAGCAGTCATGCCATTCACCGGCTCATCCGCACAGGCAAAATGAGTTATTTTCACTATCGATTCTACCTGGGGGCACTGACTGAGTGCCTTAAAAGCCGCAGCATAGTCATGCGGGAAAAAACCGGTCCGGTGCATGCCTGAATCCATTTTCAACCATACCGTCAGCGGCTTTTGCCAGGCAAAATCCAATAATGATGCCAATTGCCAGGCATTGCCGACCACTGGCCAGAGCCGATATTGATCTACCAATGCATATTCTTCCGCTGCAAACACCCCTTCCAGCAACACAATGGGCAAAGTCAGACCAGCCTGACGCAATTCAATCGCTTCCTCAATGCATGCTACAGCATAGCCATCGGTCAGATCAGCCAATGCTTTCGCACAAGGTACGGCGCCATGACCATAAGCATCGGCTTTGACCACTGCCAGCATTTTACCACCGCCATGCATTTGTTTTAATGTCAGAAAATTTTCACGCAAATGATTCAGACGTATGGACGCAATCAACGGACGCATACACAATTCCTTCATCAAAATATCCGCCATCATGCCATAGATGGCGGATATTTAATATTCATACTGATTTTAATGGTGCTTCAATAGTGCAATGCCAGTTAAAGAGCCAAACTGAGCCAGCTTTTGCAAAGAGCCGCCTTTTTGTATGTCATACAACCATAAATGACCGCCCAGATCGGTCAGGTAGATTTTGCCTGCGTCAAAATCGGCACAAAGGCCTATGCCTTCCTGTAATCCCGTTGCCAGTACCTGATGATCAACCAATCCCGCGGCGGTTATGCGAGCACAATTGAGGCTGTTGCCACCCTCTTCATCACGGCCGCGATCAGTCCAGTACATGCGCTGCTGTTTTTGATCAATTTCCAGATCAATCGGTTCGGGTAAATGATCCAGCACCGTCACAATATCGGTGCGCGCTGCCGGATTCTGACAATCATCAGGCTGCCACTGGGCACGTAAAATCCGCCCGCAGCCACTTTTAGGCGCCCCTTTCTGAGTCCAGTAAAAATGGTTATGCGTTTTATCCAGCGCAAAACCAACACAATGACGTTGATAGTCACGGGCATCGCGCGGGAAAAGACCCGTCTGTACCAACACTTCCAGCCGTTGTGACTGCATGAAATAGCGCAATACCCGCATGCCTTCACGATCACACCAGTAAACCACGTCGTCATCGCTATCATAAACCAACTGTTTACCGGTGACGAATACCCCATTGCCGACCAGCTGCCGAGGCGCCGTACCATCAAAATTAATACAGTTAATACTGCCATCGGCCTGGAAAAACTCCAGTGAGTCCGGCTCTTTAACCCGCCCCATGGTGGAATAAATCAATTGCTGCCGTATTTCATCAATGGCGATACCATCGGGATAAGAACCCAATTGATCAATCACCACCCGATGCCGACCAGTATCCGGATCAAATTCAAGAATCCGGCCGGTAGGCGCCACCTCAAGTAAAAAGATACTTTTTTTATTCACAACGATTCCTCGCGGAGTGAAAATGACCATTGGCCTGCTGATTTTGCCAATCGTAATACACCAGCCTGCCCAGATCATCAGAATGTCTGGTGGTTATGATAAAACTTTTCGGGACAGGATTCATGTACCAGTAGCAAAAATTTCCGGCCATTGATGTTTGATAACAGCAATAATCCGGCATAAAAAACTGTATTTGCAAAAATAATCATCAACCCGCACCATCAATACCGATCTGTCTTGCTGTGGCAGAATAAGGCCATCTTCGCTAATTATGTCTATGAGATATAAAATCCTGTTTACCAAACCTGGAATCCTTTATCCATTGCAATCTCATTGCACCAGCATGAGGAAATTTACTGTTTTCTTTCCCTATCGGCTGTCAAATAATGATATAACTCATGATTGAACCAATTTATTTAATGAGCGCTTATGCATCATTTCGATAAAACTGACATGAAAATTCTGTCGCTATTACAACAGAATGCCCGTATTACCATGACCGAACTGGCCGATAAAGTCGGTTTATCCACCACACCAGTGGCCGAACGGGTACGCCGGCTGGAACGCGAACAGATCATTACCGGCTATCATGCTCATCTGAACCCCAAAGCAGTCGGGCAGAACCTGCTGGTTTTTGTTGAAATCAAGCTGCGTTCCAAATCAGGGAACATTTTTGAAGACTTTCGCCGCGAAGTACTCACCATTCCCCATATTCTGGAATGTCATCTGATTTCTGGTGAATATGACTACCTGATCAAGGTTCGTCTACCCAATATGAATGCCTACCGCAATATGCTAGGCAATATTTTACTGCAATTACCGGCCGCGGCTGAAAGCCGCAGTTATGTGGTGATGGAAGAAGTCAAAGAAGAACACGGTTTATATCTGGACTGAGCCAGAACCACAAAATGAGCAAAAAAAATGCGCACACTTTTCAGTGTGCGCCAAGTCTACAAAGGAGAAATAGAGGAGAAACTGTTAAGCAGACAATTAAACTGTCTTAACAGGGTGGTATTATCGGCAAAAACATGATCGAAGTCAAGTAATGCATCAATATTTATTTATTTTAACATTATTAACATCATGTCATGAAATTCATGCCGTCCTTATCTGTTCATTACCGGCAAATGACTTGTCTATCTACAATTATGTCTTTTTATCATTCAAAATCCAATGCCATCTGAATGGCAGAAAAACATAAAAAAATGCGCACACTTTTCAGTGTGCGCCAAGTCTACAAAGGAGAAATAGAGGAGAAACTATTAAATCAGCATTGCACTGACTTAATAGACTGTATTATGCGCCAATTCACTTTCTAAATCAACACCCCAGACCCGAATTTCTACACAGAAAAACCTATTTTTCCTTTAGATACAAATCAGATACATATTTTATCAGAATCCTCAGCAGCATCAATAAACCCACCGGTCTGAACATCACCTGTCACACACCAAAATCCTGATATCAAAAACAACTGGGTCAAATTCAAGCCGCTGAATCATTAGTTTTCAGAAGACTGCTGCCAGCTTTCACGCACCCTTTGCGCCGTAAGAAAAAAAGCATTCAATGCTTCCCGATCCTGTTCATGCAAACATTGCTGTAAAACCCGCAAGGTCTCTTGTTGCTCCTGCAACATAGCCATCAATGACTGACGATTCGCCAGACAAATATCTGTCCAGATACGCGGATGACTGGCGGCAATGCGGCTAAAATCACCAAAGCCGCTGCCGGCAAATTGCAGTATGTGCGCGATATCCGGATATTCAGCCAACTGATGCATATACGCATAGGCCAGCATGTGCGGTAAATGGCTGACAGCCGCCAGCAAATGGTCATGCTCCCCTGCCGGCAAAGTAGTCACCTCAGCGCCCACACTACGCCACATATCCAGCACCAGACTCAACGCCTGGCTGTCCTGCTTCTCATGCGGGCAGACAATACATTTCTTGTGTTCAAATAAACCGGTTCTGGCTGCCTGTGCACCATAACGGTCTGAACCAGCAATCGGATGCGCCGCCACACACCGAGCATAATGCTGCGGCAATTCAGCGGCAAAAGCCTGCAATGCCAGCTGCTTGGTGCTGCCCACATCGGTAATCACAGCCCGCTCATGCACATAGCCGGCCAGCTGACGGCATATCAGCGGTAAAGTAGCAACCGGTGTGGCAATCACCACCATATCCGCCTGACGTAGCCACTCAGGCTCCATTATCGTACTGCCCTGATCAATCAGGCCGCGCTCTAAGGCACAATTCAGATTCTGCTGATCAGTATCAATAGCCATTATCCGGTTCACCAGACCAGATTTTTTCAAATCCAGCGCCAGTGAGCCACCAATCAGCCCCGCCCCGATCAAAACCAGATTATTCATTGTTATCATTTTTTGTATTCATCACAGATCATCAACACCCTCCCCTGAAAGCAACCTGCCACAGGATCAGCGCCCCCATGCCGCCAGAAATTCAGCCCAGTGTGCGCCCGTCTGTTGTTGCAGATAATGTTTCAGATTACGGATTTCCTGCTCATATTCATCAGCGTCCAAAACCCCGCGCATCAATTGAAAACGCAAATACATCAGATAAGTATTAGTGGCATCGGTTTCACAATACGCCCGGATGGCTGGCAACTGCCCCTGATAGAATGCTTCCCAGACTTTACTACCGTCCATACCCAGTTTGCCCGGAAAACCACACAATTTAGCCATCTCATCCAAAGGCGCACTGGCACGCGGCTGATACAAGGCCAATAAATCCATCAAATCACAATGGCGGGCATGATAACGGCTGACATAATTATTCCATTTAAAATCACGGCTATCACCAAAATCGCCCTCACCCATATCCCAGTAGCGCGCCGCATTTATCCCATAAATCAGCCCGCGATAATGCAATACAGGCAAATCAAAACCACCACCATTCCAGCTGACCAGCTGAGGCGTATGCCGTTCGATCAGTTCAAAAAACTTGGCAATCAGTACTTCTTCACTGTCATCAACCGCACCAATACTGGACACGTGAATTTTGTCCGCGCCCCAGCGCATACAGCAGGAAATGGCCACCACCTGTTGTAAATGCAGCGGCATGAAATCACTGCCACCGGTTTTCGCCCGCCGCTGCTGCTGCGCCAGAGCCACCACCTCAGCATCACTGATGTCTGAAGATAAGTGCTGTAAAGTACGAATACCGGCCGTATCAGGAATGGTTTCAATATCAAAAGCCAGAATCGGAGTCATAACGGCATTTCAAATGTGCTAAACATTACAGCATTGTGGCACGCCATGACGACGCCGCCAATACCTAATTTTACCTCTGTCAAAACTTCTTTTAGCCTGATTCATTCAATGACATTATTTTATTCCTTCATCATTCATATTGATTCTGCCGCCCATAATCTGATTTTTATAACCAGAGCGAAGATTTAGAGTTGAAGTGTGATATCTAAATGGATACTATTGCTGTATCATTGATAAAACTTTTTTGCAATCGGCCAGTACAACATAGCGTTATGCGTTGATCACTGAAAAATCAGGCCGGCCGGACACTGCTTTATTTCTGTTATCCGTCTTCAGGTTTCTGCCTTTATTTTCCGGCCGGAATCAGCCCTGATTGACGCTAACCCATTGCTGCATTAAATTACTTTTCCTATTATTTTTTCACTATAAATTAATATATTATGAATTATATGCCTTTATACCGCTGGTTAGCATCATTATGTCTGATGCCATTATTACTGACTGCCTGTGATCAGACAGCAGTCAAAACCCATGACAATCAGGCAAGTGCCGAGACTCAGACAAGCAAGGAAGTACAACAAGGCATTACCGCTAAACTGCAAAAAGTATTTGCCAGTCAGGATCCGTCCGGCCAGCAGCAGTTACAAGTACTGAGTATCCGTAAAACACCACTGGCTGATTTATACGAGGTGGTAGTGAATGATAACCAGATTCTTTATACAGATGCTAAGGGAGACTACATGATTCTCGGGAATTTAGTTGACCTGAATACCCAGGAGAATCTTACCAAACAACGGACTAAGGAGCTTAATCACATGGATTTTAAACAACTGCCCTTTGATAAGGCCATTAAAGAAGTTCGCGGCAACGGCCAGCGCAAACTGGCTGTATTCTCCGATCCGGATTGCCCTTTCTGTAAAAAGCTGGAACAGGAAATCGGCACTTTAGACAATGTCACCATCTACACTTTCCTGATGCCGTTAACCGAATTACACCCACAGGCACAGGAAAAGGCCGAGCAGATCTGGTGTCAGCCAAACCGCACCGAAGCCTGGGTTAAATGGATGCGCCAAGGCATCGCACCGGCACCAGTGGCTCAATGTAAAACCCCCGTGGCCGATACCCTTGCTTTAGGTACCAAAGCCGGCTTTAACGGCACACCCACCTTGGTGTTCCCCGATGGTGAAACCATATCCGGTTTAATACCTGCGGCTGAACTTAATCAGATACTGGATGCCAAGCAGCAATAAACCAGCTTAAGCCAACCCCTGTCTTACACTGGTTTTACCGGTCAGACAGGGGTTTTGTATATCCTCAGTATCCCTATTTGCCGGTAAAACCAGCTTATTGGCTTTACAACGCCCCCATTTATTGACCACAATAACCCTTTACATCACCACACACGGAGACGGGTTTGGACAAACAAACAGCCCTTGATTTACTCATCAACCGTTTATCAGACATTCATAGCCAGAACGAAATGCACTGGTTTTTACAATGTATCCTGACCGAGGCAGAGCTGGACAACATCGCCGACCGAATCCGCATTTACGCCGCCTTAAATCAGCAACAACACAGCCAGCGCGAAATTGCCAAACAACTGGGCGTCAGCATTACCAAAATCACCCGCGGCGCCGCCAATTTTTACCAGCTGCAAAACAACCCTTATTTTCAAAGCCTGTTTGCTGCCAAGCCCAAAGATGACTGATCACACCTTGTCTATCGCACCATGCTGCGCTTGTGCATGGGCTGCAACCGCCTGAATAAAATTGCTGAAAATCATCATGCCCTCTTCAGTGGCCACGCTTTCAGGATGAAACTGCACCCCTTCTACCGGATAAACACCATGCCTGATGCCCATCACATAGCCATCATCATCGGCTCGTGCCGTGATCATTAAATCTCGGTTCGGCAATACCGCATCATTCACCACCAGCGAATGATAGCGCGTCACCTTCATCGGTGAAGGCAAACCGGTAAAACAGCCCTTGCCATCATGGGTGATTTCGCTCACTTTACCATGGCGGCGGTGTTCCGCCTTCACCACCGGCACCCCGTAAAATTCACCGATCGCCTGCATACCCAGACACACGCCGAAAATCGGTAATTGATCAGCATAGCCCTGTAATAACGCCAGATAACCACTCTCACGCGGATGCCCCGGACCCGGACCCAGCACGATGCCATCATATTTTTTATCCAGCTTTTCAAGCTGCAATTTATCATGCCGGATAACATCAACATCACATTGCAACACCTGCAAATAATTGGCAATGATATACACAAAGCTGTCATACGCATCAATCAATAAAATCTTCATGGCTTAACTCTTTATCGGTAATGGCAAAATAGGTAGAACTGAGCTTACTGATGGTCTCCGCCCACTCCTGCTGCGGCGTTGAATCCTCCACAATGCCGGCAGAAGCACGTATGGTATAAACCCCGTTTTGCCATACAGCCGTACGAATACACAACGCCGTCACCAAAGTATTATTAAATCCGAAAAAGCCGATACAACCAGCATAAACACCGCGGGCAGAAACCTCCGTATCTTCAATGATCTCTACTGCCCGGATTTTCGGCGTACCCGTCATAGTGCCTGCCGGAAACGTGGCCGCCACCAGATCATATTTATCCAGCTGCGGTTTCAACTGACCGGAAACATGCGATACAATATGAATTACATGTGAATACTCCTCAATCACCATCAATTCATCCACACTCAGGCTCTCTGCCGTACAGATACGGGCAATATCATTACGGCACAAATCCACCAGCATCAAATGCTCTGCCCGCTCCTTCTCATCAGACAATAACTGCTGCTTTAAGCGCTCAGTTTGCGAAGGCTCTTCTGTTTTTCTGGCGGTACCAGCAATAGGACGCATCTGCACTTTACCGCTGGCATCTAAAATGGCAAACATCTCCGGACTGGCACCCACCACCCGCACATCATCCACACCACAGTAATAATACATATACGGAGACGGATTGAATTGACGCAAACGCCGGTAAGTATCAAACGGCGCTCTGTCTGATTGAATATTGACATCATAACCAAACTGAATCTGATACACATCACCCACACTGATATGGTATTTGGCTTTATCCACCCACTGAAAATAAGTTTGCTTATCCACCGTCTGAATACTGGTGTAATGGGTAGGCTGAATAACTTCAGCCGCACTATCAGCCACAGAATCAGACGCCGTCAGAAGCGCCGTCACAGTCTGCACCGGTACCGCTGCTTCACCTTCCACTTCATTAATTGTTAGCGTGGTGTGCTGATTCAAGAGATTAATATGAATAATACCCTCAAATAAAGTCAGACAAACTGTATGCTCATCAGACTGGCGCACTATTTTTTTAGGTATGGCTTCAATATCAAAAATCGCGTCATAGCCAATATAACCAAAAAAACCGCAACCAAATAACGCCTCCGGCCGTTGTGCCTCAACCACAAAAACCGATTCTATCTGCCGCAGTAAATCAAACACTGAGGGCGGCTGATCAAAACACACCGCATCACCCTGCCGTTGTTGCGCCTGACAGAGCGGTAACGACATCACCGCCTCTATCAACCGGCGCTGACCACTCAATTGAAGCTTTTGCCCGTTCCAGGCCAGCGTCAGTAATGGCTTATAGCCCATCACTGAGCGGGTACGATCCTTTTCCGAACCGGATAAAGATTCCAGCAAAAACAAATCCTGCTCAGACCAAAGACCTCTTAACGCCTGATAGGTCTGAAAAATACTCTTCGGTGTCGGTATATCATAAGTTTTACTGCTGATATGCACTTTATCCATGCCTACAATCCTTAACTGATGGTTTACTGCACCACTATTCAAAATTCATGATGTTTTAAAATATGACTTTCTGCTATCCAAAACCAATAGCGGTTTAACCCGCCGCTATCGGCACTAAAAACCAGGTTATCTCTATACTGATGTACCGGTACATCAGTACAAAACAAACAAAAAAATGAATGATCAGCCCGATAGACCCAATAATCATTTGATTCGCTGACCATTTCATATCAGCTCCTATCTTAAACAGGATTATTCTTCCTGGCAAGTCATTCATCTCCGATAAAAGCTACCTTACTTTATCCTGATTCACAGGACAATATAATATAAACTAAAGCTCATTTCGTTCATAATGACAGATATGATCGATTCAAATTCCAAAAAGCAAATGTATGTAATTTCATTGACATTAAAGACAATAAAATAGTTGTCCCGGGTGACAATGTAACAGTGCCATTGGATCACAAAAAATGGTGGAGCTGGATACTGCAATGGGTGCATGATTAAGTATTTACTGCCACGGTAGTTGGCTACTGATATTTCACCTCAGGCTTTCAGCCTTGCCTTTTACTGACCGTTTATACAGAAAACCTAAAGTCGATAGTATCAGCGTTCAAAATACATATGCATTGAAATCACAATAGACACTCTTCTTTTATACCAAAGAAATAATTTTCTTTCGTCTGCTATAAGCCGTTAGTTGTGAAAGGCTGCATTATCTATAGGAGAGCCATCACACAACGCCCTATATTTATTGGCAGGGTTGACAATATCCCCGTTTAACAGCAATATGCTGCCGTTATTGCCCATTCAGCAATCAGCTTTAAAAAGCTGAATCAAAAAGACAGATGAACCATCTGTTATTTCACATGGGCAGTATTTTTATATCTACTTTTTGTCATGGTTTACTTTATCTATGTAGACAATGGCAGGAAGGCTCTGTGCCTGCTGGTTCTAACTGCCAGTCTGCGAATCCTGCCATTTGTCTGCTCCTATTAGGCGGTGAACATTCGGCAAAGTAAAGCCATGTAGTTTGTCGGAAAAATAAAATCAGGTGATGATTTATTCTGATTACTGTCTGTATTCATATTTTTAAACATTTGATTTTGTTCAGCCGTTAAACCACTGTATTTGATATATTTTATGATAAAATACTGATTTATAAACAAAATTACCCAAAATATCAATAATAAAACTAAAATAGGTTATTGTGGCAAATATATCGCTTTAAAAATAATACATAAACATCACATTATTAAAGCAATACCAAAAGCTTTCTCAATTTTATCTACCTGCTGAATAGATAGTTGTAATCTTTAAATAAATCACATTTTGCTATTATATGATCAAATCCGGCCTGTCCATGGCCATTCATCTGAAGATATCAGCCAGACCAAGCTAATTTCTGCTATGATCAAAATAAGATAGATAACAGCCATGGAGGTTAACTATGTATCAGGTACAACGTGTTTATGATTATCATGGTGATGAGAAAACAGCACAGGCCGCGGTATTGGTGGATCGTCTCTGGCCGCGCGGCATCAGTAAAGTACGGCTGGCCGGTGTGCGCTGGTGTAAAAATGTGACGCCTTCTACTGCATTACGTCAGTGGTTTCATCAAAATCCACAAGCGCGCTATGCAGAATTTTGCCGTTTATATCACAAAGAATTGCAGCAACCGGAAAAGCAAGCCGCATTGCATGCTTTGCGTCAGCAAGAAAAAGAACATGGTCATTTATTATTGCTGACGGCGGTCAAAAATGTTGATCACAGTCATATTCCGGTTTTATTGTCCGCGTTAAAAGAATCATGATCAAGTTTCAATGATCTCTTAATAAAAATAAAATGAAATGGTCTATCGTAATAGTAAATTACGATAGACCATTTCATTGAAAAAAACAATCGCGATCTGAAAACGATCAGGCGGCCGGTTTTGACTGGCGCCGCAATAAAGTAATCAGCTGGGCAACACGGTCTTTAAGCTCACGCCGATCCACAATCTGATCAACTGCGCCTTTTTCCAGTAAAAATTCAGCGCGCTGGAATCCTTCGGGCAAGGTTTCGCGTACAGTCTGTTCAATCACGCGAGGGCCGGCAAAACCAATCAAGGCATTGGGTTCGGCCAGCACTACATCACCCAGAAAGGCAAAACTGGCAGATACGCCGCCCATGGTCGGATTGGTCAGTACGGAAATAAAAGGTAATCCCTGATCGGTTAACAGATGCAGTGATGCACTGGTTTTGGCCATCTGCATTAATGAATTCAGGCCTTCCTGCATACGCGCACCGCCGGAAGCGGCCACACAGATAAAAGCACAATTATGTGCCACGGCTTCACGCACGCCGCGCACAAAACGTTCACCGACTACCGAGCCCATAGAACCGCCGATAAAGCGAAATTCAAACGCAGCCACTACAGCACCAACGCCATTGATGGTACCACGCCCTACAACAATGGCTTCTTCTTCCTGGGTGGTTTTGCGTGCTGCACTGAGCCGATCAGTATATTTTTTACTGTCACGGAATTTCAGGATATCAATCGGTTTGATGTCTGCACCGATTTCAACGCGGTGATCCGGATCCAGCAAAAGATCCAGCCGCTCGCGTGCTGAAACCGGATTGTGATGTCCGCATTTAGGACATACTTCCATATTTTTCTTTAAATCAATGGCGTATAAAGTTGCAGCACAAGATGGGCATTTCTGCCATAAACCTTCAGGAATACCACCCGCCTTGGCAGCGGGGTCTTTTTTAATCTTGGGCGGTAGAATTTTGTCTAACCAACTCATTATGTACTTCCTCTCAAATTCCAGACTCAGCCTTTTATGAAAGACCAGATCTGAAAAAATAAGCCCGGGCTTTAAGTCAATGCCTGCTTCAATTGCGCCACAATCGGCGCCACGGCTTCGGTTTCATGCCCGGGCGCATGACCAATGGTATCGACAATACGGCTGCCAACCACCACAGCATCAGCCACCTTGCCAACGCGCCGCGCACTGTCAGCATCTTTGATGCCAAAGCCGACACCAATCGGAATGGAAATAAACTGACGCAAATGATCAATTTTACGCGAAACTTCGTCTATGTCCAACTGTGATGAACCCGTCACGCCGCGTAAGGAAACATAATAGATAAAACCACTGGCTCGTTTGGCGATGGCCTGAATGCGCTCGTCTGTGGTGGTAGGGGCAATCAGGAAAATACAATCCAGATCATTGCGCCTGAGTTCGCAATGTAATTCATCAATGCTTTCGGCCGGACAATCAACGGTTAAGAGACCATCAACGCCTGCAGCTTTGGCCGCCTGGGCAAAGGATGCGAATCCCATACGAAACACCGGATTGAGATAACCCATCAACACAACGGCAGTATGCTGATTTTCGGTACGAAACTGTATTACCGCCTCTAAAACATCATGCAGACCGACATGGTTTTTCAAGGCGCGTTCTGTGGCCGCCTGTATGACCGGCCCATCGGCCATCGGATCAGAAAAAGGCACTCCCAGTTCAATGATATCTGTCCCTTCCCGGGCCAGAGTATGCATCAGTTTCACCGTAGTGGCCACATCCGGATCGCCACAAGTGATATAAGATATCAGTGCGGTACGTCCTTGCAGCGCTTGAAAAATCTGTTGAATTCTATTCATGAACCATTCTCGAATAATACTCAATTCCGCTTTAAGGCTGAATTGACATAATGATCAGAAAAATACCCGTGTGTCTACTGTACAGAAATTTAATTGACTGATTTATAAACCGTATCAACCGATCATGATTACATCATAGCATGTCAGTCAGTATTTCTGATCAGTTTTTCATCGACTGCACCGGTGCCGGAATACGGCCACCGCGTGCAACAAATACCTCACATGAGCCTGATTTAACTGGCATAATGGGGGCATGCCCCAGCAGTCCGCCAAATTCCACCCAGTCACCCACGGTTTTACCGGGCACTGGAATCACTCGCACAGCGGTGGTTTTACTGTTGATCAGACCAATGGCCGCTTCATCGGCAATAATGCCAGACAAGGTGCTGGCGGGTGTGTCACCGGGCAAAGCAATCATGTCCAGACCCACTGAACATACAGCCGTCATGGCCTCCAGTTTATCCAAAGTCAACACCCCCTGACGCACGGCTTCAATCATGCCTTCGTCTTCCGACACCGGAATAAACGCACCGCTTAAACCACCGACTGAACCCGAAGCCATCATGCCGCCTTTTTTAACGGCATCATTCAATAAAGCCAGTGCAGCAGTGGTACCATGCGTACCGCAGACGCTGAGCCCCATGGCTTCAAGAATGCGCGCCACGCTGTCGCCAACAGCCGGCGTAGGCGCCAGCGATAAATCCAGTATACCAAACGGAATCCCCAGCATTTTACTGGCCTCATGGCCAATCAGTTCACCCACACGGGTAATTTTAAACGCGGTTTTTTTGACTACTTCGGCCACTTCAGTCAGATTCAAGGCTTCCGTGTGCTGTAATGCCTGTCGCACTACACCCGGCCCCGAAACGCCGACATTAATCACGCAATCGGCCTCTCCCGCACCATGAAAGGCACCGGCCATAAACGGATTGTCTTCTACCGCATTACAAAACACCACCAGTTTGGCACAGCCAAAACCATCAGTAGTTAAATTCGCAGTGCGCTTGATGGTTTCACCCATTAAGCCTACTGCATCCATATTGATGCCGGCGCGGGTAGAACCGATATTGACAGAGCTGCACACAATATCGGTACTGGCCATCGCTTCCGGAATCGAATCAATCAGAATCCGGTCAGCCGGACTCATGCCTTTATGTACTAAAGCCGAAAATCCGCCGATAAAAGAGACGCCAATGGCTTTGGCTGCTTTATCCAGTGTGCGGGCAATAGAAACATAAGAATCGGCACCGGTGGCGGCACCGATCTGGGCAATCGGCGTGACAGCAATGCGTTGATTCACAATGGGCACGCCATAACGCTCTGAAAGGTGTTGTGCCGTTTGCACCAAGTCACGCCCGACGCGAGTAATTTTCTGATAGATTTTTTCATTTAAGCGCTGAATATCACTGTCGACACAATCATACAGACTGATGCCAATCGTAATGGTGCGCACATCAAAATGTTGCTCCGACACCATGTGCAGTGTTTCCAGAATCTCGCTATTTTGAATGGAAAATGACATCTGTACTCCTAAATGCGATACATGGCATTGAATAATTGCTGATCCTGCAACCGTATATCCAGCGCGGTGGCTTTACTCTGCTGCATCAGTAATTGTGTCAGCTCGGTACGGTTTTGTGGGCATTCAGCCAGATCAACCAGAATAATCATGGTGAAATAGTCATCCATCAGCTGCTGACTGATATTAATAATATTGATCTGATGCTGTGCCAGAAAAGTAGCTACTTCCGCAACAATGCCAATACGATCTTTACCAATTACCGTTAATACAGAATAATCTGTCATTATCATTCTCGTCTTATAAATCTCTATTGATGTAAGAATAGCTCAATCAGGCTGTGTTTATTTATATAGCAGCATGAAAACCAATTCATGATATTACATTCGTTCACATTTAAACACAATGCTACACACCAATAAAGCCATAGAAATCAGCATACCCAGCATCACCACGCCCGGCCAGGCAAAATGCTGGTAGGCCACAGCAGACGCCAGCGACCCCAGCACCCCACCGATAAAATACATACTCATGTAACCAGAAGCAATACGGCCTTTTAATGCCGGATCAGAACGATAAATCAGGCTTTGATTGGTAATATGTAATGCCTGAATAGCAAAATCAAGCAGCACGATACCGGCGATTAAAGCCCATAGATGAGTAGCACCCAGATAAAGTAACAGCCAGCTTAATAAAAAGCACACACAGCTTATGTGGGTCATTAATCGCGCGCGTCCCTGATCAGCCATACGGCCGCCCAGATTGGCGCCCAATACGCCCAGTGCACCAAAAAGGCCAAATAAACCGATCTGTGCCAGTCCATAATGATAAGGGGCATGACTTAACAATAAGGTTAAGGTCGTCCACAACACTGAAAACAGACTGAAATCCAGCGCACCGAGGATACCACGCTGACGTAATAAAGGCGTTTGCCACAACAGCGCCCATACCGAGCGCAAGGTAGCTAAATACCCGCGTGTATGCGTCAGCTTTGGCGTGGCAGGTAAAGAATAGTGTAAGGCCACTGCCATCAATAACAACATCAACGCACCGCTCACATATACCATGCGCCAGCCAAGCCATTCGGCCATTAAGCCGGAAAATGTGCGCGACAGTAAAATACCCAGCAATAAACCCGTGGTCAGCGCACCAATCACCTGCCCGCGCCGGTCAGCAGCGGCCATGCTGGCGGCCAGAGGCAATAATATTTGCGCAACGGTACAGCAAATCCCCACCAGCAAGAGGCCTGTAATGAACAGTGATAAATTGGGCGCAACAGCCACCAGTAAAGCCGCCACACCCACCACGCCATACAAACCGACAATCAGCTTTTTATTATTCAGCACATCGCCCAGAGGCACCAGAAACACCAGCCCTAAAGCATAGGCCAGCTGAGTTAATGTAATCAGAAATCCGCTATCGGCCACATTGATATGAAATGACTGCGCTGTCACTACAATCAATGGATGGACATAATAATTACTGGCCACCGCTAAACCAGTAGCCAGTGCCATCAGAAAAATCAGGCTGCGGGAAAGAGAGAAGGATACGGGCATGAATCACTTATTGATGGGTCAAGTCATGAAAAATAGCCATCCTGCAACAGTCTGGCTATTTTAATCATAAGCAGTTACTTATAAAATAATGCCATCCAGCTTGGCAACCGTATTGATGTCTTTATCACCACGACCGGATAAATTGACTAAAATCACCTGATCCTGACGCATGGCTGGCGCATTGGCTACTGCCCAGGCAACGGCATGACTGGATTCCAGCGCCGGAATGATGCCTTCCTGATGACACAATAAATGAAAGGCGTTCATGGCCGCTTCATCACCCACCGCCTCATAATCCACACGTCCCAAGTCATGCAATAAAGCATGTTCCGGCCCCACGCCCGGGTAATCCAGTCCGGCTGAGATGGAATGGGTAGACACCACCTGCCCATGCTCATCCTGCATCAGATAGCTACGAAAGCCATGCAATACTCCTTGCGGACTGTGCGAACTGATCGGTGCGGCATGCTGCGTACCATTAAGACCAAGACCGCCGGCCTCAACCCCCACCAATCTGGTCTCAGTCACCTGAATATAAGGGTGAAATAAACCAATCGCATTGGAGCCACCGCCCACACAAGCCACCGCCACATCCGGCTGACGCCCTATGGCGTCCTGCATCTGTATCTTGGCCTCCTGCCCGATCACGCATTGAAAATCACGCACCATTTCCGGATAAGGCATGGGGCCGGCAGCGGTGCCCACGATGTAAAAAGTATCATCCACCCGCGCCACCCATTCGCGCATGGCTTCGTTCATGGCGTCTTTTAAGGTTTTAGAGCCAGATTCTACCGCCACCACCTCTGCACCCAGTAATTTCATGCGATACACATTCGGCGCCTGACGCTGAATGTCCTCCGCGCCCATAAATACCGTACAAGTCATTCCAAACCGCGCAGCTACCGTGGCTGAAGCCACGCCATGCTGACCGGCACCGGTTTCGGCAATAATACGTTTTTTACCCATACGTCGTGCTAGCAATGCCTGACCGATGGTATTGTTGATTTTATGGGCGCCTGTATGATTCAGATCTTCCCGTTTCAGGTAAATCTGTGCCCCGCCCAGATACTGGCTTAATCTTTTGGCATGATAAACCGGACTGGGACGACCAACATAATATTTCAGATCATCATGATATTGACGCCAGAAATCCGGATCATGTTTTGCCTGCTGATAAGCCTGTTTTAAATCAGCCAATGCGGCAATCAATGTTTCTGAGACGAAAATACCGCCATGCTGACCAAAAAACCCTTGTTCATCCGGATACTGATAATTTTCCATGAGTGTTCCCATTTATTTATGATGCTGTCCAATAGCTGATTTGATGATCAGACCACTGTATGGTCAAATCTTACTGTTGCCAAGCCAGCCGAATCAATCTTCGGCTATCGTTGTTTGTCCAAATACTTATGTTTACCATTCAATTAATTGATGATGCCGCCACAGCATTAACCGCCTGCATCAATGCACGCATTCTGGCAGGATCTTTAATTCCCGGGCGCTCTTCCACCCCACTACACAAATCCAGCGCCACAGCACCCGTCTGACGAATGGCCTGCGCTACATTATCCGGTTTCAGCCCGCCGGAAAGAATCCACGGGCAAGACAGAGAATCCGGTAAATATTGCCAGTCAAACGTCTGTCCTGTTCCTCCATACTGATGCGTCACCGCTGCATCAAACAGTAAAGCACGCGCATCCGGATAATCTCTCTGGACAGCCTCAATACTGGCTCGGTTTTCCACCCGTATGGCTTTCAGATAGGGACGATGAAACTGGCGGCAAAATGCAGCCGATTCATTGCCATGAAACTGTAATATATTGACCGGTACTTTGGCCAGTACTTTATTAACCTCGTCATCCGTCGGATTGACGAATAACGCCACCACTGACATTAAGGGCGGTAATGACTGCACCAGTTTCTGTGCCTGTGGGATATCGATACAACGCCGACTACCGGCATAAAAAATCAAACCAATGGCGTCCACGCCCAGATCAGCCGCCAGTTGCACATCTTCAGATCGGGTCATGCCACAGATTTTGGTACGGATACGCATAAAATATTCCTGCATGATTACCAGTCAGATACAAACCAGTCTGGGTAAATCCGGCCATAGCCAGCGGGGTAAAGGTGGCGTAATAACCTGCCAGTGAGGAGGATAATCTACACCGGTAAAATACAAGCCATCAGGCATAAAAGTAGGCGGGGCATACTGCCGGCTTCTGGCCGCGATTAATTGCTCAAAATCGGCCACACTCAGTTTACCGGCACCGACATACACCAGAGCACCCACAATATTGCGTACCATATTATGCACAAAAGCACTGCCATGCAAATCAAAGGCCATCCATTCAGCATTACCAGATAAACTAATGTCATACAAAGTTTTGACCGGAGATTTGGCCTGGCAATCTGATGAACGGAAACTGGAAAAATCATGTTCACCCACCAATAAAGCGGCTGCCTGCTGCATTTTAGTCATATCCAAAGCATAATGCGTCCAACCCGCCCTGCCGCGTAACTGCGGTGAGCGAACAGTAGAAGACTCCAGCAAATAGCGATAATGGCGACCATAAGCATCAAACCGGGCATGAAACGCTGCATCAACCCTTTGCGCCTGAATCACACGGATATTTTTATCCATATGGGTATTGGTACCGCGCATCCAGGCCATGGCCGGCCGGATGGCATGAGTGTCAAAATGCAGTACCTGCGCCGTGGCATGCACACCGGCATCGGTTCTTCCTGCTACCGTCACCTGAATCGGTTCATCGGCTACCTTACTTAACGCTGCTTCCACCACCTGCTGAATAGTATATAAACCATGAGGCTGCTTTTGCCAGCCATGAAAGGCACTTCCATCATAAGACAGCATCAGAACCCATCTTTGCTGCGGTTGTCCTGATTCAAGCGGTTCCGATACAAACACCTGAGTCATTCATTTCCTTTTTACACATCAAGCATTATTTCATCATTCAAGTATGAAAAACGCCCGCACAAACGCGGGCGTGTTCAACCAGAATGTATTAACCACCCAATTGCTGCAACAGTGCCTGTGCTTTGGCCAACACTTCACCATTGGCCTCTTCCAGCAATTCGCGCAATGTCTGACGTGCAGTCACTGCATCGTCCATTTCCAGATACATTTGTGCCAGTTCCAGTTTAGCCTGTAACGGAATGACCATATCTGTGTCTGACAAGCGCTCTTCCGGTTTATCTTCTTGTGGTTTCGTGTTGCTAAAATCCACATGGCCGGTAGCAAACGGAGAAGAATTTTCCGGTTTATTCACCACACGATCAATAGCATCAGAGCTAAAATCAAAATCGCCCAGATCATCATCATTAAAGGTAGAGGCAACAGGCTCTGGTTCCGGCTCTGTAGCTAGTGTTTCATCTGGTTGAGTTGCGGTTTCATCTGCACCATCCAGACCCAGCGAACTCCAGTCAATATCATCACTTCCCTTAGGCTGGGTGGTGTCTGAGACCGGATTTACTGGCGGGGTATCGTCTTTTGCCGGCTGAGTATAAGTCGTGGAAAAAGCTGAATCATCATCAAAATTTAAACTATCCCAGTCGGTTGATTCAGTGGCTGAAGCATCAGATACTGACAGGCTGTCCGCTGTCTGTGGTTCTGTATTATCCGCAACCCATTCCAGACCCTCGTCATCATGTTCCGTATGTTCAGGCTGAATGCGCGGCACGGTTCCGGCTATCTCATCAGTACCGGAATCGGTTTCGTTTAACCAATCCAGATCCAGCGCCTCTTCATCTGACTGTTTTGCAGCCTCAGTGGCAGACAAGGATTTTTCCGGCTGAGTCGTGCTTTGCTCTGCCTCACCGATATGATCAAAATTAAAATTCAACCACTCATCATCGTCCTGTGTTGCCGGAGTAGGAGTTGGCGCTTTTACCTCATCAGCAGCTGCCGTTGCTGGTTTCGGGTCTGATCCGGATTCAGAATTGGAAAGATCCTGAGGGATATCTGTATCTTCCAGCCATGCCCAGTCATCGTCTTCCGATTCAGACTGATCGGCAGATGCCTGAGGAGCAGCATTGGATTTGACTGCTGAAGCAGCTTGTGACTTCGGTTGCGCAGCCGGTGTATTGTCAGCAGGCTGATCAGTATCCAGAAACAGGATTGAATCATCATCGCTATCAGAATCATCTTCTGCTGCCTCATCTTCTTCATTGTAGCGCTTACGGGCACGTTGCCATAACGCCAGTGCCAGCAACAGCAAGACAACAATACCACCACCGATTAAGGCATATTGCAACCAGCCATTGTCCGCTGTTTCTTTTACCGGCTGCGGTGCTGCTTTGGGCTCAGTTTTAGATTTCACCATGGCTACAGCAGAATCAACGGCTGAAGCGGTTTGAGTCACGGCGGCAGAAGCTGCTGATACCACAGCTGTCTTGGCCTCACTGGCTGCCTGAGCCGTAGCCGAAGCAGCTTGTGCGGCTACTTCACTGGCTGCGGTCTGGGTGGCAGTGGCAGCGCCGGCTACAGCAGGAGCGACTTCTTTTTTTACCGCGTCTGTCACTGCCGGGATGGCTTTTTGTTCGGCCGGCGGTGTGGCTGAAGCCTGTGTGTCAGCCCGCTCTTGATCAGCCACTGTCTGAGCCGCTGTCTCAGCTTTTACTGCCGGTGCCGCCTTGTCAGCAGACCGCACCGCCTTGGTTTTTGGTTTGGGTCTAACTTTAGAAAGTTCACGCATTTCGCGGTCAGACGGAATTCTCAATTTCACATTCCGATACATGAAATCAGGATTGTGGTTACGGAATGCACGCGGATTGGCGGCCACCAGTGCCCGCATGGTCTGCGCCAGATTCAAGCCTTGCGGCTGAAACTTACGAGCCACATCAATCAGATTTTCATCTGAACGGGTCTGGTATGTCTGGCTGCCGGCAGATGTTCTGGCTGCCGATAGTCTGGCCTGATGACTGTCAGCCGTTTGATAGGCAGGGGGATCCAGTAAGGTAACATATTGTCTTGCCTGATTGCCTACCTGTAAATTGAACGAAAATACCGGATCATGTATGGGCTGTACCGAGCGAAGATAAATCACCGCCGAGTGTTCCTGTCTGCTGACTTTTGCCTGTAGTGGTGCCCCGGAAAGGCTGAACTGCCCTTGTTGCAAGGCAGCCACCTCTGCGCCATTGACTGTAATGCTGCCAGCAAAAGGCTCTCCTAACGCAGAGTGTACCTGCAAACTACCCAGTCCGGCCCATACAGGAGAAGCAGCCAGCGCCCATAATGATAATGCGATAATTTTTTTTGCGTTTTTCAAACTCATACCCTCACCAGTGAAGCAGCAGTACTCTTCGGATTATTAAGCCAACACTTCATTCAATATGACATCTGTACCAGACTTGTGTTAAAAATAAGGTGAATTTATTTTACATATTAACCCAAGTTTTATATTTCACTTTCTATCATAGCTTTTCCCCTTTGATATGCCAAGCCAAATAGTGCAGTTTCTTGACAATAAGACCAGATTTTCTGACAATTTTCACACACTTTATGATCAATGCACTCATTTATTGGTTCGATTGACTCATTTTTATACAAATTTTTAACTTGAACGTGCCAAGTACAAAAACTCAATGTATGATGGCAGATAATTTAAATTCTGCCCTCTTCGGTTATCATTTATAGTGTATGAAAGCTGCTTTTGAATTTCTCGTTGTTATCCTGTTTTTTATTACTTATGCGCTTACCAAAGACATTATTCTGGCGACCAAAGTCGCGATTGTCTGCGGCGTTTTGCAAGCGGCATGGTGTCTGATCAAGTACCGGAAATTACAGCTGATGCAGACAGTCAGTCTGTTACTGGTTGTCATTTTAGGTGGTGCCACCATTTATCTGAAAAATCCGCATTTTATTATGTGGAAACCAACCCTGCTTTTCTGGGTAATGGCGCTGGGGTTACTGATCGGGCAATTAGTGAATAAAAATCTGCTTAAAATCACCATGGGCAAGGAAATTCAGTTACCGGAACCAATCTGGCGCAGGCTCACCTGTGCATGGGTATTGTTCTTTGTGTTTCTGGGCGGCCTGAATCTATGGGTAGCCTATTCATTCACCGAAGACCAGTGGGTCAGCTATAAACTATTCGGCACAACTACTTTACTTATTATTTTTATCATCGCACAAACATTGTATATCAGCCGTTATTTTAAAAAGGATGAAACATAATGCTATTTATGCTTATGGCCACTGATGCCGATAATACTCATGAAGCACGCATGAACGTCCGTGCCCAGCATCGGGCACGGTTGCAACAGCTTCAGGATCAGGGTCGTTTGGTACTTGCCGGCCCTAATCCATTGCCTGATGATGAAAACCATTTTTCCGGTAGTCTGGTGGTGGCTGATTTTGCCTCGCTGGATGAAGCCCAGGAGTGGGCGGAACAAGATCCTTATGTTGACGCCGGCGTTTACGAAGAAATTCTCATCCGCCCCTTTAAACAAGTTTTCCCTGCATGAATACCATTGATGAAATCAAACAACGCTTGAAGATACTGGCACCCAGCCATGTTGAATTAATTGATGACAGCCATCTGCATCAGCATCATGCCGGCAATACCGGTGGTGGTCACTACCGGCTCTTGATTGTCAGCGATTGCTTTCAGAACCTGTCAAGACTGGAACGTCAACGCGTTGTGCAACAACAATTACAGGAGATGTTTGGTTCGCTTATCCATGCGCTCAGTATTCGTGCCCTGACCAAACAGGAATATCAGCATACATCATTATCCTGATTATATAAACACAAGGAAATTAACATGAAAAAACACATGATCACAGCAGTCGTTTTAGCCACTCTGGCGAGTACTGCACTGGCACAGACAGTAGTTACCGTTAATGGCACCAAAATCGACAGTAAAGCCGTTGACGAGCGCGTTAGTCTGGTGACAAAAGCCAGCCATAATCAGATTCAGGATTCCGAACCCTTACGCAAAACCATTACCAGCCAGATGATCACCCATACTCTGCTGGTACAAGCCGCCAAAAAACAAAAACTGGATCAGAGTCCGCAATATCGGGAAATTCTGACTCAGGCTCGCGCGCAGGCCAAAGCAATCGGAGACGATAAAAAAGCCGGCTTTAAAACCCGCTGGGCAGATTATCAAGACAATGTGTTGATTGAAGCGTATCTGTCTGGCGTTATAAACAGTAATCCGGTGACTGAAGATGAAATCAAATCCACTTATAATGAATTGAGTAAATATTATAAAGGGACGCAGGAAGTGCAACTGGGTGAAATCATGACCCGTGATGCCAATACTGCCCAACAAGCGATTGATGAACTGAATCATAAGCAGGACTTTAGTACCGTAGCCAAAAAATATACCATTGATCCGGCAGGTCGTGAGGCCGGCGGCATCCCTCAGAACTACGTTAAACTGAAAGATTTACAAGACAATGCCGGACTGGTTTATGATGCCATCCGTGATCTGAAGGTAGGTCAGTACACCCCTGCACCGGTGGCCGGCAATAATGGTATTTATGCCGTATTTTACGTCAATAATAAACGCAACGTTGCTATTCCCGACTTTAAAGTACAGGAACCCATACTGAAACAATATCTACAGGATAAACGCGTTCAGACGGCTATTCAGGCACTTTATCAAGAAGCCAATATTAAATAACGTTTTGCTTTTCCGTTTATTTTCCATGTGCGGCAATGATAATCTGAAAGGAATACATGGCATGAAAAAACATATCCTCTGGCTGACTGGTCTAAGCATTTTGTCCAGCAGTCTGGTCTGGGCAGCAGCACCTGAAATCAGCAATATCCGGGTTGATGCTGTCATGAAACAGATTGAAGCTCAGGTAAAGGCTCAGCCTGATGCAGGCAAACTGGACAAGACAAAATTAAAAGCCAATATTATTCAGGATCTACAAACTTCAGAAATTCTGAAAAATGAAGCTTTTAAACTGGGACTGGACAAACAACCAGACATACAGGCCAATCTTTTGAATGTACAGGCCAAATTCTACGCCGGTGCATACATCAATTATCTGAAATCCAAAGCAGAAGTCAGTGATGCCCAATTGCGTGAGCAATATGAGCTGATGAGCAGTGAAATTAATCTGTTGCCGATTATGTTTAAGAGTAAAACTGCCGCCGAAGCAGGCCTCACCAAACTGAAAAAGGGATTAAGCTTTGAAGAGCTGATGAAACAGGTCAATCCTCAAACCCCAAGCCAGCTCTGGGTTAATCCGCAACAATTGCCACCAGAACTGACCACTTGGATCATGCAGCTTAAAAATGGTCAGATTTCTGCCCAGCCAATCGAAATTGAAGGCCAGTATTACCTTTTGAAACGTGCTGGTATGCGTCGCATGGAAAATGCCCCCGCCTTTGAAACAGTCAAACCTCAACTTCTGGATCAGGCTAAAGAAATGCAGGTGCAGCATGAAGTTAATCAGTTACTACAACAAAACGGTATACATCTGCCCCTCAATTAAGTAATGCATTAGTCATTAAAAAACCGGTATCTGATCATACCGGTTTTATTTTGGCTATATCATCTGCATGATCAAGAATTAAAATCCCTAACCAATATAATAATCAATGGGTTGATTTTACCTGTTCAGCCGCCTCAACCTGTATTGATAGTTTCACATACCGGCTGGCCGGTATCTCCTTAACGTATTGATCCATACCCCATTGTGTACGATCAATTACTGCCTCAAAATCCCCACCACATACTCTGGTTTTAAGCATAGGACTATCATAACAATTAAATTTCGTCGCCGTCAGATTCACTGGATGGGTTTGCCCCAATAGCGTCAACTGCCCTTGCACTTTCTGGACTTTACCCCGATGATCAAACAACCAACGGTCAGATATAAACCGCATGGTTGGATATTGGATGACATTGAAAAAAGCCGCGCTATTCAAATGTTCATTAAAGGCAGTACGGCCAGTATCCAGTGTATTCACCGGAATAGTGATATCCACCTTGCCTGTTTTTGCCTGAGCATCATATTGGATCCGGCCTTGTAGATTAAAAAATCCCCCCACATTCGTCGAAGTGGCAAAATGATCCACCGCAAAACGAGCATTGGTATGTTCTGGATCAATCTGAAAATTCTCAGCCATCGCCACCGGAACAACAGACAACACCATGGTACTCATGGCCAATAAGATCAGTTTACGCATATGATTTCCTTACATTGAATATTCATGATTGAATCTATCTGATGATTATTACATCACATTCAGATTAAATTTTACAATCTCATTAAATTAACCATGTATTTCCCAAATCGTAATGATCTTTTGGTTTATTTGTGCTTAACAACATGATGATCTGGTTTCAATCAGTGTGGCCATTCAAATACCGCCATTGATTCCACATGAGCCGTCTGGGCAAAAAGATTCATGATCCCGCCAGCCCGATAATAGTAACCGCGTCCTACCAATTGTCTGACATCACGTGCCAAAGTGGCCGGATCACAGGAAACATACACAATCTGCCTAGGTAATTCATGGTCATGCAAACCACATAATGCCATAATCAGCGTCTGTGCACCGGCACGTGGCGGATCCAGTAGCCATTGATCTGCCCTTGGCAAGTCTCGTAATTGCGTGGTGGTGATTTTAAATAGATTCATATGTTTAAAATCACAATACTGCGTCAATCCGTTTAAACGGGCATTAATACGGGCACGTTCACACATGGCAGCCACACCTTCTACCCCCAATACCTGCGCACCCAGACGCGCCATGGGTAGGCTAAAGTTACCCAGACCACAAAACCAGTCAATAATACGTTGACCTTTTTGTGGTTTTAACCATTGCATGGCACGATGAACCATCAGGGCATTGGTGGTCTGACTGACCTGAGTAAAATCCTGTGGCTGAAACGGTATGCGAATCTGATACTCTGGTAAAGTATAAGCCAGTACCGGTGTGGTTTGCGGCTGATGACACTGTGCCTCACGACCACACTGATACCACCATTGCCACGGCAGCGAACCGCATTCACTCAGCTGTAATACCAGCTTATCCAAACGCTGACACAGCGCTTTATCAGGCTGTTGCGGCAAAGACAGGCTCAAGGCAATCACCTCACTGCCCACATGAATACCGATCGATTCAACCAACTGATCAATGGATTGATTTAAGACGGTTTTAATCAGGGGCAACGCCTGACTGACGGCCACAGGTAAAACCGCGCAATGATCAATGTCCACCACCTTATGGCCGCGCCGATGCTGAAAGCCCAGCCGAATTTGTCCGTTGTCGCGGCTGACGGCCAGACGTACCCGCTCGCGATAATGCCATGGCTGGCCATAAATGGGCGCCAGTAGCACAGCAGGCATGGTTTTGGCAATCCGGCGCATCTGATTTAACCAGGCACGCTGTTTCAATGCAACCTGTGCCGCAGCATCAATATGCTGACTATTACACCCTCCACATTGGGCATAATACAGACAACGCGGCTCAACCCGAGCCTGACTTTTGCATTGCCAGCCATCAATCATACCTTCAGCATAAGATTTTTTGCCGCCGGTCTGGTGCCAGTAAACCCGTTCCCCAGGTAAAGCATCCTGAATAAAAACCACCTTACCTTCTACACGTGCCACACCTTGTGCCGCATGATTCCAATCTTCAATATAGGCTGTCTGCTTATTGTCCAAAACCACTTCCTTCAAAGCCATTGTATTCCATTTCCTGACAAATATATTTTCTCACACCAGCAGCAATTTAAGATATGATGGAGACACATTATTTATTTGCTGAATATGTCTGGCATCATGATAAGAAAGCATTGCATTACCATCGGTTTTATACTGTCTGCAACCTCAGTCTTGGCGGCGGTTCCCGTTCCTGATTATGCGGTAGCGGCAGAAGGTCAACAGGTCATTCTGAATGTGCCACAACTGCGTTTATTTTTATTTCAGGACGGTAAACTGCTGAAAAGTTACCCCATGACCGTAGGTAAGGCCAGTACACAAACGCCGCTGGGAGAATTTAAAATCGGCGCAAAAATGTACAAACCCACCTGGAGTGTACCTAAAAGTATTCAAAAAGAAATGGCAGCGGCTGGTCAGCCGGTACAAACATCCGTACCTGCCGGCCCCAGCAATCCTTTAGGCCCGGTTTTTGTGCGGCTGGGACCACCCAAGATGGGCATTGGCATTCATGGCACCAATGCCCCCGCCAGTGTGCCGGGTGTGCGCAGTCATGGCTGTGTGCGTTTACAAAGCCCCAATGCCCTTGATTTTGCCAACACAGTCAGAAAAGGCGCAGACGCAGCCGTGATTTATCAGCTTGCCTCCGTCAATGTGGATGACAATCAGCAAATATGGATACAAACCTATCGCAACCCCTATCATCAGAAAAATCTGGATAAAAACGGTATTGGCCAAAGTATTCAGGCCTGGGCTCAGGATCATGATCTGACCGTAAACCGGCAACGGCTGACCTATGCATTTCAACATCCCAATGCTCTTATCTGTGTTACCTGTCAGAAAGGTAAAAACAAGATTGCAGGAAAACTCAGCTCATTGGCCTGGACTTCAGGCGAAGGAAGACTGACCGGACTTAAATCCATCCAGCCGGCTAATCCTGATATCGATATGGATAATACCGAACAGGAAAACAACACTGTTGAAGTGAATGAAGACTTCAGTAATACAGCAGATAGCCAGAAGGAACAGACCATTAAACCTTTACCACCACAGAAATCAAAGCCAGATACCTCTTCTGCCCCCCTACATGACCACTTTGATTTATTGCTGTAATCAATACATCAGTCTGCAAATATACTTCAGACTGATGTAACCGTAAGAAACTGACTGCATCATTACCAATTAATATGTACTGCCTGATCACCCAATAGCTGCCGCAGTTGCGGCCACAATGCTGCATCGGGTGCAATATGCCAGGCGCCGGCAACACGCAGTTCGCCATAAGCCTGAGGCCGGTCACAACATAATTTGACCGGAATCCGCTGCCGGTCACCATGGCAATAGTCCTGCAACAGATTTGCCAGGCTGGTTACTGTAGATTCCGTCATCTGATCATGCATATAGAGTTGTACACTACGGGCAAAAAGTGTCCGTGCCTGCTCCAGTGTATAAACATGGCTGGCATTAATACGTAAACCATCACCGCCATTATAATCATCAACGGCCACCTTACATTCAAACAACAACACCTGATCGGCTTTCAGATAAATGCCCTCTTCTTCCAGCACACTGCCGGTAACCATGATTTCCTGTCGTCCCGAGCCATCTTCCAGCGTCACAACGGCAAATTTACCACGTCGACCCATGATATAACGCACACTGGTGGCAAAACCGGCCACCCACTGCAATCGATCTGTGGAAGCTTTCAGTGCCGATAATGCAGTGGACGCAAAGCGCCGCACCTCTTCCTGATACGGTTCAAACGGATGTCCTGAAAAATAAAATCCCAATGCCTGCTTTTCTTCTGCCAGCTTTACCGCCAGCGGCCACGGGGCAACCGGCTGCATTTTGACCGGCTCAATAGCGTCTTCAACCAAATCAAACAAACCACCCTGATTCACATTGGCTGCAATCTGCTCAGCATTATCCAGCGCCAGATCAATATTGGCCAGTAACTGTGCCCGGTTATCATTCAGTTCATCAAACGCACCCGCCCGGATTAAAGCCTCAATAGTACGCCGGTTCAAATGATGACGATCTACCCGCTGACAAAAGTCAAATAAATCCTTGAACGGACCATCTTTCTCACGCGCCTCGATGATGGCATCGACCGCTCCTTCGCCGGTTCCTTTAATTGCCCCCAGCGCATAACGCACCTGACGATGCTGGTTGGGTTTAAAACGATAAAATGACTCATTCACACTTGGCGGCAGGAAAGTCAGACCATTGGCAATACCATCCTCAACAAAAATTTTTAATTGATCTGTATTGGTCAATTCACTGGACATGGTGCCGGCCAGATATTCGGCCAGATAATGCCGTTTTAACCAGGCGGTCTGATATGACACCAGCGCATAGGCCGCCGCATGGGATTTATTAAACCCATAACCGGCAAATTTTTCCATATAGTTGAAAATTTCATTAGCGGTATGCTGGTCAATGCCTTTTTCAGCTGCGCCTTTTTCAAAAATGGCGCGGTGCTTGACCATCTCCTCCACTTTTTTCTTGCCCATGGCACGCCGTAACAAATCGGCACCGCCAAGGGTATAACCACCGCACATCTGCGCCGCCTGCATCACCTGTTCCTGATACACCATCACGCCATAAGTCGAACTGAGTACCGGTTCGAGTAAAGGGTGCAGATATTCTACTTTTTCCTCCCCATGCATACGGCGGATAAAATCCGGAATCAAATCCATCGGTCCTGGACGATACAATGATACAAACGCGATAATTTCCTCAAATTTCGTGGGTTTGGCGGTCACCAGCATTTTTTTCATACCCACTGACTCAAACTGAAATACCGCAGTGGTATTGCCTTTAGCAAAAATATCGGCATACGTAGCTGCATCATCCAGCGGAATCTGGCTCACATCCACATGTTCGCCTGTGGTCTGCAAAATATTATTCTGGGTCATCTCAATGATGGTCAGATTGCGTAAACCCAGAAAATCGAATTTAACCAGACCAATCTGTTCCACATCATCTTTATCAAACATCGATACCGGCGATGCATCCTCTCCACTGGCCTGATAAATCGGGCAGAAATCAGCAATTTTGCCCGGCGCCATCAATACCCCGCCGGCATGCATGCCCAGACCCCGGGTCAGATCTTCCAGCTTCAGCGCCAGCGGCATCAATTCTTCCGCTTCCTCTTGATGCAGTAACTGCATAATCTGCGGCTCAGCTTCCATCGCTTTGGTGAGGCTGAGCGGCTTATTGGTTTCCACCGGAATCAGTTTGGATAAACGATCACACAAACCAAAGGGCAGATCCAGCACCCGACCCACATCACGAATCACCGCTTTTGAAGACATGGTACCAAACGTGACAATCTGACTTACAGCAGCAGCACCATATTTATGTCGTACATACTGAATCACCCGGCCACGGTTTTCCTGACAGAAATCCACATCAAAATCAGGCATGGATACCCGTTCCGGATTCAGAAACCGTTCAAACAGCAGGTTATACCGCAAAGGATCAAGATCAGTAATACGCAGTGAAAATGCCACCAGAGAACCAGCGCCGGAACCACGGCCAGGGCCTACCGGACAACCATTTTGCTTGGCCCAATTGATGAAGTCCTGCACAATCAGAAAGTAGCCTGGAAATTGCATCTGAATAATAACAGCCAATTCATAATCAAGTCGCTGCTGATATTCAGGCATTTTACGCGCACGCTCGGCCTCATCAGGATAAAGCATGAGCATACGCTCTTGTAAACCCTGATTACTCAGTGCCACCAGATGTTCATCCAATGTCATACCAGCCGGCGTGGGAAACAGTGGCAGAAAGTTTTTACCCAAAGTCAGGTTCAGATTACACCGCTGAGCAATGGTGACACTGTTGGCCAGCGCTTCCGGAATATCGGCAAACCGCTGCGCCATCTCTTCAGGTGTGGCAAAATACTGACTGGGTGTAAACGTTTGAGGCCGGCGTTTATCCGCCAATACATAGCCACCGGCAATGCATACCCGTACTTCATGCGCCTGAAAATCATCCTGATCTAAAAACTGTGTCGGGTGGGTTGCCACCACTGCAACCTGTGACTGTGCCGCCAACGCCACGGTCGCATTAACCAGCGGCTCCCATTCAGGCCGTTCCGGCAACCGTTGCAGTTCCAGATAAAAACCGTCACCAAACCAGCGCTGATATTTGGCCAGAGCAGTATCGGCCAATTCCGGTTTATGATTCAGTAAAGCCTGACCAATTTCGCCATAATGGGCGCCAGACAGGCAGATCAGACCACTGTTATCGCCCTCATCAAACCAATGCTGCCGCAGCATAACCTGACTGGTATTCTTCTCCTTACCCACATAGGCCTCAGTCAGCAGCTCATTCAGACGCAGATAACCGGCATGATTTTTAACCAGTAGCAACATTCGAAACGGCTTATCCGGTTGTTGTGGATTATCCAGCCAGACATCGACCCCCAGTATGGGTTTGATACCAGCCTGACGACAGGCTTTATAAAATTTGACCAGAGCAAAGACATTCATCAGATCACTGATGCCCAATGCAGGAATATTCAGTGCCTGTGCACGTTTAATCACATCTTTAATGCGCACAATACCATCTTCAATCGAAAATTCGGTATGTAAACGTAGCGGGATATAACTAAAATTATCTGACATCATACTCATTGTATCGGATCGCTTAATACGACAAACCGATTTTGGTTGGAATTAATCAATAGACTTACCCTAGCCATCACAAAAATGCCGGAATATCCTTAACCGGATAGGCAGATAGTCGCCGTATTTCTGGCAAACCCGCACTTTATGGCTTAAAGCACACATTGAATTTACCCTAATCTTTGCAATACTGCCAGAGAAACCAGCAACAAAATCCTTTTATTACAGAATATTGGACATTGACCCAGAAAACACTAGCACCACAGATTAAAATAAATATCTCTCTGATTGAAATTACTCTTCAATAAACACATTCAGAGACGACAGTACATACAAACAGGTTGCCCGAATCATCAGACAACCTGTAGTAATGGGATCCTCCGCCAGTGCCGGATCGGACGCCATCCGCTTGAACCTTGGAGACAAGGCTTGGCAGTATCGGATGGTTTCGGGTTCATTCATAAAGAACGCTCACACCCACCATCAGCACAACCGCCAAAAAAGCGAATTTATTGGTTCAAAGGAATATATGTCCTACCGAACACCGCAGAGGAAAAAGAAGATCATTGAAGTAAGTCAGGAATGCAAAGCATCATCACAGACTTTAAGCATAGCCTCTATTTTACGCTCAAAATCACCAATTGCCAAACCATCCGCTATGGTCAGTTTAAGTAAATCATGCGTTAAATTCAGCGCTGCCATGATCACAATTTTGTCGGTCTCAATAATTCTGCCGGTACTTTGAATGGCGGCTATTTTGTCATTCAGCATCTGTACCGCCTGCATCAAGGTATCATGCTCACTTGACGGCGTACCGATATTAAACGGACGACCTAAAATTTCAACTTGTACCTGTCTGATTTCGTCCATCATCAACCCTCTTGTCTTGCTGCAGGCAACCGTTGCAATAATCGCTGTATTTCTTCAGAAGTCGCATCCAGTATCTGCTGATAATATTGTTTCTCGGCACTCAGTTCACTAACCTGATGCTGTAAACTTTCCTGTATCTGAAGCAATCTCAGTTCATACTTTTTTATCAGCTCTTGCTGTCTGGCTTGCGAATCGGCCAATTGTTGTTGTTTTTGTTGCTGAAGTAACGTAATCTTTCTCGCCAGTTGCCGATTTTCAATCGTGGCTGCATTAAACTGGGCAGCCAGACGGTTAACACTGTCTTCCAATTGCTGTAACTGATTGTTCATAAATAACCTTCTATTCCCAACATACTCAGTATGACTACTGGCCCGTTATGGCATGAATGGCTAATATACCAGACATCCTCTGTTCGGCAACCATTATTCCAAAGTAGGCTCACGTTCCATTAAGGTTTCGGCCAGCGAATGCACATTAATATTGCCATGAAACAGTTGGCGTAACAACATCGCAATCGGCATATCCACACCCAAACGCTCAGCCTGACGACATACTTCTTCTACCGTATACACCCCTTCGGCCACATGACCCAATTCGGCCAGCGCCTGCGGCAACGATTTGCCTTCTGCCAGTAATAGCCCCACTTTACGATTACGTGACAACGCACCGGTACAGGTCAAAATAAGATCACCCATACCTGATAAGCCCATCAAAGTATTTTGACGCGCACCCAACGCCAGCGCCAATCGTGATATTTCCGCCAATCCGCGTGTAATAAGCGCCACCTGGGCATTTTTGCCATAGTGCAGACCATCAGCGATGCCATTGGCAATGGCCATCACATTTTTAACCGCACCACCCACCGCAGCACCCACCACATCATGATTGGCGTATAACCGTAACACATTATTATTCAGGCGCGCTGCCAAATCACGAATCCAGTCAATATCAGATGAAGCCAGTGTGACAGCACAAGGCTGCTGCTGTGCCAGTTCCTGCGCAAAGCTCGGACCAGATAATACACCGATACAAGTATTATGTGGCAGTACCTCGGCCAGCACCTGATGCGGCAACAGCCCCGTTTGCTGCTCAAAACCCTTACACGCTGCCAGTACGGGAACCTCTCCCAGTCCGGCAGCAACCAGCTGCCGGGCACTACTGCGCAAAGCCGCCACCGGCGTGGCAATAATCACCACATCAGCCATAGCCAGCGTAGCGGTTGGTACAACCAGATCTGGTAACTGGAAATCAGGCAGATAACGTTGATTACACCGCTGTTGTTGCAATTGTGCCACGTGTTCGGCACGATGCGACCACAGCCACACCTGATGTTGATGTAATGCAAAGTGAATGGCCAATGCAGTACCCCATGCACCTGAGCCCATTATGCCAATTTTCATGCTGCTCCCCCTTCGCTGACTTCACCGGTCAATTCATCTGATACCACAGGCAAATAGATGATTTTTGCAGCGTAATAGACACTGGTCTTTCAGCTGTCCGAACCATTCAGTCAATCTGTCTATATAAATGGATAATCCCATGCCATCACCAGATCAGACAAAAAACAACCCATCGGCAAAATAAACCACAGATTACCTGACAACATCAGGCAGTCTGTGGCCATAGACTACAATACTTTAACCTTCAAAGCGTTTGAATACCAGTGAACCATTGGTACCACCAAAGCCGAATGAATTGGAAATAGCAGCACGAATCTGCATATCCCGGCCTTCATTGGCACAATAATCCAGATCACAACCTGCTTCATGATCCTGCTCAAAAATATTGATTGTCGGCGGTGATTTTTGCTCATGAATCGCCAAAACGGTGTATACCGCTTCCACCCCGCCAGCACCACCCAGCAAATGCCCGGTCATGGATTTGGTGGAATTGACCACAACCTTTTTCGCATGCTCACCCAGAGCGATTTTCAATGCCTGGGTTTCATTGGCATCACCCAAGGGCGTAGAAGTACCATGGGCATTCACATAATCAATGTCTTCAGGGTTCAGGCCAGCATCAGCCAAAGCCCGTTTAATACCCAGTGCCGGACCATCGGTATTCGGCGCAGTAATATGATAAGCATCAGAACTCATGCCAAAGCCGACAATCTCAGCATAAATACGCGCACCGCGTTTTTTAGCGTGATCATAGTCTTCCAGCACCATAATACCGGCACCTTCACCCATCACAAAACCATCACGTCCGGTATCCCAGGGACGGGAAGCCGTGGCCGGATCATCATTGCGGGTAGATAACGCCTTCATGGCCGCAAAACCACCAATGCCCATCTCACAGATGGCACCTTCAGCACCGCCTGCAATCATCACATCAGCATCACCATAGGCAATCAGCCGGGCAGAATCACCAATACTGTGTGCCCCCGTGGTACAGGCAGATACCATACCATAACTCGGGCCCTGATAACCTTTCAGAATGGTGACATGACCAGCAATCAAATTAATCAGCGAACTGGGAATAAAAAACGGATTAATTTTACGCGGCCCGTGCGCCACCAGCGTCCGGGCGGTAGCCTCAATGGCAGGTAATCCGCCAATACCGGCACCAATATTCACCCCCACACGGGTGGTATCCAGATTGGCCATATCATCCAGGCCGGCATCATCAATGGCCTGTAAAGCAGCCGCAATACCGAAATGGATAAACGAATCCATCCGGCGTGCTTCTTTACTGTTCAGATACTGGTTAACATCAAAATTCTTTACTTCACCGGCAATCTGACAGGGTAAAGCAGAAGCATCAAAATGGGTAATGGTACCAATACCACTCACGCCGTTCAGCAGATTTTGCCAGGCGGTGGCCACATCGTTACCCACAGGAGAAACCTGCCCTAAACCAGTAATGACTACTCTTTTTTTACTCATATTTTTCTCACAAGAAAAAACCTCTGCCGATTCAGGCGGCAACGGCACACCTATCTTCGTCAGAGGTATTATCTGAGATTGGAAACGCCTTCAATAATTAATCTAAATGGGCGCTAACAAAATCAATGGCTTGTTGTACAGTTGTGATTTTTTCTGCTTCTTCATCAGGGATTTCGCAACCAAAAGCTTCTTCCAGAGCCATCACCAATTCAACGGTGTCCAGTGAGTCGGCACCCAGATCTTCCTGAAAAGAAGATTCATTTTTTACTTCTGCTTCACTCACACCCAATTGTTCTGCAACAATTTTTTTCACACGCTGTTCGATGTTGTTATCCATTTACAGATCTTTCCTTACTTTGCCCGGCACATAGCGGACAGGGTTAATATTAAATTAATACAGTTAGATGTTTACTATTGTACCGAATAAATAACCGGTTTTCTATCTAAAAAATCATTTGGCGACAGTTTACCGGTTTTCAGTGATTTTCACCACCTTTTTAATTTAATTTATTCCGGATAAATGCAGGGTTAAATCATCATGCTGTTTTACCCGCCAGTACCGGTAAATGAATAAACATGCTGCTTTTCTCTGCCGCCATTCAAAGCATATTATTATATTTGATTATAAGCAATAGTCTGATATAGAAAACTAAATAATAATGCCAGCTCTGAGGCAGTATCTGCCTGAGTGACCGAGCCACCATGGCCGCCCTGATCAGCCACCGCCAGCCATACCGGTTGCTTAAGCTGTCGCAGCCGCGCATAAAATTTTAATGCATGCGCCGGATGTACCCGATCATCATTCATACTGGTACTCACCAGTACCGGCGGATAGGCTGGTGCAGCCTGAATATTATGATACGGCGACAATAAAGCCAATGCTGCTTTTTCGTTTTCAACTTCAGGATCACCATACTCATCCAGCCAGGAAGCGCCCACTGACAGATAAGGATAACGCAGCATATCCGTCAGCGGTACCTCACACACCACCGCGCCCAGAAGCTGTGGCGCACGACACAGAGCTGAAGCCACCACCAAAGCACCATTACTGCCGCCTTGAATAGCAGTATGTGCCGCACTGGCTCTGTCATGCTGATATAAGTCCTGCAAGACGGCCAGTAAATCATCCACACTGCGATGCTTATGTACTCCGCAGGCAGCGTAATGCCATGCCGGACCAAATTCACCGCCCCCGCGCACATTGGCCAGTACAAAGGCATAGCCTTTTTGTAACCAGTAACGCCCTATCCCGCCCAGATAGTAAGGCAATTGTGGCATGCCAAAACCACCATACACATAGACCAGCGTAGGTACCTTTTTACCCATTGCCTGCCCCACATGATAATAAGGTATCTGTGTACCATCTGCCGACAATGCAAAATACTGTTTAATCTTTACGCCTTCAGCATCAAACTGATTTTGCTGGCGACGCATCACACACAATTCCTGTAACTGCAAATCCAGCGTATACAGTGACAGCGGTGTTGTAAAATCACTGATGGCCACATACAACACGTCACCTCCCCACGGCTGATCAACGATTTCCAGCGTACCAGAGGGTAAACTTGGCACAGATATTGATTGCCAGTGCCCATCAACAAACTGCCACGCCAGCAAAGTGCTTTTAACATGAGATAAAATCGACACCACCACAAACCGGCGCGTGGTTTCGACACACTCAATCGCCTGAGAAGCATCCGGTACAAAAATCACCTCTGCTGCACCCAATATCCCTTTACGCAGCTTTACCGCCACCAGACTGCCGGCCGGATAACACTGATTAGCACGCATCCAGTCACTGCGTAACTGCACCAGCAACTGACCATACAGATAACCCATCAACTCACAATCATCAGGCAAATTCAGTACTTTGGGCTGCAGATCGGCCATTACCTGATAATATTGCTTATGATAAAATCCACTCGCCGCTTCAATCAGGTCAATCGGCGAACCCTGATTATCCAGATAACGCCATGCATTTACCATCATGCCACCAGCGTCCATATCAAAAACAGGAACTGCCTCTTCAAACCGCTGTCCACGGCACAATAACCACACTTGTTTAGCGTAGCCCGCTTGTGTGCACTGACGCTCATCCCAGGCCGGACATACCCAGACACTGTTTTCATCGCGCCAGCTCACCACACTTTTACCCAGCGGGAAATGAAAACCTTCCGCTACAATGCATTGTTTAGCCAGATCAAACTCAATAGTATAAGCGGCATCGCCTCCGCCCGCACTCAGACTGATCAGCACATGTTCCGGTGCTTCAACATAATGCGCCACGCCTTGCAATGCCACATCATCGCCCAGCACCGCATCAAAATCTGCCACTGAAAACAAAATCTGCCATTGCGGTATTCCTGCACGATAGCTGGCACTCGAACATACCCGATAAACACCCTTAGGCCATTCTTCAGACTGATAAAAATGATACATACGGGCACGAAATTCCTGACAAAACGGAATTTGCTGCTCATCCTGCAACACTGAAGTCATGTCCTGTCTTATTGCATCAAACGTCGGATCATCAATTAAAGACCATTGTGTCTGAAAACGCGATTGCCGGATCAGTGCCTGGGTATCCGGGTGATGTAAATTTTCCAAATTCAGAAAAGGATCATTGGTAAACATATAATAATTTATTGAAAGTACCAGAAACTGCCTGATATATACCAGCGCAGTAGTCAATATGATTTTATGACTGTCTCACACAGCCATACCGGAATGCAGCATAACCAGAAATTGCCTGACTGACAAATCGGCTGATGGCCGCCTTGAGATCTTGTCTATTCGCTCATAATAGTCATATCGGTGTAATCAGATGAATTTTTTAGTCATCTATCCAACAGTATATCAGTCTATAAACTCAATCTGGCTGGCACAATGGAATTTGATTTAACTTTGTTTATTAATAGAAATTTCAGATTTTCTGTAATATCGAAGATAACCAACTTCATTGGTCATCATTATCAAATATGTTGCTACAGTAAATGACTTCGGAAATAGCCTTTAAATCTGTAAGATTCTTTCATTCATTTACAGTATCAGCTCCCGTCGTCCTTCTGAATTCCAAGACGCTGACGCATTGGCCGTATCTATTGCCTTACATATTCTCAGAATAATCCAACAAGGCATTCAGATTCAGTCAGCTGACTTGTCACAATTTACTGATTCGAGGATACTCATTCATTGATTTAGAACTGAATTCATCAAGTATCTGCGGTGCCTTTCCTCAGTTACTGACCGATAAATCTCCTTCAAGTCGGCCATCACCACATACAACAACACCTCGAGCAATGTCTGCGCATCCCCCAATCCACAGATGTCCGCTCCCTCAACCTCTCCAATACCGCCGCTCTGGTGCTCTATGAAGCACTGCGACAGCAGAACTTCCCCGGCCTCACCTAAATTTCCGGTGACTCCTCCCCTCTGCCACAATGGTAAAAGCCCCGTAGCATCAGCTACAGGGCTCTTCTTATCGGTGT
>JAQTIE010000004.1 GCA_029433475.1 Neisseriaceae bacterium ESL0693 | reverse complement strand
ACACCGATAAGAAGAGCCCTGTAGCTGATGCTACGGGGCTTTTACCATTGTGGCAGAGGGGAGGAGTCACCGGAAATCTAGGTGAGGCCGAGGATGTAGCTATCCCCTAAAATAGTACAGCATAAACGTAGAAAATTCTCTCTATTAACCCACTGAGGATTTAAACATGAAAAAATGACTGAACATCAAATCGTATCCATTTTAAAAGAAGCTGAAGCCGGTGTTCCTATTAAGGAACTATGCCGTAAATATGGCATGGGTAACTCAACTTTCTATAAATGGCGCGAAAAATATGGCGGTATGGAAACTTCAGACATCAAACGTTTAAAAGAGCCAGAAGCAGAAAATCATAAGCTTAAGCAGATGTTTGCTGAGTTGAGTCTAAAATCTCAGCTTCAGGAGGAAATCATAAAAAAGCTCTAGTGCCTACACTGGCTCATAAAATTTTGGCACAGCAACTTCAACAAAATCACTCTGTTACTATTGCTATGAGTTGCGCTATTGTTGGCTTAAGCCGTTGTGCTTACTATTATCAACCCAGGTTAGCGGATGATTCGGCGATTATGTCGGTACCAGGTACCATCACTGACAAGCATTTACGCTGAGGCTTTCCCAAGTGTTTTAATCGCATCAGAAAGCTCGGTTATAAGTGGAATCATAAACGGGTTATTCAAAATAATTTTATAAATTGAAGCTTAAATTAGTTATCTGAATAATGAGAGTCATTTGGTTGTTGTAATATTAATAACTGCTCTGATAATTGTTCTTTGAATTGTTCTTTATTCTGATTGAAATACATCGCCTTCCCAATATTGACATCAATAAATAAAGGCAATGGAAAATAATGTCCTTTGGCCATGATTTTTTCTGTGCCTTTTAAGCCAATGGGAATAATGGGCACTCTTGGCAAACTCTGGCTAAGATACCATAAACCGGATTTTAACGGTGCCAGTTTACCGGCTTCGCCGCGTGATCCTTCTGGGAAAAGAATAAGGATTTGATTGTTTCGCAGTGCTTTCTCACATCCGGCCAGAGGATTGGTCAGATGGTCTCCTCCGCGTACAACGGGAATAATGTTGAGTATATGGAGTGCAAACCAGGCAAACCATTTGTTTTTAAGGAAATAGTCGGCCGCGGCTGCGGGATGGGTAATTAATTGAAGTTTGAACGGCAGTAAGGCTAATAATGCAAAGACATCCATATGACTGTTATGATTAGCAACAATAATAGCCGGCCCTTGAGTCGGGAGATAATGGCGATGCCTGATACGTAAACCAAACCATAGCCACATAACTGGTCTTACAATGCATAAGAGAAACGAGGCGCGGATAATATGTTGCAATACCATATGGCGAACCTTGGATTAATAATAAAAGTAATGCATAAAATGAAAAAATAAAGGGGCTGTGAAGATTAATGAATCCAACCGGTCAAGAATGCCGCCATGCCCGGGTAAAAGTGTGCCGCTGTCTTTGATGCCGATATCCCGTTTGATGGCAGACATGACAATATCGCCACAGAAACCTGCGATACTGATGATCAGACCGCTGATGAATGCCATGCCGAAAGTTAACGGGGTAAGAATGGGACCAATAATAAGTGCTAGTAGAACCGTGCTAATCACACCACCCAGAAAACCAGCCAAAGTTTTATTTGGACTGACAGTGGGAGTAATTTTGATTTTACCTAAAGACTTTCCCCAGAGATATTGTGTAATATCATTCACTTCAGTTAGCCCTACCAAAAACAATGCCAGTAAGGCGCCACTTTCATGATGCGATGGTAATACCAATAAAAAAGCAACATGGCTAAAGGCGAAAACGGTGGTCATCAGTGCCCAATGGAATTTGGATACTGTATTTAAAAAATTCCGGGTATCACCCGATAAAACCATTCTGATGGGCAGAAATAAGAAAACGTAAATGGGAATGAAAATAATAAAGAGGTTGTATTGACCATAGCCGATCAGACAGTAATTGATGGGAATGGTAAGAAATAACCATAAAATCGGCATGCGGTCGGTCTGGCGCATGGGAATTAGGGTCAGAAATTCTTTTAATGCCATAAAACTGACGAAGGCAAATAAAGTAAGTCCTAACCAGTGCGGGCTTATAATGGCACAACTAAAAAAGATAACAATCAACCACCACGTTTTGATACGTAGTGTCAGTTCGCGCCAGTTTTGCTGAGGTTTTATACGAATTAAGGCCATGTTCACGATGGTAGCGGCGAACAATAAGCTGAAAATAATAATTAATATTTTTGATAACAACATATTATGCTTTTTATGCTTTATTTTGATAGACGCTGCGACAGCGGTTAATGATGGTCCAGATCAATAATACAATGATGATGCCCCAGACGAGGTTGTTATAGGTTGTCAGGTGTGGCCGGAAAGTAATGATCAAGCCCCATGTTCCTAATATTAAAGCACGATCACTTTTACCCATCGGGCCAGCGTAGCTGCGGATGTTATTCATGGTCTGAGCCAGTACGCCACAGAATTCAGTCAGGGCAGCACCAAAAATCATGATTAATACCAGAGCGGCATTGCTATGAATAAGTAGGGCAAACGGTAAATATAAGGCAGTATCGGATAATATGTCGCCCAGCTCATTCAGAATGGCTCCCAGTTTGGTTTGTTGATTACATTCGCGTGCCAGCATGCCATCTAATGCATTCAGTGCCATGCGGATCAATAAAACCACTGGCAGCAGCCAGAATAATTCAGGTATTGGCCATATACATAATAGGATACCGGTAATAAACGATAATGCCATGGCGCTGAGCGTAATATGATTGGCTGTGATGCCTTTATTTGCCAAGCGAAACATTAAAGGACGCAATAATTTCTGAAATGCCGGTTTAATCTGATATAAGGTCATGCGTTTCTCCAAGGTAGGCACTAATAGAAAACATATGTTTTACAGTTCTAATAAATAGGGTATTAGGTAAATTTATGTTGTCTTTAGTATAACACTATAGCATTATGATGAATATTTTTTCAAAACTTTATGCATAAAGGATAATCAGGAGATCATTTTAATGGATCATGGATTTATTCATATCTAATTAAAATATATTGTTTATTTGTATTGATATTTCTGATCTGCTGATATGGATTCGGGGGTGATGAATCATTTTTATGTCATTAAGATAAGTATTTAATCGCAGAGATAAAATTAATCATTTATTGTTTTAAATCAGATGGAAAATAATAGCTGGCTGATGAATAGTTTGTGAGTGCATGGTGCAATAAGCAATAGAAATAACATGTATATTGTGTTGTCTATAGCACAATATACATGTATTGATTTTGGTGGCGGATTAAAAATACTGAGGCAGAATCCATTGTTTATTTGCGTCATGCTCTCGCATAAAACGATTGAATTGGACGGATTCATAAGCCGCTTTCAAATCTTTAGCCCAATTGGTATTTTTATTTTTTTCATTAATGGTGACCACCATTTCCATGTCTGGTGTGACATGTTCGCGTAATACGATTTTGGCCGGATCCATTTTGGATTGGTAGGCAATACCACCGGAAGCAAAAGCAAAGTCTGTATCGGGTAATGAGCGCGGGATGATGACTGAATCCATTTCTTTAATACGCAATTGACGAGGGTTACTGATGATGTCTTTAGCAGAAGCCAGTAATGGATCGACGTCAGGACTTAATTGAATTAAATTTGCCTCAGATAATGTCCGTAATGCACGTGCAGTATTGGATACATCGTTGGGAATTAATACGGTGGCGCCTTTAGGTGCCTGGGTAAAAGAGCGGTATTTATCTGAATAGAATGCGGCGGGGATGGTAGGAATATGTACCAGAGGATAAAGATGGGTGTCTTTATCGCGGTTATAAACGGTGAGGTAGGCCGTGTGCTGATCCAGATTAAAATCAACGGTTCCATCATTAATGGCGGTATTATTGACATCAAGTGAGGAGAAATTCAGGGTTTTAATATGATAGCCTTGTTGTTCAAGCATGGGTTTGATGGCCTCGTTGAATAAAATCCCGTAAGGCATGGCTGAACCACCGAAAACCAGCTCTTTTTTATCCTGACCGGTGCTACTGGTTCTGGAGCATGCAAGAAGACTGATGGCCACAAGGCCAGCCAGACTGAGTAATATAAATTTCTTCATTTTTTATCCTTATGTACCGATATTATGGTTGTATTTCAGTATATAATTTTGATCTCGCCAGCCATAGACTGATTGCTGATAAACTTAATCCTGAATTGTATATAGCAAATTAACTATTTTTATTTTCTTATTGATTTAAATGTTTCAATGGATTTAATCACCGTGGGTTCACTGCTCTATTATTTATATGCTTACTGATCTAGAAAAAAATGCTATTCGCGAACATTACCAGAATATTGCTGATAGTCTGCCTCATTTTTGTCCGCGTACAGCTCAACGTCAAATGCTGGCTGCGGTAGCCAATGCTTTTGCCGCCACACAGGAAAAATCAGAAGCTGAGCCAGCGCCGGAACGTCTGGGTGAGAGTATTGTCGTGATAGAGGGGCCTACAGGGGTGGGTAAAAGTCTGGCTTATTTGCTGGCCGGTGGCATTATGGCGCAGATGCGCGGTAAAAAGCTGATTGTCAGTAGTGCTACGGTGGCTTTACAGGAGCAATTGGTCGAACGGGATTTGCCTTTTCTGGTGGCACACAGTGGTTTGAATCTGAGTTTTACTTTGGCCAAAGGCCGGGGACGTTATCTTTGCCCTTATAAGCTTTACCAGCTCACGCAGGCTAATGCACAGGATAATCTGGCCGGTTTTGAAACCCCTTCGGTATTGTGGGAGCAGCAACCGCGTAAAGAGGATCTGGCGTTATTACGTGATATGGCTGATCAGTTTGCATCACGCCGGTTTAATGGAGATCGTGATCACTGGCCGCAAAAGATTGATGATGTGTTATGGAGTAAAGTCACCAATGACCGGCATGGTTGTTTGAAAGCGGCATGTCCTAACCGGCCGGAGTGTCCGTTTTTTCTGGCACGGGATTTACTGGATAGCGTTGATGTGGTGGTTACTAATCATGATTTGCTGCTGGCCGATATTGGTATGGGCGGCGGGGTGATTTTACCAGCGCCGGGCAGTAGTTTTTATTGTATTGATGAGGCTCATCATTTACCTCAGAAAGCATTAAACCAGTTTGCCGCAGAACATAGTCTGAATCAGGCACTGTGGTTTTTGGATAAGCTGGGCGCGGTGGTGGCTAAGGCGGCGGCAGTTGCAGATAAAACTGCTCTGGCCGAATTGATTATGGAGGCTGTGGCGGCCTTGCAGGAAAGTTTTTATCAATGGTCGGCCCAGCTGGCTGAAATACCGGAACTGGCGGCTCAGGAAAGCGCTAATGAGCCTTGCTGGCTATGGACAGATGATGTTCCGCAGGATTTGACTATTCTGGTGCAGAATACGGCGCTGCCGGCCAGAATGTTGTTGAAGCATCTGAATGATTTGAATGAGGCGCTGTCTGGCTGTAAGCGTGATAAAACCCAGGATGGATCGTTACTGGATCGGCTGATCAGTGAGCTTGGCATGTTTGTGGCACGCAGTGAGCAGATTGCTGATGTATGGATTTTAATGGCAACGGAAACCATGGAGGGTGGCATACCACTGGCTAAATGGATTGTGCGTCAGACCGGTGATAAGGCAGATTATCGTTTTCATGCTTCTCCCATCAGTAGTGCCGCTAAGCTGGCGAGCGGATTGTGGCGTAGGGCAGCAGGTGCGGTACTGACTTCCGCAACATTGCGGTCTTTGGGTAGTTTTGATTTATTGTTGCAGCAGACAGGGTTACACTGGCTGACAGAGACAAAAACATTGGCACTGGACAGTCCGTTTGATTTTGCGCAGCAAGGTGAATTGTATATTCCACCGCTGAACAGTAGTCCGAAAGATGCAGAGGCGCATACTGCTGAGATTGTTCAGTGGTTGCCTCAGCTCATTAGTGCGAGTGAGCCGATTGGTACGCTGGTGTTGTTTTCTTCGCGCAGGCAAATGCAGGAAGTGGCTTTGCGGCTACCGGTCAGCCATCTGCCGTTATTGCTGATTCAGGGAGAATTGCCTAAACAGGTTTTGCTGACCCGGCATCATGAGACAGTTGCGGCGGGGCGAGCCAGTATTATTTTTGGTCTGGACAGTTTTGCCGAAGGTCTGGATTTACCTGGTGATGCCTGTGTACAGGTGATTATTGCCAAATTGCCTTTTTCGATGCCGGACAATCCGATTGAGAAAACCCGCAGTCGCTGGATTGAAGAGCGGGGCGGTAATCCTTTTATGGAGATTACCGTGCCTGAGGCCAGTATTAAGCTGATTCAGGCTGTAGGCCGGCTGATCCGGACAGAAACCGATTATGGGCGGGTAACCATTCTGGATAAACGTATTATTACCGCGCGTTATGGAAAGCAATTGCTGGCTTGTCTGCCCCCTTTCAAACGAATTGGCTGAGACGGGTGGCTAAAGCGGGCAGATTTATGCTCTGAACCGTCAATGAGTAATTGACGGTTAACGGATTATTCTTTAAAATCGGTAGCTTTCGTATATTTATCTGGATTAGCTCCTATGAAAACCTTTTCAGCTAAGCCGCATGAGGTGAAGCGCGATTGGTATGTTGTTGATGCTCAAGACAAAGTTCTGGGTCGTCTGGCTGCTGAAATCGCTCGTCGCCTGCGTGGTAAACATAAGCCTGAATACACTCCCCACGTGGATACCGGTGATTACATTATCGTGATCAATGCGGACAAACTGCGTGTGACAGGCAACAAACAAACTGATAAAAAATATTACCGTCATTCTGGTTTCCCCGGTGGTATTTATGAACGTAGCTTTGCCGAAATGCAGAATGAGTTTCCGGGTCGTGCCTTGGAAAAAGCCGTTAAAGGTATGTTGCCAAAAGGCCCGTTAGGTTACGCTATGATTAAAAAACTGAAAGTGTATGCCGATGCCGAGCACGGTCATGCAGCTCAGCAACCTAAAGTTTTGGATATTTAAGGACACGCAATGAACGGTAAATATTACTATGGCACCGGTCGCCGCAAAAGTTCTGTGGCTCGTGTTTTCCTGCAAAAGGGTACTGGCCAGATTATTGTTAATGGTCGCCCGCTGGATGAATTCTTTGGTCGTGAAACAGGTCGTATGATCGTACGTCAGCCTTTGGTGTTGACTGAAAATCTGGAATCTTTTGATATTAAAGTAAATGTTATTGGTGGTGGTGAAACCGGTCAGTCTGGTGCCATTCGTCATGGTATTACGCGTGCTTTGATTGACTATGATGCTGCTTTAAAACCTGCTTTGTCTGCGGCTGGTCTGGTTACCCGTGATGCCCGTGAAGTAGAACGTAAGAAATTCGGTTTACGTAAAGCACGTCGTGCGAAACAGTTTTCTAAACGTTAATTTATTAGCGTTACTGGATTTAAAAAAGAGCCTTTGGGCTCTTTTTTTATTTCTGATCATTTGTTTATCTTATTTTTCTTATATAGTTGTAGCTGAAGTAGTATTTCAATATAACTGGTCATTGGTTTTCTGACATAATCAATGGTATTTATGAATATATCACTAAAATATTAATTATAATCATTGGTTATATTCTCAATCTATGACGTTTGCTGGTGGACTATAGAGGGAAGTAAATACAGAATTAAACAGCAGATATTTGCTGCGTTTGCTTTTCATATACTGAATAAATTTCTAAATTGATTTTCATTTATTTATCAGTAATATTAAATAACTACACAATGCATATCTATGATTTAAAAAATTATTTATACTGTATTTTTGATGTGTATCGTTGAAACAATATATATAATTATGCTGATTATTTTAATCGCAAAATTTATTTTTAGTTTTTATCTTTAATCATATTTTAAAATTTAATTATTAAAGGAGTTTTTATGAGTATGGAACAAATGCTTCATTATCAATCAAAATTATCTTATGAATTAGATTCTGCTGATTTATTTTCTGCAATAAGTAAGAAGGAAGATATCGTCATTGTAGATGCAAGATCACCGCAATCTTATAAAAAGGAGCATATACCGGGTGCTGTTAATTTATGGCACAAAGATATGTCGTTTCATTCAACGGAACAGTTAGATAAAAGTAAAACATATATTTGTTATTGCGATGGAATCGGGTGTAATGCCTCGACAAAGGCCTGTATGAGATTATTAACTTTGGGATTTAATGTCAAAGAATTGATTGGCGGACTGGATTGGTGGAAAAGAGATGGTCTGGCTACTGAAGGTAATGAATCTCAGGCAGGAGTCAGAGTTGATTGCGGATGCTGATTTTATAAGGGAAAACAGGAAGAAACGTGTTGAATTTTATCATTGTTGGCCAGTATTACTGAGTGTGGGGCAATCATAAAATTAAAAAATGGTGTACTTTGATTTGATGTTCTATGTGTATGGTTGTTATTCATTGAATTAGAAATAATAATGATGAACTTCAGGTGAAATGGATAAAGTATGCTGATGTGCCATATACATCATGATTAATTATCGTAACGTGGCTGATAGATTGGCTGCGTATTGTTTGGGTGTTTGTCCGAGTTGTTTTTTAAACATGGTGATGAAGGCGGTTACTGATTCATAGCCAAGTTCAAAAGCAATGTTTTGTACGGATTCGCCATGACATAACTGACGAATAGCGGTTAATAACCGCAGCTGTTGACGCCAGCGTCCAAAACTCATGCCGGTTTCTTTTTTAATCAGACGTTCCAGGCTGCGTTTACTTAATGCCAGCTTTTGCGCCCATACGTCGGGTAATTGACGGTCCGCCGGATTATTGATCAGGGCATCGGCCAGTTGTCTGATTTTAGGGTGGGGGCTGATGGGTAAATTTAATAGTTCAATTGGCATACTGGCCAATTCGTGTAACATCACTCGGGCAAACTGATCTGTATGGCTGCCTGGCTGGTAATCATGTGGCAATGTGGCAAAATGTTTTATCATTTCGCGTACCAATGGGCTGATGTTTAAGGTACAGCAATATCGGGGCAGGGCAGTATATTCGGCATCAATATATAAAAACAGGACTTCGGCATTGGCGGTGGTGCGATTGCTGTGTACCATGCCGCTGGGTATCCAGGCAGCGCAACCAGTGGGCACCAGCCAGTAAGCATTGGGTGACAGACAGGTTACGCCACCCTTCAGGGTCAGAATAAGCTGATTTTTGTGATGATGATGCGGTGGCAGTTCTTCGGTGTGATTGGCCGACTGGATATGTAAAGCAGTGACTGCATTGTTATTGATATCGGGATTAAAGTCTTGCCATAAATGCAATAAAGACATTGTGTTGCTTTCTTTAAAGTGATGCCGCCAGATGTTAATGAGATTGATTCAGTTTTAATAATGGCGTGATTTAGCGATTTATTGGTTTTATATCACTATCTGTAGGTGTGCACCAGACGCTATGATATTGCTCTTAAGATTTGAGTAGGAAATGATATGCAACAGAAATCTGTAAACAGAGCATCAATGTGGCTGTTTCTGGGTATTTTACTGATCAGCACTAATCTGCGGGCGCCTTTTACCAGTGTGGCGCCATTGTTACCACAAATCGGTGATTATTTTCATCTTAATTCAATCTGTGTCGGTTTGATTCAGATGCTGCCTTTACTGGCGTTTGCTTTATTTTCTCCCTGTGTGCCGGCGTTGGGCAGGCATTATGGTTTAAGTAATGTTTTGTTTGTGGCTTTGGTGGTGATCACGGCAGGTATTCTCTGGCGCTCTCTGGGTGGGTTATGGGGTCTGTATGGGGGAACTTTATTGCTGGGGCTGGGCATTGCGGCAGGTAATGTATTGTTACCGAGTTTATTAAAGCGTGATTTTGCCGGCCGCACAGGACGCATCACCAGCTGGTATGTCTTGGCAATGAGTCTGGCTGCCGCGGTGGGTTCTGCTGTGATGGTGCCTTTGGCACAGTATTTTCAGCATTGGTCGTGGGCATTACTGAGTACATTATGTCTGCCTTTATTGGCGCTATTGGTATGGTGGCGTCAATGGCAATCCGAGCCTCATGCAATGCAGCAGCATACAGAAATGCAGCCATTGCAACACAATATCTGGACTGTGGCGCTGGCATGGCAGGTTTCTTTGTTTTTTGGTCTGAATTCATTAATTTATTATATTGTTGTGGCCTGGTTACCGGCTTTGTTGCAATCCATGGGGCTGAGTGCGGCTACCGCAGGTACATTACATGGTATTTTACAATTGGCCGGCGCGATACCCGGATTATTTATGGGCATGCTGCTGGCTCGTCTGTGTGATCAGCGCTGGCTGGCTGCCGGCTGCGGGCTATTGAGTGCTGTGGGATTAGTGGGATTGTGGCTATTACCGTCGTTGGCAGTTGTATGGGTTATCTGTCTGGGTTTCAGTACCGGGGTAAGTGTGATTCTGGGGCTGGCTTTTATCGGATTGCGTGCCGGTCATGCCAGTGCAGCCGCGGCTTTATCGGGGATGGCGCAGAGTGTGGCCTATCTGCTGGCCGCTGGCGGGCCGCCATTGGCAGGCTGGTTACATGATCGGTTTGGTGGCTGGCAGCTATTACTGGCGGTGTGTATGGTATTGGCGCTGATTCAGGCCGTAGCCGGTTATTTGGCCGGACGTGCCCGTCAGATTGATTGACCTTGGCTTAGTCATGATGCATCTGATGCAGCTCATTCCTATTGGCTTGATTTTTGGGTGGTTTGCCTTTAAAACGGTTATAACCGAAAAGATATTGTGCCGGAAAACGCCTGACCCAGTCTTCAATGTTGTCATTGATGATCTGGGCATCATGGCTTTTATCGCCGTTTAACTCTCCTGTTAATGGGGCAATATGTAGGGCAAAACCGCGGCCATGAGGTAATCGTTCGCCACAGAAAAAAAGCGGCACAACATTGGTCATATTGGCCAGTCTGGAAGCCAGTGTCATGGTATAGGCCGGTTTCTGGAAAAAACTGACCCAGACGCCTTCTCCTGCTTTAGGCACCTGATCGGGCAGTACAATGGTGGCTTCTCCTGCTTTTAATGCGCGCACGATTTGTTTTACGCCTTGCTTGTTGGCGGGCGCCACATAACCATTATCGCGTTCGCGGCCACTATTCATGACCTTTTCCAGCCAGGAGAGTTTAGGCGGCCGGTACATGGCAGTAAGAGGGAAGGGCAGTTGTTCACTTAAAAAGCGGCCGGCCAGATCATAGCTGCCCAGATGAGGGGTAATGAGTAACAGGCCTTTGCCCTGACTGATGGCGGCCTGAATGTGTTCCCAGCCGTGCACTTCTTTAAAGAGGGAAACAATATGTTGGCTGGAGCGTGTCCATGCGATGGTTAATTCCAGACCACCTTTCATGGTTTCATTACATATTGCCCTGACTAAAGCGCGTTCGTCTTGGTCGTTGGCTGCAATTTTGCTAAAATGTACGTTTTGCGTGATCAGTCTGCGTTCAGATTTGGCCAGGTGAAAGCTGAGCCACCCCAATAGATTGCTTAATGTATGCAACCATGGCAGTGGAATTCTCCCCAGCAACGCAAATATGAAATATACCAGCTTTTGCATCTGTTCCTGCTTCATGTGTAAATAGGACAGTATTGTAACAAAAGCACCGAATAACTGTCTGTCGGACGATTACCGTCATCAGAAAGAATCTGCCAATATGAGTGAATTCCTGTTTACTTCGGAATCAGTGTCTGAAGGTCATCCTGATAAAGTGGCTGATCAGATTTCTGATTCTATTCTTGATGCTATCTTAACCGAAGATCCGGCTGCCCGTGTGGCTGCGGAAACTTTGGTCAATACCGGTTTGTGTGTACTGGCAGGAGAAATCAGCACAACAGCACATATTAATTATATTCAGGTAGCGCGTGATACGATTAAACGTATTGGCTATAACGCCTCCGAACTGGGTTTTGATGCCAATGGCTGTGCGGTTATGGCTTGCTATGATGAACAGTCGCCGGATATTGCCCAGGGCGTGAATGAAGGCGAAGGGGTAGACTTGGACATGGGTGCCGGAGATCAGGGGCTGATGTTTGGTTATGCCTGTGATGAAACGCCGACGTTGATGCCATTCGCTATTTATTACGCCCATCGCCTGATGCAGCGTCAGAGTGAGGTGCGCAAAAGTGGTGAGCTTCCCTGGCTCAGACCAGATGCCAAAGCCCAGCTGACGTGTGTGTATGATAGCCAGACCGGACAGGTAAAACGGATTGATACCGTGGTGTTGTCGACACAGCATGATCCTGAGATTGAGCGCGATGTGTTGATTGAGGCGGTGAAAGAATGCATTATCAAGCCGGTATTGCCGCCTGAAATGCTGACGGAACAGACCAAATACCTGATTAATCCGACTGGACGTTTTGTGATTGGTGGCCCGCAGGGCGATTGCGGCCTGACCGGCCGCAAGATCATTGTGGATACTTATGGCGGTGCTGCGCCACATGGTGGTGGTGCGTTTTCAGGCAAAGACCCTACCAAGGTAGACCGTTCTGCTGCCTATGCCTGTCGCTATGTGGCTAAAAATATTGTGGCTGCCGGACTGGCAAAACAATGCCAGATTCAGATATCTTATGCAATTGGTATTGCTGAGCCTACTTCTATTGCTGTTGATACTTTTGGTACAGGTAAGGTCAGTGAGGATAAATTGATTGAGATAGTACGGCAAACATTTGATTTGCGTCCCAAAGGCATTATTAAAATGCTGGATCTGCAACGGCCGATTTACAGTAAAACCGCGGCTTATGGTCATTTTGGACGGGAAGAGCCGGAATTTACCTGGGAAAGAACCGATAAAGTCGCACTATTGCGTCAGCTGGCCGGCGTGTAAATGCTGATCTGATCAGCGCATAGTTCCCATAGGGCTGTGTATCAAATAGTGTATTGAAATTATTGCGGTAATCACTCAACAGGGATAACAGGGCAGGATTTATTTTTATCATTCTGCGGTTGTTATGGCCTGTTGATTTGCATGTTAATATCCATAATGATCAATACTGCCCTGAATACACACGGCTATCAATGCTCTGGGTTACAGGTGATTGATGTGAGGTATGATATTGAAACAGGTAAAGGTCGTCTTTAATTTATTCGCCGTAAGGTGCATAAAAGCCACGTTTGACTGTTGGTGATATCGTTAATTGCAGGCTGTTATTGTTTTGTCCATTATGGATAGGAAAAGCCTGTTTTTACGGGTTTTAAAGCAATAATTTAATGGGTTGATATCATACGGGCTGATTGTTTAAATCATGCTTTCAATGGATTTTAAAATCCTGAATACATATGATTCTGTTATTGCCAGGTATTTGAATTATATCGGCATAATATTTATCCCCTGTGGCCGGTAATTAAATTTAAGATTTATTGTATTTATTTTTTAATTTGATGTATGTTGTATTAAGTTTTTGAATTATTTGCCATATATAATTGTGATATTGATAATAATTTTAGTGATTATTATAATGGCGCGATGATATTATCTGTTTTTCTATTATTAAGAAGGAATATGTTGTTATGGGATTTGCTCTTCCTTGTGCAGAATTAGAAAGTACCTTGCGTGTACTGGCTGAGAAGTTACCCAGTACCAATATTGATGAAATCGTGCTGAGTCGTCTGGTGCGTTTATTGTATACCAATCTGAATGGCCAGCTGAATGAATGCCTGCATGAGCATAAGCTATCCGAGAGTTTATGGCATGCATTACTGGCGATTTATTCACGTCCTGAACATGAAATTTTACCCTCTGAATTAAGCGATATTCTGAATTTAACCCGTACCAGTGCGACGCGGTTGTCTGATGATTTGGTGCAGAATGGCTGGGCAACACGGGATACGCATCCATTGGATCGGCGTAAAATCACCTTGAAACTGACCAAAACGGGTGAAGAAATTATTCAGCAGATCAGCCCTGAAACCAATGCGGTACGTAATAAAGTATGGTCTGTCCTGACTAAGGAAGAACGTCAGCAGTTTCGTGAAATGGTATTAAAGTTACTGGCTACTGTCTGATGCCAATATCAATGACCAGCTTAATGACATAGGTATTTCAATAAACCATTCTGGTGGTCGCACTCATAATAACCCTGATGAATAGTCATACTTCTGATTGAAAAAATCACACAAATCAGGTGCATGGCTCATTTAAATGATTGATTGGCATGGATTGATGCTCAAAACGGGCATCATCAGGTCGTTATGCTGATCACAAAATATATCGATAAATACCCGCCAGGGTTGAATACAGATTTTCAGATGTAGGTTGGTATCAGGGTTTTAAAAGTCAGGTTGATTCTATTTAATGCATTCCAGATTTAATAAGTATGATGAGTCATATTTGTCAATCTGTTCTCAAATATTAAATGTGGTGCAAGTGACAAGATTGTGCAACTGATTTTGCAGTGATTCATATTGGCATTAAGTGTTGAGATTATTCTGATTGGGCAGGTGTTGATGCAATTACTGAATAAGTAGAGATTGTAAGCCCTAGATTCATCTGGCTAAATAGCATGAGTAAAATGCGGTGTAGCCGTGAGTTTTGAGTAGGGGTTTATGGGTGGATGATAATATGCACTCGTACTTAATAAATATTGGGATATGAAATAATTTATAATTTTCAATTGATTGAAATTTATTTCATTTTAAATGAATGGTTAAATGCATGTTAGAATGAGCTTAATTTAAGCTTTTTGATGATAAGACAGTAAACGGTTTAATATGGCTGGTGTTTCAGATAATACCGGTTTCTTTCTCGGGTAAATGGGTAATATAAAATATGATGAAACTGGCGTTTTTTTTCTTGTATCTATTGCATTGGTTACCTTTGTCTGTGATTCATGCCATGGCGCGTGTGGTTGGCTGGCTGTCTTATTATGTCGTGGCACCAAGGCGTCGTATCGGGCTCATCAATCTGCGTCATTGTTTTCCTGAATGGAGTGAGCGCCGGCGTCGTGCTGTGCTGAAACAGCATTTTTATCATATGGCCATGTTATTACTGGAATATGGATTATATTGGTATGGCAGTGCCAGAAGACTTAAAAAAATGGTTCGCTATCAGGATAAACATTATCTTGATGCGGCCTTGGCCGCCGGCGATAAGGTGATTTTGCTTTATCCGCATTTTACGGCTTTTGAGGCTGCGGTTTATGCTTTAAATCAGGATGACCCATTAATCAGTGTTTATGCCCATCAGAAAAATAAACTACTGGATCAGCAGATTCGTAAGGGACGGCATCGCTATAATAATGTTTTTCTGATTGGAAGAACCGAGGGATTACGTGCGATTATTAAAAAAATTAAAACCAGTGCAGCGCCTTTTTTATATCTTCCGGATCAGGATTTTGGCCGGCGTGAATCCATTTTTGTGGATTTCTTCGGCATTCCCACTGCCACCATCGGCGGTTTAAGCCGGATTGCGGCGCTAACACAAGCCAAGGTGATTCCTGCCATTCCGACACGGGATAAAGATGGGCGTGTGACTTTACGATTTTATCCGCCATGGGAGCATTTCCCCAGTAAGGATGTGTATGCGGATACACAACGCATGAATGACTTTATTGAGGCCAGAATACGAGAACAGCCAGAGCAATATTATTGGCTGCACAAACGTTTTAAAACCCGTCCGGAAGGTGTGCCTTCTTTTTATCAAAGGTCTTGATGCTGTTTTAATCAGTAGTATGGATATTGAGGTGGATAGCCAGCAGACAGAATAAGTCGTGATGGATGGCTGAAATCAGGCTGATTGAGTGTTGGCGATAAAGAATAGAATAGGTATACAGATTTTATGAAATAAATAACTGGTTCTGTTGTTTTTATTTTACATATTTAAATATAATATATTGATGGATATCAATTATCTATTCTAATTCAATGAATTCAATGAAAATAAACAATTAATAATAACAATTATATAACTATAATTATCCTTATTTTAAATATAAGTTAAATTATTCTGGTTTAACTATAACTTTATGAAAATAGGGATAGCAGATCATGTCTCAGTCAAGATTCATCCTTAAACCCATGGTAACCATGCTGACGCTGGCATTGGTATTGCATACTCAAAGCAGTTTTGCAGATGCTTTCACTCGTCCTGATCTTAATGGTGTCGCAGATCAGCAATGGATCAATAAGGATAAACTGGCATGGGTTCGTGCCATGGATTGGTCAGATATTGGTTATGACCCGACCAAACCACCACCACGCCCCAGTACTCCTCAAAAACCCATCCCTGTATTGTCTGCTAATCCGGCACAGGCAGACAGCAGCGAAAAAGCGGATGTGGTGCCTTTAAGTCAGAATCAATATGCCGGTAATAATAAACAGGTCAATCTGTTGAATTTAAAAGATGCCCGTGATCAAGGACTGGATGGTTCAGAGGTTAAGGTGGGGGTAGTCGATCAGCCGGTCAATGTTCAGCATCCGGCTTTTGCCAATCCGATTCATGATCTTGGCCAGTTTGGCATACAAAATCCACCGGCCAGTATTCATGGCACTGTGGTGGCGCTGAATATTGCCGGTAAAAATGTCAATGATCGGGTGATGGGGATTGCGCCCAACGTGAATTTGTACATGGCCGCGGCGTCTGATAGGAATGCCGATACCATGAACATGGGCGCTGCATTGGATGCGTTGGAGGCCATGAACCGGCAAGGTGTCAAAATTGTGAATAACAGCTATGGTGTTGCCGGAACCAGTAATTTTGCCAGTACGGCGAATAGTTATATTAATTTATCTACTGATGAGGGCAAAAAAAGTACTCAGATCGGCCGGCTGAATGCATTGGTGCAAGATGATATGTTGTTGATTTTTTCAACCGGTAATAAGGGTAAAAATCAGCCGAATCAAGTGCCGTTGTTTCCGTTGATTGAGCCTGAATTACAAAAAGGCATTATTGCGGTAGCGGGTGTTGGCCAGAATAATGTCATTGCCGCCAATTCTAATCGCTGTGGTGATGCCAAAAACTGGTGCATGGTGGCTTACTGGCGAATGGATACGGCCAATCAGAATGCTCAGGCTGGTGATGATATTGATACCATGCCAGTATCGACCAATGCCGGTACATCGATATCGGCTCCTCAGGTAACCGCCGCCGCTGCACTGATTAAACAGAAATATCCGTGGATGGGTAATGACAATCTGCGCACAACATTATTAACCACAGCCACCGATCTGGGTGCCAAGGGTGTTGATGCGGTTTATGGCTGGGGTTTATTGAATGTCGGTAAGGCAGTGAATGGACCGGCTCAGTTTGCATTTGGTGATTTTTCAGCCAATGTCACTCAGGGCAGTTATGTTTTCAGTAATGATATTGATGGTGCCGGCGGATTGATTAAAAAGGGTGAGGGAACGCTGGTTTTAAAGGGTCATCATACTTATCAGGGTAAAACTGAAGTGAATGCGGGCAGGTTAGTGGTGGAAGGCAGTAATCTTTCTTCTACCCATATTGCCAGTCAGGCTATCTATCAGTTAACGGGCACAACGGGTGCTGTGGATAATCAGGGTACGTTTATCAGTAATGATGCTACGATTAATGGTGATTTCAGTCAAAATGCAGAAGCCACTTTTCAGACCAGCCTGGGCAGTATGACTACTGTACATGGTGTCGCCAATTTGGCCGGACAGGTGTATTTTGATGGCCGCAAAGCCGGGTTCATTCCTGAAGAAGGAACAGACATTCCGGTGATTATGGCGCAACAGCGTCATGGTGAATTTGCCGACAGTCAGTTATCTACGGATTTATTGCTCGAGGGACGGCCTTCATATGACGATAAAAACGTTTATTTTCATGTCAGCCGGATTACAGCCAGACAGGCAGTGCAAGACCATCAAATCCTGACTGGCGGGGTGGCGGATTCGGCCATAATCAGTGCTGCGCGTGCACTGGACAATACTTTTCAGCAGCTGGATACTGTCTCTACCCAAAACATTCAGAAACCACAATGGCAGGATATGCTTTTGGGTGCGGCCGATATCCAGCATGTACAATCAGTCGCCAGCCTGAAACGATCTCTTTATTCTTTGTCCGGAACGGTCTACAGCAATGCCAATGTGGTGAATACCTTGACACTGGATAAATTGAATCATGATTTTATGACGGTGATGCGCAATGATTCTGAGCAGGTAGCAGCTATCCTGCAATTGAATCACCGCAATAATCACTGGAATCCGGCCGGTATGAGTGGTAAACAAAATACCAATAGTGGCATACTGGGTGCCAGTAAAAATTTTGGTCAGGGTTTATCAGGAGCCATTGCTTATACTTTCCAGCAAGGCCATTGGGCAGAGCAGGACAGCCGTGCCAAGATTAAAAGCAATGGTCTTATGCTTGGTTCTGTTTATGCGCCTGAAGACTGGTATGGCTTTAATCTATCAGGCAGCGTGGCTTATCACCATTTTAGCCATGATGTTCACCGCCAACTCTGGCTGGGTGAAAACAGCGAGAATACCGGTGTTAAAGCCAAAGGCGATGTATGGCAACTGGCATTGAATGGCGGTAAGGCCTTTTATCTGGATAAACTGACTTTCTTCCCGCAACTGGGCATAAGATATGATTATTTACGTCAGGATGGTTTTGATGAACCCGGTGCTCATGGTTTCGGTTTACATGCCAGAAAATTGAATAAGGGTGTGATGACGGGTTTGGCGGGGTTAACCGGTGCGTATCATTTTGATGTTAACAGCACCTTGGTTACTGTTTCGGCAGCAGTCGGGCTGGAACATGATTTTCAGGACAGAGATTATGCCACCCATGGTGGATTCCTTGGTATGAAGAATAATACGCGGGCCGGCCATTGGTCGGCCTCAAAAAATCGTTGGTATACTTCGCTGGGCGGTAATCTGCAAATCACTCCCAAAATCAGTGCCGGCGTGGGATATCAGTATGAACAAGGCAGTCACTGGCACAGTAATGCCGGCAATATCAATGTGAAAGTGCGTTTTTAAATTTTCTGTCAATAGTATGGTTAAAAGACCATACATCAGGTAACCGACCCAGTGTGAATCTATATCCATCGGGTCGGTTTACACGCTGAGCAGAACACCAGGCGACAAATAAGAGCCACCGGTTAGTCTGATCAGTTTATCTGGGGCAGTAAACGATATATCGGAAGCCATTTTTCGATGTGATCAAGCGACAGATCAGGTAAAAAACAGATATTAAGTCAGTAATAGTCAAGGGCTATTCAGTACGAACATATTTGAAGCAAGGTAATATAAAAGCTATCGGTGCAACCATGGATTAAGGCGCTATCGGCGATTAATTTTCTTAATTATATTGATGGTTCAGAATAAAAAATTTAAACAGTATAGTGAAAAGTGATAAGTGTGAAGCTGATCGGCTTATACTATGATCTTCAATCCATAAAGTCCGTATCAGTACCCAGCAGGCTGTAATCATTGATTCAAGGTAAGCCAATAGACCGTCAATGCAAGCATATTGGCCTGAAAGGATAACAATCGTGGTGGATTGATGGGTGAAAATGGTAATATTAATTTATTGTTTTGGTTGTGTGTTTATATAATATCGGTTTATTTGCAGATTGAATCATCCCTATTCAGTGTGAACGAAGGAATCACTATGCCTTATTATGCCGTTGGTCAGCGCGATAACTATTTTATGGAATTTGGTCAGGGTAAGCCCATTGTATTATTGCATGGTATTACCAATTCCGGCCGCGCCTGGTTGCTTCAGGTTGAGCCTTTGGTGCGGGCGGGTTATCGGGTCATTATTCCGGATTTGGCCGGTCATGGGGCATCTGCCCGCGTGCATGAGCCGTTTGGTGTGCAACAACTGGCTACGGATATTGAGGCATTACTGCAATTTTTGCATATTCAACATTTTGATCTGATGGGGTTATCCTTGGGTGGTGTGGTGGCGCTGGAACTGGCTTCGCGTCATCCTGATCAGGTCGGTAAGCTGATTATGGCCAACAGCTTTGATAAAATGGCTACACCTGAATTTGTGCAGATGGCCGGATATTTCACCCACATGGCGCCCCAGCCGCATTGCAGTGTGACTTTATTTGAAGACAGCTGGCCGGACATGGTGTCTGATGCCTTCCGTGCGTCGGCTACCGGTATGCGCATCTATCAGATTTTGCATGCCATTGCGGCCAGCAGTGATGGTTGTTCATGGTCATGGGTAGCCCGTGGCATCAAAGAATATGATGGTTCGCACCTATTGGCCACATTACCCATGCCGGTATTATTGGTTTCCGGTAATCTGGATCAGCTGTCTACCCTTGACGACAATATTGCCATGGTGCATAAAACCCAAAAAGGGCGCCATGTATTGCTCGAAGGTGCGGCACATATTTCCAATCTGGATTCTGCTACCGAATACACGCGGCAGGTACTGTCATTTTTACAGTCTGCATGAAACTGGATTGAAAAATAGCATTGATGAGATGGTTTAGGATATTAAAAAAGCTGACAGGAAAGGTCAGCTTTTTATTGTTGCCATGGGCTAAGCATTCAGTTGGATAAAGCCACTGACTGGCCAATATAGCCATCATCATGCAAGGCTTTTAACATAAAATGTGCTACATCCGCCCGGGCAATACGCCCTTTACCCTCTGCCGGAATGCCGGTAAATGCTTCCAGATAGACACCACTCAAGTCATCATGGGTTAAACCCAGCGGACGTACTATTGTAGTTTCCAGATTAGCCGCTTGAATAAGCGTAATCGCAGCTCGATGATCGGCCAATGGATGGCGCAAAAACTGCATCGCGGCCAGCCCACGCTCGCCGGTTAATTCATGATCTACTCCGGCAGAAGCACAATAAACCATTCGTTGAATGGCGTGTTTTTGCAATGCAGGAATGATATTACTGAGCATTTCTTCCAGATCATGGCCAGGTTCGATGCCTTTATTGGTGTTCAGACAAGAGGCCACCGCATCATAATGGCGATGATCAGTAAACAAAGATTCAATTTGCTCTGGCTGGAATGCATCACATTGGCGAATGTTTAACCGTTCATGTTCAATTGTCAGTTTGGCTGGTGAACGTACCACCGCTGTCACCTGATCCCCATAAGCCAGTGCCTGTTTAACCAATGATTGTCCTACCCCGCCTGTGGCGCCCAAAATCATGATGTGCATGATGTGCTTTCGTTATGCTGAAAAATGATATTAGTGTAATAGCCCGATTGTACGAAAATATTCGCCATAAATCATGGCTTTTTTATCCAGTGCCAACGGGTAGGCGCGTGAAGAGGAGGGCAGACGGCTTAATGTCAGGCTGCGTTGCTGAAATACGGTCTGACTGCTCTGGCCGATTTTAGGTGCCATGGTCTGGGCGGGCAATAATTCCAGCAATGTGTTGGTGGCCTTGTCGCCAGTGGTCATGATATGACGGCAATCGGGCAATTGTTGTAATAAGGCATTTAAATCAACCGGTGTAACCACTTCCAAGAATTTATCTGAGGCATTATTTTGTAAACGTTTGATCTGATAGGCAGTATCACTGATGGCAATGCCGGTCTCGGTTAGAAAATCACGGATTAAACCTTCATTGAATGTTTTGGTGTGCTGATTCAGAAAATAATGACGATTATTAAAAAACACCAGACCAAAAATACGCCACATATCATTTTGTAAATTAGGATAATAAAAATTCATTTTCCAGCGATTTTTAGGTGGTGGAAATGAGCCCAGCATGAGTAATCTGGCCTGAGGAGGTAAAAACGGTTGTAACGGGTGTGTTTCAATGTCGATGTTTTGCATTGTGGCTGTCATGCGTTTTCCTATTTATCAGCGTCCAAATAAATTGGCCACCATGTGAATCTGTTCTTCACTGAATGTGGTCTCGCCTAGGCGAGCAGCCACAATCCATTCACCGGCTAAACCCGTTTCTGTACGGAACTGATGCCATAAACGCTGCTGTGTTTCTTTATCCTGTTGCTGGCACAGCAGTAATCTTTGTCTGGCCAGATTTTTGCTGGTGTCTGTCATCATATATCCCTAAGGTAAGTTAGCGTTTAGCCAAAGAACGCTTTTCATAATGCTGATGAAACAAGGCCAGACAGGCACAGCCGGCCAGCGTTAACGGAATGCCGACTAAGGCCGGATACTGGTAGCCCAGATGGTGGGCAATCACCAGACCACCACTGTACGAACCGATGGCATTACCCAGATTGAAAGCCATCTGTACACTGGCCGCACCGAGTAAAGCGCCGCCCGGAGAAAACCGGATCAGCAATAATTGCTGTGGGGCAGAAACTGCAAAGAGACAAAAGGTACATAAACACATCAACAGAACGGATAACCAGCCAATTTGGGCAAAACAGAAAATCAGCAATAGCGTCATGGCCGCCACACATTGCAAGCCAGAAGCCACTTGCCCGGGAGTATAACGATCAGCCAGTCTGCCGCCGCATAAATTGCCCGCCACCATACCGGCGCCGGCCAGTATCATTAATAAACTGACCTGATTGGCACTAAAACCGGATACCTGCGTCAATAACGGACTCACATAACTGAACCAGCAGAAAATACCGCCATTACCCAGCGCTGTTGCCGCCAATAATAGCCACGGCGCCCCTGATTTCAAAAAATGAAACTGGCTGAGTATGCCGGTGCTGGGTAAACGTTCCACATCAGGGATAAACCGCTGCAAGGTAAATAGTAAGCCAATGGCCACTAACGTAACCAGCGCAAACACCAGCCGCCAGCTTAAATGCAGGCTGATCCAGGTGGCCAGCGGCACGCCCAGCAGATTGGCCACTGTCATACCGGCAATCATCAACGATACAGCACGCGCGGATTTACCTACCGGTGCCAGCTTGGTGGCCACAATGGAGGCAATCCCAAAATAGGCGCCATGAGGAATGCCGGATAAAAAACGCGCGGCCAGTAAAGTGATGTAATTGGGCGCCAGTGCCGCCAGAATATTGCCTGCGGCAATCATTGCCGCCAGCATCAATAATACTTTTTTCGGCGCCAGTTGGTAACTGAGTACTAAAATGGAAGCGCCTGCGCACACACCTATCGCATAAGCCGCAATAAAATGTCCTGCCTTGTCTATGGGCAGATGCAGGGTGGCGGCGACGTCCGGTAAAATGCCCATCATGCTGAATTCAGCCATACCTAAAGCAAATGTGCCCAAGGATAATGACAATAGACTTTTGAGTAGGGTATTTATCATCAATAACATTCCTGACGGTTTTTCATGCCCATTTTAATATTAAGTACATAGATTTTGAAAAAAATTAGGTAAAGTACGGTATATATTTTTCTGAAAAACCTATCTTTTTGACTTTAAATCATTTTATGCGGTAGAGTAATAGCCATGGCTCATGATGGCCATCAACAAAATGATTTTTCAGATGTTGATAAGAAAGGAAAAATGATGAAGCGAAATTTTTGGTTATTGGCGTCTGTCTGCGTATTGTCCGCATGTGGGGCGCACGAACAAACTTCGACTGCATCCGTTCCTGCGGCATCAACCGCATCAGCAGAGCATCAATCACTCAGTCAGGCTATGCCCGTGACGATTGATCCGGCGTTAGTAACTTCGGTCGATCAGCAGTTACAGGCGTTACAGAAAAAACTGCCATATGAACAAAATGGCAATGAATTAACTTCAGTCACCCGGCATCATCAGTATGTCTATTATCACTATCGCGTACTGGATAAACAATATAATCACCGTAATTTTGATACTGCTCAGGCCAAGAAACAATTATTGGAAAACTGTCGACATAATACAACCCGCCGGATTCTGACAGGTGGCTTTCAGTTTGTTTATGTTTATACCTTCAGTGATCACACCCAATCCAGCATTCAGCTCAAAGGCACCGATTGCTCTTAAAACATCAGGTATGGTCGTATAATCATTTAATATAATGATTTTATGGCTATAAAATTTAATAATCCCCGACACTGAACAGCATGACGGGGATTTTATGATTTAATTTGTCGTTAAGACTAAGAGAGGGGTCAGTAGTAGCCCAGCACTTTCCACCACACGGCGCCGATACAGAGGAAAATCAGTAAATCAACAATACTCATCACAAAACCCACTTTCCACCATTCACCTAAAGTCACATAACCCGAACCGAAAATGACCGGTGATGTACCGGTGGCGTAATGCGTTAATGTCATCATGATGCTGGAAGCCGCCGCCAACATCAGTGCAAACAGCATCGGCGGTGCGCCTAAAGCCAGACCTGTGGCATAGAATGCGCCGAACATGGCGGTAATGTGAGCGGTAGTGCTGGCAAAGATATAGTGTGCATACATATAAGCCAGCAATAATAGGGCACAAGAACCCATCCAGTGCCAGCCCAGATGTCCGATGCTTTGTTCCAGTGTGGCAGAAAACCAGCCGATCAATCCCAGTTTACTCAGAAATGTTGCCATCATCACCAAGGCGGCAAACCAGGTAATGGTGTCCCAGGCACTTTTTTCTTTCAGAATATCATCCCAGGACAAAACGCCGCTTAAAAGCAGCAGCGACAAACCGATAAAGGCGGTCGTGGTGGGATCAACCGTATAGGCTTTGCCAAACAGCATGGCCGGAATACCTGCCCACAACACCAGCAGCAACGCAAAAATAGCCAGCATAATGTATTCATCCCGCTTCATCGGCCCCAATTCACGTAAGCGGTCATGGGCAAAAGTCACCGCATTGGGGGTTTGCTTGATTTCAGGCGGGTACATCCAGTAAATGATCAGTGGCATCACCGCCATGGCTACCAGACCCGGTAACAGCATGGCCAGCGCCCAGGTACCCCAACTAAGCTCAATCTGACTGTTGGTGGCTTTGGCCACCAGATCAACCACCAGCGGGTTAGGGGCAGTGGCCGTCACAAACATGGCAGAACTGATCGGATTGCAATGATAATTGACCAAAGCCAGATATTTACCCATCCGTTTTTCTGTATTTTTGGCCGGATCAGAATCATAACTGCTGGCAATGGATTTCATCACCGGATGAATAATGCCACCACCGCGCGCCGTATTGCTGGGCGTGACCGGTGCCAGCAGTAATTCCGATAAAGCCAGACTATAACCAATACCTACCGTGCGCTTACCGAATAAAGCGATAAACCAATAGCCAAAACGCGCGCCCAATCCGGTTTTGAGTAAGCCGCGCGAGATCATGATGGCTACACCGATCAACCAGATCAATGGATTGGCAAAACTGCTTAATGCGTCTTTCATGGCCATGGCGGGTTTGTCTGACGTTACACCAGTGATCGCCACCAGCATAATGGCAATGATGGATAAAGCACCAATCGGCATCGCTTTACCGATAATGGCAATAATCACGCCAACAAACATCGCTAAAAGATGCCATGCCTGCGGTGTAACGCCATCTGGAATTGGCAATACAAACCAAATTAACAGACCAACGGCCACTGCAACAACAGTAGGAATGGGTTTAAACCCGAGGTGTATAGCCATAATCCATCCTTTTACTGATTACTACTCATTAATTTAATGGGAAAACTGAAGTTTCCTGTCTGAGAATAAAATCCCGGTTACCATTTTACTTTAAGTGCGGCATAAACGGGTTACTTCAATTTTAATGATATTGGCAATATCAATAAAGAGAACCTATCGCATATCTTGATATAAAACAAATCTGACACCTTTATCCGGGATACATATAAAAAATGATTGAGATATAAGAGTATATGTATAACAAAGATAATTTTTGCAAAACCAAGCTTGAAATCCTTCTAACCATGCCCATTATAGGAACTAATAGCATATTATTGTTGTGGCTGAAGTTGCGCCACAGAGTTTGTGATTGATTAACCAATTCTTCACAGAATACTGAATAATCGAGTAAGAATGATTAGGAGATTCTCAACATGGCAAAAGTAATCGGTATTGATTTGGGTACCACCAATTCCTGCGTGGCCATTTCAGAAGGTGGCCAGACTAAAGTCATCGAAAATGCTGAAGGTGCACGTACCACCCCTTCAGTAGTGGCTTATCTGGATGATAATGAAATTATTGTGGGTGCACCGGCCAAACGCCAGGCAGTCACCAATGCCAAAAATACAATTTACGCAGTAAAACGTCTGATTGGCCGTAAATTTGATGATCCCGAAGTACAGCGTGACATCAAATCCATGCCCTATGAAATCATCAAAGCCAATAATGGTGATGCCTGGGTTGAAGTACGCAATGAAAAATTGTCTCCTCCGCAGGTTTCTGCTGAAATTCTGCGTAAAATGAAAAAAGCGGCAGAAGACTATCTGGGTGAAGCTGTAACAGAAGCTGTGATCACGGTGCCGGCTTATTTCAATGACAGTCAGCGTCAGGCAACCAAAGACGCTGGCCGTATTGCCGGTCTGGATGTAAAACGTATTATTAATGAACCTACCGCTGCTGCCCTGGCTTTTGGTATGGATAAAGGCGCCAAAGGCGACCGTAAAATTGCCGTATACGATTTGGGTGGTGGTACTTTTGATATTTCCATCATCGAAATTGCCGATGTGGATGGTGACAAACAGTTTGAAGTGTTGGCCACCAATGGCGATACATTCCTTGGCGGTGAAGACTTTGACCAGCGCCTGATCAATTACATCATTGATGAATTCAAAAAAGATCAGGGTATTGATCTGAAAAATGACGTGATTGCTTTACAGCGTCTGAAAGAAGCGGCTGAAAAAGCCAAAATCGAATTATCCAGCAGTCAGCAGACAGAAATCAATCTGCCTTACATCACCATGGATCCTTCCGGCCCGAAACACCTGGCCATGAAAATCACCCGTGCCAAATTTGAAAGTCTGGTCGATGATCTGATCCAACGTTCCATTGAACCTTGCCGTACTGCCATCAAAGACGCCGGTTTGAGTGTGAATGATATTGATGATGTGATTTTGGTGGGCGGTCAGTCCCGTATGCCCAAAGTACAGGACGCGGTTAAAGAATTCTTCGGGAAAGAACCTCGTCGCGATGTCAATCCGGATGAAGCCGTGGCTGTGGGCGCTGCCATTCAGGGCGCGGTATTGGCCGGTGACCGCAGTGACGTGTTGCTGCTGGACGTAACTCCATTATCTCTGGGTATTGAAACCATGGGCGGTGTGATGACCAAACTCATCAATAAAAACACCACCATTCCAACCAAAGCCACACAGGTATTCTCTACTGCTGAAGATAATCAGAATGCAGTAACCATTCATGTGTTGCAAGGGGAACGCGAACGCGCTTCTGCCAATAAGAGCCTTGGTCAGTTTAATTTAACGGATATCCCGCCGGCTCCGCGCGGTACACCACAGATCGAAGTAACCTTTGATATCGATGCCAATGGTATTTTGCACGTCTCTGCCAAAGATAAAGGCACCGGTAAAGAAGCCAAGATCACCATTCAGGCCTCTTCCGGTCTGAGTGAAGAAGAGATCGAACGCATGGTTAAGGATGCTGAAGCCAATGCCGAAGAAGATCGTAAACTGGCGGAACTTGTGTCCAGCCGCAATCAGGCTGAAGCCTTGATTCATTCTGTACGCAAATCATTGACTGAATACGGTGAAAAACTGGATGCTGGTGAGAGAGAGAAAATCGAATCAGCCATCAAGGAAACCGAAGATGCAGTAAAAGGCGATGATAAAGCGCAGATTGATGCCAAAGCCGAAGCATTGGGCACTGCCAGCCAGAAACTGGGTGAAATGATGTATGCCCAGGCACAGGCGGAAGGTCAGCAGGCACAAGGTAATCAGAGTGAACAGCAATCATCACAATCCAAACCGAATGATGATGTAGTAGATGCTGAATTTGAAGAAGTAAATGATAAAGATAAAAAGAACTGATTAATTAAACGTTCTTTTATGCATCGGCCCTGTCTGGTTTTCAGACAGGGCTTTTTATTTTCCGGCTGATGGTTTGCGTAAATATTTGCCCGATAGTGTATGAAAAATAAACATACGTATTGAATTAATCGGCAAAAGTCAGTACATTGATTATTAAAGTACCATTAAAGCATAAAGCAGTATATAAATTAATCAGCTACTATATTGAGGCGCAATACATAAGGGATTAATGCAACAGGCTTAATAAAGGCGGAGGCCTAAACCATGAGTATTTATCTTATTTTATTTTTACTGGGTATATGCAGTTTTATCCTCAGTTGCGGCGTTACCAGCTGTAAAAAACGCTGGGGGCCGTGGCTGATTTTAAGCGGTATTGTCTTTTTGTTTGCGCTGATTATTTTAATCATTTATAGTCTGATTTAATCTTAAATATTCTTGAAAACTGCTGGTTTACAATGGCTGTATTTAAGCCATGCGAATCAACAGACAGATGGCTGCTTTGCTTGTGTTTTGGTGTAAAGCAGACGAAAATTACAGCATATGACTACTTAGTCGTTTAGTAAATAACAGAAAGCAGAAATTAAAATGCCAGCTGATCTCAGTAAAATGACTTGTATTGAAGACTTACGTAAAGTTGCCAAACGTAAAGTACCCAAAATGTTCTATGATTATGCCGATAGCGGCTCATGGACAGAAAAAACCTATCATGCCAACAGTGCCGATTTTCAGAAGATTGAATTAAATCAGCGTGTCTTGACCGACATGACCGGCCGTACACTTGAAACCACCATGATTGGCCAGAGCGTTAAAATGCCGGTAGCCATCGCGCCCACCGGTCTGACCGGAATGCAGCATGCCGATGGTGAAATACTGGCCGCCCGCGCTGCTGAAAAATTCGGTATACCGTTTACTCTGTCCACCATGTCTATCTGCTCGATCGAAGACATTGCAGAAAATACCAGCGCTCCCTTCTGGTTTCAATTATACGTCATGCGTGATCGCGAATTTATGCACGATTTGATTCGCCGTACCAAAGCCGCTAATTGCTCAGCCCTGGTCGTAACCGCCGATTTACAGGTATTGGGTCAGCGCAACAAAGACATCAAAAACGGTTTGTCTACACCACCAAAACCCACCCTCAAAAACTGGATCAATCTGGCCACCAAACCAGAATGGTGTCTGGCCATGTTAAATACCCAGCGGCGCACATTCCGCAATATTGTCGGACACGCACAAAGTGTGGCCGACATGTCCTCATTATCTTCATGGACTTCCGAACAGTTCGACCCGCGTTTAAGCTGGGATGATATTGCCGAAATCAAAGATTTATGGGGTGGCAAATTAATTATTAAAGGTATTTTAAATACCGACGATGCAGAGAAAGCAGTTAAATCGGGCGCAGACGCCATCGTAGTATCCAATCATGGCGGCCGGCAGCTGGATGGTGCCCCATCTTCAATTCAGACCTTGCCAAATATCGTTGCTGCAGTGGGTAAAGATATTGAAGTCTGGCTCGATAGCGGTATCCGCAGCGGTCAGGATGTATTGAAAGCCATCGCCCTGGGGGCTAAAGGTACCCTGATTGGCCGTGCCTTTTTATATGGTCTGGGTGCTTATGGTGAACAAGGCGTGACCCGCGCGCTGGAAATTATCTATAACGAAATGGACATCACCATGGCCTTTACCGGCCATACGGATATTAAAACCGTGGGTACGGATATTCTGATTCCGGGTACTTACCCCGTTGCCCGCTAGTATAATACCGATACTGAATCACAATCCATGATCATCATGGATTGTGATTTTTTATTGCTATTTAATCCATACCATCATTTCCTGAATCAATAAAAATGAATTAAATCCACGTATTTTTATTGATTGCAGCTATGCATGGATTAACACAGTCACTATAGCCGGTATCGGGGTATTATCTGCACGCAATAACATACCGCCACCGGTCAACATGGGCGTTTAATACCCATAATTTTTTTCACTGCTAAAATCATCATCATTTTATCGGTAAAAAAACCAATGAATCATATATCCAGAGGCTAAGACTGCTTACAGTGGTTCAAAGCGATGGTTTTGTTTATGTTGTTGATAATAATTATCCAATTCTTGCCATTTCAGATGTTGCTGACTGCTTTTACCATAATGTTTTTTAGCATCATTGACCAGCTGTGGAAATTTTTCCTGATTGGCTTGCGTTTGTCTTAATCCGTTTCTTTTTAACCAATTATTGATTTCATGGCTTTCAGATAAATTGACATATTCATGATCCTGATTCGTCATTGCAATACTCCTTAAAAACCAAATAATAAAATCCAATCCGTTTTTTGAGATAAACAGATGCCGATAAAGGAATCTTACTCCAAATCATAATCATGGCCAATATCATTTTGTTTTTAATAATATTTTTACCAGAATTAATATTATTATGGTCATTACGGATAATATCCAGCCTGGTAACAGGTTAATCCATTTGATATCAATGCCGGAAATAATGCTTTAACCGAGTAGCTGATGATATCCCCATCAAAACCCAAGCACTCAGATACATCCTGCTTCCTCATCAGGTTAAATGGTTATTGTTCAGAAACTGGCTTGAGACACCTGCATATCAGAATTATTTAAAATCACTGGCTGGCTTTGGATTTAAATAAATAAATCGTCGGCATCGCAAGGATAATAAGCATCAATATGACAGAGAAAATACCATCAAAAGAAACCGCGCCATTTTTACCCAAATAGCCGTATTCAAACATAAATGCCACAAACGGCGTGACGCCCATGGCTATGGAGTGGTTCAGCGGGCCTACCCGTTTAATGGATATCTGCGAGCAATAAATCGGCAGAATAAGACTGGCAATACTGACCACCAATGCCTGAGCCGCTACCTCAGCATTGATATGGAAAATATTTCTGCTATAAACAGACCAGCCCAGAGCGAATAAAAACAACAGCACAAAGCGTGAAGCCAGAATCTGACTGGGTGAGAAGCCGGCATTATTCATCCTGAATGAGTAAGTCGAATATAAAAACATTGAAATACCCGCCAGCAATGTACCACCGATCAACCACATGTATCGGGTTCCATGATAAACATGACCGAGAAACACATAAAACAGCATCATCGTCAGTGCAATACAAACAGCAGTATATTTATTGAGCCGCCCCTTATCCACCCTGTATTTTTTATATGAACCAAACAGTGCAGGCCAGGCGGTAGCATAAAACATCAGAATCGCCGGCGTATAGTAAACCGGAATAATGAAGCAGACCAGCCACATCACCAAAAACACCGATATCATGATCAGATACAATTTTTTATGATGATAAAGTTGCTGATACAGGGTTTTTAAACCGCCGATATTCAGTAAATGGAAAAAAATCAGCGCATATAAACTACTGAGCATAATCATGGTGTCGATCGGAATCTGCTGGCCGACACCATGAATAATCAAGACCGATAAGCCATTTAACACAATATAAGCAATGGTATATGAATACTTTAACATTTAAAACAGGTCTTTATTCAGAATGGCCACGGTATCTTGTTCAATCACCTCTTTAGATGAATGATAAAGAAAAACAATTTTTCTCAGATCAGTTAAATCAGGGTCTTTATGAGAAGCCAGCGACGTATCTGAAATAAGGATATGGCTTTGATAACTGGGGTATACAGAAAAGTCCATGGCCTCATGCGTATACAGTAACAGTGCTTTGGCAAAACCGTTACGCTGACCAAAATCACTATCGTCACACACGCCTGACCTTAAATACTGCGTTAACAGCGTATCCTGTGATTTGAATCCCACTGCCTCAGCCATCATATTTGGTAATCCCGATGCGCCACTGATTCTGGGATTAAGCTCAATCAGCCTGAATTCGCCATTGTCGGTATAAAACAGTTCTATATGCGAAAAACCGTTATCATAGGCGCAAGCCATCAGCACTTTTCTGGCAAAATCTATGGCCGCCTGCGTCAATACCACATCTTCAACGGTCTCAATGGTTCTATAGACCGGTACACCATTGATTAAATGTTTCTTATAGGTAAATACATGGCTGAAACTATGGTTGCCCTGATATGAACAGGCATCAATAATAATTTCACTGCCTGTTACATATTCTTGTACCAGATAATAATCAATCGGCTCAAAATTAACCATGGCCGGCGATTGAGCCAGTTTATGCGTTAAGTCGGCCACCGTTAATGCCTTGAAAATACCGATAGAGCCGCCACCATTAAGCGGTTTGGCAAAAACCGGAAAAGTCAGCTCTTGCAATTGATCATATGCCGGCTTTTCCCGACTGATCAGTAATTGCTTAATATAAGGCAAATGATGCTTCTTCATGGCCTCCTGTTGCTGAAATTTATTGCCCCTGATGGCTGAAGTCTGTGGATTATTGGCTAAGGCAGGCGTTAATATACTGGCCAATTGCTCACAAAACGGCACATGCTGATCACAACCATTTAACACAAAATCAATCGGCTCATCAATCAATGCAATAATTTCATCCAGACTTTCATGATGCAGATGAATCTGTCGGTCAAACAGCTGCGCCGAAGGGCGATTAAATGCCGCAATATTGGACATATCTGAAAATAGGGCAATGGTCCGGATATGCTGCTGTCTGAATTTCTGTGACAGATAAGCCGTTGAATGAATCGGGTCAACAATCAATATGGTTTTTTATTCAAGGATATACTCATTTCAAAGAAGCAATCATGTATAAGGATAGGGCACTATTCTTGTTCCCATGCTGATTTAAACGGCCATGATATTTCAGATTCTTGTATGATGACATTTATATGCCGTTTTACCACAGAATGCATCCCATCATGAATCACATAGGTTTTAAGATTGATGTCTGCAGTAGGGGTCAATAGACAATTTCACCGGTATTTAAAACATCAAACATAAAAAATAAAATAATGCAGCCTAATGCTTTTCAGATACGATCGCTTTTGAAAAATAATACCGATAATACTTATTGAAAAAGCCAAAGCTGCCTGATGATTTAAATCGTTAGCAATGACTGAAGATCAAAATATCAGTAATCATCTGTATTAAAATCATTGATTTTGCATCAACTGAATGTAAGTGCAGCCAACCATCGAGTGATGAGTGATCATGGCACCATAACTAAAACCGGCATATGGCTGCATATTTAAATCAGACATAATAAACTTATACTTACACGGGATTAATATTAATAGAATAATCATTCTATATATTGAATTAACATAATGAAAATGTCAACCCATAACTATATAGCTGGTTCTGATTAATCAATGAAGCATCATAAACCGACAACAGATGACAAAATGAAATCATATCGTTATCCTTGCACCTTATTTTTCATTTCATGACCGGTTTATGAACATCACTGAAAAAATTGCACTCGAACTGAATGTCTCTGCTGGCCGTATTCAGGCCGCGATTGATTTACTGGACGATGGCGCATCAGTTCCTTTTATTGCCCGCTATCGTAAAGAAGCTACTGGCGCCCTGGATGATACCCAATTACGCACACTGGCCGAACGATTACACTACCTGCGCGAACTGGCCGAGCGCAAACAGACCATTTTGCACAGTATTAACGAGCAAGGTAAACTCAGTGATGACTTGCGTCAGCGCATCGAGGCCACAGACAATAAAACCACATTGGAAGATTTGTATTTACCCTATCGACCCAAACGGCGCACTAAGGCACAAATAGCGCGTGAGGCCGGTCTGGCGCCCCTGGCGGAACATTTACTGGCCGATCCTGATCAGATATCTGAAGAATTGGCCAAAGATTATCTTAATCAGACCATCACCGATACCAAAGCCGCATTAGAAGGCGCCCGCGCCATCCTGATGGAACAATTTGCCGAAGACGCTGTTTTGCTTGGCCGCTTACGGGAAAAACTCTGGCAAGAGGCCGAAATACACACTTGTGTTTTACCCGATAAAGAGCAAACCGGCCTGAAATTCAAAGATTATTTTGACTATCAGGAACCCATACGCCATATACCCAGCCATCGTGCTCTGGCTATTTTGCGTGGGCGCAATGAAAACATTCTGACCGTACGGTTAAAATATCAGTCAGACGATATTCCCATTACCGAACCCAGCAGCTATGAAATATTGATGGCTGAACATCTGCACATCACCGATCAGGGCAGAAGAGCCGATCGCTGGTTAAAAGACACAATACGTTTAAGCTGGCGGGCAAAAATATTTTTGTCTTTAGAACTGGAAATGCTCAACCGCCTGAAAGAACAAGCCGATCAGTCCGCGATTAAGGTATTTGCCCAGAATCTGCGCGACTTATTACTGGCGGCACCTGCCGGCCGGTTAACCACGCTGGGGCTGGATCCCGGTATCCGTACCGGTGTTAAAGTAGCGGTGATTGACGATACCGGTAAACTACTGGAAACCGCCACCATCTACCCGCATCAGCCACGCAATGACTGGACAGGCGCTTTATCTGTCCTGACCCGTCTGGTGAAGCAGCATCATATCCGACTGATTGCCATTGGTAATGGCACGGCCAGCCGCCAGACAGATCAGCTCGCGGCAGAATTAATACAATCTTTGCCTGAATATCCCTTACATAAAATGGTAGTGTCTGAGGCCGGTGCTTCCATCTATTCAGCTTCAGAACTGGCAGCTAAAGAATTTCCCGATTTAGATGTCAGCCTGCGCGGTGCCGTATCCATTGCCCGCCGTTTACAAGACCCGTTGGCAGAACTGGTCAAAATTGACCCTAAGTCCATCGGCGTAGGCCAATATCAGCATGACGTCAACCAAAGCCAATTGGCCAGAAGCTTGGACGCCGTGGTAGAAGACTGTGTCAATGCAGTCGGCGTGGATGTCAATACCGCGTCAGTTTCACTCTTGGCGCGCATCTCCGGCCTTAACCGTACTTTAGCGCAGAATATAGTCCAGTACCGCGATATGCATGGCGCCTTTAATAGCCGTCAGGATTTATTGAATGTTCCCCGGCTGGGTGCCAAGACTTTTGAACAAGCGGCCGGTTTCTTACGGATTCACCATGGTACCGAGCCATTAGATGCCAGTGCCGTGCATCCGGAAAGTTATACCATTGTCAGACAAATGCTGGCCAAAACCCAATTAAGCGCCAGTGAACTGATCGGTCATCGTCAGGCCATTGCCAGCCTCAATCCCAGAGACTACATCAATGCCGACTTTGGGTTACCCACCATTAAAGACATTCTGGCCGAACTGGAAAAACCCGGTCGTGATCCGCGTGGCGTCTTTCAGACAGCGCATTTTCAGGAAGGTATTAACGACATTAAAGATTTACAAACAGGCATGATCTTGGAAGGCGTCATCAGCAATGTGGCTGCTTTTGGTGCATTTGTCGATATCGGTGTTCATCAGGATGGCCTGGTTCACATCTCAGCCTTATCCGAACACTATGTTACCGATCCGCGCGATATCGTCAAAACAGGTGATGTAGTTAAAGTAAAAGTCATGGCGGTAGATACACAACGACAACGAATCACATTATCCATGTGTCTGGAACAACAACCTGACCAACAACCAAAACAACATAAACCACATAAAAAATCTCAATCACAGCCAGCCAAAACAGCCAATAATGCCATGGCAGAAGCTTTCTCCCGTCTCAAAGCGCGCACCTGATACCTGATAATTTTAGTTGGTTAAATCAGACGACTAAGTTATAATCAGCACACATTGAATTATGTTGCTTTACTCTTAAGGGAGTAGTTACACCGTTCATCATAGTGTACGGTGGTTGTGTTCAACATCATTGTGGTTATACCACATGGACACCGCATCCGGTCATCTGGCTGGTTAACGAGACTTAAGACACATCAAACCCTCTTGGCGGGCGTTTGCTGTGTCTTTTTTTGTTAGCCCGCCTATGGACAATAGAATGATGCATGCTGCTTTTGCTTCTGTTTTACCGGTAACACTGGCTGAAATCGGTGATAAAACCCAGTTACTGACCCTGTTTTTAGCGGCTCGTTTTGCGCAAAGATATGCCATTATTTTGGGTATGCTGGTGGCCACATTATTAAATCATCTGCTTTCTGCCTGGATAGGCGTCAGCATTGCCCATTGGCTGAATACAAATACCATCAACATTATTGTTGGCATCAGCTTTATTCTGGTTGGTTTATGGTTGCTAAAACCAGATCGCGACACCACAATGAACAACCGTTATCTGACCCATAGCGCGTTTGTCACCACATTGATTCTATTCTTTCTGGCGGAAATAGGTGATAAAACCCAAATAGCCACCATTTTACTGGCAGCGCATTATCAGTCTGCCTGGGGTGTTGTCGCAGGCAGTACGTTTGGACTACTGCTTGCCAATGTACCGGTTATTTTTTTCGGGCATTGGCTCACCACGCGTCTACCCTTTAACAGAATCCGTCTTCTGGCTTGCTTACTGTTTTGCGTGATGGGCATCATCTCATTGTATCAGGGCGTATTCTGAATATCGCTTCTGCTCTGAACCTCATTAATCAATAGGCCAGACATAAAAGATATGCCTTGATTTTATCAGCGCCAATCTGTATTTATTCTTTGGCCATACATAGCGCAATAAAATAAGACAACGGATCAATAAATTTGTTTATTGATCCGTTATTTTATTGGAAACCGCAATCCAGAATTATGCTTTAACAAACTCAACTCCCGCCAATCGGCAAGATAAAATAGCGGATTTGATGATTTTTAAAGCCTGAGGACGAATGAAATGGCGCCTGTACGCCAATACAATCCGTCTTTTAGGTACAGGATCATTGAAGGGTATAATACTGAATAACAAATGATCCGTTTCAGTTATTGCTGTAGCAGGAATGACGCTGATACCCAGACCACTGGCCACCATATGCCGGATGGTATTAATAGAGCTGCCTTGAACCGTATTATTCAAACCGAGAATTTTCTGTCTTGAAGCCAATTCCTGACAGCTGTCTAATACATTATCCCGCATGCAATTGCCTTCAGTGAGTAATAAAACCCGCTCTTCAGCCAATTGCTGAGTACTGATTTTTGAGTGGGTTTCAAACGGATGACCTTTCGGTACAATGACAAAAAACGCCTCATCATATAAAGGTGTAGTCACCAGACCAGATTCCTGAAAAGGTTCTGCCACAATAATGGCATCCAGTTCCCCCCGTTTGAGTGACTCTTTCAAAAACTCTGTATAATTCTCATCCAGCTGTAATGGCATGGAGGGCGCCATCTGACGTAAAGACAAAATCAGCTTAGGCAGCAGATAGGGCGCAACAGTAAAAATCAGCCCGAGTTTAAAAATACCATCCAGCTCATTTTGCTGTGTAGTGGCCAGTTCCTTAATACGTTCGGCTTCCTCCAATACCCTTCTTGCCTGATTGACAATACGTTGACCAGCTTCTGTGGTCATAATTTCACTGCTACTGCGATCAAACAACGTCACACCCAGCTCTTCTTCCAATTTTCTAATGGCAATAGAAAGTGTCGGCTGACTGACATAACAGCGTTGTGCTGCCCGGCCAAAATGCTTTTCCTGAGCAACAGCCACAATATAACGCAGCTCAGTAAGCGTCATTTGTTTGTTCTCGAAGATGGCGTTTCAGGTAATGTGATATTCAAGGCCAATACATCCATACCATTCTTTTTTTCTTGTGCTATCCGGATATCATCTAAAGATACATGAACATATTTTGATAACACCGCCAGTAATTCTTTTTGCAAAGTAGGCAAGTAATCAGGCGTATGACTGGCACGTTCCTGAGCAATAATAATCTGCAAGCGGTCACGCGCTGTCCGGGCTGAATCCTGTTTCTTACCAAAAAGAAAATCCATGAGTGACATGATCTAACCTCCGAACAGACGTTTTAGAAAACCTTTTTTCTCAGTATCCAGAAAGCGGATAGGGCAATCCTGACCCAGTAACCGGTCAACCACATCCTTATAAGCCTCAGCGACAATAGAATCATCCTGTAAAATAACCGGCATACCTGAATTGGAAGCTTGCAACACATTTTGTGATTCAGGAATCACCCCGATCAGCGGAATGCGCAGAATATCCTGAATATCCTGCACAGACAGCATCTCTCCCTTTTCCACCCGTTCAGGTGAATAACGGGTAATCAGCAATCGTTCTACCACCGGCGTGTCACCGTTTTCCGCGCGACGGGATTTACTCGATAAAATGCCCAGAATACGATCAGAATCGCGTACACTGGATACTTCCGGATTCGTAGTTACAATGGCTTCATCCGCAAAATATAAAGCCATCAACGCCCCGGTTTCGATACCGGCGGGAGAGTCGCAGATAATGTATTCAAAATTTAATTCATCAGTCAGCGCTTTAAGTATTTTCTCAACCCCTTCGCGGGACAAGGCATCTTTATCGCGTGTTTGCGAAGCGGGTAAAATATATAAATTATCACAATGCTTATCTTTGATTAATGCCTGATTCAATGTAGCCTCATCCTGAATCACATTAATCAGATCATAAACCACCCGCCGCTCACAACCCATAATCAGGTCAAGATTGCGTAAACCCACATCAAAATCAATGACCACGGTTTTGTGGCCTTTTAATGCCAAACCTGTGGCCAGGCTTGCACTCGTGGTTGTTTTCCCCACGCCACCTTTTCCTGAAGTCACTACAATGATTTTTGCCACGATCGGATTCCTTTATAAAATAAAACCAATTGATGATGAAACACAATAAAAAATCATTTAATTGGCCTGAATAGTACTGATAACCAGTCGCTCATTTTGTAAATAAATCTGCACAGCATGACGGTTTAAATGATCAGGCAATAACTGATCAAAAAGCCGATAAATACCCGCCACAGAAACTAATTCTGCCTGCATGGACTGTGCAAAAATACGCGCTTTCTTATCACCCGCCGCCCCGGCCAGCGCTCGTCCGCGTAAAGGACCATAAACATGAATATTACCATCAGCAATAATTTCAGCGCCTTCACTGACCAGACCCAATACAATCAGGTCAGCCCGTTCGGCATAGACTTGCTGACCAGTACGGATAGTATGATCAATTACAATGGTAGGTAAGGCTCCTGCATTCGGCTGTAGCATTTCATGCTGGCCAGCCTCTGCCTGAGAGAATGATTCAGCCACGGTCTTGACTGCCTGACTGGCCTGATCTTCCGGTAATACACTGAAAGCAACACGGTATTGTTTTGCCAGAGCCGCCCAACGTTCATCAGGATGGCGAATCGCAATAATACGCAATTGATACCGTGCAAATAACGCAATTAATTTACCTAAATCTACCGCAGCGGGATTACTCAGATTCTGCATATCCAGCGTAAAAGGCATATTGCGTAAATGTCCGAAACGTTCTGAACATTGTTGCAATTCCTTACCGATTATCGTCAGATCGTCTGTAAATAATTGTATTGTCAACGTATCCAAGCGAGCGGACTTAACATTAAAAGCGGCTTTCATCAGTGTGTTTGCTCAACTAATTCTGAATTAAAATACATTAAATACTGAAGTGTACCGTGTTGGCCGCAGTGCTTCAATCAAACTGTGCATATCAGCTACCAGACCTCCTTTGACATAACCTCGGTCAGCTGTAATAAAAATGTCAAATAAATAAAAATATTGAGAGCGACATCTTAATTTCTCGTAATAAAGATCATTTATCCTGAATAACAATCACGCACACCAATGATTACAACAACCAGCAAAACAAACGCCACAAAATTGTATCAAATTAACCACATTTATTTCTCATGGCTGAGGTTCGCCGGCAATCAATAAACAACAGACATAAGACAGCAAATAAACATCATTATTTGATTTATTTTGAGAAAATAGTTTGTATATTCCCAATAAGTAATCGTATTTTATAGTATCTTATGATATAACAAATAAAGAAGGTTGCTATAAATTTACATAAATATAAAATAATCAAGGAATCAAAGATGAAGAGTAAGAAATTTGATAGAGAAATATTGCAGCAAGTTAAGAAACTTTATGTTTATGATAATTGGCATGCGTTGTTTGCACTAGGAAGCGATTACCTATTATGTATATTGGCCATTTATATGACAGAGGTGTGTTGGTGGTTATTTCCGCTCACGTGTTTAATTATTGGTAGTAGACAGCGTGCATTAGCTACAATATTGCATGAAGCATCTCATTCATCGCTGACCAGAAATAAAACCATTGGCAAAATTTATGGGACTTTATTTTCTGGATATTTAATTTTTCAAAGTTGGGACAGCTATTATAAATCGCATGTTAAATACCATCATCCAAAACTTGCAACAACATTAGATCCTGATTTTCAATATTATAAAGAAGCTAAAATTGATCACAAAATTGATGAAAAAGATTTTTATTGGCGATTTCTGTGGTCACATTTATTATGTACACATGTATTTAAAAGTTTTAAATATCTTATTCAACACCGATTATTATCAGCACCAAATAAAATGGAAATAATCCAAATTTTGATCATACAAGGAGTTATTTTTGGTTTGTTTTCCGGTTTTGTTGGTTGGTATGGCTATGTACTTTATTGGCTTGTACCTTATTTAACTACGTTTCAAATATTCACTTGGTTTATAGAATTGTCGGAACATTACCCCATGATCGGATGGGCAACAAATAATTTAGAATGTTCAAGAAATAGATTTAGTCATCCAATCGAACATTTTTTTACGAGTATTCATGGGGAAAATTATCATTTGGTTCATCATTTATTTCCTGCAATTCCTTATTGGCGTTTGTCTCAGGCTCATCAAATTTTATTAAAGGATAAGGAATATGCTCATATTAATGCAGGATTTGGAGGCATATTTTTATCAGCCAATCATAATAAACCCATGTGGCGAGGGCTATGGAGAGAAATACATTATGTCTAAACTATGGATAGGTATCTTATTTGCGCTATCGGCTGCCGCCTTAAATGGCACCATCGGAATTCTGAGCAAAACATTGATGTATAGCGGTCTGAATGCCAATGACGTTGCCTTTTATAAAACATTGATTGCATTAATCTTACTTAGCCTGCTGCTGATCAGAAGACCGTTTAAACAGCAAATTAAATCCATCCAGCCCAAAACCACTGAATCTAAAAAAGTCATACTGATCCAGATTGCCATCTGTGCTTTTTTAGGTATTTTCACATTATTCTTTTTTGAAACTGCTGCCTATCAATATGGGCATGCGGCCAATGTGGTCGTCATCCTGATGGCCTCATCTGCTGTTTTTGCACTTATCTTTGGCGCAATCCTGTTATATGAGCGCATAAATACATGGTCAATAGCCGGAACGGCACTGGCTATTATGGGTATCTTTATCATATCCTGGTCGGGCAACAGTTCTGTATTACTGATGGCCTATGCCATGGCAGCAGGATTAGGTTATGGACTCTTTTCCGTCAGTGTGAAAAAATTTCAATTACAAGGAGGAATCTATTTAACCCGGTTTCTGTTAGGCTTTGGCCTTATCTATTTAAGTATCCCATTCAGTTTCACATTCCATTGGGTGACTATTGATATCAAAACCATAGTCGGTCTTACCAGTCTGGCGGTCTTACCCACAATATTCGGGTTTTTCTGTACCACCAAAGCATTGGTTTATTTAAGCGCGGCCAAAGTACAGGTAACCGAATTATCTGAACCCATTTTTGCTATGTTATTGGCCTGGTTATTTCTGCACGAGCAGCCAACCATTGAATTTATCGTTGGTGCAATTTTAATCATTGCAGGCATTGCACTGATTAATGAATTACCGCGGATACTGAAACGACTGTATTAGCAAAACCATTCCATTCCCCCTTACATAGTTTCACTCAATAGGTCATCGATCTGCCAAAAATGGAAAAATTACTCTATAATCATAATTTTATTTAAAAATAAACATGAATCTAGCTATTAGTTTCATCTATGCATTATTTGGCAACCACAACACAATATATGGATATAGCGACTCAATATTTATTCTGACCACTCACTATATAAAAAATGATGTAGGCAGTATTTAAATATTTCCCATGCAGAAATCACAGTAAAAAGAATTAGGAACAACTCAAAGCCAGACAACAGCCATTTTTGATAGGGATTTAATACCAGCAAATTTCAGCAATCAGGCATTAAATAACGGTGAGGGAATGGAGCGGATTGCAGATGCGAAGAGCTGTTAAGCTAGGGAGAGGAAATTTCTCTCTAAAATATTTCAAGA
>JAQTIE010000003.1 GCA_029433475.1 Neisseriaceae bacterium ESL0693 | reverse complement strand
CTTCAGCGAAGAAGGCGAACTATACCCCTCCCACCCATACCAGTCAACTGCTTTCTTCGCTTTTTAATGCATTAAATTATTAAATAGCTGTTTATAAGATAAATTTTATATAATTAATTTTTTATTTTATGGTTCTGTTTAAAATTTCCATAAAGCAATTAATCACGGAATAACCAAATTTTCAACTGGAATCACGTCTATGTTCTATTTATCTGACTTTGAATTGGATCGGTTCTTACTGGAAGATATTGAATATGGCGATTTGACTACCCGTGCCTTGAATATTGGCTTTCAGCAAGGTCAGATGACTTTTAACCGACGCTTGAGCGGGCGAGTCAGTGGGGTTGCCGTTGCTCAGAAATTGCTGAATAAGCTTTCTCTGGAGGTGGTGGTCAATGTTCGGGACGGGATGGATGTTGTTGATGGCGCCACTCTATTAACCGCCTATGGAACGGCTGAAGAGCTGCATCAAGGATGGAAAGTGGTACAAAATATATTGGAATGGTGTTGCGGGGTGGCACAGTATACGAATGAAATGGTTATTGCGGCACAAAGAATCAATGCAGGGGCTAAAATCGCTTGTACACGTAAGAGTATTCCAGGCACTAAATCTTTGGCTATTGGCGCCATCATTGACGGGGGCGGCATCATTCACCGGACGGGAACAGCGGAGTCTATTTTATTGTTTGCCAATCATCGTTCTTTTTATGCTGAGCCTGATGACTGGTCAGGCATGATTGCCACATTAAAACATGAGTCTCCTGAAAAGAAAATTATTGTTGAAGTAAATAGTGTTGCAGAAGCATTGAAGGCTTTGGTGGCAAAACCGGATATTGTGCAATTGGATAAGTTTACACCTGCTGAAGTTAAAGCAATTTCGGATATAAATGAAAAAATGGCTTATGGCTGCCTGCTTTCTGTGGCTGGCGGGATAAATCAATCAAATGTCGCTGACTATGCAAAAACAGGCATACGGCTATTGGTGACATCGGCGCCCTATTATGCTAGGCCGGCAGATATTAAAGTGGCGATTAATCCGGTATGATTTTTTAGCTGATATTTCTTTGTTGTTTGAACGCATTCATATTTATTGAAATAAATTTCAGGCGGTTTTACCTTAACGATATTGTTTGGTGATGTATTTACTGCCTGAAAACTTTATGGATATTCCTGCTTTACTGTGTAAATGACCTAATCTGGCTAGCAGGATAATTTGTTTTTGATAATTCAAAAGGCTGTTTATTTCCTCATACAGTGCTGGTGTTTGCTTTGATAATAACCCAGTTAGTTCTATGCTATTTTCAGTATGAATTCTATGTTATAACAATTAAAGCCAGCTGGTTATGTCAGCTGGCTTTCAGAAATCGTTTAAAGCTGGTTAGTCTATAGGTAGCTGGCCATCGGTATCATCCAGCTTACCTTCAGTGATTTCGGTTGTGATGCCTACTTTAGCGCGGATTTTATGGTCAATTTCGTTGGCAATTTCGATATTGTCTTTTAACCATTGACGTACATTGTCTTTGCCCTGACCAATTTTGCTGCCGTTATAGCTATACCAGGCACCGGCTTTTTCAATGATATTCATTTTTACACCAATATCAATGAGCTCTCCTTCCCAACTCACGCCTTCTCCATACAGAATATCAAATTCAGCCTGCTTAAAGGGTGGCGCCACTTTGTTTTTGATGACTTTGACACGGGTTTCATTGCCAATGATGTCGTCACCCTTTTTAATCTGTCCGATACGACGGATATCCAGACGTACTGATGAGTAGAATTTAAGCGCATTACCGCCGGTAGTGGTTTCAGGGCTACCAAACATTACGCCGATTTTCATGCGGATCTGATTAATGAAAATAACCAATGTATTGGTTTTTTTAATATTTCCGGTTAATTTACGCAATGCCTGACTCATAAGACGGGCTTGCAGGCCAACATGACTGTCTCCCATCTCGCCTTCAATTTCGGCTTTGGGCACCAAGGCTGCGACTGAGTCAACCACGACCATGTCTATGCCGCCGCTGCGTACCAGCATATCGCAGATTTCTAAAGCCTGTTCACCGGTATCAGGCTGGGATACCAATAAGTCTTCTACCTTAACACCCAGTTTGCGGGCATAAATCGGATCGAATGCATTTTCTGCATCAATAAAGGCACATATGCCGCCGGCCTTCTGACATTGGGCAACAGCTTCTAAACATAAGGTGGTTTTACCGGAAGATTCCGGACCATAGATTTCCACAACACGACCGCGCGGTAGTCCGCCTACACCTAAAGCCAGATCCAGACCTAATGAACCGGTTGATATAACGTCCAGATTTTCATCGGTGTGACTGCCATCCATTTTCATGATGGAGCCTTTACCAAAATTTTTCTCAATTTGTGCCAGTGCGGCAGCCAAAGCTTTGCTTTTTTCATCGGCCATAATTTATTTACTCACTTTCCACTTAGCATCAATAATCATAATATATAAGGAACAATTATCCCATAAGCTGTTGACTGCATGTTTGGGCAAAGTTTAATTTTTTCAATTGATTCTGTTATCTTTTTATGATTATTTATTATGGGGCTGATTTGACGGGTGATTATATCTGAGTTCATTGTGTCAGTGCTGTCGTGGTTGGTTAAAGTGGCCGTGATGCAGGTAATCACTGCATTTATATCCGACATAACTATTCGTTTTAACTGCGAATGACTTTCTCACCGAATGATATGTCGTTAAATCGCGAATATTGATTCCATGCCAGTAGTGGGTTACGTGTATTAAAATGGTTTATTCCATGGTGAAGTAGATTGAATGGTGCAATTGGCATTTGGGATTAAATGGTGAATGGCAATAATCACAAGCACCGGATTGATATTGCTGATAGGTTAGCGTGTGTTTGCAGTGGCCGCAAAGTACTGGTGCCTGATCATGGATGGAAACTGGCTGAAAATGATGATGCTCTAGTTCGTCATGACATTTATAGCAGGCATAGTATTTATGGCAGTCATTGCATTTTAAAGCAACGATGTCTTTTTGCGTGTGGTAATGGATGCATCGACCTTCTTTATCCAGGTCGACTCCGTAAATTGTTTTATTAATTGAATTAATCATTTTCTCTATGTATCACAATGCTATCAATGCTTTGTCATCGTGTGAGGTATTTGTTTATTCTGGCTGAATAACTATTCTTTAGTATGATTTTTGCCAGACTATTCAAAAGATCAGGTCAGCATTCAAGTATTGCTATTCAGAACAAGTCAAATTATTCATACCTATACAAAAATGGTACACTAATGGCTTTAGTCTGGCATATTTGGGTTCAGTCCTTGATTTGCTTTGTCATCATTATAATTTATGTTCGTCTTTAATAAGAAGTTATGTAACGTAATCTACATGGCCATGAAATTGATTAATCATCATTCTGGCTTGGGGTATCCATCATGAATGCTTTTGCACAACTGGGCTTGTCTGAAGAAATCGTCTCTGCTCTGAATGATCAAGGGTATAAGAAACCAACACCTATTCAGTCTGCTGCCATACCCAAGGCTTTGGATGGCATTGATCTGCTGGCGGCCGCACAAACGGGGACAGGGAAGACAGCTGCATTTATGCTGCCAAGCTTACAACGCATGCAACGTTATGCCAATACCAGCACTTCGCCGGCCATGCATCCGGTCAGGATGTTAATTCTGACGCCGACACGCGAACTGGCTGATCAGATTGATCAGAATATTCGCTCTTATACTAAAAATCTGAATTTACGTCATACTGTGTTATTCGGCGGTATGAATATGGATGTACAAAAGCGCGCTTTACAAAGTGGTTGCGAGATTGTGGTGGCTACGGTTGGCCGTTTGCTTGATCATGTGCAGCAAAAAAATATTCAATTGAATAAAATCGAAATTCTGGTGTTGGATGAGGCTGACCGGATGCTGGATATGGGTTTTATTGATGATATCCGCAAAATTATGCAGATGTTGCCGCAAAAACGTCAGACGCTTTTATTCTCGGCGACCTTTGCCCCGGCGATTGAACGTTTGGCTCAGGATTTTATGCACACGCCGGAGAAAATCCATATTGCAGCACAGAATACGACTGCTACGGATATTGAACAGCATGTTATTGCTATCGATGCCAAACGTAAACGAGCTTTACTGCGTTCTTTGATTCTTGATCTGGACATGAGTCAGGTTATTGTATTTTGTACGACCAAACAAAGTGTTGATCGGGTTAATCGTGAATTAAACCGTATGAATATTACGGCTCAGGCGCTACATGGTGATAAATCTCAGCAAACCCGCCTGGAAACACTTTCTTCTTTTAAAGAAGGCAAGTTGCGTGTTCTGGTGGCCACTGATGTTGCCGCCCGAGGGTTGGATATTGCTGAATTGCCGTTTGTGATTAATTATGAATTGCCGGCCAATGCTGAAGATTATGTACATCGTATCGGGCGGACAGGGCGTGCGGGCATGACCGGAATCGCCATTTCGTTGATGGATGAATATGATTATAAATTATTTCATGCGATTAAAACATTAATTCAGTCTTCTTTATCAGTTGAACGCATTGAGGGGTTTGAACCGCATTGGTGGCAAAAGCACCATCAGCAGCCGGCAGATTCATCAACGGTTAAAGTTTCATCTGATGCTTCTGAACCATTGATTCCGGCAGTAAAAAAACCGGAGAGATCACGTACTCAGGCCAATAATAGCCGGAATGAAAGCCATCAGAAAAATGCTGCGGATACTGATCGTGATATCAGTGTTGCCTGCCAGCGCATTCCCGGACGGACTCATCGGACCAGCCGCAATAATCGGCCATGCTGTGCTTTATTACAACCGAATTATGGTGTAAAAAATCGCCATAATAAGGCACGTGTTTAAATTTATTGCTATTTATATTCTGAATCCGGATTATTCATAGAATTAGTTTGGATTTTGCGCGTATTAACGGTATAATGCGCACTCTATGGCGGGTCTCCTCGCATGGTTATTTGGAACAACGGGTCAGGTGCGGAAGCAAGCAGCCCATTCTGAAAAAACCAGTGCCGAGGGTTTGGCTCGCCACTTCTATTTTATATCTGTTTTTCTTAATACTCCCTTTTATAGTAAGTCAGATTTATTGTGTTGAATCTGATGTTTCTCATTTTATTGCCTTATTCAATACTTCTGTTAGAATTTAATGATCTTGTTAAAGATTGGATTATTCAATGAATCATCGTGGCCTTTGGGCTTTCATAACAACGGTTGTTTTGATCACTGCGTGGCCAGTTTACGCAGAAACATTAAACTATGGCCTGGTTTCACTGAATACAACGGCCAGTCTGCCCGTTAATCGCAATGAACTGGTTTTACAGTTAAAGATTGAACAAAAAGGAAATGACCGCGAACAAGTCAGTCAAATAGTTACTCAACGTTTAAATCAGGTTTTACGCCGGGCTCATGCTCATCATGACTTTAATACCACGCAATTGAGCCGTTCTGTTTATCCGGTTAGTGATTATAAAAACGGAACCAAAATACACAGTGGCTGGCGCGATCAGGCCATGGTACAGATTAAAAGTAAGAATCTGTCCGCTCTTAATCGTTTTGCTGCTGAAGTACAACAACTGGCCATGATCAGTGGTATGGATTATCAGGTGGCAAATGATACTTTGCGCCAGTATCAGAAAACTTTAACGCAACAGGCAATTGATCAATTCAAACAACGGGCTGAAGAAATCAGCCATCAGTTGGGCGCCCGAAGCTATAAAATCGTGGCCATCAGTATTGGTAATAGCGACAGCGAACGTGTATCCGTACCGTTGATGGGGTTGAGTGCGGCTCGTGTTGATGATGAAATGCCGGTGCAAGACAATGCTGCGGGTAAAACGGAATTAATGTTAAATGTTACCGGCCAGATTCAGGTGTACTGAATTACTGACTGATAAAATCATTAACGAAAAAACTGAGGTCATGGTGATGATCATGATTTATGGCTATTAATATAAAATATAATGAGCCATTGAAAGAGTTGTTTTTTATGGTATCTATTGGCAATGGTATGTCTGATCAATCTGAAATGGCTGTGATACACACTATTTAATACGTCCTTATACAATGATCGGTAATATTGATGACTAGCCGTATTGATCAGATCATTGATTAGCAGCTGCTTAACTGGTCATTTGTATACTGGAAAATCTATTGATATTTATGGTATAGAAGATTAGCTCTGATCAAGCAATAAAAAAACCAACCTGAATCAGGTTGGTTTTTTTATATTGGTACGACCACGGGGAATCGAACCCCGGTTACCGCCGTGAAAGGGCGATGTCCTAACCGCTAGACGATGGTCGCATAAAACTTGGTGCACCCGGAGCGATTCGAACGCCCGACCCTCTGGTTCGTAGCCAGATACTCTATCCAACTGAGCTACGGGTGCAAGGAAGATTGGTATTATATGGAGGACATGGGGGGCTGTCAATCAAAAAATCCGGCTGTCTGCTGCATCAATTTGTCCGCCTCGGTTTGATACTTGAATATATTATCAAAATAGTTATAAAAACAGATTTTATTCATATAGGTAACCAATACGGTATAGAATATCAGAATATAAAATTTTTTTGCTTCTATTATGGGTTTGACAACTGATCGTGATACAACTTCGCTGGCACCATTGGCCATGGTACTGGCACAGCTTCCTTTGCCTGTTGCGGTAGTGGATCTTGAAACAACCGGTGGCCATTTTGAAGATGATCGTATTACCGAGATTGCCATTTTGCGCTTTGATCGTGGCCGGATTAGCCGCCATCAATGGCTGATTAATCCGCAAAAACAGATCAGTTCCTTTATCGTTGGTCTGACAGGCATCAGTAATGAAATGGTAGAGCATGCGCCGACTTTTGATGTTATTGCACCAGAACTATTACCTTTATTGCGCGGGCATTTACTGGTAGCTCATAATAGTCGCTTTGATTATACTTTTTTAAGATATGCATTTGCCAGAAACAATCTGGCTTTTGCTGCACCTACATTGGATACGGTGTCCTTGTCACGCCGGCTTTACTCGGAATTTTTTAAACACAATCTGGACAGTATTATCGAACGATTCAAGATTGATATTGATGCAAATGAACGCCATCGCGCAAGTGGAGATGTGCTGGCATTAAGCCAGTTTCTGGCGTTAAGTCTGGCGGAGAAAACCGCCGAACCTTGGTTTAAGCAATGGCGTGCACTGGTTAAACCAGCTTATCTCACCTCAAAGGTATCTGTGCCGCTGCGAGAGCAGATTTATGCTTTACCTGATGAAGCGGGTATTTCAGTCTGGCGGCATACAGAGACGGCACCTGCCGAGATTTATGTACATGCGCAGGCCTTCAGTGAAATTATGGCCAAACTCTCTAAAAAAGTATCGGCACAATCCGGGCTCGAGCCACCAGCCAGCATGACTTTTATGCCGGCCAAAAGTCAATTACATGCTTATTTTTTACTGGGGCAACAACGACAACAGAATAATATAGACGTAGTAGACATAGATCATCAGAATGCGGCGAAATCCCGTCAGCATTGGTATACCATTCAGTTTAGGTTAAATCAGCGTGGCCAGTTACAACCACATATTAAACCGCTGCATGAAGGCATACTGACCCAACGTCCTTATGGATTATTTTTACATCGTCAGGCAGCCAAACGGGCTTTAGCACAATGGGCACGCGAACATCAGCTGTGTCCTGCAGTATTGGATATTATGCCTCAGAGCTTAAAGGCATCAGAACCGTGTCCGCGACAGGCCATAAATGAATGCGATGGCCATTGTAAGTCAGATGATGCGACGTCTTTGCATAACCAGCGCGTGCTCAAATATGCTCACTTATTGCCGGTAACAGACTGGGGCAATCGTCATGAATTAATACTGACTGAACGCCATAAATTCAGTCATCAATATATTCAGTTACGAATGCAATCCGGTTGTTTACAGTTGGACGAGCGTCATTGGTATTTTCACCCGAATCTGCCCAAATTATTGAAACAGCGTCTGAAACACCCAGATGATGTTGAAGTAGTGGCCTGATGAATAAATATGTCCTGACACTGATGACTGATTCATCATTGGTGTCAGGACATTATTTGATAATAGATTTAGTGAAACTGGGGCAAATCATTAAAGTTCATTTTTGCCTGGTATTCTGGCCTGGGTCTGATCCTGTGTTTTAGCTGTATCAGCAGCATTAGGGCCAATGCGATCAGGTACCTGATCTGGTTGTCCATGCAACGGCACAACTTCGGCCTGAGTCACATCTGTAGTGGAAGACAAGGGAATTTTCTTGGTTTTAGATGTGGTGTTCTGACCAACAGGCGTTGGTTCTGATTCATCGGGCAGATGTGCCGCACGTTGTGCTGCCGGGCTATCCATCAATTGCTGGGCACTGCGATTCCATTGTTCAACCATTTTATGGTAACAATGACTGAATTCCTGCATGATGGCGGCCGTTTCAGCAAAATGATGATCCACTTGCTGACGATAGGCCTCAAAACGTGCTTTGGTGGCTTTATATTGCTGTTGTTTGCGGCGGCTATTGCGCAATAATAGCCACATCACCAATAATCCAATCGCCAAACCCGCTAAAGCGGCAATAAAAACAAGCCAAAAATGATTATTTACCATGATTGCTCTCCTTTACACTCTGATAAAATGGCTGCGTAACCGCTATTTAGGCACATCATATCATCTAATAGGTGGTGATTATGCTAAATCTGGTAGGTTAACTGCCTGAATACTGCAATTTTATACTAAACATCACATTCTGTTGATAGCAGCAGTAGGCATTTTGACGAAAATCAATATCATTGGCGGATATTGATTGATTCAGATAATGGTTTTTTCAATCCATCGGTTTATTTTGTGTATCTTGAGTTATCTATATAAAAAATCAAATTCATGCTGAACGAAAATGATCAAAGCCCTGATGCACTAAGCTGATTTCTTGTTGCCGATGATCAGTCAGTTTGAGTGATGGCGTAGCAGTAATGTGACCGATGCGGGTTAATGCAACAGAATCAGACTGGCCAATGGCCAAAATAGCCTGTCTTTGGCTTGGCGATGCTGTAAACACCAGTTCATAGTCATCTCCTCCGGCCAATAACCATTGTTGTAACTGTTGCTGTCGGGTCGGGCAATCCTGTGCCCAATGACGTAATGCGGCTAATGTTGGTATCTGGTCAACATGGATGTGAGCACCCACTTGACTGGCCGTTAAGATATGATTGATGTCCTGCGCCAGACCATCAGAAATATCCTGAGCAGCATGGGCGATGGGCAATAATTGCCGGCCAAGACTGACTCTGGGCTCTGGACGCAATAATTTTTGTTCACAAATGGCCATAATGGCAGCCGGCAGGGTCAGCCGGTGCTGACAAACACTCAGGGCAGCAGCAGCCAGACCCAGTTTGCCGGATACCCAGACATCATCGCCGACTTTGGCGGCGCTGCGTTTCAGCCCCTGCCCTTTTCTGGTTTCACCGATAATGGTGATGTTGAAGACCCAATCACCCTGTGTGGTGTCACCACCGATCAGGGTCACGCCAAAACGCCTGGCCATGGCAAAAAAGGCATCACAGAATGGCTGTAACCAATCCGCATCTAACTGAGGTAAGGCAGCACTGAGTAATACCCAGCGTGGCATAGCACCCATCGCGGCCATATCGGATAGATTCACCGCCAGAATTTTATGCGCCAGATCAGCTGGTGAAACATCGGCAAAAAAATGTTTTCCTGCCAGCAGCATATCACTGCTGATGTGCAGATCAAACCCGGTTTTGGGGCGGATAATGGCGGCATCGTCACCAATACCCAAAATCAGTTGCTGATCTTGTTGCTGGCGTTGCAGGTAACGGCGGATAAAATCAAATTCATTCATATATCGGCAATCGGCATTAACCCGGAGTGTGCATGGTGACAGCACTATTTATGGTTAAGGTAATAAGGTGCTTAACTGACCCAGAAACCAGTTGACCCGTGGGTCAGGGGTAGGACGGGTAACGGTGTAATAGTTCAGAACATAGGTTGCCTGCTGTGGCAGCAAAGTAACCAGCTGGCCGCTTTGCACATAAGGTTCGGCCATGTATTTTGGCAAAAATCCGATATGACTGCCGGCGCGGATAAACAATAAGGCGCTGGCCTGTTTATGCGCGGTAGCAGTGGTAATGCCACCTTCTATGCCGGTTCCTGCCGGTATGTCGGCATAGCTATTGTGCACCCAGGCATAATCTTCTTTCAGCTTATTTAAGCTGAGACCTTCGCTTTTGGTTGCAGGGTGATTGACATGACAATACAGATTCTGCCTTTGTTCAAACACCAGCTGATAGCGTAGATTTTTTAATAAACTAGTGTAATAGCCAATGCCCAGATCCATCTGATTGGTGGCGATAGTAGTTTCAATGTCCTGCGCAGTGCAGACATCTATGGATAAACGCAATTCAGGATAATTCTGATAGGCACAGGCAATCACCTGCCCCAGAATCCGTTCAAAATCAGGCGATAAATATTCTACCAGACCAATACGCAAGGTACCGGACAATACCGAACGATGCCATTTTATATTTTGTACTTCGCGATGAAATTCACTGGTGGCCTGTAATAATAAGGTACAGGCTTCGTATAATTGATGCCCGGCTTTCGTGAGGGCAAAACCGGCACGGCCACGGCGGCATAAGGTTACCCCGAGACTTTCTTCCAGATGCGCCAGATGGGTACTGATGGCCGATTGCGACATATTTAGGCGATCTTGAGCCGCAGTCACGCCCTGACATTCAACAATGGCCACAAAAGCCTGTAGTGCTTTCAGATCATGTTTAATTAGGGTATGCAACATTGCAGGCTTTCTTTAATGTTTAATGAATGCGTATGCATGGCGGTCACGGGGTGTTACTGCGGTTCGGCCAGTGTTACTGCCTCACCACTGGCTTGCGACAACACCTGATTGAGTACGTTGAAAAATGTATGCTGATCGCGGGTAGATAACCATTGCCCTTGCTGATAGGCAAAATGATAACCGCCGCTTTTGGCCGCAATCCACAATTCCTGATTGGCCATATGCCGGTTAACGATGATCTGTTCGCCGTTATCTGCCTCAATCGTCAGCACATTGCCGCTGATTTCGGTATCCAGATCCCAGCCACCGGTGTCCAGTTCATCTTCAATGTGATCAAACAATTGATCACTGTATTGCAAAAATTCACTTTCATTCATGTTATTTAGCGCTTTAAGTTAAGTTAATTGTATTTGAGTGGTTATCTTGCCATATAATGCCCTTGAATCCTAGTTTTTCACTCAATCAACAGAGTGAAGCGGTGTTTTATTATTATATGAGTTATGCCATGTCACGCTTTTTATGTTTCAGTCTCGTTCTGATGAGTTTATTAACCGCCTGCGGCTATAAAGGTAATCTGTACCTGCCTAAAGAAGGTGATAAAACTCAGTTTAAGCCCGTACAAACAGGTCTGACCATTACGCCGATCAACCCTGAAAATCTACCCGAACATCATGACAAAAACTGATTATACTTTTTGTGAGGCAGTAGCATACACCGATCTGGCCGCACAATACGGCACCCCATTGTATGTCTATAGTCAGGAAAAAATTACTCAGGCAGTCACACATTATCAGCAGGCATTTGCGACACTGCAACCTTTGATCTGCTATGCAGTCAAGGCCAACAGCAATTTATCACTGCTGCGGTATTTTGCCCGTTTGGGTTGTGGCTTCGATATTGTTTCCGGTGGTGAACTGGCGCGGGTATTGGCTGCGGGTGGTCAGGCAGCTAAAACCATTTTTTCCGGAGTGGGCAAAAGTGTTGCCGAAATTGAGTTTGCTCTAAATAGCGGTATTTATTGCTTTAATGTAGAATCCCTGCCTGAACTGGCGCGGATTAATGACATTGCCAGCCGCATGCATAAGATCGCACCGGTTTCTTTACGCATTAATCCGGACGTAGACGCCAATACGCATCCGTATATTTCCACCGGCCTGAAAAACAATAAATTCGGTATTGCCTACGCCGATGCCTTGACGGCTTACCAGCAAGCGGCAGCCTCGCCGCATCTGCATATTGTCGGTATTGACTGCCATATTGGTTCCCAGCTGACCGATTTATCACCATTAATTGAGGCGTTAGAGCGATTATTATTATTGGTGGATCAATTGGCTGCATCAGGCATTACATTAAGCCATATTGATCTGGGCGGCGGTATCGGTATTGTCTATCATGATGAGCCTGTGCCTGATCTGGCAGCTTATGCCCGGGCGGTGATCAGTCGTTTACAAGGGCGCGCCATCCGCTTGGTGCTGGAGCCGGGTCGTAGTCTGGTGGGTAATGCGGGTGTACTGTTAACCACCGTAGAATATGTCAAACCAGCGCAGACAAAAAATTTTGTGATCGTAGACGCAGCCATGAATGACTTAATGCGGCCAGCGCTGTATGACGCTTATCACCACATCAGTAATATCACTGATCCTGCTGGCGAGACATTTCTGGCGGATATTGTGGGACCAGTGTGTGAATCGGGTGATTTTCTGGCCAAAGAGCGCATGATTGCGGCTCAAAGTGGTGATTTACTGGCTATTCACAGCGCCGGCGCTTATGCCAGCAGTATGGCCAGTAATTATAATAGCCGTGGTCGTGCCGCTGAAGTGTGGGTCAATGGCAACCAGCATCATCTGATTCGTCGGCGGGAAAGCTGGTCTGAATTATTAAGTAATGAACAAAGTTGTCTCTGCTAATGACGCCGATCAGCAGCCTGCAAGGTGACATACAGTGTGGTAAAGCAGGACAATGTAAATAAAAATTCACTCAAAATCATTTAGATATAAAAATACTTGGTGCCACACTTGCATTTTTACCACTTCAGGATAAGAATTAATAGATCAGTGGTTTGTTTCTACAATATTTATCTGCAATGTCATTAATACCATGATTTTATCATGAATGATGATCAGAATAATTATCACGGCATTGATATTATCATTGTATAAACAACCATTAATACAGATGAATCACATGACTTTTTACTTTTACAGCGATACAGGCAAGGACCATGAATCAGTATACTTTTTCCGATGCAATCAATAATACCTCTAAATCATTTATCCGCGAAATTCTTAAAGTCACTCAAAGCGATCACATTATTTCATTTGCTGGTGGTTTGCCCAATAAAGCCCTGTTTCCGGTCAAACAGATTCAGGCAGCGGCCAACAAGGTATTAGAGGAAGATGGCGCCAATGTGCTGCAATACAGCACTTCTGAAGGCTATTTACCTTTGCGTCAATGGATTGCTGATCGTTATCGCCGTTACAATCTGACCATTTCACCGGAACAGATACTGATTACCAGCGGCTCACAACAGGCACTGGATTTAATCGGTAAATTATTTCTGAATGTGGGTGACAACGTGGTAGTTGAACACCCCAGTTATCTCGGTGCCATTCAGGCTTTTCAGATGTATCAGCCGCGTTTTCACAGTGTGCCGTTAACCAAAGACGGCATCGATCTGGAAAAATTAAATCAGGTATATCAGCAACACCAGTGTAAATTCTTTTACGGTGTGCCTAATTTCCAGAATCCGACCGGTTTAACCTACAGTCGTCAAAACCGCCAAGAGCTGGGTGAATGGCTCAATCGCACTCAGGCAATCATGATTGAAGACAATCCTTATGGCGAACTGCGCTTTATGGGTGAAGACCTGTTCCCCGTTTATAAATGGGCGCCTGAACGTACCATCATGCTTGGCAGTTTTTCTAAAATATGCTCGCCCGGCCTGCGTCTGGGCTGGATGGTGGTACCGGAAGCCATTATGGATAAGCTGATTGTCGCCAAGCAGGCTGCCGATCTGCACACCAGCTATTTGACCCAGCGTATACTGGCACAGTATCTACAGGACAATTCCATGGATGAGCATATCAGTAAGATTAAAGCTGCCTATGCCCACCAGCGTCATGTTATGGTTGAGGCACTTAGTGCAGAGCTACCCGAAATCACTGCTACCCATCCTGAAGGCGGTATGTTTTTATGGCTGACTTTACCAGAAAACTGGTCTGCTACAGATTTGTTTTATATTGCCATACGTCATGGCGTGGCATTTGTACCGGGCGAACCTTTCTTTGCCAATGAAATTCATAAAAATCACCTGCGCATGAGTTACTGTACTGCAGATGAAGCAGAGATTCGCGAAGGCATACGCCGCCTAAGTGCAGCCATCAGTGAATACCGGCAATCATTATAAGCATAATCAAATGCTGACATAACGGCCTGTGCCGGGCAGTCTGATATCCGAATAAGCTGGATAATACATAAAAAGCAGTCATCAAGTCTGTTACAGACCACTGATTTCTGCTTTAATTTTATGGCAGTAACAACATATTAATCGGTTACATAAACTGCTATTTCATTGATTTAATAATATTTATTTCAAATTATATAGCGCTGAACTGCCGGCAGAATTTAGCTGACAGAGCACAAAGCAAAAACAGTCACCACCCTATTGCAATAGGTATAACTTATGGCTATTTTCCGGTGAACCGATTCCGAATTCCATCCCGACCAAACAGACGATGAACAGTTCGTCACGTTCACCCTATCTCATGCATGTCATTTTATTGACAGAGTCTGCCATACATGATCACTCAACCCCTATGCCAGCACTGATCAGTAAAATCTGTTTTTCTGCCATGCACAATCTATCTGCCGGCAGAATAAACCAACGGCCATTAAAAAACCGATACAGCTCAATCACTGTATCGGCCTGTTTACTTCATTGCTGTTTTTAACAACAGAAATTATTTACCAGCTCAATTTAAAGCCCAGATTACCACGCCAGCCATGACGTTTGGTAGAGCCGAAATCATGCTGATAGCCGCCATCACCATAAACCGCACCATTTTTCATCACCGGAATCTGGGTGCCCAGACCCAGCTCTCCCCAGCTGCGGCTATAGCGTTCTTTAATCCGGTCAGCACCAATATCCACGCCATTCGGATTAATAAAATCATGCCATACATTAGCCAGCAGATAAAAACTTTGCGGTAGGTTCTGATCATGACTGCGATTCATAGCCAGACGAGCACCGACACGACCACGCAAAGCCTGTTGATTATTCTGATCAACCTGCCGTATGCCATCATTAAAGTGGTGCAGATTAACGTACTGGTAAATCAACTGCGCCTGCGGTTCCAGAATCCAGTTACTGTTTCCCAGCGATCCTATACCGAAACCATGACCTGCTTCAGCGGACAATGCGCCACTCCAGCCATTCTGACTTTTGCGTGAACCATCACGTCCTTCATACTTGTCATGCAGATAGCTGACCTGACCCAGCACATCCACATAGCTGCCATTGGCCATATACCACGTATTGGTGATACCAATACCAGCCAGATCCGATTTACCTTTACCGGTGTATTTATCCGCCACCACCTGTGCATTGACCGCACGATACCGGTCAGAAAAATCAGTATCGGCATGGCTATAAACAACATAAGCCCCAGTAACACTGCGGTTACCCTGATCACTGACTTCATCACGGAAATCATGACCGAACTGAAAGCCATAAATATCACTGTTCATGTTCAGGCGGGTTTTACCATCCTGAGCCAGATGCTGGCCGAATGTCCGTACCCAGTCGGGCGTATTGCTGCCTTCAGCGCGACGCTGCTGCAAAGTGGCAATAGCGGCATAATTCTGCTCGGCATTGACTCTTGGCATCACCACATAACCAGCTACTGGCGCAGCATAGATATCTTTACCACCCCCATGACCGCCACCATGGTGCCCGGAAGAGCCATGAGCAGAACCAGAGCCATTGGTAGCACCAGAACCATCAATAGAGCCAGAACCATCAGTAGAACCATTATCCGGTTTGGTGTTCAGCGTCCAGTAATATACCTGCTTGCCATTCTCATCCACTGTACTGGTTAACTGCGCCAGACCTGCACCGGTCGTGGCCGCGTCACCAATAAAGACATCAGCCGGACTATCTTGATCAATCTGGATGGTCAGTGCCGAATTCAGTTTATTTTTATTCTCGTTGATATCGCCATTCAGATTACTGGCATCTTGCGCATGAATAACCGTCTGACCAGTGGCAGAACCGGTAATATGCAGCACCGCCGGATCCGCTGGCGCACCCTGTGTATCAAAAGCATTCACCTGCACGGCAGCGCCATTGCTACCGGCATAATCGCCATCAATCGTCAGCGTGTTTTTATATTTACCGGTTGATAACATAATCACACCGCCATCATTATTGAATTGCGGTACTTTAATGGTGTAATCGGCCACACCAGCTGAAGTCGAATAGGCAGACGCATCGAGAACCCCGCCACTGGACAGATTCAGATTGGTCAGATTAGATGCCTGCTCACTCAGATCACCTTTCGGTTTCAGACGCCATACCGCATCATTGGTGACATTCACATCCAACGTTGAAGTACCCGAAGTCGTCATCTGTCCTTCTGCAACTGCCTTGTTATCCAGATTAAACGTCATGGAAGCCTGCTTGCCATCCCATTTACTCGGGTCTTCCACCTCGGTCAGCCAACCGTTATCGGCAGCCTTGACTTCGCTGCCAGCACCGGTAATGGTCAGTTGTGCATTGGTCACACCTGCCTGAGTCACAAACAGCGATGCATCATTGGCCGTCGTGGTCACTTTGGCATCTTTCAGCCGGACTTCCTGATCTTTGGCTTCCTTTCTGATCGTAATCAGATTCATCAATGCTTCTTCTTTAGGCTTCGTAGAAACATTTTTAATGAAATGATCTTCATTACCAAACAAAATGGCTGTACTGCCAGACTGAATGTCACTGGAGCTGCCATCATAATCCGCAATCAGTTTGGAATTATCAGCAACCAGACGGACTGTCGGTGCAGTAGACTCGGCCGTACTGTTCAACACCATATGTCCGTCTGATGCAATATCTCCGCCGCTGCTGCTGGTTTCCTGCAATCTGCCGATTTTCAGAGCGGAAGAATACTGACCTGATTTACCAAGCGTCACGTCTGAATCATGCAGATTAATCTTACTGCCGGCACCGGATACTGCAATGCCGACAATATAATCCGCGCGATAATCAGGATCACCTTTGGACTGTGAGGAGGGCACACTACTGTCATAGGCATTCACCGTCACCTTACCTGTCGAGGTAAAAACAGCATTGGCTTTGGTGCTCGTATCATCGCCCGCCACATATAAGCCCACCAGCTGATCCGTCACTGCATTATCAGCACCGATATTGGTTGCTGGTGTATTGGTAATACTCAGCGTAGCATCATGAACTGTTGCCTGCGTTGTCTTGGTCGTAGCACCCTTTGAAGACGCCATACCCATGGCATAGGAAAGACCACTGGGATTACCACCATAACTGGCATTGTAACTATTGTTATTGGTACTTTCCCCTGTATAAACCACCGTAGAAGTCACATCTCTGGCAGCCAGGTTAGCACCAGTAGACACACGAATACCCATCACCGAAGCAGCCTTACCCGGATCGTCAGAAAACAGATTCACATGCAAATCATTCGCTGTTAAGCTACTATTATATAAATCAATGCCTTTGGAAAGATAACGCTGGAAATTATTCACACTGAAAATACGACCATCAATATCCAGATTGCCATCACCGATCACATTGACCGTGCTGTTGGTCAGCCCCAGGCCCTTATCATTCAGACCTAAAGTAAATTGCTTGGACTGACCGGTAATTTCACAAGTGGTTCCCGCAGCCACAGACCATAAACCGGTCGACTGTCTGACCTTACATTCATCTGCATAAACCACAGCACTGAATCCGGAAAAAAGCAAAATAGAACCGATCACACCTGCTTTAGATAAACATGTGCCCGATTTTTTATTTGATTTCGTCAGTTCCGAGGCGACAGTCCAGCTACCTGAAACAGAACTCCAGATTATCCGGTATATCTTATTCATATTTTCCTCATAAATATTTACAACAACAGATTTATATTCTCGCAAGCATGCATTATTGACATAGTAACCTATATTTATGTATTTAAATGATAATTAATGTAATTACCAGCTGTATTTAAAACCAATACTACCGCGCCAGCCTTCACGCTTATGGCTGCCAAAATCATGCTGATAACGGCCATCACCATAAATCAGGCTGTTTTTATTGACCGGCAATTGCGCCCCCATGCCTATTTCACCCCAACTATTGGCATAGTTTTCGCGAATGGCATCGGCGCCAATATCCACTGAGTGCATTTTCACGAAATCATGCCAGACATTGGCCACCGCATAGAAAGTATCTGCCTGTTGTTTTTCTGTCTTATAAGCCACTTTACCGCCAATGCGGCCACGTACGGCCTGCTGATCGTGCTGATCAACCGCGCGGATACCGTCATTAAAGTCGCTTAAATCCACATATTGGTAAATTAATTGTGCTTGTGGCGTTATTGACCAGCCAGCCTGATCAGATAAAATAAACTGATGGCCTACTTCTGCGGATGCAGCCGCACCCCAGCCATTCTGGTTATGGCGTACATCACTGCGCGCATCGTATTTATTATGCAAGTAACTTAATTGTCCCAATAAATCAACATAGCTGCCGCTGGCGCTGTAATAAGTAGTATTCACGCCCAGACTGGCCATATCGGTTTTGGCTTTACCGGTATATTTATCCCCTACCACGATGCCATTAACGGCACGGTACTGATCACCAAAATCAGTATCGGCATGGCTGTAGGCAACATAGCCATTCACCAACTGACGACCATCAGTACCCACAGCACGGTCTAACCAGGTTTGTCCGATCTGGAAGCCATAAATATCGGTATCCAGATCCAGCCGTTCCTTACCATTCTGGCGCAGATGCTGACCAAATACGCGGCTCCAGACTGTACCTTGTTGCTGTTGTGTCATGTCGCTCTGACGCTCAGCCAGCGTGCCGATCATGGCATAACCTTGTTCCATGTTCACACGCGGCATGGCCACATAACCGGCCACCGCTGAAGCATAAATATCGCTGACATGGCCAGTGTGTTCATCTTTAGCAGCCACCGTCCAGAAATAATTGCGGCCACCATTGTCAGTAGCACTGCTGGTCAGCTGTGCCATACCGGCACCATTGGTTTTGGCCTCACCCACAAAGGCATCGGCCTGACTGTCTTTATCTACCTGTACTACTGATACGGTATTTAATTGTGTTTTAGCCTGCTGAATACTGCCGTCAATAATATTTGCAGTACCATCAGCACCCACGGCCTGAATGGTAGTTGTACCAGTAGCAGTACCGGTGATGTGTAAAACATCAGAGCTGGAATCAGCACCATCAATACTGCCCGGGGTATTCCACAAGGTATTGACCTTCACTACCGCACCATGCGCGCCCTGATAGTCACCTTCAATAGTTAATTTATTCTGATAGCTGCCACCAGCCAGATTGATCACACCGCCATCATTGTTGAGTAACGGCACATGAACGATATAATCAGCACCCGTATGGCCTGCCTGAGGATGGCTGGCATCTAATACGCCGCCATTAACCAGGTTCAGACTGGTGACACTGGCACGTTGCTCATCCAGATCATTTTTGGCTTGTAGCTGCCAGGTAGCACCATTCTGGACATTAACATCCAAAGTGGCTTCACCAGAAACATTCATCAGCCCCTTGGCCACTGCCTGATCAGCCAGAGTAAAGGTCAGACCGGTTTTATGACCCAGATATTTAGATGGGTCTTCTACTTCCACCAACCAGCCATTATCCGCTGCTGTTGCTTCGCTTTTCTCACCCTGCAAGGTCATTTTGGCCTGACTGACACCTGCATTCACCAGAATTAATGATTTATCTTTGGCCGTGGTGGTAATTTTGGCGTTATTCAAAGCCACTTCCTGACCGGTGGCCGGATTTCGTTCCAGATAATCCAAAGTACCAAATAAAATGGCTGTATTGGCTGATTTAATGGTACTGCTGCTTTTAGCATAATTTGCCATCAATTTGGCATTGGAAGACACCAGACGTACTGTCGGCGCATCTTCTGCGGCAGTGGTGTCTAACAGCATATGTCCCTGAGAATGAATCTCTCCGCCACCCGTACCCACATCGCGGTTTTTACCGATTTTTAATGCAGAGGAATATTGTCCTGATTTACCGAGCGTAATTTCAGAGTCATTCAGATAAACCTTACTGTTTTTACCCGAAACGTAGATACCGGTAATGTAATCAGCGCTATTTGAAGTACTGCTGTCATAAGCATTAATGGTTAATTTACCATCCACCTTCAACGCAGCCGCACTGCCTTCTTGTCCGTTACTGATCACGCGAACACCGGCCAACAAAGGGGGTGCCAGGCCAAATTGACCGGCTTCAGAATCAGCGGTATTGGTGATGTCAATATTGACATCTTTGCTAACGGTCACCTGCGTTTCTTTAGCAGCATTATTGCCATTAACATACAGGCCATAAGAGATGGCCGGACCATAATCACTAATGTTAGGACTTTCGCCAGCATAAACCGCATTTACGTTCACATTATTGGCGTTTAAGCTGGAACCACCATCCACAATCACACCACTACCGGTACTGGTTTTATGTTGTTCACCTGGTTTAATATTAACCGTTAAATCATTGAGTGATAATTGACTGTTATTGGTTAACTGCACACCGTTAGCACTATAACGGCTCTGATTACTGTTTTGTGTTGTAGCATTAATGGTCAGATTACCATTACCATTCACTTCAACCGTACTGTTATCCAGATGAAGACCGGTTTCTGTACCCAATTGCGTATTGTGTGTCTGACCATCAATAGTACATTGACCACCGCCAATATGCCAATGGCCTTGCTCATTAATATTACATTCAGCCGCATAAGCAGCAGAGCCTAAACCTGAAAACAGTGCCAATCCAATAGCAGACTTCAGCAAACTATTTAATTGATTCGATTTTCCCTGTGTCTTCGTTAATTCAGACGTAGCAACCCAACTACCTGATACAGCATTCCAAACCGTTTTATGGATTTTATTCATAGCACTCATACTAAATAAAAATTAATCAAACACCCCGATAGCGGCACATCAGCAATATCATCGTCATGTCAATAAACTGACCAAAAGATGAAATTTTTTCAATACATATTTATATGAATTGATATATTATAAATACAGGATTTTATTTAAAATTAATTACCAGAAATTTATCTAAGTAAATAATTCCAAGCACATACAATAACGGATAGTAGAGGAATTAATATTTATTGCCTAGCATTTAAATGCTATTTTTAATCTATTTTCAAACGTAAATTTAAAATAATTGTGCTTTTATTAAACTAATTAATTATTTTTATAAAAATTGAGATTTACAACAGTACTTTAGCATAAATATCCATATGCATAAATGAACTTCTCCCTATTAAATAATAAAATAATATATTAAATTATTATAATTTATATTAAATTATCGTTGTATGGCTTTATCTATTTCAGATAACCGGCTCGATTGAGTGTGATAAGTATCATAAAATCTGTTTCTGTAATCATCAGACTTCAACCGATCAATCCTGTTTGGCCACAACGTCCATGATGTTTTGATCTGTAAATCATAAACCAAATAAAAACCGCTAAAACGATAATAAAATCGTTTTAGCGGTAGAAAAATAGTAGATTCAGTCAGACTGAATCATTATCTTTATTACTGAACTTTGATTTCCACATCAACACCGGCAGGTAAATCCAGTTTCATTAATGCATCAGTGGTTTTATCGGTCCAGTCGATAATGTCCATCAAACGCAAATGAGTACGGATTTCCAACTGTTCACGCGAAGTTTTATTCACGTGCGGAGAACGCAGAATATCAAAACGTTCGATTTTGGTGGGTAACGGGATAGGACCTTTTACCACAGCACCGGTACGTTTGGCAGTATCAACGATTTCCTGAGCAGAACGGTCAATTAAAGTGTAATCGTAAGCTTTTAGGCGAATACGGATTTTCTGGTTTTTCATCTCAATATTCTCCTGAATTAAGCAATAATTTTAGCAACCACACCGGCACCTACCGTACGGCCACCTTCTCGGATCGCAAATCGTAAACCCTCTTCCATCGCTATCGGATGAATCAGTTCTACTTCAATCGTTACATTCTCTCCAGGCATCACCATCTCTACTCCTTCACCCAGACTTACCGCTCCTGTAACGTCTGTCGTACGGAAATAGAATTGCGGACGGTAGTTCGCAAAGAATGGCGTATGACGTCCACCTTCTTCTTTACTCAATACATAAACTTCCGCTTTGAATTTGGTGTGTGGCGTAATGCTGCCCGGTTTCGCCAATACCTGCCCGCGTTCCACTTCTTCGCGTTTGGTACCACGTAACAATACACCTACATTGTCACCCGCCTGTCCCTGATCCAGCAATTTGCGGAACATTTCAACACCAGTACAGGTGGTTTTGGTTGTCGGTTTCAGACCAACAATCTCAATTTCATCACCTACATTGATCACACCACGTTCTACACGTCCTGTAACCACTGTACCACGTCCTGAAATTGAGAATACATCTTCAATCGGCAACAGGAACGGTTTGTCTACGGCACGTTCCGGTGTCGGAATGTAGCTATCCAATGCATCAGCCAACGCAATGATAGACTCTTCACCAATCGCTGATGTATCGCCTTCCAGTGCTTTCAAGGCTGAACCTTTGATCAAAGGTACATCATCGCCCGGGAATTCATAGCTTGACAACAAGTCACGAATTTCCATTTCAACCAGTTCCAGCAACTCTTCATCATCAACCATGTCACATTTGTTCATGTATACGATGATGTAAGGTACGCCTACCTGACGAGCCAGCAAAATGTGCTCGCGCGTCTGTGGCATCGGACCATCTGCTGCTGATACCACCAGAATCGCACCATCCATCTGTGCCGCACCGGTAATCATGTTTTTCACATAATCCGCGTGTCCCGGACAATCTACGTGAGCGTAATGACGTTCTGCTGTTTCGTATTCTACGTGTGAGGTATTAATGGTAATGCCGCGGGCTTTTTCTTCCGGAGCATTGTCAATCTGATCGTAAGCTTTGGCTGCACCACCGAATTTCTTTGACAAAATCGTGCACATCGCAGCTGTTAATGTGGTTTTACCATGGTCAACGTGACCAATGGTGCCAACGTTTACGTGCGGTTTACTCCGCTCGAATTTCTCTTTAGCCATGAGCTAATTTTCCTTGAATAAAGATCGATAAAAGAACGATAGCTTGCCTGAAAAGCCTATTTTCAGACAAGCCAGACTGCATTAGCCCTTACGAGCAGCAATTACTTGCTCAGCGACATTATTTGGCGCTTCAGCATATTTTTTAAATTCCATGGAATAAGTGGCACGTCCCTGAGTAGCAGAACGCAGATCAGTTGAATAACCGAACATCTCTGCCAATGGCACTTCAGCACGTACTTTCTTACCACCGATACCGTCATCATCCATACCCAATACGATACCGCGACGACGGTTCAGGTCACCCATCACATCGCCCATGTAGTCTTCCGGTGTTTCCACTTCTACGGCCATGATCGGTTCCAGCAATACCGGCGAGGCTTTGCGCATACCATCTTTGAATGCCATAGAGCCGGCCAGTTCAAATGCGATCTGTGAAGAATCGACATCATGGTAAGAACCGAAAGTCAGACGGGCACGGATATCTACCACCGGATAGCCGGCCAAGATACCATTAGACATGGTATCGCGGATACCTTTGTCTACAGACGGAATGAATTCACGCGGAATCACACCACCTTTGATCTCGTCCACGAATTCGTAGTTAACACCACCGGGTTCCAGCGGTTCCAGTGTGATCACCACGTGACCATACTGACCTTTACCGCCAGACTGTTTCACGTACTTGGCTTCAGATTCAACAGATTTGCGAATGGTTTCACGGTAAGCCACTTGCGGCGCACCGACATTGGCTTCCACACCAAACTCACGTTTCATGCGGTCAACAATGATTTCCAGATGCAATTCACCCATACCGGAAATAATGGTCTGACCGGATTCTTCATCGGTTTTCACGCGGAATGAAGGATCTTCTTTAGCCAGACGGTTTAAAGCCAGACCCATTTTTTCCTGGTCAGCTTTGGTTTTGGGCTCTACGGCTACATGGATAACGGGTTCAGGGAATTCCATACGCTCCAGAATGATCTGAGCGTCAGAATCACATAGTGTTTCACCGGTAGTCACATCTTTCAGACCGATCACAGCGGCGATATCACCAGCGCGTACTTCTTCGATTTCTTCACGGTCATTGGCTTTCATCTGTACCAGACGACCAATACGCTCACGGGTACCTTTAACTGAGTTAACCACGGTATCGCCGGATTTAACCACACCTGAATAAACGCGGATAAACGTCAGCTGACCGACATATTTGTCGTTCATCAGTTTGAATGCCAGAGCAGAGAATTTTTCGCCATCATCTGCTTTACGATGGTCTTTCTCGCCTTCAGGGGTTTCACCACCCACTGGCGGAATGTCAATCGGACTGGGCAAGTATTCAACCACGGCATCCAATAAGCGCTGTACACCTTTATTTTTGAAGGCAGAACCACACAATACCGGTTGAATTTCACAAGCCAGGGTACGTTGACGTAAAGCAGACACGATTTCTTCTTCGGTCAGCTCTTCACCACCGAGGTATTTTTCCATCAGCTCTTCATTGGCTTCAGCCGCAGCTTCCACCATTTTTTCACGCCATTCGTTGGCTGTTTCAACCATATCGGCAGGGATATCGGCATATTCAAATTTCAGACCCTGAGTGGCATCGTCCCACACAATGGCCTGCATTTTCAATAAGTCAATCACGCCTTCAAATTTATCTTCTGCGCCCACGGGCAAAACCACAGGAACCGGATTGGCACGCAAACGCGTACCCATCTGTTCTACGGCACGGAAGAAATTGGCACCCTGACGATCCATCTTATTGATGAATGCCACGCGGGGTACTTTATATTTATTGGCCTGACGCCATACAGTTTCAGACTGAGGCTGTACACCGCCCACAGCACAGTAAACCATCACGGCACCATCAAGTACACGCATGGAGCGCTCTACTTCAACCGTAAAGTCTACGTGTCCCGGGGTGTCAATAATATTCAAACGATGTTCTTTAAACTGGCCGGCCATACCTTTCCAGAAGGTGGTTACCGCAGCAGAAGTAATGGTAATACCACGTTCCTGCTCTTGTTCCATCCAGTCTGTGGTGGCTGCGCCATCATGTACTTCACCCAGTTTGTGGGTCATACCGGTGTAAAACAAGATACGTTCTGACGTTGTTGTTTTACCGGCATCAATATGTGCAGAAATACCGATATTACGGTATTGTTCAATAGGAGTTTTACGAGCCACAATAATCGCCTTTTAGCATTAGAAGCGGAAGTGAGAGAATGCTTTGTTGGCTTCAGCCATACGATGCACTTCTTCACGTTTTTTCAACGCTCCGCCGCGGCCTTCTGCCGCATCAATAAGTTCACCAGCCAGACGCAAATCCATGGATTTTTCACCGCGTTTACGAGCCGCATCACGTACCCAGCGCATGGCCAGAGCCAGACGGCGGGCAGGACGAACCTCAACAGGAACTTGATAGTTGGCACCACCAACGCGACGACTTTTCACTTCAACAATCGGTTTGGCGTTAGCAATGGCTTCATTAAACACTTCGATGGCTTCTTTGCCGGTTTTCTGGGCAATCTGTTCCAAAGCACCATACACGATGCGTTCGGCTACAGATTTTTTACCGTCAATCATCAGCACATTCATGAATTTAGACAATTCGATGCTGCCGAATTTCGGATCAGGCAGAATCTCACGTTTTGGGACTTCTCTACGTCTTGGCATTTCAATTTCCTTAAATTATTCAGCCGGGTTTCAATACCCATGAATATTCAGACAAATATTCACTTACTCGACAATGCAGTGCTTGCCGTGATGTCCTAATTATTTAGGACGCTTTGCGCCGTATTTGGAGCGAGACTGTTTACGGTCTTTCACACCGGCCGTATCCAGAGAGCCACGCACGGTATGGTAACGCACACCAGGCAAATCCTTAACACGACCACCGCGAATCAAGACCACGCTGTGTTCCTGCAGATTATGGCCCTCACCACCAATATAGGAAATCACTTCAAAGCCATTGGTCAGGCGCACTTTACATACTTTACGCAAAGCAGAGTTAGGTTTTTTCGGAGTGGTGGTATATACACGGGTACATACACCACGTTTCTGAGGACAAGCCTCTAAAGCTGGCACTTTGTTGACGTAAACCGGAGCCTGACGTCCTTTACGTACCAATTGGTTGATAGTAGGCATATTTTCTCTTTTTCCTGTTGAGTCAATACATGCCGGCACCATGCCGACACAAGGGCAGAATTATATCATTAATGCAAATTTCCAGTCAAGACAGGACATTAGAAGCTTTAATCAGGCCACATCAGCCCGTCAAAACCAGGCAAATACAAAATAAAACCGCCAGAACTTATTCTGGCGGCTAAGACAATACTTTCAGCAATGATCAATCTTTATGATCTGTATCACTTTCAGTGGTTGCCCATTCGGCTGGTGCTTGTTTCTGACGACGGCTACGATGGTAAGTCAGACCGGTACCGGCTGGAATCAAACGCCCTACAATCACGTTTTCTTTCAGACCGCGTAAATCATCACGTTTACCCATAATCGCCGCTTCGGTCAATACACGCGTGGTTTCCTGGAATGAAGCGGCAGAGATAAAGGAATCAGTAGACAGTGATGCCTTGGTAATACCCAACAGCACATTCTCATAGCGCACCAACTCTTTACCTTCAGCCAATAATTTTTCATTGGCCGCCATCACATCACCACGTTCAACCTGTTCACCAGTAATAAACTGACTGTCACCGGCATCAACAATATTCACACGACGCAACATCTGACGAATGATCACTTCAATGTGTTTATCAGAAATTTTTACCCCTTGCAGGCGATAAACTTCCTGTACTTCCTGCACAATGTAGCGCGCCAGTGCTTCAATACCTTGCAAACGCAGAATATCATGAGGATCAACTGCGCCATCAACAATCACTTCACCACGATTGACTACCTGACCATCGTGTACCAGAACCTGCTTTTCTTTCGAAATCAAGGTTTCATAAGCCACACCATCGGCATCAGTGATAATCAGACGCTGCTTACCTTTGGTTTCCTTACCAAAAGATACAGTACCTGTTACTTCAGCCAGCATACCGACGTCTTTAGGTGTACGTGCCTCAAACAGTTCCGCCACTCGCGGCAGACCACCGGTAATATCACGGGTTTTAGAAGAGGCTTGCGGAATACGCGCCAGTACATCACCTTTACCCACTTCCTGGCCTTCACGTACGGTAATCACCGCACCCACCGGAAATGCCATAGATACAGCCGAATCGCTGTTAGGCATTTTCAGCTCTTCACCATTTTCATCCAGCAATTTCACCGCCGGACGCAATAGTTTAGACTGGGTAGACGAACGGCGTTTCCCATCAATCACCACCAAGGTAGACAAACCGGTTACATCATCGGTCTGTTTGGCCACAGTAACACCGTCTTCGATATTCTCAAAGCGGACACGACCGGCAAACTCGGTAATCATCGGACGGGTATGTGGATCCCATACCGCCAGAGTCTGGCCGGCTTTTACCACAGTGCCATCTGCTACCTGCAACAAAGCGCCGTAAGGTACTTTATGGCGTTCACGTTCACGACCAATATCATCATGAATAACAATTTCAGATGAACGGCCAATCACCACTGATTCGCCTTTATTATTGGTCACATAACGCATCTGGGTAGAAAAGCGCACAGTACCGCCGGATTTGGCTTCCACCTGACTGGCGGCCGCAGCTCGTGAAGCCGCACCACCAATATGGAAAGTACGCATGGTCAACTGGGTACCTGGTTCACCAATGGATTGTGCTGCAATCACACCAACCGATTCACCAGAATTCACCAGCTTACCACGTGCCAGGTCACGGCCATAACATTTGGCACACAGACCGTGACGTGTTTTACAGGTAATCGGGGTACGGACTTTCACTTCATCCACACCTGAATTATCAATCAGATCCACCAGACTTTCGTTCAGCAAGGTGCCGGCTTCAACAATGGTTTCACCGGTGCTCGGGTCAACCACATCTTCAGCCGTTACGCGACCCAATACTCGGTCACGCAAGGATTCAATAATGTCACCACCTTGCAATACCGCTTTCATCACAAAGCCATCGGTGGTACCGCAATCATCTTCAACCACCACCAGATCCTGAGTCACGTCCACCAGACGACGGGTCAGATAACCGGAATTCGCCGTTTTCAGGGCAGTATCGGCCAGACCTTTACGGGCACCGTGAGTTGAAATAAAGTACTGCAACACCGTCAGGCCTTCGCGGAAATTCGAAGTAATCGGCGTTTCAATAATGGAACCATCCGGTTTGGCCATCAAACCACGCATCCCTGACAACTGTTTAATCTGTGCAGCCGAACCACGGGCACCTGAATCCGCCATCATATAAATGGAGTTAAATGATTCCTGATCAACCAGATTGCCTTCGCTGTCTTTTACTTTCTGGGTAGATAGATTATCCATCATCGCCTTGGCGATTTTATCGCCGGTACGACCCCAGATATCCACCACTTTATTGTAGCGCTCACCATTGGTAACCAAACCCTGACGGTACTGGTCTTCAATTTCTTTCACTTCAGCAGTAGCTTCAGCCAGTAATTGCGGCTTGCTTTCCGGCACCAGCATGTCATCGACACAAATGGAAATACCGGCACGGGTAGAATAAGCATAACCGGTATACATGAGGTGATCGGCAAAAATCACGGTGTCACGCAAACCACACTGACGGAATGAAGCATTAATCAGCTTAGAAATTTCTTTCTTTTTCAGTGCTTTATTAATATGCTCAAAAGGCAGACCTTTAGGCAGGATTTCTGACAATAAAGCCCGGCCTACTGTGGTTTCGTAACGCTTGGTCACCGGTACAAATTCGTCATGCTCATTTTTCACCCATTCACGCAGACGTACCGTAATTTTGGTACCTAATTCTACCTGGCGGGTCTGATAAGCACGGTGCACTTCCTTAACATCAGCAAATAAACTGCCTTCGCCTTTTCCGTTGATTTTATCGCGGGTCATGTAATACAGACCCAGTACGATATCCTGTGACGGTACAATAATCGGCTCACCATTGGCTGGCGACAACACATTATTGGAGGCCAGCATCAGCGTACGGGCTTCCATCTGTGCTTCCAGACTCAAGGGTACGTGTACTGCCATCTGGTCACCGTCAAAGTCGGCGTTAAATGCAGTACATACCAACGGGTGCAGCTGAATGGCTTTACCTTCAATCAGAATCGGTTCGAAAGCCTGAATACCCAAGCGGTGCAAAGTAGGCGCACGGTTGAGCAGAATCGGATGTTCACGAATCACGTCTTCCAGAATATCCCAGACAATCGGCTCTTCCTGCTCTACCATCTTTTTGGCTTTTTTGATGGTGGTTACAGTCGGATCCAGCAATTCCAGTTTGTGGAAAATAAACGGTTTGAACAATTCCAAAGCCATTTTTTTAGGTAAACCACACTGGTGCAGACGCAGGTACGGACCCACCGTAATCACGGAACGGCCAGAATAGTCCACACGTTTACCCAACAGATTCTGACGGAAACGACCGCCTTTACCTTTAATCATGTCGGCCAGAGACTTCAGCGGACGCTTATTGGCACCAGTCATCGCTTTACCGCGCCGGCCATTGTCCAGTAATGAATCCACGGCTTCCTGCAACATGCGTTTTTCATTGCGTACAATAATGTCAGGTGCACGCAGTTCCAATAATCGTTTCAGACGATTATTACGGTTAATCACGCGACGATACAGATCATTCAGATCAGAAGTGGCAAAACGACCACCATCCAACGGCACCAATGGACGCAGATCCGGCGGCAATACCGGCAATACATCCATGATCATCCATTCAAGCTTCATGCCTGAACGCTGGAATGCTTCCAGCACTTTAAGACGTTTGGCGATCTTTTTGATTTTGGTGTCAGAACTGGTTGATTCCAATTCCTGCCGCAACACAGAAACTTCCTGTGCAATATCCATGGCACGCAATAAATCGCGGATACCTTCAGCACCCATTTTGGCTTCAAAATCATCACCAAATTCTTCTTCTCTGGCCAGAAATTCTTCTTCGGTCAATAGTTGCCGCGGCTGAAGAGAAGTCATACCCGGATCGGTGACTACATAGGCTTCAAAATACAGAATGCGTTCAATATCACGCAGCGTCATGTCCAGAACCATACCCAGACGAGACGGTAAGGATTTTAAAAACCAGATATGTGCTACAGGTGCAGCAAGCTCAATATGTCCCATGCGTTCACGCCGCACTTTGGACAAAGTCACTTCCACACCGCATTTTTCACAGGTAACACCTTTAAATTTCAGGCGTTTGTATTTACCACACAAACATTCATAATCTTTGATCGGGCCAAAGATTTTGGCGCAGAACAAGCCATCACGTTCCGGTTTGAAGGTACGATAATTAATGGTTTCTGGTTTTTTCACTTCACCATAAGACCATGAGCGAATGGTATCCGGTGAAGCAATACCAATTTTAATCGCGTCAAAATCTTCTTCGGCACCAGCATTCTGCAATGGATTAAATAAGTCTAATAAAGCTTTCATGTTTGCTCCTGAGACGACGTACTTGCCGGTCAATGACCGGCAAGTAGCTGATGTCGGTTTAGTAACGTTCCAAATCCATATCTAAGCCCAAAGAGCGAATCTCTTTCAACAATACATTGAAAGATTCCGGCATTCCGGCATCCACTTTGTATTCGCCCTTAACAATGTTTTCATACATTTTGGTACGGCCAGTCACGTCATCTGATTTCACCGTCAGCATTTCCTGCAAGGTATAGGCGGCACCATAAGCTTCCAGTGCCCACACTTCCATTTCACCGAAACGCTGACCACCAAACTGCGCTTTACCGCCCAATGGCTGCTGAGTGACCAGACTGTACGGTCCGGTTGAACGGGCATGCATTTTTTCATCAACCAGATGGTGCAGTTTCAGATAATGCATGACACCAACGGTTACTTTGCGGTCAAAAGCTTCGCCAGTACGGCCATCATATAAAGTCATCTGGGTACGTGTGTCATTAAAGCCCAGTTTCTGTATTTCCGGATCATCTTCCGGATAAGCCAGTGACAGCATGTTTTTGATTTCGCTTTCTTCCGCGCCATCAAAAACCGGCGTAGCCATGGTCATGCCTTTACGCAAGTGTTCAGCCAGATTCAGAATTTCCTCATCACTGAATTGTGACAGATCTTCTTTCTTACCACTGCTGTTATATACTTTATCAAGGAAAGTACGAATGTCTTCTACAGCACGTTTTTCCGCCAGCATACGATCAATCCGTTCGCCAATGCCTTTGGCAGCCCAGCCCAAATGCACTTCCAGAATCTGACCGATATTCATACGACTTGGTACCCCCAGCGGGTTCAAAACGATGTCTACCGCACGGCCATCAGCCATATAAGGCATGTCTTCCACGGGAAGAATGCGCGATACCACCCCTTTATTACCATGTCGGCCGGCCATTTTGTCACCTGCTTTCAGGCGGCGTTTAATCGCAATGAAGACCTTAACCATTTTCTGCACCCCAGGCTGTAATTCATCACCCTGAGTCAGTTTTTTCTTCTTGATTTCATACAATGCATCTGCTTCTTCATGCTTGGCTTTCAGGCTTTCCTTAATTAATTCAACCTGTTTAGCAATACCTTCATCACTGATACGAATATCAAACCAATCATGCTTACTGGGCAAGGAAGCCAGATATTCATGCGTAACTTCTGCACCCTTAGCCAGTTTCAATGGGCCACCATTGACTTTCTGACCAATTACCAAGCGCTCAATACGGTCAAATGCATCATCATTGAAAATGCGCAATTGATCGGTCAGATTCTGACGATAGCGTTTCAATTCGGCATCAATAATCGCTTTAGCACGCTGGTCGCGCTCAATGCCTTCGCGGGTAAATACTTGTACATCGATCACGGTACCGCTCATGCCGGTAGGCATGCGCAATGATGTATCTTTAACATCACTGGCTTTTTCACCAAAAATGGCACGCAACAGTTTTTCTTCAGGTGTCAGCTGAGTTTCGCCTTTAGGCGTCACTTTACCTACCAGCACATCACCGGCTTCTACTTCCGCGCCGATATAGACAATGCCTGATTCATCCAGACGGTTTTGCATGCGTTCAGATAAATTCGGAATATCGCGGGTAATTTCTTCGGCACCCAGCTTGGTATCACGTGACACCACATTCAATTCTTCAATATGAATGGAGGTATAGCGATCACCGGCCACCACACGCTCTGAAATCAGAATCGAATCTTCATAGTTGTAACCATTCCACGGCATAAAGGCAATGGTCATGTTCTGACCCAGCGCCAGTTCACCCAGATCCGTAGACGCACCATCGGCAATCACATCACCACGCTGAATCACATCACCTTTTTGTACCGCTGGTCGCTGATTGATGTTGGTCGACTGATTAGAACGGGTAAACTTCATCAGATTGTAGATATCCACACCTACTTCACCGGCCAAAGCTTCATCATCATTAACCCGAACCACCACACGATTGGCGTCCACATACTCCACCACCCCGCCACGGCGGGCAGCAATCGCTGTAGCACTATCAATCGCTACCGAACGCTCGATACCTGTACCCACCAATGGTTTTTCAGCGCGCAAACAAGGCACTGCCTGACGTTGCATGTTGGCACCCATCAAAGCACGGTTGGCGTCATCGTGTTCCAGAAACGGAATCAATGAGGCAGCCACAGACACCACCTGACCAGTCGCTACGTCCATGTACTGGACACGATCAGGCGTAGCCACAATGGTTTCGCCTTTTTCACGACAAGTCACCAAATCGCCAATGATGCGGCCTTCGGCATCCAGATTGGCATTAGCCTGCGCAATGACAAAACGTCCTTCTTCAATCGCAGACAGATAATCAATCTCATTGGTGACTTTACCGTCAACAACACGGCGGTACGGGGTTTCCAGAAAACCATATTCATTGGTACGTGCATACACCGCCAGCGAATTGATCAGGCCAATGTTCGGGCCTTCTGGCGTTTCAATCGGGCAGACACGGCCATAATGGGTTGGGTGCACGTCACGCACTTCAAAGCCGGCACGTTCACGCGTCAGACCACCCGGACCCAAGGCAGAGACACGGCGTTTATGGGTTATTTCAGACAAAGGATTAGTCTGATCCATAAACTGTGATAACTGGCTGGAACCGAAAAATTCTTTAATGGCCGCAGATACTGGCTTGGCATTGATCAGGTCATGCGGCATCAGGTTTTCTGATTCAGCCTGATTCAGACGCTCTTTCACCGCACGCTCAACACGCGATAAACCACTGCGAAACTGATTTTCAGCCAGTTCGCCCACAGAACGCACACGACGGTTACCCAGGTGATCGATATCATCCACTTCGCCATGGCCATTACGCAATTCCACCAAAGTAGCAATCACGGATACGATATCCGGTAAAGTCAGTACATGCTCACCTTCTTTGCTGGCATTGGCAAAGGTCTGGGTCATTAAGCGGCCATACCAGGAATTCTGCTGTGTTTCCGATAATTTCTGCTCATAGGTACGGGTATTGAATTTCATCCGGCCTACACGTGACAGATCATAACTGTCTTCACTGAAGAACAAGCGATGAAATAAAGCTTCAACAGCATCTTCCGTGGGTGGTTCACCCGGGCGCATCATGCGATAAATCGCCACGCGTGCTGCCTGCTGACCTTCTACTTCATCCGTCCGCAAGGTATTGGAAATATAACCACCCTGATCTAAATCATTGATGTACAGTGTGGTGATTTCTTTAATACCCTGAATATCGAATTGTGCCAATAATTCTTCAGTAATTTCATCATTGGTTTTGGCTAATACTTCGCCGGTATCGGGTACGATCACATCAGCAGCCAGCACCTTACCAATCAGATTTTCCGGATCGACTTCCAAGCGTTTAATATCGGCAGCAACAATATCACGGATATTTTTAGCATTAATGCGTTTGCCTTTTTGCACTAAAACCTTACCATTCTGATCAACCAGATCAAATTTGGCAGTTTCTCCTTTGATACGGGAGGCAATCAGGTCAGTCTGAATACCGTCAGCACTTAAGTAAAACCGCTCGGTATCATAAAACATATCCAGAATCTGTTCTGGGGTATAACCTAATGCTTTCAACAGAATGGTTACCGGCATCTTACGGCGACGGTCAATACGGAAATACAGCAAGTCTTTCGGGTCAAACTCAAAATCCAGCCATGAACCACGATAAGGAATAATACGTGCTGAAAACAGTAATTTACCTGATGAATGTGATTTACCACGGTCATGCTCGAAAAAGACACCAGGTGAACGATGCAACTGCGACACAATAACACGCTCAGTACCATTGATTATAAAAGAACCACTGGGTGTCATTAATGGGATTTCGCCCATGTATACTTCGTTTTCACGCACCTCTTTAACCACATTCGGCTTAGATGATTCCTTATCCAGAATCACCAGGCGGATACGCGCACGCAATGGCGCCGCATAGGTAATACCGCGTAACTGACATTCAGCAATGTCAAACAGAGGTTCACCCAAAACATAATGGGAAAACTCCAAACGAGCATAGCCATTATGGCTTACAATCGGAAAAATAGATTGGAAAGCTGCCTGTAAACCAGCATCAGCACGCTGGTCAAAAGGTTTTTCCATCTGCAAAAACTGCGCATAAGAATCCAACTGCGTCGCCAACAGAAACGGCACTTCCAACACATTAGCGCGCTTGGCAAAACTCTTGCGGATGCGTTTTTTTTCAGTAAAGGAGTAGGACATGGACAGTCTCCAAATAGGGAGGTTTGGCAAGTAACTTTTTATAAACACTCAAGCATCTAACGGATCATTAATACGGTCAGACTACCTAATGATCTAAAGTAAAATTATGAAAAAAATTGAATTTAATGTAAATTTTTATAAAAATTCACTTGTGTCAGACAAGCGAAAGCAGGCTGGTAGCCTAAGCCACCAGCCTGAAAAACGCAACTGAAATTATTTGATTTCGACAGAAGCGCCAGCTTCTTCCAGTTGTTTTTTGATATCATCGGCTTCGGCTTGAGAAACACCTTCTTTAATGGTTTTAGGTGCGCCATCAACCAAATCTTTGGCTTCTTTCAAGCCCAGACCAGTCAAAGCACGAACCACTTTGATCACGCCTACTTTTTGTGCACCGGCAGCGGTCAATACAACATCAAATTCGGTTTTTTCTTCAGCAGCGCTAGCACCACCGGCAGCAGCACCACCAGCAACAGCCAGGGCAGCGGCAGAAACGCCAAATTTTTCTTCGAACGCTTTTACCAAGTCGTTCAGTTCCATTACGGTCAGATTGCCAACGGCTTCCAAAATGTCTTCTTTAGTAATAGCCATGCTATTGAACTCCAAAAATCAATAATTGAGAATATAAAAATATAAAAAGATGAATTAAGCAGCTTCTTCGCCAGCTTTTTTCTCGGACAAAGCGGCCAGAGCGCGTGCAAAACCAGAAACAGGTGCTTGCATGATGCCCAGCAATTTGGCCAGCAATTCTTCCTGACTTGGGATAGATGCTAATTCAGATACCTGAGCAACATCCAACACATCGCCATTATAAGAACCGGCTTTAAGTACGATTTTTTCATCTTTTTTTGAGAACTGGTGTAATACTTTTGCAGCAGCAACCGGATCTTCAGAAACAGCATATACCAATGGTCCGACCATTTGGTCAGCCAGATCGGCAAATGTAGTTCCCTCAACTGCACGACGAGCCAGTGTATTTTTCAATACATGCAGATAAACACCTGCTTTACGGGCATTGGCACGCAGTTCGGTCATACTGGCAACACTGACACCACGATACTCAGCAATGACCATAGTCTGTGCGTTCGCTACTGCGGCGGCAATTTCAGCTACGGCTGCTTGCTTGGTTTCAATATTGAGACTCAAGGTCTACCTCCCACTGTTTTCAATCAGAGTAATATTATTACTCCACCCAGCGCGGCAACCCCAAAAGACATTGATAAGCGAGGCTTACAATAGAATGATCTGGGCCTACCGTCTGCGTAGGGGAAATTTTAAAATTTGCAGAACAAATTCCCTACGGTCTTGGACATCTACTTATTGCTAAGTAGCCCAACATATTGATAGTAATATGAACCATTATTATCAATATGAATCTTTCAAGGTAATCTGACTTATCATCAGACTACCTTTCAAACAACAATCAGTTACTGATAGAACCAGTATCTACACGGACACCTGCGCCCATGGTGCTGGAAACAGCAATTTTCTTCAGATACTGGCCTTTGGCAGCAGCTGGCTTGGCTTTAACCACAGCATCCAGTAAGGCATTGAAGTTTTCACGCAAGTCAGCAACATCAAAAGAAGCACGACCTACTGTGGCATGCACAATACCGGCTTTATCGGTACGGTATTGAACCTGACCGGCTTTGGCATTTTTAACCGCTTCGGCCACATTAGGGGTTACTGTACCCACTTTAGGATTAGGCATTAAACCGCGCGGGCCTAAAATAGTACCTAACTGGCCGACAACACGCATGGCGTCAGGAGAAGCGATCACCACATCAAAATTCAGATTACCTGCTTTAACTTCCGCAGCCAGATCATCAAAACCAACGATATCGGCACCGGCAGCTTTGGCAGCTTCAACATTGGCACCCTGAGTAAATACAGCAACGCGAACGGTTTTACCAGTACCTTTAGGCAATACTACAGAGCCACGGATAACCTGATCGGATTTACGCGGATCAATACCCAGATTAATCGCCACATCAACAGATTCATCAAATTTGGCAGTTGCATTGGCTTTTACCACATTCAATGCATCGTCAATAGCGTATAATTTATTGCCTTCTACGGCTGCACGAATGGCTTGCATACGTTTAGATAATTTTGCCATTTACACGCCCTCCACATCTAAACCCATAGAGCGGGCACTACCTGCAATAGTACGTACTGCCGCATCCAGATCAGCAGCAGTCAGGTCAGGTTCTTTGGCTTTGGCAATTTCTTCCAGCTGCGCACGAGTCACTTTACCGACTTTCTGTGTCAGAGGATTGGAGCTGCCTTTTTGTAATCCGGCTGCTTTTTTCAACAGAATTGAAGCAGGCGGGGTTTTCATCACGAAAGTGAATGATTTATCTGCAAATGCAGTAATCACTACCGGAATAGGTAAGCCCGGCTCTACATTTTGTGTAGCCGCATTAAAGGCTTTACAAAATTCCATGATATTCAGACCGCGCTGACCCAATGCCGGACCAACCGGAGGAGATGGATTGGCTTTACCTGCAGCAATCTGCAGTTTAATGTAGCCGACGATTTTCTTTGCCACTTGTTAGACTCCAAATAAACGGGTATATCGCAGTCATAATGACCGCTCCCCAAGACAAGACCGGATATTATAAGGATTTTTTTATGTTTTTACAAGCAATTTTACAAGTAAATATTGCATTTTACCCGTAAAATTAACTAAATTTTTTCTACCTGCGAAAATTCCAATTCCACGGGTGTTTCACGCCCGAAAATCTGCACGGCCACACGCAATTTATTGCGTTCGTAATTCACTTCTTCTACCACACCATTGAAATCTTTAAACGGTCCTTCTTCTACTCGAACCTGTTGTCCGACATCAAACAGCACTTTAGGTTTGGGTTTCTCAACGCCGCTTTGTACCTGATGCAGAATAGCATCTACTTCGCGCTGGGAAATAGGTAGCGGCTTATTGGCTGTACCACCAATGAAACCAGTGACACGAGGGGTATTTTTAACCAAATGCCAGGAAGCATCGGTCATATCCATTTCTACCAGTACATAGCCGGGAAAAAATTTACGCTCGGTGATGCTACGGCGGCCATTTTTGATGTCCACCACTTCTTCCACCGGCACCAGAATCTCACCAAAATAATCGCCCATGTCTTCACGTTCAATGCGCTCTTTCAGTGTTTTCTGTACATTTTTTTCAAAGCCGGAATACGCATGTACCACATACCACCGTTTTGCCATGTCTAACCCCTTTTCATAAAGATGTCATAAAACAACCAGGAAACCAGGCTATCCACACCCCAGATAAATAATGACAAGATACCCACAAACACTAATACAAATAATGTCATACGTATCGTTTCTGTCCGATCAGGCCATACCACTTTTTTAGCCTCTGTAACAGAATCACGGATATAGGACATTAAATCACGTCCCATGGTACTCCACAAAAATACAATAGCGATAGCAGCAACAACACCAATCAGAGGAAATACATACCGTACATACACAGGGAGCTGGGCTGATAACGCATAAAACAGCCATATTCCCAACGCAACCAATACTGCGGCCAATACAAATTTAGCCATATCAGTGCGTTTACTGCGTTTTTCTGCTTCTTGCTGCTTCTGTTTTGCCTCAGCTTTGAGTTGTGCTTTGGTTTTGGTTACCACATCTTTCGATGCTTTGTTCTCCATACGATCACCCTTTCGATAGTACATAAAAAGACTAACCGGCACTGGGCCGGTTAGTCTTATTTTTTTGGCAGGCCAGGAGGGTCTCGAACCCCCAACCCTCGGTTTTGGAGACCGATACTCTACCAATTGAGCTACTGGCCTACAAAACTTTCTTAAGCGATGATCTTAGCAACCACACCGGCACCTACCGTACGGCCACCTTCTCGGATCGCAAATCGTAAACCCTCTTCCATCGCTATCGGATGAATCAGTTCTACTTCAATCGTTACATTCTCTCCAGGCATCACCATCTCTACTCCTTCACCCAGACTTACCGCTCCTGTAACGTCTGTCGTACGGAAATAGAATTGCGGACGGTAGTTCGCAAAGAATGGCGTATGACGTCCACCTTCTTCTTTACTCAATACATAAACTTCCGCTTTGAATTTGGTGTGTGGCGTAATGCTGCCCGGTTTCGCCAATACCTGCCCGCGTTCCACTTCTTCGCGTTTGGTACCACGTAACAATACACCTACATTGTCACCCGCCTGTCCCTGATCCAGCAATTTGCGGAACATTTCAACACCAGTACAGGTGGTTTTGGTTGTCGGTTTCAGACCAACAATCTCAATTTCATCACCTACATTGATCACACCACGTTCTACACGTCCTGTAACCACTGTACCACGTCCTGAAATTGAGAATACATCTTCAATCGGCAACAGGAACGGTTTGTCTACGGCACGTTCCGGTGTCGGAATGTAGCTATCCAATGCATCAGCCAACGCAATGATAGACTCTTCACCAATCGCTGATGTATCGCCTTCCAGTGCTTTCAAGGCTGAACCTTTGATCAAAGGTACATCATCGCCCGGGAATTCATAGCTTGACAACAAGTCACGAATTTCCATTTCAACCAGTTCCAGCAACTCTTCATCATCAACCATGTCACATTTGTTCATGTATACGATGATGTAAGGTACGCCTACCTGACGAGCCAGCAAAATGTGCTCGCGCGTCTGTGGCATCGGACCATCTGCTGCTGATACCACCAGAATCGCACCATCCATCTGTGCCGCACCGGTAATCATGTTTTTCACATAATCCGCGTGTCCCGGACAATCTACGTGAGCGTAATGACGTTCTGCTGTTTCGTATTCTACGTGTGAGGTATTAATGGTAATGCCGCGGGCTTTTTCTTCCGGAGCATTGTCAATCTGATCGTAAGCTTTGGCTGCACCACCGAATTTCTTTGACAAAATCGTGCACATCGCAGCTGTTAATGTGGTTTTACCATGGTCAACGTGACCAATGGTGCCAACGTTTACGTGCGGTTTACTCCGCTCGAATTTCTCTTTAGCCATGGCTACTTCCTATCCAAAGACTGGGTTTATAAATTAAACTAAATGGTGCCCATGGACAGAATTGAACTGTCGACCTCTCCCTTACCAAGGGAGTGCTCTACCCCTGAGCTACATGGGCTAAAAATAAATAGTTACTTAAATTGGAGCGGGTGAAGGGAATCGAACCCTCACCGTAAGCTTGGAAGGCTTCTGCTCTACCATTGAGCTACACCCGCAATACTTACTCAAATCTGAATAGCTCCAGTAAGACTTGAATTTTGGTGGAGGGAGAAGGATTCGAACCTTCGAAGCTTTCGCAACAGATTTACAGTCTGCCCCCTTTGGCCGCTCGGGAATCCCTCCAAAAGAGATGGGCATGATAATGGTGGATTACGCTGCCGTCAAGTAAAGTATGTGCTTTTTTCAAAAAAATTAAACAAATATTTGTTTAAGATAGCATTTAAAATAAGATTAATTATCTGAGGCAATCAGATGTTCATACTTGGCTTGTAATTCTGCTTCCGTTTCCGGATGGCTTTCATCCAGAATAATGCAATCTACCGGACACACCTGCTGACATTGCGGTGAATCATAATGACCCACACATTGGGTACAGCGTTCGGGTTTGATCACATAGATTTCTTCACCCTGGTAAATGGCATCATTCGGGCATTCTGGTTCACATACATCGCAGTTAATGCACTCATCCGTAATCAGGAGTGACATTGCTTTTCCTTATTGTGTGTTTATTAACTCAAAACCGTAGGGCGCGGATTATAACATTAAAATCATTTCTTTCCATCACTGTCTGATTTCATTTCTTTATAGCGGTCAATCTGATAAGACAGCAACCTGAATTGACTTATGCCTGATTTTCCCTGTTTTTCAACCTGCCAGTAGTCGGCCAGTGGCGGTATCTTTCTGGCTTCAAGATAAATACGTGCATCGGGTTTGAGATGATCAACCAACCTGGCGAGCAAATCCGACCATTGCTGCTCATCCCAGACATAGGGCGGATCCAGAAACACTAAATCAAATAAATCAGACTGGGTATTTAAATACGCCATTGCATCTGTATAAATAAGGTCAACCTGCCTTAATTGCAACTCATCAATACTTTTTCGCAATGCGTTCACCACCTGTCTGTTTTTTTCAACCATGACAATTTTTTCGGCCTGCCTTGAAGCTGCCTCTAAGCCCATGGCACCACTGCCGGCAAAAAGATCCAGTACGGTATGACCGGTCAGATCTTGTCCTAACCAGTTAAACAGTCGTTCGCGTACGCTGTCTGCGGTGGGTCTGAGGTCTTGTGCCGGTGGAAAACTGAGTTTACGACCCCGATGAATGCCGCCAATAATGCGAATTTGGTTGCGGTGCTGCTGGTGCTTTTTTTGCATGACTGAGTTCCAATAAAAAAGACCTTCAGGTTTGCTGAATGTCTTTTTATTTATAACAGAATATCCATGTATTTATGAGTTGATCGCTCAGCTATCCTTTGGTGCTAGTGCTTCAATCTGTTCAGCATACCCGCACTCTTTTTGCGGGCAAACTTTTTCTGTACCACGCCGTTTGGTGGTTTTAATGGTCAATAATGGCCAGCCACACTGAGGGCAAGGTTCATTAATAGGAGGATTCCATACAGCATAGTCACAATCAGGATAGGTGTTACAACTGTAAAATAACTTACCGTATCGGCTTTTGCGTTCAATCAGTGAACCCTTATGGCATTTGGGGCATTCAACACCAGTATCTTTAGGTTTTTCCAAAGGTTCAATGTATTTACATTTCGGATAATTGGCACAACCAATGAATTTACCATAGCGACCGCGTTTATACACCAGCTGCCCTTCACATTTGGGGCAGTGCCGGCCTTCGACAATAGTGGGCTCAGCCGCAGCTTTGGCCGCCTCTTCGGCTGTTTCATCAACATTACGGGTATAGTCACATTCGGGATAACCGCTACAGGCAATAAACCGGCCACGCTTGCCAAATTTAATTTGCAATTGATGCTGGCCGCATTTAGGACAGGTTTCATCCAGATTTTCGGCAGTCAGTTCGGTGCGCGGAATGTCTTCCTTGGCTTTGACTTCTTTGTCAAAACCTTTCCAGAATTGCTGCATCACCGGCTTCCATTCCCGTTTGCCATTGGCAATGTCGTCCAGCTGGTTTTCCAGTTTGGCTGTGAAGTTGTAATCAACATACTGGCCGAAATGATCGGTAAGGAATTTGTTGACGACTTCGCCGGTATCGGTGGGTAAAAACCGTTTTTGCTCCAAGGTTACATATTCACGGTCTTTGAGCGTGGAAATAATACTGGCGTAAGTAGAGGGTCGGCCAATGCCATATTCTTCCAGGGCTTTAACCAGACTGGCTTCAGAAAACCGCGGTGGCGGCTGAGTAAAGTGTTGTTCTCCATACAGCCGATCAACCGGCAAGGCATCACCTTCTTTTAAATCAGGTAATTTTTTGCTGTTTTCATCATCCTCGCTGTCGTCTACACCTTCTTCATAGACGCTGAGAAAACCGGCAAATGTCTGTATCTGGCCGGTCACTCTGAATACACCTTCACCTACCGCAATATCGACGGTGGTGGTATCAAACCGTGCAGGTGCCATCTGACAGGCTACGGCTCGCTGCCATATCATTTGATATAACTTAAACTGATCAGCAGTTAAAAAAGGCTTAACCGCTTCAGGTGTACGATAAACCGAGGTCGGACGGATGGCTTCGTGCGCTTCCTGTGCATTTTTGGATTTGGTTTTATAGGTTTTAGGTGTATTGGGCAGATAGTCCTGACCAATTTTATGCTCAATATAATGCCGGATTTCCACTACTGCGTCATCAGACAGGTTGACTGAATCGGTACGCATATAGGTAATCAGACCAACGGCACCTTGGCCAACATCAACACCTTCGTATAACTGCTGTGCCGTGCGCATGGCGCGATCAGTGGTCATGCCAAGTTTGCGCACAGCCTCCTGTTGCATGGTGGAGGTAGTAAAGGGCGCGGCCGGATTACGACTGCGTTTTTTCTTTTCCACCTTAATGACAGCAGCGGGCTGATCGGCCAGTGCGGTGATGATTTCCAACTGGCGTTCTTCGTTGGGAATATCAAATTGTTCCAGCTTGTTTTTTTGCCAGTGGGTAAGTTTGGCGGCAAATGAAGTACGTGATTTATGACTGTCCAGATGGACTGTCCAGTATTCCTGTGTTTCAAACTGACGGATTTCCTGTTCTCGCTCACAGATCATGCGTAAAGCCGGGCTTTGTACCCGACCGGCAGACAAGCCGCGGCGGATTTTTTTCCACAATAAAGGAGATAAATTAAAGCCCACCAGATAATCGAGTGCCCGTCTGGCCTGTTGCGCGTCAACCAGGGTCTGTGACAGTTCACGCGGATGCGCTACGGCTTCCAGCACCGCTTTTTTAGTCACTTCATGAAATACCACGCGCTGCGGATGCAGATTCTTTAAACCGCGTTTGGATTTCAGAATTTGCTGCAAATGCCATGAAATGGCCTCACCTTCCCGATCCGGGTCAGTAGCCAGATACAGATATTCGGCTTGTTTGGCTGCACTGACAATTGCATCCAGATGTTTGGCATTACGGCTGACCAGCTGGTATTTCATGCTGAAATCATTATCCGGATCAACTGCACCGCTTTTGGGTACCAGATCACGCACGTGGCCATAGGAGGCAAGGATTTCAAAATCACTGCCAAGATATTTTTTTAATGTTTTCGCCTTGGAAGGCGACTCTACAATTAATAGATTTTTTGCCATACATTCAGGCTCATATTCGTTATTTAAATACCCATTGCCATGTAATGGACAATGAATTAAAAAGCTTTCAGATCAATGAAAGCTTTTATGCTAAATGTTGGTCATCATTTATACTGATAAAAATAAAATGCTTTATTGCATGGTGGTATGGCCATTGAGTGCGGCCATTAATTCATCACCGATCAGAACAGGTAATTCAGAACGGTGTGCCCATAATACCAGTAAACACAATACTTTGGCATGGTCTACCGTAATGTCTTCATAAGGAAGACTTAATAAGGCATTTACCACATATTCACGCTGTTGCGGATTTAAAGCTTCATTTTTTTCCAGAAAATGCAATAAGCCGCGCACACTGGCCGGCAGGCTGTCTAATTCTTCATCACAATAAATCCGCATTGCAGTGCTGCCCAGTAAAACATCGGCCGGAATCACCGATTTAAGCTGTAATTCATCAACACAGGTTAATGCATTACCAATTTCTTCATCATTAAAGCCTACTTCTTCCAAGAGTTCACCCAGATCCTCACGTGGCGGGAAAGCATCAACATCTTGAAAGTGTTCAATTAAAAAAGCAATTACCTCAATCATTCATTATCCTATCAAGATTTAATGCGCTGATAACAGCCGCCGGGCAGAAGGGTAATCCATCCGGCAAGCTCCAGTGCCATCAGATGAGCAAACACATCTGTAGCAGCCATGCCAAGCATGGTAGAAATTGTGTCAGGATGAATGATACCATAGCCCATTGTATCCAATACAGTTTGCTGATCAGGCGGTATAGCACCGGATAGTCCGCTAATCTGTACGGTATGATCAGACGCTGGCAAAACTGTTGTTTGCGTTATGGATTCATCTGTCAATAAAGATTCATGTTTCTTATATGCTTGCTGTTGACGATTTTGCAAGAGTGCGGTGACTTCCTGAAAAATATCCTGTAAATTTTCGACCAGTTTGGCACCTTGTTTAATTAATTCATGGCAGCCTTTACTCATGGGATTATCAATAGAGCCTGGCACAGCCATGACTTCACGTCCCATGTCGGCAGCCAGCCGGGCAGTAATCAATGAACCTGATGCAGGTGCGGCTTCAATCACCAGAGTACCTGCGCTTAAAGCAGCGATCAGCCGATTGCGTCGCGGAAAATGATTAGGTAGCGGTCTGGTGCCCAATGGAAATTCTGACACAATACAGCCTTCTTCGGCAATGCGGCTGGCCAGTGTTTTATTGCGCGCAGGGTAAACCCGGTCAATGCCGGTACCCCAGATGGCCACAGTGGCACCATTAACCTTTAATGCACCTTGATGAGCGGCGGTATCAATACCATCGGCCATACCAGAAATTACCGTATTACCTTTTTCTGCCAATGCGCTGGCAAAATCACCGGCAATACGCATGGCTTGCGGCGTGGCATGGCGGCTACCGACAATGGCTAAAGCAGGCTGATGCAGTTGATGAATCTGACCACGTATGAATAATAAAGGCGGCGGTGTCAGTCCTTCGCTAAGCATCGGCGGAAAGTCTTGCTCACCCAGCAATAATAAGCGTGCTTGCTCATAGTGTGTTTCCCATTGTAATGCGGCTTCTGCTGCTGCTTTACCATCGCGGTTTTGCCATGATTTTAATGCCTGCGTTCGCTTTAATAGTGGCTGAATATCAGACGTGGAAACTTCAAATACGGCTTTGGCCGAACCAAAATGTCGGATTAAATGTAAAAAGGTTTCAGCACCAATATAAGGGGTCAGCGCCAGTTCAATCCAGGCAATGCGTTCTTGCTCATCCATGAAATTTATTTGTCATTAATTGGTAATCCATTATGACAAAATACTGTCCGTAATACAAATTATTGAACAGCATAATAAGAAAAAACATTAATCTGGAGATATCAGATCTTGGCACTGTAAAGAATACGGATAGTTAAAATTTAACGAAATCTTCCTGCTTTAATGGTTAAACCCTGTTGAATCTGGGCAGCCAATGTATGGTTACGCAGTGCGTGAGTCAGCGCCACCGCCAGAGCATCGGCAGCATCGGCCTGAGGGGTGCCTGATAATGCCAGCATCTGCACAATCATGTGCTGCACTTGTTCTTTTGCCGCTTTACCGTGTCCGACAACCGCTTGCTTCACTTGTAACGCCGTGTATTCAAATACCGGCAGAGTACCCAGAGTTAATGCGGCCAATACAGCACCACGTGCCTGCCCCAGCATTAAAGTGGCGGCGGGATTAACGTTGACAAACACTTGCTCCACCGCCGTTTGTGTGGGTTGATAAATGGCAATGACTTCACGTAAATGACTGACAATCATGCGGATACGTTCGGCTAAGGCCACGCCAGGTGTGGTTTTAATACATCCGGACGCCACATAAATATATTGCTGCCCGATCACATCAATCACACCGAATCCGGTAATGCGGCTGCCGGGGTCAACACCAAGAATACGAACCTTTTCCTGCATAAATCAGACTTTACCGTAACGAAAATAAAATACCGACTTCCATGAATCCAGCAAAAACTGTTCTGGTTCAGAGAAATCGGTATTTTCTCATAAAAAATAAGTGAGGTTATAAATAAATCAGCCTTGGCACAATCCATTCTTCACCCATTGACGTGCCTTTTGCAGTCTGTCTATGGTGCCTACATCCAGCCAATGGCCGTTGTATCGTTCTGCACTGATTCGGTCACTCGTCATGGCCTGACGTAATAATGGCGCCAGTCTGGCACGGGTATTGGGGGCAATGGATTGAAATAAGGCCGGACTGTAAATGCCGATACCGCTGAATGTCCAGCTTTGACTGGCCACCGGGTTTGCTGACAGACGCCCTTCCTGAGTCAGGCCGAAATCGCCTTCTTGATGATGCTCAGGGTTTTCCACCAACCATAAGTGTGCTAGATCATTTCTTTGCTGCATGGCTTTTGCACGCTCAAAAACGCATTGAAAATCAAAATCCGTCAATACATCACCATTAACCACCAGAAAGGGTTGCTGCCCCAGTAAAGGCAAGGCCATGGCAATACCGCCTGCGGTTTCCAGACCACCTTCACATTCTGGCGAATATTGAATATGCACGCCATAATGCTGCCCGTCACCCAGTTCTGTTTCTATGTGTTGGCCAAGCCATGCGTGATTAATCACAATGTCATTCAGCCCTGCCTGATGCAACCGTTTTAAATGATGGCCGATCAAAGGAAGATCACCCACTTTTAATAATGGTTTCGGACATTCATCGGTCAGAGGGCGTAATCGTTCACCACGGCCGGCAGCCAAAATCATGGTTTTCATCAAGTTACTCTGTTATCAAACGGCCATTTATCCTACTTCCAGAATGAATGTCTACAGTAAGCCCAGCTTATTCATGTCCCCACTAAGCCCACCCGCAGCATTCTCGCCACTTTCATGTAATTGAATCTGTAAACGCAGATCATTGGCGGAATCTGCCTGACGCAAGGCTTCATCGAAAGTAATCAGGTTGTCACGATAGAGTTGGAATAAATGCTGATCAAAAGTCTGCATACCATCATTCAGCGATTTGGTCATGATGTTTTTCATTTCCAGGAAATCGCCTTTAATAATATAGTCCTGAATGGTTGTAGTATTGATCAGCAAGTCAATGATGGCTCTGCGGCCGCTATTGTCTTTGAGTACTGCCAATCGCTGACCAACGATACAGACCAGATTTAAAGCCAGATCCATCAATACTTGTTCGCGCTGCTCTTCCGCATAAAAATTAACAACACGTTCAATCGCCTGATTGGCCGTGCTAGCGTGCAGTGTACAACAGCATAAATGACCTGTTTGCGCCAGTTTCAAAGCATAGTCCATGCCTTCGGCGCTACGCACTTCACCGATGCAGACCACATCCGGTGCTTCCCGCAAGGCGTTTTGTACTGCATTCTCCCAGCTGAGTGTATCCACACCGATTTCACGATGGGTAATGATGCTCTTTTTGGGTTTATGCACATATTCGATCGGGTCTTCAATGGTCAGAATATGATTGGCCGCGTGGGTATTGCGATAATCCAGCATGGCGGCCAAGGTGGTGGATTTACCGGCACCTGTTGGCCCGGCCAAAATGATCAGACCGCGCGATTTCATAATCAGCTGATTCAGGATGGGCGGCAGATATAATTCATCGACGGTAGGAATAGCAGTAGTAATCCGGCGCAGCACCATACCAATACGACCTTGTTCATGATAGGCATTGACACGGAAACGCACCCCGTTTTTAGCCACGATAGAGTAGTTCAGCTCCAGTTCGTTGAGAAATTTCTGCTGCTGTGCCGGGTTCATGGTGGACAATACCATTTTTTCGGCATCTTCTTTGCTTAATGGTTTGGTAGGTGCAGGATGCATCTGCCCGCCAATTTTCCACGCAGGCGGGAAATCCGGACTGAAAAAAACATCAGAAGCTTGCAAACGTGATGCTTCAACGGCCATTTTTTCAACCACTGGATGTAATCGGATAAATTCAGTCAATTTAGCCTCCGAAGATGTTGGTGCGGTTAGGGGGGTGGCTGATGTCGGAATCTCAGCCTGTGCTGCGTGGGTCATGACTACCTCAATTTCAGATTATATTGATGATGCATTATATCAATATAAATAATTCGTCATAAAATCATTACCTGATAGCCGGTATATAATAGATCATGATTTCAGACAAATATAAGCAATTTATTTAAGCATGCAACGATGCTTATTTTAACCAGCCAATTGTATTGAATAAACCAGACAACTGACTGATGTGTATCCGATACAGTTACCAAAATTAGGATATCTGGTCAGGACTGCTGGCTTTACTGCGTGCCACTTCCAGACTGACTTTGCCTTCGCGAACCAATCTTTGTAAACACTGATCCAGCGTTTGCATACCATATTTCTGTCCTGTCTGAATCATTGAGCCAAGCTGGGCAATTTTATTCTCTCTGATCAGATTACGCACGGCAGAGGTACTGATCATAATTTCATGAGCGGCCACACGACCCTGACCATCTTTGGTTTTCAGTAAAGTCTGGGAAATAACGGCACGCAAACTTTCCGATAGCATGGAACGTACCATTTCCTTTTCACCTGCCGGAAAAACGTCGACAATACGGTCAATGGTTTTGGCTGCCCCGGTGGTATGCAAAGTCCCGAATACCAAGTGACCGGTTTCTGCGGCGGTTAAAGCCAGACCAATGGTTTCAGGGTCACGCATCTCCCCCACCAGAATCACATCGGGGTCTTCACGCAAAGCCGATTTCAGCGCATTGGCAAAACTTAAAGTGTGTTCATGCAATTCACGCTGATTGACTAATGATTTTTTACTTTGATGCACAAACTCGATCGGGTCTTCAATGGTCAGAATATGAGCAGCATCCGTATCATTGATATAATCTACCATGGCGGCCAGAGTAGTTGATTTACCGGAGCCGGTAGGACCGGTAACCAGCACCAGACCACGCGGAGTTTCGGCGATATGGCGGAATACTTCCGGCGCTTTCAAGTCTTCCAGGGTCAATACTTTGCTTGGAATACTGCGCAAAACAGCGGCAGGGCCGCGCTGGGTATTAAAAGCATTGACACGGAAGCGCGATACATTGGGTAACTCAAATGAAAAGTCACATTCCAGATTCTGCTGGTATACTTTACGTTGCTGATCGTTCATGATGGAGGTGATCATTTTGCCGACTTCTTCCGCATTCTGTTCTGGCAGATTAATGCGTCGGATATCACCATTAACACGAATCATTGGCGGTAACCCAGCACTTAAATGTAAATCTGATGCTTTATTTTTAACCCCAAAGGCCAGTAGATCTGTTAGTTGCATATTTAAAGTAAACTCCATAAATTATTTACTTATTTATACCCGATAAGTAAATCGTCGTGTTATTTTAATCAACTTATTACTGTTTTAAAATAAAAATATTCATTATCATTTCAATATTTACAATATAAATTAATATAAATTAAAATAATGTAAAGGATGTTTTATTATGACTGCTTTAACAGCACGCTGGCAATCTGTTTGTGATGAGATTCATCAGGCCACAACCTCAGCTTTAGCCCAAAAGCCAGTTTGTCTGATTGCCGTCAGCAAAACTTTTCCGGCTGCGGATATTCGTGCATTATATCAAGCGGGTCAACGTGATTTTGGTGAAAACTACATTCAGGAATTTGCCCACAAAGCGACTCAATTGGCAGATCTGGATATCACATGGCATATGATTGGACATGTCCAAAGTAATAAAAGCCAGCTGGTTGCCGAACATGCGCATTGGGTACACAGTATTGATCGGGCTAGGATTGCCCAAAGACTGAATGCCCAGCGCCCTAAGGGCTTGGTGCCTTTAAATGTCTGTATTGAAATAAATATTGCCAATGAAGCGGCCAAACATGGTATCGCACCTGAAGAGTCGATATTACTGACATTGGCTCAGACCATTGCCACTTTACCCAGACTGACATTGCGTGGTCTGATGTGCGTGGCCAAAACAAACAGTACTGAAACGGAATTACAACAACAATTTCAGCGTATGCAGGCTTTACTGGCTTTTCTACAGGATGCCGGTTTTGATGTGGACGTTTTATCCATGGGCATGAGTTCAGACCTGCCTGTAGCCATTAAAAACGGGGCAACTCATGTGCGGATTGGACGGGCTATTTTCGGCCACCGTTCTTATGATGAGACATGAAAGCCATGGCTTTGGGTTTTTGGGAGTGACCAGAATGGTCTGAATTGGGTGATTCAATTACTTTGCCTGTATTCACAATCAAGACCTTGTATGGGTCATCAGGCTATTAAAATGAGTCATAATGAATTTTAATGTTTAACCAATACTGTCCGGGCACAGGTTTGACTTAATTGAAGTATTAAATACAACGACCATCGACCAGAATATTGGTGTATAACCATCATCAAATCATCAGCCCATATCAATTATTTATTGTTCCACAATAATTGTGCGTTGAAACATAAAGCTAAAAATACGTAAAATCCAAAGTTAGCATAACTGGTTATGTTAAAAACCTGCTTAGGTCAGCTAGCGTAGTGTGATATTGAGTGGCAACAATAATCCAATGTCATCATAGATATTGTTTGTACCTATAGGGTGTTTATGTCAATATTTAGCGCATTAACAGCAATCCAAAATTATTTATACCGTTTACTCCTATGATTTCCACCCTGATTTTTTTACTGGCCGATGCTTTGTCCATGCTGTGCTGGACAAGATTATTGCTGCAATGGGCGCAATTACCTTATATGCATCCGCTGGCACAATTCTGTCTGCTCAGCACCAACTGGTTGATTCAGCCATTACGTAAGATCATACCTTCCTGGCGTCGTTGGGATATGGCCTGTGTCATGGGTAGTGTGCTGATTTATTATCTGGCATCTTTACTGAATATCCTGCTTCTTTCCGCCCAGTGGGCCATCAGTTTACGTCTTATGGCGGTGATGTTGTTTATCAGTCTGTTACTGGCACTGCGGTCTTTATGTTATGTGCTGATAATGGGTTTATTATTGCGCATGGTGTTGAGTTTCAGTCAGGCATACAACCCACTTTTACAGGCATTGCAACGTTTATTTATGCCACTGACACGCCCTTTGTTTTTTCTCAGATGGCGACAATATGATTTTTCTGGCACCTTCGTGGTGATTTTATTGTGGCTGGCCGCAACACTCTGGTTGCCTCATTTATTGAATCTGTTGCAACTGAGTTTATTAACCCGCTAAGATCAAAAGACGCAAAAATCCTGGTGATCCTAAAAAAACATGCTATTATGCCCCCACTTTTTAACAGCCTGATGATTGGGTAACCTGAATCATTAAAACCTGGGTCGATATCCATCAACCGGACACGCAAAAGGAAGACTGTATTATGGCAAAATTGACCGAAAACGATATCCTGCAATGGAATGGGCCTGAAGAAGAATACATGAACGAAGATCATCAGATTTTTTTTCGTGATTTACTTTTAAAACTTCAGGAAGAATTAATCAGTAATGCCACCAACACTGCGGATCATTTACAGGAACAACCGACAACACCTGATCCGGCAGACCGTGCAACTTTAGAGGAAGAATATGCACTGGAACTGCGTACACGTGATCGTGAACGTAAATTATTGAGTAAAATTCAGGCTTCTCTCAGACAACTGGATGAAGGCAGCTATGGTTTTTGTCAGGATACGGGTGAGCCCATTGGCTTAAAGCGACTACTGGCACGCCCAACCGCCACCCTATCCGTCGAAGCACAGGAGCGACGCGAACGCATCAAAAAACAATTTGTTGATTGATGCAATGCTGAATAAAAAACCGGTTTTAATGATTAAAACCGGTTTTTTATTTGTCTGAACCATGATTGAAAATCAGGTTTTCAGGATTACCTCAGGTTTTATTCTAGTCAGAAACTGATTTTGTCTGCATTGATGCAGGCACATGCAAATGCCCTTGCGCCAATAATAACCGCACGGGAGCAAAATCCTGGCGATGCTGTGGTAATACGCCATACTTTTCCAAAGCGGCCAGATGGGCTGCTGTGCCATAACCTTTATGTTTGTCAAAACCATATTGCGGGTAAACTTCAGCCAAAGCATACATTTCGGCATCACGCGCAGTCTTGGCCAGAATAGACGCTGCGGAAATGGCGGCTATTTTGGCATCACCTTTAACAACGGCTTCAGCTGTAACAGTTAATCCTACCGGAATCCGATTACCATCAATCCACACTTTTTCAGGCACAATGTTTAAGCCGGCCACAGCACGCGCCATGGCGCGCATGGTAGCATGCAGGATATTGTATTGATGAATTTCCACCACATCGGCTGACGCTACCGACCAGGCAATGGCCTGCTGCCGGATCAATACCGCCAACTGATCACGCTTTTTTTCAGATAATTTTTTAGAATCAGTTAGACCGGGTAAATCATATTCCACAGGCAACATCACTGCCGCCGCAAAAACACTGCCGACCAAAGGCCCGCGCCCCGCCTCATCTACCCCTGCATGAGTAGGCTGAACCTCAAAAATCTCATTCATGCGATGCTTTTCTGGCATAACCTAATACTGCCTCTGCCGCCAATGCATCGGTATCTTGACGCAATTGAAGATGTAAATCGGTAAAATCCTGCTGTAACGCTGCTACTTCCTGAGGTGACTCATACCAGTGCAAGACCGCCTCAGCCAGTTTCATGGGTGTGGCTTCTTGCTGCAATAATTCTGGTACTGCTGCTTTGCCCAGTAAAATATTGGGTAAGCCCACATGCGGTACTTTAATCTTGCGTTTCACATAGGCATAAGTCAGGGCAGAAATTTTATAGCTGATGACCATGGGACGCTGGCATAAGGCCACTTCCAGTGTGGCCGTGCCACTGGCCACCAGCACCACATCCGAAGCCTGGCAGGCCAGATCAGCGTGGGCAAACAACAATCTGACGGGCAATTTATGCCATTGCGGCTGCGACAACAATGACAACATATATTCACGCGTGGCTACTGTGGCCAGTGGCAGCAGAAACTGGGCATCCGGATAACGCTGATGGATGATTTCAGCCGCTTCCAGAAAAAGCGGTGCCATGTATTCCAGTTCACTGACGCGACTGCCCGGCATTAAGGTAAATACCGGTGCAGAATCAGCCAGTCGCAACTGGGCGCGCCTGGCCGATTTATTGGTGGTTAAAGGCAATAACTGCGCCAATGGATGCCCGACAAACTGTGCCCGTCCACCCGCCTTCTGGTATAACTCAGCCTCCATGGGAAATAAGCACAATACTTCATCCACCTGTCTGACAATTTTTTTAACCCGTCCGCGCCGCCATGCCCATACTGAAGGGCTGACATAATGCAAGGTGGGAATGCCGGCTGCCTTGAGTTTGGCTGCCACGCCCAGATTAAAATCAGGCGCATCAATGCCGACAAACACATCCGGCCGAATGTTGCGTAATGAGCGCACCAACCCCATGCGAATCGCCAGAATCTCTGGTAGGCGTTTCACTACTTCAGTAAAACCTCGGACGGCCAGTTTCTCTTGCTGATACAGGCTTTCCATGCCTTCAGCCTGCATGCGCGGGCCGCCGATACCGACAAACCGGACATTGGGCTGGCGTGACCGGATCGCCCGCATCAGATGTGCGCCAAGCAAATCACCAGAGGCTTCACCTGCACATAATGCAATGGTCAGTTCAGAGGTTGATGGGACAATAGTGGATTGGGTCATGAAGTGATAATTTCTGAACAGTCAGACATGAGGATATTAAGTGTAACAGCATCACGATTATAGACAAATACGGATAAACAAAAAGCCCAAGCAGATGCTTAGGCTTTAAGAGTGGGGTGGCTGATGGGGCTCGAACCCACGACAACTGGAATCACAATCCAGGGCTCTACCAACTGAGCTACAGCCACCACAAAAACTTTTCAATGGTGCACCCGACAGGAATCGAACCTGTAACCCCCGGCTTAGAAGGCCGGTGCTCTATCCGGTTGAGCTACGGGTGCCTGCTCAAACACGATGTCGGATATGGTGCACAATATATGTGGTCGGGGTGGTGGGATTCGAACTCACGACCCTCTGCTCCCAAAGCAGATGCGCTAACCAGGCTGCGCTACACCCCGACAAGAGAACCGAACTATACCGGTTTGCGAAAACCGCGTCAAGCACCCAGAAAGCTTTTTTAATGTTCCATTGATATCTTATTTTTAATATTAGCAAAATAGTTGGAAACGGGTGAAAAACCGGCTGAAAAATGCGACAATAACCGCTATTCATAGATCAGTATATTGGTCATCGGTTATTTGTCATTCAGGGGAGATCGGCATCATGACGGCACAAATCATTGACGGTAAAAAAGTATCCCAGCATATCCTGACACAGCTGACTCAGGAGCTTCAAAAGCGGCAGACACACAAACTGCGCCAGCCTTGTCTGGCAGTGGTATTACTGGGGGACGATCCGGCCAGTGCGGTGTATGTGCGCAATAAACAGCGTGCCTGTGAAAGTATTGGGATTAAATCCTGCCAGCATCTGTTGCCGGCCAGTACCACTGAGGCTGAATTACTGCGGCTGATTGATGCCATGAATACCGATGATACGATTGATGGGATTTTAATCCAGCTGCCATTACCCGCGCATATTGACAGCGAGCATGTGCTGGAACGCATTTTACCGGACAAGGACGTGGATGGCTTTCATCCCTACAATCTGGGGCGGCTGGTGGTTAAAAAGCCATTGCTGCGACCCTGTACACCCAAGGGCATCATGACTTTACTGTCTTACTATGGTGTGAATCCTGAAGGTAAAAAAGCTGTGGTAGTCGGCGCCTCGAATATTGTTGGCCGACCCCAGGCATTGGAATTATTACTGGCTAAGGCCACTGTAACCATCTGCCACAGTGCCACTCGTCATCTGGCCGAGGAAGTGGCTGGCGCTGATATTCTGGTGGTGGGGGTGGGTATTCCGCACTTTATTCAGGCAGAGTGGATCAAACCGGGGGCAGTGGTGATTGATGTGGGCATTAATCGCCTGCCTGATGGCCAGTTGTGTGGTGATGTCGACTTCGAAGGCGCCAGGCAGCGCGCGGGTATGATTACCCCGGTACCCGGGGGCGTGGGACCCATGACCATTGCCTCTTTAATGGAAAACACCCTTAAAGCGGCCGTTTTGCATGATAAAGCCGATGATTTATCTGTTGTGGCCAATCCCTTATAATAGTGCCACAACGTTTTAAAATTTTTTAAATAATACTGAGCCTGTTACTGATACACAATATCGCCCTAAGCGGCCATATTGTGTATTTCTTATCCAACCAACCGAGATATTTGTGTTTCATGTACCGTTTCTTTCTTGATGCTTTAGCCGCCATTCGCCTTCGTTTTTTTAACACTGCCCATTATCGCTATCCGCTCACGGTAATTATGGCTATTCTGGTTACACTGAGTGTACTCAATACGGTGGCCGCTACCCCCTTATTAGGTACCGGTACCCATGTGCTGTTTCTCTGGCTGATTGTCACCACTTTAAAATGGTTATTGTTGAGTCTGGTGATGCGGCAATTTCTGTCCAGACCTGATAAGGCACAGCAAAACTGGAGCGGTTATATTCTGATGACCGAGGCACTCATGCTGCCGATGATTTTATCTTTCTACTGGCCACAAGTATTCAGTGTGATCGGTTTTTTCTGGCAAATCTGGATATGGGTCGTGCAATTTATTGGTCTTAAACGCATCAGTCAGGTCAGCGGGTTTAAAATTGCAGGGGCTTATCTGGTTTATATTGTGCTGGCCTTGCTTTGCTACATGACTGTATTTGTCTGGTTCCTTCAGTCAGGCTGGCTTGATATGACCATTATTCAACAAAATATGGAACAATTACAAAACAGCATAAATGCCCTGCCTCAATGAATGTTTTTCATGGTCTAATGCGTTATAATTTTAATTATCTTCAGATACCAACGGGGTATCTGAATCCGTTTATCCAACACTCAACATAATATTACTGATTAAACCTGTTTGACCCTGAAGGAATCAACACCATGACTTTAAAAGTTGCTATTAATGGCTATGGCCGTATTGGCCGCCAGATTTTACGCGCCATTTATGACTATCGCTTGCGTGATCAGTTTGAAATTGTGGCCATTAATGCCAGTGGCAGCCCGGAAATCAATGCCCATCTGACTAAATTCGATACGGTTCATGGCCGTTTTGCAGCTGATGTGACCACCGATGGTGAAGCCTTGGTGATCAATGGCGATCGTATTCCTTTATTTTCTACCCGTAATCCGGCCGAATTACCCTGGGCTGAGCTGGGCGTGGATCTGGTATTGGAATGTACCGGTGCATTTACCAGTAAAGAAAAAGCCAGTGTGCATTTACACAGTGGCGCCAAAAAAGTATTGATCTCCGCTCCCGGCGGCAGCGATGTTGATGCCACCATTGTATATGGCGTGAATCATGGCGTACTCAATGACGGCATGACCGTAGTGTCCAATGGTTCCTGTACCACCAACTGCCTGGCACCGGTGGCCAAAGCCCTGAGTGATGGTCTGGGTATTGTCAAAGGTCTGATGACCACGATTCATGCCTTTACCAATGATCAGGTACTGACCGATGTGCGCCACAAAGATTTACGCCGGGCACGCAGTGCTGTGGAAAACATGATTCCCACCAAAACCGGTGCCGCCAAAGCGGTGGGGCTGGTGTTGCCTGAATTGCAGGGTAAATTTGATGGTTTTTCCGTGCGGGTGCCTTCCATCAATGTCTCTTTGGTTGACCTGACGTTTGAAGCAGCACGCGATACCACCGCAGATGAAGTCAATGAGCTGGTTAAACGTGCCAGTGAAGGGGCAATGAAAAACGTTCTGGGTTATAACACCCTGCCTTTGGTTTCTACCGATTTTAATCATACCCCGCAGGCTTCCATTTTTGACAGTACCCTGACCAAGGTGTCCAATGGTAATCTGGTTAAAGTACTGGCCTGGTATGACAATGAATGGGGCTTCAGTTGTCAGATGCTGAATACTGCCCGTGCCATGTTTGGCATGGACTTTACGCCGATCGCCTGATTTTCAGGCTAATGTATCTGTTGTCTGAATTTTAAAGCAGTGCCTTCAGACAACAGATGCCACACCTGCGCTTTACCCACCCCTCACTTTTGTGTCATTGCTTCATCTGAACAACACAGTCAGACTACCATCAGGTCATTCATTTTCATCTTAATTTTTTGCTCAGGGCTTTATCATGTTGCATTATCATATCCGGCCGCATTCCCTGCACCAGCATTTATGGCAGGTAACATTGTGTTTTACCCAGACCGACACGCAGGACTTTAGTTTAAGCCTGCCCAATTGGGTACCGGGTAGTTATATGATTCGTGATTTTGCCCGCCACATTGTTTCCCTTCAAGCAAACTGTAATGGTGTTGCCGTGACGACCAGCCAGATCAATAAAAACAGCTGGTCACTGCCCGGCCACAAGGGACACTGGCGCATTAGCTATCTGGTTTATGCTTTTGATGTGTCTGTGCGCGGCGCTTTTCTGAGCAATGAACGCGGTTTTTTTGATGGTGCCTGTATATTTTTACGCCATAATCAGCGTCAGCACGAACCTTGTCAATTAAATCTCAGTCATTTGCCGAATGACTGGGATGTGGCCACCGCGTTACCGCCCACCACTGAACACCGGCAATATCAGAGCGAAAATTATGCCGAACTGATCGATTGCCCGGTCATGCTGGGAAAATTATTACGATTGCCGTTTAAAGCCAGCGGGATTGAGCACGAAATTGTCATTAACGGCCATTTCCCGGCCTTTGATCAAGCACGGCTCTTGAGCGATGTCGAAAAAATCTGTGCCACAGAAATTGCACTTTTTCAGGCACCCGCACCCTTTAGCCGCTACTGCTTTTTGCTGTTTGTCGGGCAAGGGGTTTACGGCGGGCTGGAACATCGCTCCTCTTCTGCCTTAATGGCTGACCGGCATGATCTGCCCTCATTCCGTCAGCACAATCAGGAAGCTTATATCACCCTGCTCGGTTTATTCAGTCATGAATATTTTCATGCATGGAACGTCAAATCCATCAAACCGGCGGCATTTGCCGATAGTGATCTGAATCAGGAGGCCTATACCGAATTATTATGGGCATTTGAGGGCATTACCTCTTATTATGATGACTGGCTTTTGGTGCGCAGCCAGGTCATTACGGTTGAGCAATATTTAGCTTTACTGGCCAAAACCATTACCCGTGTACAAAAAGGCGCAGGAAGACAACAGCAAACGCTGGCCGAATCCAGTTTTACGGCCTGGACCAAATACTATAAGCAAAACGAAAACAGCCCCAATGCCATTGTCAGCTATTATCAGAAAGGCGCATTGGCTGCTTTGTGTCTGGATCAGTATATCCGCCGGCACAGTCATCAGCGCTACAGTCTGGACGATGTGATGCGTGCTTTATACCAGCACTGGCGCCAGCACCAGCAACCTTTGGCTGAATCGGCCTGGCTGGACATAGCGCAACAGGCCACCGGTCTGGATTTAAGTACGGTGTATCAGCAATATATTTACACTACGCAAGATTTACCGTTGGCTGACGCATTGGCCGATCTGGGGGTTACTCTCAATTGGCACGCATGTGCGCGTCAACATGGCGGTGCTTATGCCGCCCAACCATTAGCGCATACTGATCAGGCCACCGATCTGGGGGCGCGTTTTACAACGGGTAAGATGGGTATTCATCTGACTCAGGTATTCCATGACGGCAGCGCCGAACAGGCCGGTTTGTGTGCAGGTGATCAATTGATTGCCATTGATCATGAAATGATCACTGATTTTAATCAACAATGGGCACGGCTCAGTCTGAATCAGACGATAGTGATTCATTATGTGCGCGATGGTTTACTGCAACACACCCAGCTGACCATACAGGCCGCCCATGCCGATACTGCCCTACTGAGTATCAATGATCAGCATCAGGTGCAAAACTGGCTTTATGGGAAAAAATAATCTTATATCCATGTTTATCTCATTCAAAATCATCTGCCATGTCATCTCATTTTAATCTGACGCTGGTGCTGCCTGCATTGCTGTGGCCACACCCGCACACACCGGTACCTGAGCTTTCTCTACCCGGATTCAATGCCTTGCGTTCTCAGGGAAAATACACAGCACAAGCCTACAGCCGCAGTAGTCTGTATCAGCAATTTTTATGGCATGGCTCCTGGCTTCAAAAAGCCAGACAACAACTGAATTTAAATCCGGCGGCTCATGTATTGCTGGCCACACCGCTAAGCCAGAATAGCGGTATGCATCAAGTACAATGCGGTTATGGCCAGGCTTTGGCACTGACGCTTACCGAAGCACAGGCATTCTGCCAGGCTTTAAGCCAGTGGTTTCATGAAGATGGCTGGCAGTTTATGCCGCTTAGCGCCGATGTATGGCTGGTGCAGACACCGCGCCCACTGGATTTTAGCCAGCCGGATATTCTGGATTTAGGCGGCGTCATCAGCATAGCGGATAAACCGCAAGGTGCGGACGCCAGATTATTATTACAAAAACAGACCGAATTACAGATGTTTTTATATCAGCACCCGTTAAATCAGCAACGCACCGTACGCGGCTTGCCTGCCATTAACGATGTCTGGCTACAACAAGACAGCATCGGTCAACAATCCCCAAAAGCTACGGTTTACAGTAACAGCAGCCGAGCCTTGGGTGCCAGACCGGTACTGAACGGCTGGTATGAACTACTACAGCATCATGCCGAAACTGAAGTGGAACTGATTGTGTGCTTAACCGATTTATGTGATCTGGCCGATCAGGGCGATGTTTTTGGCTATGCCGATAGGCTGCATCAATGGGAGTCATTATGGTGGCAGCCGCTGTGGCACAGCTTTCAGACCCGGCAACAGCAAAAACTGACCATGGTCTGCGATGGTGATCATGGCGGTATACTCAGCATTACCCCTTCTGTATTTTCATGGTTACGGCGCCCTAAAGCCGCATTTAATGGCCATACCTTATGAAATCAAACCGGATTATTACGCGGCCTGTTGACCACACCCTCAAGCAAACCCTGATTAATGACGGGGTTGACCCATTACTGGCACAACTGTTTGTGGCCAGATCAGTGACTGACAGCCGAGCCATAGATACGCCCTTATCTGCATTACTGCCCATGACTGGTCTGAAAAATATTGATCTGGCCAGTCAGCGGCTCAGCCAAGCCATTGCCGCAGGTGAAAAAATCCTGATTGTGGCTGATTATGATGCTGATGGTGCGACCGCTTGTGCCGTAGGTGTTCGCGGCTTACGCGCGATGGGTGCCACCGTGGATTTTCTGGTGCCTAACCGATTTGAGCATGGCTATGGTCTCACCTCTGCCATTGTCGATATGGCAGCACAATTGGGCACCGAACTTTTAATGACGGTCGATAATGGCATGGGCAGTAGTGCCGGTGTGGCACATGCGCGCCAGCTGGGTATGGACGTATTAATCACCGATCACCATTTACCGGCCGATACTTTGCCCGATTGCCTGATCGTCAACCCCAATCAGCCCGAAGACGAATTTGTCAGTAAATCACTGGCCGGAGTGGGAGTGATGTTTTATGTATTGATGGCATTGCGGCAACAGTTGCGGCAGCAAAACTGGTTTAATCCACAGCGCCCCGAACCCAATCTGGCACAATGGCTGGATTTAGTGGCACTGGGTACCATTGCCGATGTGGTGCCGCTGGATCACAACAACCGTATTCTGGTGGCACAAGGATTACGCCGCATTCGTGCCGGCAAAATGCAGCCGGGATTACATGCTTTATTTTCACTGGCCAAACGTAACCCTCAGCGCGCTCAGGCTTTTGATCTGGGCTTTGCGCTGGGCCCGCGCCTCAATGCTGCCGGCAGGTTAGACGACATGAGTATCGGGATTGCCTGTCTTTTGGCTGACGATACTGAGCAAGCATTACAATTGGCAACCCAGCTTGATCAGCTTAACCGGCAGCGACGCCAGATTGAAACACACATACTGCAAGAAGCCCTTGGCCAATTGCCAGACATTGACACGGCCAAAGGTTACAGTACAGTGGTTTATCAACCAGACTGGCATCAAGGAGTGATTGGTATTGTGGCTGGCCGCTTACGCGAACGCTTACACCGTCCGACCATTGTTTTTGCCCCGGCTGACCATAATCAGTTGCGTGGTTCCGGCCGTTCCATTGAAGGCTTACATTTGCGTGATGCACTCGATCAGGTCAGCAAACAACAGCCCGAATTAATGATTACCTTTGGCGGCCATGCCATGGCTGCCGGTCTGACCATTGAGGCAGATAAGCTGCCCGAATTTCAAACGGTGTTTGAAGAGGTTTGCCGGCAACGATTAACACCGGACGATTTAAACCAGCATCACCTGACCGATGGTTCGCTGGACAGCGGCTACCTAAACCTGACTACAGCACAACAGCTATCAGGCTACGTGTGGGGGCAAGGATTTGCAGAACCCCGTTTTTGTGATGAATTCGAGGTTTTATGGCAACGGCCAGTGGGCACCAATCACCTGAAATTGGGTTTACGTAAAGACACACAACAGTGTGAGGCCATGTTGTTCGGCTGTACAGATACCCTGCCTGACCGGGTACGATTGGTCTATCGGCTGGTGGCCAATGAGTGGCAAAAGCAATGGGAATTGCAACTCTATGTTGATTATTGGGAATATTGTGCTTAAAAACACATTTACAGGCTGCCTAAATAAGAAATTTCACTTATAATTAGAATAATTAGCACTATTTTATGTGTTTTAGTATATTAGACATGTCTTTCTTATTCGTTCAGGTCTCACAACCTGTCTGAATGGATGAACGTAGTGAACACACAGAATAGCCAGGGCGCTTGACTGTTATCGATTTTAATTATGGGATACCGTTTACATGAGTGTGGGTCTAATCCGGGTTTTATATCAACGTAAAGTCATTAATGCTGAACAAGTCGAAACATTACGACATGAGCTGGAACAGAAACGCCCCATCATGTCGATGTTGTTTGAGTCACAGATTATTACGCCACAAAAACTGGCTGCTTTACTCTCACAAGTCTTCGGTATTCCGCAACTGGATCTGAAATCATATGATAACAACCTGATTGATACCAAAACCATCAGGCCGGATATCATGCAGGCCAATCTGTGCATTCCGATTTTCAAACGCGATAACCGTTTATTTCTGGCCGTATCCGATCCTACCCCGATTCAGAACTACCAGAAAATTGCCAGTAATGTCGGCTGCACCCTGCATCTGGTGATTGTGCGCGATGACCAGTTACGCCAGCTTCTGGAAAACCTGTCACAAGAATCCACCACGCTCCTGGAAGGTATTGACGGTAACACAGCCGATAATGAAGATGCGCCCAAAGCCGCCATGTCGGCCGATGATGAAGACAGTGAAAATGGCCCGGTAGCCAAATTTATTTTTAAGGTGCTTGGTGATGCCATCAATGGCGGCGCATCAGATATCCATTTTGAATTTTATGAAGAATCTGCCCGCGTCCGGTTCCGCGTAGACGGACAATTGCGCGAAGTGGTGCGCATGCCGCTGAATATTCGCAGTCAGGTTGCCTCGCGCATTAAAGTGATGTCTAAACTGGATATCTCTGAAAAACGCATCCCGCAGGATGGCCGTATGCAAATTCAGTTTCGCAAAGGTGACCGGCCGATTGATTTTCGTGTCAGCACCCTGCCTACCTTATTTGGCGAAAAAATCGTGATGCGTATCCTGAATTCGGATGCCGCTTCTCTGAATATTGAACAACTGGGTTTTGAACCCATACAAAAACAAATGCTGCTGGAGGCTATCCATCGTCCTTACGGCATGGTACTGGTGACAGGGCCAACCGGTTCTGGTAAAACCGTAACACTCTATACCTGTCTGAATATCCTCAATACCGACAGCGTCAACATTTCCACGGCGGAAGACCCGGCCGAAATTAATTTACCGGGCATTAATCAGGTTAATGTGAATGATAAACAAGGCTTAACCTTTGCCGCCGCGTTAAAATCATTCCTGCGTCAGGATCCGGACATCATCATGGTGGGGGAAATCCGCGATCTGGAAACGGCCGATATTGCCATTAAAGCCGCCCAGACCGGTCATATGGTATTTTCAACCTTGCATACCAATAACGCACCAGCTACCCTGTCACGTATGTTAAACATGGGTGTTGCTCCCTTTAATATCGCCAGTTCCGTCAACCTGATCATGGCACAGCGACTGGTTCGCCGTCTTTGTTCTTGCAAAGCCGCGACAGACAGACCACCGGAAGATGTTTTGAAACGGGCAGGATTCAGTGATGAACATCTGGCCGAAGAATGGACCTTTTACCGTCCGGTCGGCTGCGAGCGCTGCCGCGGCAAAGGCTACAAAGGTCGTGCCGGTGTTTATGAAATCATGCCCATCAGCCCTGAAATGCAAAGCATTATTATGAATAATGGTAACGAAGTGGACATCAGTACTCAGGCCTATAAAGAAGGACTGATTGATTTGCGTCATGCCGGTTTATTAAAAGTCATGGCCGGTATTACGTCGCTGGACGAGATTCTGGCCACAACCAATGATTAATACCGTCTCATCGACTCCTATTTATTTAATTACTTATTGGATATTGTATTATGACAACGCCGACAAAGAAATCCAGTACTAAAGAATCACAATTCCGCTTTGAAGGAAAAAATCTACAGACTGAACAGGTGGTTCGGGGAGAGGTAACGGCAAAAAGTGAGGCCGACGCCCGCGCCAAACTGGTCAGACGAAAAATCAAAGTAATGCAGATTGAGAAAGTAAAACAAAAACGGTACAAGAAAATTTCTCAGGCCGATATTACGGTATTCACACGCCAGCTGGCCACCATGATGAAAGCTGGTCTGCCCCTCATGCAGGCATTTGATATCGTTGCCAAAGGCCACCCCAATCCCGGCATGACCAATTTATTGATCAACATCCGCAATGATGTGGAACAAGGGACATCAATGGCTGATGCCTTTGCAAAACACCCGAAATATTTTGACCGCTTTTACTGTAATCTGGTGCGGGCCGGTGAGGCAGGCGGTGTTTTAGAATCATTACTGGATAAACTGGCGGTTTATAAAGAGAAAACCCAGAGTACCAAGAAGAAAATCAAAAGCGCACTGACCTATCCGGTTGTGGTGGTAATTGTAGCGGTAGCACTGATACTGGTCATGATGATGTTTGTATTGCCTTCTTTCGGCAATGTATATAAAGGTATGGGGGTACCACTACCGGGTTTAACACAGATATTAATGAATCTATCAGATTTCTTTGTTGCCTACGGCGTATTTATTATCATCTTGCTGGTCGGTGGTGCGTTTGGTTTTGTTCATCTTTATAAACGATCACCCAATCTACGTAAACGCCTGGACATCATGTTACTTAAAATGCCAATTTTCGGACCAATTGTCAGCAAGGGTACCATCGCCCGCTGGTCACGTACCACTGCCACCTTGTTTGCCGCAGGGGTGCCCTTGGTTGAAGTACTGGAATCTGTCTCTGGCGCGGCTGGTAATATCCGCTATGAAGAAGCCACCAATGATATTCGCAATAAGGTCAATCAGGGGCTCTCTTTAACCTCAGGCATGAAAGACTGCGGCCTTTTCCCCAATATGGTGGTGCAGATGGCCGCCATCGGTGAAGAATCCGGCTCACTGGATGACATGCTTAATAAAGCGGCCGAATTCTATGAAGAAGAAGTTGATACGGCTGTATCACAACTGTCTTCATTAATGGAGCCTTTGATCATGGTGGTGCTGGGTCTGATTGTGGGGGTGATTCTGGTTGGTATGTATTTGCCTATCTTCAACATGGGTAATGCAGTTGGTTAAGGCGGCAAATCGTGTCTGATATGACTATTTATCTTATTCTGGCTTTAGTTTCCGGCCTGATTATTGGCAGTTTTTTAAATGTGGTGATTTATCGTCTGCCCATCATGATGGAACACCACTGGCAGGCCGAAGCACGTCAGATACTGGGGCAGCCGGTTGAAAACACAAAACGTTTTAATCTATGTGTGCCGCGTTCTGCCTGTCCGCATTGTCATACCCAGATCAGGCCGTGGCAGAATATTCCGGTCTTCAGCTATCTTTGTCTGCGGGGTCGCTGTGCCGGTTGTAGCGCTCCCATCAGCCTGCGCTATCCTCTGGTTGAACTTCTGACCGGGCTGATGTATGTGGCGGTGGTATGGCAGTCAGGTACCACTCCTTTAGCTATAGGCGGGTTGATTCTCACTACCGTGCTGATCACCCTCACTTTTATTGATGCAGACACACAACTTCTGCCCGATCAGCTGACCTTGCCTCTACTATGGTGCGGTTTACTGTTTAACTGGTATACCGAATTTGTGCCGCTGGCCAGTGCGCTGTGGGGAGCAGTATTGGGTTACATGAGTTTATGGACATTATTCTGGCTGTTTAAACTTCTGACCGGCAAAGAGGGTATGGGCTATGGTGATTTTAAATTACTCGCTGCCTTAGGTGCATGGCTTGGCGCTGAAACCTTACCCGTGATTGTCTTCATGGCCGCCATCATCGGTCTCATCGCCGCCATCATACTCAAAGTAGCTCGTGGTCAGCCACTGGCATTCGGGCCGGCCTTAGCCGTTGCCGGCTGGATCGTCTGGATAGCCAACCCTCAGATCACACAATTGATACAATGGTGGTTACGCTCTTCCGGTCTGACATCATGACATTCTGGATAGGGCTATCTGGCGGTATCGGCAGTGGCAAATCAACGGTGGCTGACTACTTTGCCAGACTCAATGTGCCCGTTCTCAGCGCCGATGCCATCGCCCATGAGCTTACCGCAGCCGACGGCATGGCATTGCCTTTCATTCATGCACAATGGGGCGATGAGGTTTTTCTGCCTGACCAGACCCTGAATCGCAGCCGTTTACGCGCATTGGTGTTTGAGCAACCACAGCAAAAACAGATTCTGGAAAACATACTGCACCCGTTAATCTGGCAACAACTTCAAAAAGCGCAACAAAGTACAGATCATGGCCACCACTATGGCATGATTGAAATTCCGCTATTGATTGAAAAACCACAATTTCAGCAACTGGTGGATCAGATTTTAATCGTAGAAGCGCCGGAATCAACGCGTATCCGGCGCATACAGAACCGCAGTGGTCTGAGCGAAAACATAATCCGTGTTATCATATCGCAACAGGCCGATGCTGTAACAAGACAAGGGCTGGCCAGCCAGATTATTCACAATGATGGTAACCAGTCACAATTGCAACAGCAAGTGATGCGTTTACACCGTTTTTATCAAGCTTTGAATCTGCCTCAACCATGACTGCACTCATCCGTTTTGAACACCCATTATCTGAGCGCGTGCGTAATTTTCTGCGTATCGGTTATCTGTTTTCCCGTTTTCATGAAATGCTGGTTCGCACTGAAGTCTGGGCACACCACAGCGCCCTGTTCACCCTGTTTGAAATCATGGAGGCCGCAGCGCGGGCTGAATTGAAGCTGGATATTCTACAAGAGCTGGAGCGACAAAAAGGTCTGTTACGTACCCAGCCGGATTTCAGTCAGGCACAGCTGGAACACATCCAGACTGCCATGTCCGACTTACAGAATGTGCAACAGAAATTTGGCCAGCATCTGCGGGAAAATGAATGGCTGATGGCCATTAAACAACGCATGTTTGTATCCGGCGGTACCAGCCCTTTTGATCTGCCTTCCTATTATTACTGGCAACAGAAAAGTCATCAGGAGCGAGAAGCGCAGCTGCGCCAATGGATTCAAAGCCTGCTGCCCACTTATGAAGCCATTAATTTATTACTGGGTATTCTACGCCATAACAGTTTAAGCGTGGAGTGTCTGGCTGCCGCCGGCAGCTATCAGCACAACAGTCTGGCGCAGAACATTCATTTACTGGCCATTGATGTAGCGCAAAATGCAGTGGCCATGCCGGAGGTATCGGCCAATAAATATTTTACCCATATCCGTTTTTTACAGGTTTCACAGCAACAGGCACGCGGGCAGATTGTTAAACAGGATATTCCTTTCACCCTTATTATGTGTAGTTTCGATCCGGCCATCCGATAATGAATACAAACACCAAGATCGTCCCTTGTCCGACTTGCGGACAATCTGTCGTCTGGGACACAAAAAATCCTTATCGCCCTTTTTGCTCCGAACGGTGCAAACTGATTGATCTGGGCGCCTGGGCCAGTGAAGATTATAATCTGCCAGCACAGGAAGATGAGCCTTTCAGTGAAACTGGACAACAGCACTGACCCAAAGTTATATTATAGATTATTCATTCTATAACCAAAAAATATCAGATAAAAGATACATTTTATGACTTCAGCTGCACTCACCATTCATCAGGCAGTAAAAACATATTCCAATGGGTTTACCGCCTTAAAAGGCGTTAGCCTCATCGTTGAAACGGGCGAATTCTTTGGATTACTCGGTCCTAATGGTGCCGGCAAAACCACACTCATTTCGGCTATGGCTGGCTTGAGCCGGCTGACCTCAGGCCAGATTGCCATTTGCGGTCACGATGTGTATAAAGAACCAGACATCAGCCGTAAATTACTGGGTGTGGTACCGCAGGAACTGGTGTTCGATCCCTTTTTTACCGTACGCGAAGCATTGCGGTTCCAGTCAGGCTATTTTGGCATTCGCCATAATGATGACTGGATTGATGAAATCATTGCCAGCCTAGGATTAAGCGACAAAGCCAACACCAATACCCGCAATCTTTCCGGCGGCATGAAACGCCGTGTGATGGTGGCACTGGCTTTAGTCCACAAACCACCCGTTATTGTGCTGGACGAACCCACGGCTGGCGTAGATGTGGAATTGCGTCAGAATTTATGGCAGTTTATCACCCGCCTGAATCAGCAAGGCCACACCATTATTCTGACCACCCATTATCTGGAAGAAGCACAAATGTTGTGTGGCCGCATTGCCATGCTCAAACATGGTCAGATCGTGGCTTTAGACAGTACCCGCAATCTACTGAATGCCGAACCCGGTTTACGGTTACAAATCAGTCTGGATCAGACGCTGCCAGCAAGTCTGCATCATTGTTTGCTGCAGGCAGATGGCCACAATTATCAGCTCAAACTGACTGATTACCCCGAATTATCTATGGTTTTGCAGACACTACAGGCCGCGCACATCAATATTAAAAGCCTGCGCATCATGGAAAATGACTTGGAAGACGTCTTTTTGCGCCTGACCAGCGATCACGCTAAAGGAGTCGCATGAATACTATTGGTTGTTACACGCTCTTCAAAAAAGAAGTATTGCGTTTCTGGAAAGTAGGATTTCAAACCTTGTCCGCCCCCATTCTGACGGCATTACTGTATCAATTGATCTTTTCGCATGTCATGCATGGCCGGCCGGATATTCTGCCAGGCGTTAGCTATACGGCGTTTCTGATCCCGGGGCTGGTCATGATGTCCATGTTACAAAATGCCTTTGCCAATGCTTCCTCAAGCCTGATTCAGTCACGCATCACCGGTAACCTGATTTTTATTTTGCTGCCTCCTTTAGGTACTGCTGCTTTTTTCTGCGCTTATGTCGGCGCATCGGTGTTACGCGGTTTAATGGTCGGTATAGGTGTATTGGCAGTTACTGCCTGGTTTGGCTTAGGCATGCCGCACCACATCATCTGGATTGTCTTATTTGCCCTTTTAGGTTGTGCCATCATGGCCATGTTTGGCCTGATGGCCGGTATTGTGGCCGAAAAATTTGATCAGCTGGCTGCCTTTCAGAATTTTCTGATTATGCCGCTCACCTTTTTATCCGGTGTGTTTTACTCCATCCATACTCTGCCCACTTTCTGGCGCCACATCAGCCACTTTAACCCCGTTTTCTACATGATTGACGGCTTTCGTTATGGCTTTTTTGGCCAGAGTGATGCCTCACCGTGGCTGGCTCTGGCCGTGGTCGGTTGCTTTGCCCTGATACTGGCCATTATTGTTTACGCCCTGCTTAAATCAGGCTGGAAATTACGTAATTAAGCTGATACCCGTATAATAAACCCATTTATTTTAAGTTGAAGAACATCATGCTGACCCCCGAACAAGTCAAAACCATGATCGCTGCCGTACTGCCTTGCGAACACATTGCAGTCGAAGGCGATGGTCATCATTTTTTTGCACAAATTGTGTCTCAAGCATTTGAAGGCAAAAGCCGCCTGGCGCGTCACCGGCTGATTAAAGATGGCCTTTCCAATGAAATTGCCAGTAACGAATTACATGCACTTTCCATTACAGTAGCAGCCACACCGGCTGAATGGGCAACCAGACACCATTAATCCGGCCAGTCTGATGACAGCAGTTTAAGTAAACGAGAATCATATGGAAAAATTAAAAGTCCGTGCTAATGGCCCATTGCAGGGTGAAATTGTCATTTCTGGCGCCAAAAATGCCGCCTTACCCTTATTGTGCGCATCCCTACTGACCAAAGAAACCCTGCATCTGACTAATGTCCCCATGTTGCGCGATGTCAAAACCACCCAAAAGCTGTTACAAGGCATGGGGGCACGCGTATTAACTGATAACGTACAGGAATTTGAAATCAATTGCGGCCACGTCAATAATACCTGCGCCCCTTATGAACTGGTTAAAACCATGCGCGCATCCATTCTGGTGCTCGGCCCGACACTGGCACATTTTGGTGAAGCACAAGTGAGCCTGCCTGGTGGCTGTGCAATTGGCTCCCGCCCGGTTGACCAGCATCTTAAAGGTCTGGAAGCCATGGGCGCACAAATCAGTATTGAACATGGCTATATTAAAGCCAGCGCCAAACGGCTTAAAGGTGCACGCATCACCATGGACATGGTCACTGTCACCGGTACGGAAAACCTGTTGATGGCAGCCACATTAGCAGAAGGCACTACTGTTCTGGAAAATGCCGCCATGGAACCAGAAGTCAGTGACTTGGCTGAATGTCTGGTTAAAATGGGTGCCAGAATTGATGGTATCGGCACCCCGACACTGACGATTCACGGCGTGGAACAACTACACGGCTGTAGCCATAGCGTCGTGCCTGACCGCATTGAGGCCGGCACTTTCTTATGTGCTGTGGCCATGACCGGCGGCCACGTTGTATTGAAAAACACTGCCCCCAAAACCATGTGTGCCATTCTGGATAAACTGGTGGAAGCTGGAGCATTGATTGAAACGGGCGATGACTGGATCAGCATTGATATGCAAACCCGCCCTACTGCGGTGGATATCCGCACTTTGCCTTACCCTGCTTTTCCAACCGATATGCAGGCACAATTCATGGCCATGAATGTGATTGCCAGTGGTAACAGTAAAGTGGTGGAAACCATTTTTGAAAACCGCATGATGCATGTACCCGAACTCAATCGCATGGGTGCGCATATTGCTGCGGAAGGCAACACCGCCATCATTGAAGGAGTGGATTGCTTATCCGGCACCACCGTAATGGCAACCGATTTACGCGCCTCAGCCAGTCTGGTTCTGGCCGGACTGGTGGCCAATGGTGAAACCACCGTTGAACGTATTTACCACCTGGATCGCGGTTACGAAAACATTGAGCAGAAACTCGGCGGTGTAGGCGCCTTAATCGAACGCATTCATGCCAGCTAAAACCATGAGGCCTGATTAAAATAAAGAGATCAATATTATTGATTGATCTCTTTATTTTTGTGCTATTAAACAGCCATCTTTCATTCAAATCAGATTCAACCTGCCGGCTTTACTACCATAAAATCATCAAAAATAGATTAAACAATTGATATTATTGATAATTTAAACCATATCAAAACCGGTAAGACCAAACATGCAAACGTTATGATCTTCAGCAATCATCTGTTTTAGCAAGTGGCAAACCTCATGTTAATAGCCATGAATAATCATTATCTGAATACTCATTAAAACCAACAGATACCGACAAGATGATTAGCCAGCTCTCAACTGATTCATAACACCGATTCAATCAATGGCCATACTGCCTTAGCCAGTCCGGGCAATTGATCCGCATCATAATGAATACCATCAAGCTGACTTACCTGTATTACCTGACCGATATCCAGAAATAAAGCATCCTGTTTCTCGGCAATGGCTTGATAAAGGGGCTGAGCTGACGTGATTTTGCCGCACCACCCGTAAAAATACCACTTAATACCCTCCACTTCCTGAATCGGTGCCGAACACAACACGATCAATTCAGGCTATGTATCCGCTGGTCCGACATGACAATGCCTGATCTCCCTGATCAATCGTTCCACCGATAAAGCAATATCTTGCGGTGTAACAGAATCACGCGCTTTCAAATCATTGATTCCCAGCATCAATACCACAATATCAACGGCATATGACTCAGAAGACAAGGTCGCAGATACGCCAGTCCATTTTTTCTGACCCATCAATCGGATTATCATGTACTGTTGTCCGTGATGGTAGCCACTCTTCAATCATCTCTACCTGCTCAGCCAATGCCTGACGTATCAGACCGGTTCAGCGTACATTAGCACCATAGTGGCCATGATCGCCCAGACTGGTCATCGGCTGCTTACCAAAAACATTACTGTCACCGTCAAATAACAATGTTTTTTTGCGTGTCATCTTCTCCTCCTCACACCTTAGCAATAAATCAATTGATGATTATGTGACAAAACTCTCGGACAACCAATAATTAGTCAGCATCATCTTGTTTAATATCATTAAATAATGTTTATCTGCTTGGCACAAATAGACTTTTAGCCTTATGATAAACCCACATATCAAGTTGAACGATTCATCTTGTGAAACCTCAATGTCCTGCCTTGAAATCCATTGAAACCGACCTCATTTAAATAGACAGTCCACCCCAGCAGAGGAATAAATATGCAACCAGAAAACAAAACCGAAATTGAGACTCCCGTACACGAACCGTCAGATCATACGGCGGAAACTCCGGCCGAAGCCACTGTCCCCGAACTGCAAGCACGTATTCATGAATTGGAAGGGCAGTTAAAAGATGAACAACTGCGTTCATTGGCCACAGAGCAAAATCTGCGGCGCCGCCATCAGGAAGAAATTCAGAATACCCATAAATTTGCTGGTCAGAAATTTGCCACAGCCATGTTGCCGGTCAAAGACTATCTGGAAATGGCACTCCAAGACCAGAGCGGTAATTTTGATGCCCTGAAAATGGGGGTAGAAATGACTTTAAATGAACTGAATAAAGCGTTCGAACAAAGTAAAGTCACCGAAATCAACCCTAAAGTGGGTGATAAGCTCGATCCGCATCATCATCAGGCACTGCAAACCGTAGACAGCGATCAAGAGCCTAACACCATTGTCAACACCATGAAAAAAGGTTATGCCTTGGCTGATCGGGTATTGCGCCCTGCCATGGTTACGGTAGCCAAAGCCGCCGATGCCTCATAAGCTGAAGTCATTTTAAAACGGGTGGCAGAAATATTCCTACCACCCGTTTTCATCTGATTTTGCTACACACAAAATTCAGCTCATCAACATCAAGCCCGTAACTGATCAAACGTTATTTCAGCATCGAACTTAAAAACGCCCGTGTACGATCATGCTGGGGCGACTCAAAGAAACGCCGCGCTTCGGCAGACTCAACAATCACCCCCTTATCCATAAACAACACGCGATCGGCCACTTCTCGCGCAAAACCCATTTCATGCGTTACCACCACCATGGTCATTTTGTCCTCAGCCAGTTGCTGCATGGTTTTCAGCACCTCGCCTGTCAACTCAGGATCCAGCGCTGAAGTAGGTTCATCAAACAACATGATCTGCGGCTGCATCGCCAGCGCTCGCGCAATCGCCACCCGCTGTTTTTGTCCACCCGACAATTGAGACGGATAATAATTCTGCTTACTCTCCAGACCCACTTTGGCCAATAATGCCTGTGCCACCGGTTCAATCGTTTCCCGTTTAACTTTTTTAACCGTCAGCGGCGCTTCAATGACATTCTGTAATACCGTCATGTGCGGAAACAGATTAAACTGCTGAAACACCATACCCATGCGGGCACAGATCGCTTTAATCTGCCGCTCGGTCACATACTGGCTTTTGCCCTGGGCATTATTCTGGCACAAATACGCCCCTTCAATCGCCAGGGAACCAGCATCAATGGTTTCCAGATTATTCAGACAACGCAACAAAGTAGACTTGCCCGAACCGGAAGAGCCGATAATCGCCACTACCTCCGAACGGCCAACCTGTAAATCCACCCCCTGCAATACCTTCAGGCCACCAAAAGATTTGTGAATATTGCGTGCATCAATCATCAGATCAGTCGTCATAGCGGGCATAGCGTCTCTCCATTTTCTGAAATCCCCACGTCAGCACCAAAGTCATCAACAGATAAAATACAGCTGCCACAAAAAAAGGCATTAAATTAAACTCCCGCTGTACCAATTGATAAGTCACCCGCATCACGTCCTGTAAGGCCAGCACATACACCAAAGAAGTATCTTTAACCAGAGTAATGGTTTCATTACTCAGTGGCGGCAGAATTTTTTTCCACATCTGTGGCAACACAATCCGACGCATGGTCTGACCATAGCTCATGCCCAATGTTTTGGCCGCTTCATACTGCCCCTTACCCACACCTTGAATTCCTGCCCGGAATATCTCAGCAAAATAAGCCGCATAGTTTAAAGCAAACGCCACCACCGCCGTCGTATAGGCAGGTAATAGAATATGGACAGCCGGCAAAGCAAAATAAATGAAAAAAATCTGCAACATCAACGGCGTGCCACGCATGATCCAGATATAGAAATTAACTGCATAGTCCAGTATTCTGATTTTAGACAACCGCAGCAAGGCCAGTATCAATCCCAGAGGAATGGATAACAACAAGGTAATACCAAATAAACTCAGGGTAATTCTGGCACCTGACCACAATTGTGGCAGCATATTCAACACATAATCCACACATATTCCTTAAACAACAACGCTGCCCGAAACCGATTGATTCAGGGCAGCGTTGATTCTGCGGTATGATCGTTATTTAACGATGTCTTTACCAAACCATTTCTTGGCAATTTTAGCAGAAGTTCCATCTGCTTTCATACTGTCCAATGCAGACTGTATTTGCTGCGCCAGTTCCGTATCATTTTTGCGAAAGGCCACCGCATATTCTTCAGTACCGAAATTATCTTTTAAAATTTTATATTCATCAGGCTTCTTAGCCACATAATACCGGCCAACTACCTCATCAACCACCAAAGCGTCCACGCGTTTGGCCGCCACATCCATCAGGGCAGTCACATTATCCGGATATTTTTTCAATTCAGCGAAAGATTTAGCCACATCGGCATGTGCCTCAATCGCATCAACGGCACTGCTGCCATCCTGTACACCCACCACCTTATGTGCCAGATCCGTTTTGGTCTGAATCGTGCTGTCTGTACGAACCACAATAATCTGATGGTTATCCATATAAGGTTTAGACATCAATAACTGCTGCTGCCGCTGTGGTGTCACGGTTAACCCGTTCCAAAGCATATCCACCCGTTTACTGTTCAGTTCCGATTCTTTCGCACTCCAGTCAATCGGTTTGAGTGACACTTCTAAACCCGCATGTGCTGCGGCTGCCCTGGCCATATCAATATCAAAACCAACCAATTGATTCTGCTCATCACGAAACCCCATGGGCGGAAAACTGTCATCCAGCCCCATAACAATGGTTTTTTTAGGCTCATCAGCTACATGACTGGCAGAAGAAGCAGATGACCCTGATTCCCCCCCACAGGCAGAAAGCATAACAGCAACAACCGACCCCAACCACAATGAACGCACAGCACTTTGCATAAAAATTTCCAATAGTAAAAAACCAGAATTAAATCTTACACTATTTAGCCTGCTGGCAACATAGCATCATCACCGCCCGACAGACTCAATGCTTTAACCAACAAACACCTCATCAGAATAACGCCATTGTTGGTTATATCAGCGCATAGCATTCTTAGCCTGCCAACATAAAAATAACGGTTATGTACCATAACCCGATCAGCAGCGGTGGTCAACCCTACTATGAGCTTGCCAAAGCCACGCCAATGTATACATCAGCAATCTTCAGCCAGAACCCAGACCACCCGCTATTTTTCGCTGATCAGCGATAATTGTACATAACCGTCAGTATTAAACCGGCCACAGCCGACTGATTCAATTAAGCATTAAAATCAATAATCACTTTCATGGCGCCTTCTTCAGCGGCATGTTTAAACACATCATAAGCTTTTTCCAGCTCATTGAATTTAAAGTGATGTGTGGCCATTTTTTCCATAGGCAGCTTGCCGGAACAACAGGTTTTCATCAGCATACCAGTTGTATTGGCATTGACCAGCCCTGTAGTAATGGTCAGATTCTTAATCCACAATTTCTGCAATTCAAAATCAACAGAATGACCATGTACACCAACATTAGCCAGATGACCGCCTTCTTTCACGATATTCTGACAGATATTCCAGGTTGGTTGTACGCCCACCGCTTCAATCGCACAATCCACACCGCGGCCACCGGTTAGAGCCAGTATCTTGGCCACAGCATCTTCCTTGCCTGAATTGACCACATCTGTAGCACCCATTTCTGAGGCCATCGCCAGACGATTATCATCCATATCAACCATAATGATCTGACTGGGTGAATAAAGCTGTGCAGTCAGCAAACAACTCATACCCACAGGACCGGCACCCACAATCGCTACTGTGTCACCCGGTTTAACATTACCATACTGCACACCAATCTCATGAGCAGTCGGCAAAGCATCTGACAACAATACCGCCACATCTTCATTCAGATTTTCCGGTAGCAGATACAATGAATTGTCAGCAAAAGGTGTGCGTACATATTCAGCCTGTGTACCATCAATCATATAACCCATGATCCAGCCACCACCATTGCGGCAGTGCGCATACAACTGTTTCTGACAGTTTTCACAGGTACCACAACGGCTGACACAAGAAATAATAACCTTGTCGCCTTTTTTAAAATTGCTGACAGCCGAGCCTACCTCTTCAACAATACCAATACCCTCATGACCCAGAATACGGCCATTGAAAGAGCCTTGTTTTTCTTTGGCGGTGGCTTCAATTTCAGGGTTTTTACCTTTTAAAATCCCCAAATCGGTACCACAAATTGTGGTCTTGGTTAATCTGATGATGGCATCAGTAGGATCGATGATCTGCGGTTTCGGGCGATCTTCAAAACGAACATCGTTTTCACCATAATAAACCATTGCTTTCATAGACATAGAGTCTCCCTTCGAAATGACAGAATAAACCAGCTAAACCATCATTATATAGCGATCCTTCAACCCAGTGATAACAAGATGTGTTATGTTTTAAGAATAGACATTAACATTCTCTATCTGCAAAACATACATCACGACCCATTCAGATGATTTTTTCTGCCATACCCATACGGAAAAAAACCATTTCTTCTTCACAAATCCGCGTGATCGGCCACTGATAAATGGCACTCAAGCGCTCTGGCTGCATTACCTCTTCCGTATTACCTGCCGCCACCACAGCGCCCTGATTCATCAATACCACAAAATCCGCATAATTGGCCGCCATGGTTAAATCATGCAACACCATCACCACCGAAAAATCAGCTTTGTGCTGGCGCAGATAACTCATTAATCGCTGCTGATGCCGGATATCCAGATGATTACATGGCTCATCCAGAAGTAAGACAGGGGCATTCTGCAATAATGCCCGTACAATATTAGCCCGCTGTTGCTCTCCGCCCGATAAACTGCCAATACGCTGTCTGGCCAAATGCTGCAAATCAAACTGTTCTAACAACTGATTTAACCGTGTTTTCTTGTCAGATAATCTGTTCTGACGTCGAAGAAAAGTACGATGACTCAACTGGACATACTCAACAACGGTTAACGGCAGATTAAACTGACCATGCTGACCCACCCAGGCCAAAACACCCTGTTTGATCTGGTTATGCACCCTGTCCCCGTTTAGAGAAACCTCACCGCCATTCAAACCCAGAAGCGCCCTTAATAAAGTGGATTTACCAGCGCCATTCGGGCCGATAATGGCGATATGCTTATTCTTGGGCAAATCCAGCGCCGGTACAGACAAAATGCATTGATGACGCGGTTGTACCTTCAAATGACGCACAGCAAACAAAACATCCATGAATAGCCCTCTTAACGGCGCATCGGCTGTAAAAACAGCCACAAAAAGAACGGACCACCCAGTAAAGCAATCACAATACCCACCGGCACATCAACCGGATAACTGAGCCAGCGCGCACCACCATCCACCAGCATTAAAAACAGAGCACCGACCCAGGCCGACACCACAATAATCCGCCCGCGTCTACCACCCAACAGGCGCACCACAACATTCGGTACCATCATGCCCAGAAAACCAATAATACCGGCCAGTGAAACCGCTGCGCTGGTCAATAAAGCTGCACCAATCACCACCCAGATGCGGGTACTCGTTACCGATATTCCCATACTCACTGCCGTTTCTTCCCCCAGCATCAGAATATCCAGCCGATGGCTGATCAATACCAGAATCAATAATCCCAAACCCATCACACCCAAAGCATAATAGGGCGAAATAAAACCCGCCTCGGCCAGACTACCGGCTAACCAGGTGGTTGCACTGCGTAAAACCATATCATCAGATAAAAACAGCATCAGGCTCACCAGAGCCCCGCAAAAAGCACTGATCACAAACCCCATGACCAGTAAGCCCATGGTACCGCCACCAAATAAACGATGTGCCGTCAGAATCAGAAAACACACCAGCAAAGCGCCGATAAATGCCGCCAGCGGCACACTCAATGAACCCAATCCCAGCGCCAGCACCATGATCACCCCCAGCGCCGCGCCGCCTGAAGTACCAATCAGACTCGGATCCGCCAGCGGATTATCAAATAATGCCTGTAAGGCCGCACCGGCTGCCGCCAGTGAAGCACCCACAATCAGCGCCACCACCACCCGCGGAAACCGGATATTGAAGGTAATTTCGTCCAGACTGTGCGGCCATTGCCAGCCACCCATACCAATACCCAGACAAAACCAGGCCAATATGCCACTGATGATGACAATACCCACTATACGGCCAATCAGTCTGAATCCATCAGACTGTGCATCGCCATGCTGTCCACCCATCATTTTCAACCACTCAGTTTCATGATTTTATCTATTTGGCCAGATCCGCCAGACGCTGAATAATTTCCGGTGTATTTAAACCATAGCGAAACATATCATTGGCCGGCCAGACATAAATACGCTGCTGTTTTGCCGCGGCAGACACTGCAATTTCCGGCCGCTTGGCCAGACCAGCCGCACCACCCACTATCCCCGCATTACGGTCAGCCATCAGAATAATATCCGGCTTGGCCATCAGCCACGCCTCACGCGTCAATGGTTTCATGCCTTCAATATTGCCTGCTGCATTCACGCCACCAGCACGGCGAATCAATTCATCAGCAGCCGTACCGCGTCCGGCAACATAACGGCCATCATAAGTGATCAGATAGCGCTTACCATTGGCCGGCATCGGTCTGATCCGTTTTTGCCATTGCTCAGCCAATGCCTTAGCCTGAGTGGTTTGATCCAGTAAATTTCCTACCTGGATAATACTGGCCGGATAATGCTTAATATCATCTTGCGGAGCCACATTAACCGCTTTAACACCCAGCTGATTCAATTTGGCATAAATATTTTGTGGCTGTGCCATCCACGACCCCATAACAATACTGGGCTTTTTAGCCACAATCGGCTCCACACTCAGACCATGAAATAAACCAATGGCAGGCACTTTGGCCAATGCCGGATTTTTAGTCGCCACATCACGCCCCACCACCTCATGACCATGACCTAAAGCCACCACAATATCGGCCACATCAGGCGTTAATGTCACAATCCGCGCAGCCCAGGCTGAAGGTAAAAAAATACTTAAAATGACTGCAATAAATAATTTTCTCATTTTCATTCCACTCAATAATTTATTCTGGCCAAGAGAGGGCATCATAACACCAACCTCTTATGCCAGAATAAATTACAGCTCATTTAAGCAAATAAATCATCCGTCAGTTTATGCCAGGCAACCATCTCATCATCTCCCTCAGCCCTGAAGCCAAAAATCTGAATCACAGACTGACGATACTGATCAAAACCTTCAATACAGGTCACATAGCCCTCACTGATGGGGCGGCGCACCAGCCACGTCTCCGTAATCAGGTCATCACGTAAATGCAGATCAAATTGTTCCGGCTCTTTACTGTCCAAAACATTCAAATAACCATAAGCACGTTTCAGATTATGTATCCTGCCTGTCTGAATTTGCACCAGGCCGCGATTACCCACAAAAATCATGATTTTCATCTCACGATCACGCACCTGTTCCAGCACCTGTTGCCAGATACTGTTGTCTAACTGTTTGGTCATACCAACCGGTGCATGCCGATAAGATTGCTGCCGATCCAGTGCAAATGTTTCCAATAAGCCCGTAAAATGATGCACATCTTTCAATTCCAGCCACCGCTCCTGAAAAGCACTTTCACGTTCAGCAGATAAAGGCTGCGGTACCGGCGCACTCGGGCGTTCTGTATGAATAAATTCCGGTTTACCTTCTGTCTTAAATTCATCCACCAACGCCTGCCATGCCGACACCTTACTATCATCATGCAAAAATACTTTTTCAACCGCAACACCAAATTCATCATAAAACTGAATCGAGTATCTGGTTTTATCATTAATCACATTGGTTGTAGCCAAAGCATGATGCCAGTTTTGCAGGAAAAAACGCAGATCAATACCGCCCACATTCAATGCCAGACCAGAACGGGCGGTTAAAGTCACATGCTCATATAAACCCACTTTTTCATGTACCGCCACATCATTACGCACCACACTCAGAATCTCACCCAGCGTATCCAGCTTCAGTACCAGATCACGTATGGCCGTTCCCAGATAAATCGTATCAGGTGCATCCGCAATCAAAGCCCCCTCACTCACACCCATTTCCTCTGCCGCCTGTTTAGGAAAATAAGGCCCCTGAACCGTATCTTTTTTTACCAGATATTGTTGCCATAAACTCATGTTTGTATCCTTTAAGGTTTTGGGACAGCGTGATCAATCAACATTCATCACGCTGATTTATAAAAATTTTATTTAAATACTCATTAAAAGGTATAACGCAGACCCAGATTAAAAGTCCGTCCGGGGGCGGAATAGAAATCAGCATTATTGCGTGTCATACTTACCGTATTGCCATCACTGGCGCCCGTAGTACCGTGGGCATTATCATGCACATTGGGCGTCAGATAAGCGATATCAGACCAGTTCCAGTATTTCTGGTTAAACACATTATTTACCCCAAGACGCAAACTCAGATGTTTGGCCGGTTTCCAGTAGCCGCCCATATCCACCAAAGCATAGCTTCTGGAAGGATTATAGAAACTGCTGGCAGAATAAATATCCTTGTCTTTCTTAGCCGCCACATAAGTCAGATCAACATGACTGCCCCATCGCTCCTGCTCATAGGCCAGACCCAGTTTTACCTTCATCGGCGAAACTGAATTTAACGGATGATCAACCCCATCCTGTCTGAGTGAACCGCGCGCATAGGCTAAAGAACCACTGACTTTCCAGTCAGGTGCAAATTTCCAGCGGGCATAGGCTTCACCACCATAAATATGCGCCTTACTGAAATTCTGTGATTGCAGAATAAACAATTGATTCGGCGTCCATGTGCCCGGTAAAGTCACACTATTGCTAACATCGGCATAATCAATAAAGTTTTTATAATGGTTATCAAAGCCACTGATGCCATAAGCAAATACATCATTCTGACCGCGCAGACCCAATTCAAAATTATTGGCAGTCTCCGCTTTCAGATTGGGATTACCCCAGATACTGTAATTGCCTGTGTTCCAGGAAAAAGCCAATTGCTGTGAAGAAGGCGCATTAAACCCGCGCGAATACTGGAAATAAGGTTCTAATAATGGCGTCAATCGATAGGCAATTCCCAGACGTGGCGTCAATGCAAAATCACTCTGTTTTTTCAATTGCGCAATCTGATGATCCGTCCCCGGTTCATAACCTTGATTATTGGGATTGATACGATAATAATTCATCGACAAACCCGGGCTGATCAGCCAACGGCCAATAGACACATCACCATCAACAAACACACTGCCACGTAAAGATTTACTGTTGGCCGTTGGTTTGGACTTGGCATAGTAACCCGCCCAATCACTGGTCAGATCATGGTAAGCAACTTTGGCACCATAATGCCATAGCTGTTGCACCACATCAGAATCAAAACTGGAAGCCCAGTCAGTATTCAAGCCCCAGACTTCATCCTGATTGTTAAAATCGAACAAACAGCGATTATTCACAGAAGGACCACCTTGCTGGCAACCTTTGGTATATAGCCGCTGTGTAGCAGAGCTGGTTTTGGTTTTCTGCCAGTAAAGCTGTGTATCCCCTTGTTGAATCAGCCCCCCATCATTATGGTATTGATGCCCTACCGAAAAGCGGATTTTCTGATTTTCATCAAAACCATGAATATCATGATACTGTTTATTTGCCTGTGATAATGAATCCGTCCATTGGTTCCGGCTCAGATATTCAGCCGCGAAATTCAAGGTATTACGGTCATCCAGATCAAATTCATGTTTGGTCAGGAAATAGCGGCTATTATGATCAGAAGGATCGGATTTAGTACGATATTCACCCTGACCACCCACATCACCACGATTATCCGTTTCACTGCCTTTACGATAAGTCCCCAATACCATGCCGCGCCAAGCGCCGCGTTGCAGAGCACCAGCACCGGTAACCGCACTGGATTTATCTTCACTATTGTATTGAGTATCGATATAACCACCCTGCGGCTGACCCCGCAGAATTTCATTAGGCGTCAGCGTATGCATCGCTACTGAACCACCTAAACCGAAACCCTGGGCATTCTTACTCACATCAATATGGCTCAATGCAGACACATCAACAAAATTACCGCGGCCAAAAATCACATACTGGCCGGTTTCCTTGTTTTCATTGGATTCAGGCATATCAATACCATCAATGCTCATGGCCACACGATTACCACTTAAACCACGGATAGTAATACTGTCATTTCCCTGACGGGTACTTTGTGCTCCCAACACATCAACACCCGGTATATCGGTTAATGCTGTTTTTAAATCAACCGCATCCTTACGGGTAATTTCTGTTGCATTGACTTTGACAGGTTGAAAAATTCCAGTTTTTTCATTATGTGCCTTAACTTCAACCGTTGGCAGCCTTCCCTCATCCTCAGCCCAAACAGCACCAGAAAAACCAATCAAAGCTAATGCCAGAACTAATGTCTTGGGTGAATACGGCATGGCGTATTATCCTATTTAATTAATTAATGTTTAGTCACAGAACTGGCTAATTGTAATAAGAATGATTATCTTTTGCAAACAAAAATGATATTTTTTCTATTTATCTGAATAAATAATGAATTTCAAGTAAACTGAGCCTGATTTACCCTATAAAATAACTCGAGTTATATTATAAATATATGTTTTAAAACATAATTTACTTAATTTATATCATGATGAAATCTAATCGCCATCATTTATTTAATATTGATATAATTTTATAAATCATATTATTGTATTTTTGATAAAGATTCATTTAATATTTATGTTTGATGATTATAATTGCTGGCCAATATTTAAAATAATAGCTAACCAATTAAAAATATTATATTTATATTTTATTTATTGAGAAATTAAATCATCTGTTTCATCCACGATGAGTATGAATAATATCAATAAACCGATAACCCTCATTATATATCAATTAATAATAATGGTTTAATATTGTAAAAAAAAAACTATCCCCATTATAATTATCAGATTATTAACACCTTAATTTACACAACAACATGACGTCCTCAATAAAAAGAGAATCCAATATAGAATTCTTAAGATTAACGGCTATGTTTTTAATTGTTTGGTTTCATTCAATTGTTCATGGTGTTTCACATGGATTTCAAATACAGGATCCAATCACAGCCATCGCCAATCATTCAACCGTTTTTCAAACAACCCAGCTATTCTCTATTACAGGAAAAACCGGAGTGGCATTATTCGTCATCATATCTGGTTACTTTTTAATCAATTCAAAATTTAATTTAAATAGAATAAAACGTAACTGGATTCCAACATTTTTTTATTCTGTACTGGGTTTGATCATCGCTTATGGTTCTGGTCTATTCACGCTGTCTCTTAAAGATTTTATTTGTGCTTTTTTGCCTATATTCAGCAATAATTACTGGTTTATGACAGTCTACCTATTATTGATTCTGGCTATGCCATTTTTAAATATTATTTGGCATCAATGTCAAAATAAACAAAAATTATGCTTAATCGGATTTCTGGGTATCTTCAATATTATTCTGCCAAGCCTGAATTTTTTAAATTATCCCCTGCATTTAAATGCAGCTATTGTATGGGCAGACTACTCCTCTCAATTTTCAATATTTATTTTTTATTATTATATAGGTGCCTATCTCAAAGAATTACCAAGCCGACATTTTTTAAACCACAGTTCGGCCTATCTGATGGGTATTATTCTGTCTTTAAGTGGATATTATTTATTTTTGAAATGGACCTATCAACAGACCTTCGCATTCAATTCTGTTGATATTAGCTTTAGTGGTAATCACGGTGCATGGCAACTTAACAGTATATTTGTTACTCTCCTAGTATCAGCATTTTTCTACTGTTTAAAAATTTACCCCACTTTCACGGCAAGATCATTAACCTTTCTGCAACCGCTACTTTCGGTATTTATTTGATTCATGACAATCCATTTATGCGTCAATTAATCTGGTCAAATATTTTTCGCATGGAACGGTTTGCTACAGTACCCTTTAAAACTTTTCTTATTCAAGATTTAAAAAAATCCTGTGCTATTTTTATTATTTGTCTGACCATCGAATTGGTACGTTTGTATATTTTCAAGAAATTGAATTTTAAAAATACTGTATGCCAGCCTAGGAAATAATACAATATTAAATTAACCAGTTTACATTCACATACGAGATAACGTAAACATACTTTCCATTAATTCTATGTAATCTTTATCATCATAGCGTACTGTATGAATTTTATATTTTATAGTTATATCTTTTATCAAAGTCTAGTCAATGATTTATCTGGATATTTAATATTTTGAAAGCCATAATTACAGATTTTACCGATATATACCGATTGATCTGAAGCATATCCCAGCCATATGATTTTTATCTTCCAGACAACATGCCATTATAGCACCACAATTCATGATCAGCCCGCAACTTATTTCTCGCCTATCCGACATATATCCAACTATTGGTTTATGGCTCTATGATCTGATAGAAAACACCAATAAAGTGAGATGGATAGTGTTTAAGTTAGCTTATTTCCGGTTTTATACTGTCCGGTTTCCGGATTCATACTGATAATAAACTATTGATGAACAGCGATAACAACCTCACGCATTCAATAATGCGGTGGTATCTCATTGGCCGGATCAAATAATTCACCTTGTTGCTCATTTTTATCAGGCAGGCGCTGATATAAAAGGCGTAACTGTGCCTGTTGTAAATCCAGAGTTTGCTGTAATCGTGCTACTGTATCGCTCAGACTTTGTAATAATTCCTCCTGAAAAACGGCCTGAATTTCGAGTTCTTCAATGCGTTTTTGCCAATCATCATCCTGTTTCATACCATCCATCCGTTTAAATATTAACCAGTAGCGTGGTTTATTCCATATTTGATTAAGCGTGCCAGTATATAAAAAAGCCTGAGTATACACTCAGGCTTTTAATCGAAATAATATAAATTATTTCAGCTTGGTTTCTTTATACAATACATGTTTACGCACCACAGGATCGAATTTTTTAATTTCGAATTTACCCGCCATATTGCGTTTATTTTTAGTAGTTGTATAAAAATGACCAGTACCGGCCGTAGATTCCAGCTTAATTTTATCGCGCATTGCTCTGTCCTTAAATCAACAACAATTAAGCTTTACCGCGCGCACGCAGATCTGCTAAAACGACATCAATACCTAATTTGTCAATGGTGCGCAAAGCAGCATTGGTTACACGTAAACGTACCCAACGGTTTTCACTTTCCACCCAAAAACGGCGAGATTGCAGATTCGGCAAGAAACGGCGTTTGGTTTTGTTGTTGGCATGTGACACGTTGTGGCCGCTCATTGGGCGCTTACCGGTCACTTCACACACTCGTGCCATGATTCACTCCAAACTTCTAAAATTCGTAAACGCGATTTATACCATGAAAAGCAGAATCTATTCAAGGGCTAAATCGTAATATCATTCAAAAACGTCACAAAAAGACCAGATTTTGTCACAAAAACCGGAATTATCGCTTTTTCCAGCCTACTTTTTATGGCTTATCCAGCCTTAATCGGCGCCATAAATTCAATAGCGCAGATTGCATCATGTTGTGGATCGGATACATGATGCAATCTGTGTTTTACTGATCAGGATTTTTCAGGCGAGCCGCTTTTAGCCGCCACTGTGTTGGCGTGCAAACCGCCACCCAGTGCTTTATAAATATCGGCACGGTTTTCCAGTAAAGTTTGCTGAGTCTGCAATAGTGCCTGTTGAGCACTATAGCTATCACGTTCCGCATCCAGTAATTCCAGAGAACTGGAAATGCCATGTTGAAAACGCAGCTTAACCAGCTTAAAGCGATTGGTCTGTGCCTGTTCACCACTGAGTTTGGCCTGATACTGCCGCTTTAATGAATCACGCGCAATTAAAGCATCGGCAACATCACGAAATGCCGACTGTACGGTTTGCTCATACTGTGCCACGGCAATATTTTTACGTGCCTTAGATAAATCCAGATTGGCCTTATTCTGCCCCCAGGTAAAAATCGGCAAGGTAATCTGCGGCACAAAACTCCAGGTTTGATTTGGGCCATTAAATAAATGACCTAAATCATTACTGCCCGAACCTATATTACCCGTCAGACTGATCTGTGGAAAAAAGGCCGCCCGGGCTGCACCTACATTGGCATTGGCTGACTTTAATGCAAACTCGGCCGCACGCACATCAGGCCGCTGATACAATACCGTTGAAGGCAGACCAACCGGCAATTCTGTATTGATAAACTGCTGGCTCAATGCCTGCGCTTCAGGCAGATCATCCGGTAACGGTTGCCCCAACAATAACACCAGCGCATTACGTGCCTGACCGCGAGCCTGCTCTGCTGCCGCATAATCCGCTCTGGCTGTTTCAATCTGACTTTGTGCCACATCAACATCAACCTGAGAATTGGTGCCTACGGCAAACTGCAAATCCGTTAGCTTTTTGCTTTCTTCTCTTGAACGCAATACCTTAGCCGATAAATCCATCTGCGCCTGAGCCACGCGTTCATCAAAATACGCTTTAGCCACACTGGCGATCAGACTGATCTGCGTGGCGTCTCGCGTCTGTTGCTGCGCAAAATACTGATTTAAAGCTGCATCAGACAAACTCTTGACCCGTCCGAATAAATCCAGTTCAAACGCAGTAACTCCCAGACCAACATTATAAGACTCACTGACATAACTGGTCGGATTACCTTTAGCATCACGCATACCACTTAAGTCTTGCGCAATCCGGCCGCGATTACCATTACCCGTAGCAGATAACGCTGGTAAACGGTCAGCACGGGCAATGGCATATTGTGCCCGCACTGCCTCTACATTCAAAGCAGCGATCCGCAAATCCTGATTATTATTCAGAGCAATACCGATTAATTGCTGTAGTCTGGGATCAGCAAAATATTCCTGCCAGCCCAGATTGGCTGCAACAACATCATCACTGGCCGTTTGCTGCGCATCACTTCCGGGAAACTGTTTGTCAATATTGACACTGGGTTGATGATAGCGTGGTGCCATAGAACATGCAGACACCAAACTTGTCACCAGCACCGCCAATAAGGTAGGTTTAATCATTATTTTCATTATTTATCCCCTTTATCTGCCTGGCCATTGTGCTTATGTTCAGCAGTAGAACCATGTGCCACATCAGGATGAGGCGTTACCACCGCTTCCCCGGCCGGTATAGGCAACTGTGTTTGCGAATCCTGTTGCTTTTTCATAAAGAAACCACGGATACCGGAATAGAAGAGAGGCACAAAGAATACTGCCAGTGCAGTACCGATCAGCATCCCCCACAATACACTGGTACCGATTGCCTGCTGGCTGGCAGAAGAGGCACCGGAAGCAAAATACAACGGCACTACCCCCATAATAAAGGCCATGGAAGTCATCAGAATCGGACGGAACCGCAAATGCGCTGCCGCCAAAGCCGCTTCTAACGGTGTTTTACCCTGTTCTTGCAGATCCTTGGCAAATTCAACAATCAAAATGGCATTTTTGGCACTTAAACCGATCACCGTAATCAATCCGACCTGGAAAAACACATCATTTTCCATGCCTCGAACCCAAGTACCCAGAACCACACCCAGTAAGCCCAAAGGCACTACCAGCATAACAGATAATGGAATACTCCAGCTTTCATACAATGCCGCCAGACATAAGAACACCGCCAGTAAAGAGAATGCATACAAAATCACCTTCTGATTACCTGCACTTTGTTCTTCTTTTGATAAAGCCGTCCACTCATAGCCGAAACCTTCTGGCAACTTGGTCGCCAGCTTTTCAATTTCAGCCATGGCATCACCAGAACTGTAACCCGGGGCAGCACTACCGGTAATGGCCATGGCCGGATAACCATTATAACGGACGGTTTGCGCCGGACCCGTAATCCACTTGAATTTCATCACACTGGATAATGGTACTGGCTGACCGGCCATGTTATTGACAGTGAGCTTGCTTAAATCATTCTGAGTCATGCGAGAAGCAGCATCACCTTGTACAATCACACGTTGCATACGCCCATTATTCGGGAAATCATTTACGTAATTAGAACCTAATGTTGTACTCAGCGTATTAGCAATATCACCGAACGAAACACCTTGGGCATTGGCCGCATCACGATCAATATCAATGCGCAATTGTGGCTCATCTTCCATACCGTCCGGACGTACCTGTGCCAGTACCTTACTTTGCATCGCCATGCCAATCAGCTGATTGCGCGCAGCAAGTAAAGCCTCATGACCTTTACCACCGCGATCCTGCAAACGGAAACTGAAACCACTGCTGGTTCCCAGTTCAGGAATGGATGGCGGCGTCAGGGCAAAGATATAACCATCTTTTACTGTGGCCATCATGGCACCAGTAATACGAGCAGATACTGAATCAGCATTATGCTCTTTACCTTTACGTTCAGACCAGTCTTTTAATGTTACAAAGCTCAGACCCATGTTCTGACCTTGACCGGTCGGGCTGAAACCCAATACCGATACCATGTGTGCAACCTCAGGTTGTTTCATGGTAAAGCCTTCCATGGTCTTAAAGGTATTTAATGTCCGCTCCTGAGTTGCTCCGGGGGGTAATTGCACGAAACCAATGGCATAGCCCTGGTCTTCTCCCGGCAAGAACGAAGAAGGCAAACGGGTCATGACAAATAAAGCCGCGGCAGCAATGGCTAGATACAGCACAATCATACGTTTGCCGCGATGCAGCAAATACGCTACCTTAGATTCATACTTTTTAGTAGTAGAAGTAAATTTACGATTGAACCAGCCAAAAAAGCCTTTTTTCTCTTCGTCATGATTCGTAATGGGCTTTAACATCGTGGCACATAAGGCCGGTGTTAATGACAACGCCAGGAATGCCGAGAAGAAAATAGCTACAGACATCACCAGAGAAAACTGACGATAAATATTACCGGTTGAACCGGAGAAAAATGCCATAGGTATAAATACGGCAATTAACACCAGTGTGATACCTACTACAGCACCGGAAATTTCACCCATGGCTTTTTTGGTGGCCTCTTTTGGCGGTAACCGATGCTCTACCATAATACGTTCAACGTTTTCCACCACCACAATGGCGTCATCCACCACAATACCGATCACCAGCACCATAGCAAACATGGTCAGCACATTCACTGACAAACCGGCAAAGTACATCACCACCAAAGCACCCAGTAAAGCAATAGGCACCACAATGGTTGGAATCAGGGTATAGCGGATATTCTGCAAAAACAGCAACATCACCAAAAACACCAGCACAATGGCTTCAACCAGCGTATGGACTACTTTTTCAATAGAAATACTGACGAAAGTAGAACTGTCATATGGTGCAGACCAAGACATACCGGCGGGGAAAAACTGCTCTAATTCTTTTAATTTCGCTTTAACTGCTTTTGCTGTGGCCAATGCATTACCATCGGTTGTCAGCTGAATCCCCAAACCAACCACATCCTTACCATCTAACCGTGCACTGGTAGAATATTCTTGCGAACCCAGTTCTACCCTGGCAACGTCTTTCAGACGCACCAGTGAGCCATCGGTATTGGCCTTCAATACAATCTGTTCAAACTGTTCAACTGTTTTCAGTTGTCCGGGCACCACAATGGTCGCTGTATTGGTAATATTGCTGGAAATCGGCAAAGCACCCAAACTACCGGCAGAAACCTGCTGGTTTTGTGTTGCCACCGCATTATTAACATCATTTGAAGTCAGACTGAGACTACGTAATTTATCTGCATCCAGCCAGATACGTATCGCTCGTTCTGAGCCAAACAACTGCGCATTACCCACACCATCTACGCGCTGTAATTCAGGCTGAACATTACGCGCCACATAATCAGCCATTTCCTGAGTAGTCAGATTCGGCGTATTGGTAGTAAACATCGCCAGCATCAGGAAGTTAGAACGCGACTTGGAAATCTGCACCCCTGTTTGTCTGACCATGGCCGGCAAACGCGGTTCAACACGGGATAAATTATTCTGCACATTCATTTGGGCAATATCATCATCGGTGCCCGTATAGAATGTCAGTGTTAAAGTACCCGTACCGTTCGACAATGATTTGGCTTCCATATAGTCCAGATTTTCCAAACCATTCATTTCACGTTCAATACGAGATAAAACCGTGTCTTCAATGGTTTGTGCATCCGCACCTGGATAGGAAACGGTTAACGTAATGGAAGGGGGCGCCACCTGCGGATACTGTGCCACAGGTAAAAGTGGAATACAAACAATACCGGCAATAATGATGAACAGCGCCACCACCCATGCAAAAATAGGTCTATCAATAAAAAAGCGGGACATATTCGCAATTCCTTACTTGGCTTGTGAGGCTGATACAGCAGAAGCAGCAACCGCCTCTGAAGCAGAATGCGCTGACGCAGCTGATGCATTGGTACTCTTATCAGCACCCGCCCCTTGTTTCTGCCACGGCTGAGTCTTCACTTTTTTGGCACCGGTCAGTTGCACTACAGACAAACCATCAACCACCACCTGATCGCCAGTTTTCAGACCGGCTGTCACTACCCAGTCAGTCCCTTGTTGTTCTGCAATGGTAATATTGCGCGGTTGCAGGCTGCCATCTGGCGCAACAACGGTCACCGAATCACCCTGAGCGCCACCACGCGTTACCGCTTGTTGTGGTACCAGAATCGCATTGGTCAGTTCTGCCTGCGGAATTTCGACACGCACAAACTGACCAGGCAACAGCATATTGTCATGATTAGGAATTTCAGCACGAACACTGACCTGACCAGTACTTTCGTCTACCGTCATGTCCGTAAACAATAAACGACCTTTTTGAGGATATTCGCTGCCATCATCCAGTTTAATTGCTACTTCAACAGCACCATCTACTGTCTGCATCTTACCGGCAGCAATATCCTGACGAATCTGCATTGCCTGGGCAGCAGTTTGCGTCAGATCCACATATAATGTATCCGTTTGCTGAATCAGTGCCAGTTGCGTTACGTCAGTCTGACCAACCAGCGCGCCTTCAGTCACCAGCGCTTTACCGATACGACCGGAAATAGGCGCCCGGACATAAGCATAGCCCAGATTAATTTGTGCCTGCTGAATATCTGCCTTGGCACTTTGAATCTGTGCATGTGCCAGCCGCTGCTGTGCAATCGCCTGATCAAATTCCTGCTTACTGATGGCATTGGCTTCTACCAGCGGTCGATAACGCATCACATCAGCATCAGCCTTGGCCGCATTGGCCTGAGCTGTGGCCAAAGTGGCACGGGCAGATTGTAAGGACGCCATATAAGGGGCATTGTCAATCTGAAATAAAGGCTGCCCTTCTTTAACATAACCACCTTCTGTAAACAGACGTTTTTGCAGAATACCCGCTACACGCGCTCTGACCTGAGACTCACGAATCGGCTTCAAACGACCTGTCAATTCTGTATTTACAGTTACTGTTCCCGGCTGGGCAGTAACCACACTAACAACAGGCTCGGGTCTGGCCTGTCCATTGTTTTTTTTACCACAGGCTGCCAATGCTAAAACACTGGCGAGCACAATGACACTCACACGCCATTTGCCTGTATTCCGATTCATTTCCATATCCATCTTCACCTTAAAATGTGCTGTATATTTTCAATCATTAAGTCAAATCTGTACCAGATTATCTATATTTAATTTACTATTTAACTTCCATCTCTTCTGTATCAATCGGAATTCCATCCATTATTAATCAGAATACCAAATGATGAAACTGTTCTTTACAGTCAGTCATTATACATGCAACAATGTATGTATAACAAACCCGATTTACTCGCTCAATCCGGTTTAAATTTTAGCTGAAAATTCAGATTATTACACCTAATATATATTTTTTCTCTGAATATAGCTATCTGAATTACTTAATATATGGAATATAACCATGAAAAAAACGAAAGCTGATGCACAAAAAACAAAACATGCACTATTGGCTTCCGCTCTGGATATTTTCTTTAAGCGCGGCGTCAGCAGAGCCTCATTGCAAGAGATCGCCATCCATGCAGGACTAACCCGCGGAGCACTATATTGGCACTTCAAAAATAAAGAAGATTTATTTGACGCATTATTTCAACAAATGTTTAGCCAGATTCAGGCTCAGGTACAACATGACATCAATACCAATTCCCCCGATATTCTGAATAACTTTATCCAGACCATACAGCAACTTTTTCAACGATTAACCACAGACAGTGATTATTATAAATTCTGCCATATCCTGCATTTAGATTGTGAGCACACCGAAGACAATAGCGCCATTGTGAAATTACTACAAAAATACCAGAATATGTGGCACCAGAATTTATGCAATGTATTTACGATCTGTCAGCAACAACAGACCCTGCCTCAGGAACTGGATATATCGCTGGCTGCATTATACTTTCAGGCACTATTTATGGGGATGACTACTGTATGGCTGGCAAATCCGCACCATTTTGATATTACTACTGTTTCAACGAAATTTATTCAAACCACACTGGCCTCGCTACAACATAATCCCAATCTTCACGCAGCATCTTCCAAATTGCCTGTCACATCATAACCGTTTATATTTGAGTGGATTGCAATACAGAGGTTGCCAGAAAACCGCAATATAACATCAATTAAAGCCAATTCTTGACACATCTCATGGCGATTCATATAAACTGTTCTCTACATTTCAGGCTTTAACAATCCACCATGACCCGCATAGCTATTGATTTACCATCCTACTGGTTATTCCAGACCGAACTATCCGTTCAAATCGGTGATATTAATTACGGCAACCATCTGGCTAATGATGCTGTATTACGTTTATGTCACGAAGCACGTCTGCGCTTCCTGACCACTTTAGGATACAGTGAAATGAATACTGCCGGATATGGTTTAATTCTGGCAGAGGCCGCCATGCAGTTTCAAAAACAAGGATTCTATGGTGATCAACTCAATATTAAAATCGGTATGAGCCAAATCACCAAAATCGGTTTCACATTGATCTATCAGCTGACCCGAATACCAGACCAGTCCACTCTTGCCACCGTACAAACCAATATGGTGTTCTTCGATTATGCAGCCCAGCAGGTACGAAAAACACCTGCTGAATTCCGTTTGACCATACAAAAACTGTATCCCCATGATTAATCATTCATCAGACTGGCCATTATGGGATACTTTTTTTATCCATCTGCGTCAGCGCGGCTTATCCCCACATACCCAAATGGCTTACCAACGGGATTTATATCAATTACAACAAATCCTGCCTACTCCATTACAACCGGTTGACATCACGCGTTTACATTTAATCGCTGTCCTCAAAAAACTGAGTGGTCTGGGCGATAAACCAGCATCACTGGCACGTAAACTCAGTTCATGGCGTACCTATTTTGCTTATCTGCAACAACAGAAACAATTAACATCCAATCCGGCAGCCAATCTCAAAGGTCCTAAAATACCTGCCCGTTTACCCAAAGCAGTTCCTGCTGAAAAATTAAATCAGGCATTCAATCAACCGGTAGCCGATAAAGCATTACTATTGCGCGATCAGGCCATCTTTGAAATCCTGTACGGTAGTGGTTTACGTCTAAGCGAAATAGTTGCACTTGATCTCTCGCATGTGATGCTGGATGAACACTGGCTACACGTTTCAGGCAAAGGCAATAAACAACGACAAGTACCATTGGGACAAAAAAGCATAGAAGCACTCAAACGCTATTTACCTCATCGCATTGCCCAACCAGACGAACACGCTCTTTTTACCAATCAACGCGGTACACGCCTCAGTGGCCGACAAATCCAGAACCGATTAAATCAATGGTCTATCACCCATGAAAGTGATCGCCACTTGTCTCCGCATATGCTGCGCCATAGTTTCGCCAGTCATTTATTACAGAATGCGCATGATATCAGGGCAGTACAAGAATTACTGGGTCATCGTTCTATTAGCACCACTCAACAATACACCAAACTCGATTTTAACCATTTGGCTCAGATTTACGACGACACACATCCCCGCGCGAAAAAACAAGCGGATAAGCCGCCTAAATCCATACCTGATTAATATATTCATCCGATTGATCTTACTATGCTGAGCCACACCCAATCCATCATCACCAGTATTGTCCTGCTCAATCTGCTCGGACAGCTCTCCCCTGGTCCTGATGTTTTGATGATCAGCAAAACGGCATTGACCTATTCACGCTGGGCCGCTTTTAAAGTGGTATTAGGCATTACAACAGGAGTGGCTTTCTGGCTATGGCTAACCATTCAGGGATATAGTACCCTATTGCAACAATTACCTTGGCTACAATCTGGCTTTATGCTGGGAGGCGGCGCTTATCTTATTTATAATGGCTATCATATGCTGCCCAAACGATTCATTTCTGATCAATATCTGCATATCGATAGTCCGGCACTGACCACTACCCGATTTTTCTACTATAAAGGTTTAATAACCAATTTATCGAATCCCAAAATCGTATTATATTTGGGTAGCGTCATGTCTGCTGCACTCAATGATATCCATAATCCGGCGCTAAAATACCAGATTATGGTCATATTATTAATCCAAGTACTGATTACCTTCAGTTTACTGTTGTGGCTGTTTTCATTACCCTGGATGAAGAAGCATTATTTACGTTTTAATTATGTGATTGACTGGATTGGCGGTATTGTATTTATTTGTTTCGGACTTTGGCTATATGCACAAGTAGTTTTTTATTGGATTTCAGCCACCTAATCCAATAAAAAATATACTGGCCTTAAAATTCATTTGTTTTCTTCTGAAATTATTAAAGACCATGCGAAACCTATCTTAATCATAGAAACATTATTATTCTATGATTGGTCACCCAGCTTTCTCAAAGCCGAAACAGATGATCTGAGCACTAAAATATTAATATTCGTGACGGATAAGATTTAAATATAAGTTTTTATAAATTAATCCGGCCAAATACACTCGATAGTTCAAAAAATATAGTCTTATCAATTCATGACCATTCGGTTCTGATTGATTCTTGATATCAATACTGCTTACTTATTCGGATAGACCTTACATTAAAAAATACATACATGATTATGGTTAATTCTTCTTGATGATAGAATGCTTATCAAATTAAATAGATAATCATCTATAATCATTACATCATTTATGCATGTATAAAATTTATAGATCAAATCTGATTTTACGATTCTCTCAATATTTATAATTCAATATGTAACATTCCAATTTAAAGCATTAGGCATAAAGTACATTATCATAAAATATCTGGTCTGTTTGTGGGAAAATGATCTAATTGAAAGATAGCCTATCTCAATTATATATCCAGATAAATCAAAGTATAAAATTTCAGCTTAGGTCTAAGAATGTTTATACATCAACAAAATAAAAAACAAACTGACTATGATATTGTTTTTCAATCAATCTTTATAGAAATTTCAAATATGTTTTTTGAATGATTATAAGTATCACAATATTTTGGAATAATATTTTTGTTTACTAATTTGCTTATGCAAACTGTTGATGACAATCAGTCATGACCAGTTACCCTGATATCTTTTTTATAGAACCACACTAAGCCTTATATCTATCACCATTCTAAGTATCAAACAAGCTTATTTAAGCACTATTATTGATCATCCAAACAAGGTTATAGTCATAATATACTTTTATTATTCAAATAAATTTGAAACCAAATAGAATCAATGAGCCATCATATAAATATGATCATCAAAAACATCTATCAGCAAAAATATTTATTTCATTCTGCTATCCGTTCTATTGTCTAGTAAAATACTTCATTTGATAGACATCAAACAGAATTACTTGTCATGCCATTACATATAGCTTTATACCAACCACAAATCCCAGCAAATACTGGTAACATAGCCCGAACATGTGCCGCTACCGGTACCAGTCTGCATCTTATTCATCCATTAGGTTTTTCGACTTCAGATAAAATGCTCAAACGCGCCGGCCTCGACTACTGGCACGCCGTCAACATCTTACACCACCAGAGCTTGTCTTCCTTTACCGATACTATCCAACAGCAAACCAATAGCCAGCTTTATCTTATCGAAACCAGTGGCTCTATATTCTATCATCAGGCCAATTTCAATAATCCACAACAGGATATCTATCTGCTCTTCGGTCAGGAAACTAAGGGGCTACCAAACGACTTCGTACAGCAGCATATCGAGCAATGCCTGCGCATCCCCCAATCCACAGATGTCCGCTCCCTCAACCTCTCCAATACCGCCGCTCTGGTGCTCTATGAAGCACT
>JAQTIE010000025.1 GCA_029433475.1 Neisseriaceae bacterium ESL0693 | reverse complement strand
CGAAAAAGCAGGCGGCAGGAGCCGGGAAAAAGGAGGAAGAGAAAAAACCATCGCTCAAGGAAACCCTGGCCAAGGCGGATCTTGGCGCAGCTGTGACTGGTGCGGCGCTGACGGCGTTGCAGCAGCGTAAAAAAGGCACGCATGGGACGGAGCTTGCAAAAAATGTGGCCAAAGACTTCTGGACCCGGGTTCAGAAAGCCGACCAGCGGGTGATGGTGACTCAGATGGAGAAAATCAAGGCCAAACAAAGTGAATTGGCAAAAGATGTGCTCTTAACCGGTATTTATGATGAACAGATTCATGATTCACGCGCCAGCTTCATGCATAACGCGCCGATGATATCGCGCGAACCCTTCAGTAATTATTTCAGCTACCGGCTGATCTACAGCGGCAGTCATTCCAATAAACCATTATCGGGTGTGATGCTGGCCAACCGTATTCTGGGACTGGCCGGTCTGGCGCGCAGTGCCTATATGTCGGTGAAATTCACCAATCCGGCCTATTTACTGCTGGGGCTGCATAATCCGGAACTGTTTGTGGGTACTGAAGCTCAGAATGCGTTAAAGTCACTGGGCAAAAACTATGACCGGATTATGGTGGATCCGGCCACCGGCCGGGTATTACCAACCA
>JAQTIE010000024.1 GCA_029433475.1 Neisseriaceae bacterium ESL0693 | reverse complement strand
AGGCCGCTTTGTTCGGTGACCGCGGCATAGTCGGCGTTGATCTTGCTGTGGCTGTAATCAGCGCTACCACTGGCGCCATAGCCCACAGTCACGTTACCGCTGATATTGCTCTGGTTGCTGTGATACTTGGAAGTATCCTGAACACTGGCAATATTGAGGTTGGCCGCATCGAGTTTAATGCTGTTGCCGCTGACCTGGGCACCAGTGATATTGGTATCGCCACCGCTGTGTAATGTGGTGTTGCCGCTACTGCTGCCAATGTGGCTGGTGAGATAGGTGGTGTCGTCTCCTTCGCCGTGGCCTTTGCCGTGGTTGCCGGCGGCGGTCACGCCGAATGAGGCGCCGTTCTGGCCGTAGTCAATCGCTATGCCGGCACTAAAGCCGCTGGAGGTGTTTTTACTGTGTTCGCTGCGGTGTTGTTCGGCGGCAATGAGGTTAATGTTATTGTCTGCCCATAGTTGGGTGGCTTTGTCGCCGCCAACGTCTGAGCCAATAATATTAATATTGCTGTCTTTGCCGGCTCCGCTGGCCGTCAGATTAACACTGCCGCCGGCGTGTATCTGGCTGGCGCTGGCCACTGTACTTTGGCTGTGGTTTTCCTGTTTGCTTTTTTGCTGGCCATAGGTGAGGCTGACTTTGAT
>JAQTIE010000023.1 GCA_029433475.1 Neisseriaceae bacterium ESL0693 | reverse complement strand
TACAGCAAACAGGCACAGCAGGCAGCGCTGCTGGATGCCTATATGTATCCGCGCACCACCAATGTGGCGCGGCTATACCATGCCACCATGGGATTTGATGAAAAAAGTAATAAATCGGGCATAGCTTCTAATCCGGAAGAGCAGAAACTGCTGGATATGGGCTGGTTTAAATATTATATCCAGGGCGTAGGCACCCGCTTTGAAGAAATCAATGATCTGGATCCGGGCATGATGGCCTCGGCCTTTGGCCTGAAGGGTGAAGACCGCATCAACTGGGGCTTAACCCGCATCTGTAAAGCCCTTGGTATGTGTAATGGTTTTGATTTCAAACCGCTGGATCTGGCGCAGGCACAGACCATGGTTAAAAACATGGGCAATGCGGCCGGGCGGCAGCAGCAGCTGGATCAGTTTATCAATGATCTGCGCACACAGCAAAATCACCCTGAATTATACAATATTGAACTGTATATCTTCGGTTGCGGGCGTGGTGCAGCTGAAGCGCGCACCATGATTAACTGGCTGTATGATTATCTTTTGAGCCGCGAAGAAAACGCCGAAACGCGGCAATGGATTGAAGAGCAGCGGCGGCAGAAGGCCATAGATGCACAGAATAAAACCCAGAATGCCGGCACTAACGGTCAGCAGGCAGGTACTCAGCAGGCAGGCACTCAGCAGGCAGGTACTCAGCAGGCAGGCACTCAGCAAGCAGGTACTCAGCAAGCAGGCACTCAGCAACTGGCCAGTCAGCAAACCACTGCTCCGAGCCAAACGGTTGTCAACAGTGCGGC
>JAQTIE010000022.1 GCA_029433475.1 Neisseriaceae bacterium ESL0693 | reverse complement strand
CGCCTTGGCCAGGGTTTCCTTGAGCGATGGTTTTTTCTCTTCCTCCTTTTTCCCGGCTCCTGCCGCCTGCTTTTTCGTCTTTTCCTCGGCTTCCTGCTTGGCTTTGGCCGCCTTTTTCTCTGCCTCCGTCAGCGGCTGCTCTTTATCCGTCTCAGTATCAACCCCGCCAAAATACAATGCCGTACCCTGTGTATGTATCTGCTCAAATTCCTTTGCCTCATCATCCGGATTCAATAAGGAAACCGTATGACCCATACCCAGATCCAGTAAGGTACCGATCGACAGGTTTTCCAGCCTGAATTCATGCAGATAATCAGCCCGAAATTCGCGCGCCCCTTCAATCACATCCCAGCCATCATTGTGGGCACTGTAGTTTTTATTCAGTAATGCCTGCGTAAAGGCCGCATTATGCTGCTGCTCATCCCAGCCGGCAGCCTGCCAGTCTGTGGCATCCAGGTGATCCTCTGCCGGTACTTCGCCGTTATAGATCTGGTTGGCCTGACCTCGTCTGCGGCGGATAATCTCCTCGCGCGCCTTGCGCTGACTGTCTTTTTCCTTGTTGTCGCCTTCCTTATGGCTATTGCGGCTGAGCCCCAGAAAATCAGCATAGCCGCCGGTACCGTCTTTTACCCAGCGCAGTATGCGCCAGGCAGTGGCCTCATGTACCTGTTCATTCAGACAGCTGCTGAGATTGTCCGGCCGGATGGTTTTACGCCAGTGGTTGAAGCGTTCAACCAGCGCCGGCCGGATATCAAATTCTGCTGCTGTATCCTGATTCATAATTTCATGGTCTTGCAGCTTGAAACTACGATCCTGTTGTAATTCCTTTTCCAAGAGCGGGTGATTGGCTCGAACTCGCAAAGGCATCCCCAGTTCAAACGCTTTGGCATACATATCATGCAGCGCAATCTGTGATAAGGCATAGCCGGGGCCGAGGTTGGCACGAAACTGATCGCCCGGCGCATAGCCGCCGCTGACATCATGATGCACCCCCGGATAAACCACCTCATGCACATTGGTGGCCGGAAAGCCATT
>JAQTIE010000021.1 GCA_029433475.1 Neisseriaceae bacterium ESL0693 | reverse complement strand
GGTGATGCTGATGTTGCTGGTATTGATGCCACTGTGGGTGGTGCTTTTATCATGACCGCTGTCACTGCCATAACCGACTGAACCACTGGCACCGGTATTACCCTGATCCATGAGGTTATGGTTACCGAACTGGGTGGGGGCACTGCCACCAGAGATACTGCCACCGGCACCAATGCCGATGCCTTCGGCGCTGTAGTCGCTGTGGTTATTCAGGTCGCTAAAGCCGATGGTGCCAGTAGTGAATTGGTTTTTACCGGTTTGTTCGGCTTTGTCGGTGGAGGTGATGAGGGCACCGGTAAGCTGGGTATGGCCGCCTACGTTGACGTTATAGCCGCCATCACCGGCAAAGAGGCCGCTTTGTTCGGTTACTGCGGCATAGTCGGCATCTACTTTACTGTGGCTGTAGCTGGCTGAACCTGAGGCGCCATAGCCTACCGTAACCTGACCACTGAGGTCAGTCTGGTTGCTGTGGTATTTGGAAGTATCCTGAACACTGGCAATGTTGAGGTTGGCGGCATCGAGTTTGATGCTATTGCCGGTGACCTGTGCACCGGTAATGTTGGTGTCACCACCGCTGTGTAATGTGGTGTTGCCGCTACTGGTACCGATGTGGCTGGTAAGATAGGTGGTGTCGTCACCATCGCCATGGCCTTTGCCATGATTACCACCGGCGGTAACGCCATAGGCAGCACTGCCATTGGAATAACTGACGGCAGCGCCGACATTAAAGCCGCTGGAGGTGTTTTTACTGTGTTCGCTGTGCTGCTGTTCGGCGGCGGTGAGGTTAATGTTGTTGTCTGCCCATAGATGGGTGCCTTTGTCGCCACCCACGTCTGAGCCGGTGATATTGATGTTGCTGTCTGTGCCGGCACCGCTGGCGCTAAGGCTGACTTGTCCGCCGGCACTGATCTGGCTGGCGCTGGCGACGGTAGTTTGGCTGTGTTGTTCCTCTTTGCTCTTTTGCTGCCCATAGGTGATGGAGGCGCTGATAGTGCTGCTCTTTTGAGGATCGGAACTCATGAGGTTGTTGGCAGCCTGATAGGCGGCCACGCCATCGGCGGCGGTATTATAGGCGGCCATGGCGTTGACGCGGTCGTTTTTGCTTTTGCCGATGGTGTGGGCGGCATGATTGAGGTTTTGTACGGCTGAGACCACCGGTACGTTGACGGCTACGGTAATACCGCTTTTTTCATGGGTATGGACGTAGTCGTTCTGGTAAGTGTCCATGGCAGCGTTGACGTTGATCTGTTCGGCATTGATGCTGATATTACCTTGTGGTGCCAGTACGCTGCTGCCGGTCTGG
>JAQTIE010000020.1 GCA_029433475.1 Neisseriaceae bacterium ESL0693 | reverse complement strand
TCCAGAACCGGACGTTATATAGAAAGTGACCCGCTGGGCTTGGGTGGAGGGATAAACACCTTTGCGTATGTGGGTGGAAATCCGCTGAGTTATGCTGATCCGTATGGGCAGTTCTTTTTTGTTCCGGTATTAGTAGTAGCAGCAATAGCTGGCGTCAGTACTACAGAAATAGCAACAGCGGCAGCCGGTGCTGCACTTGGAGTAGCTGCATACGAGGGAGGTTCTTGGGCGTGGGATAAATATAAGAAGCGGAAAGCAGAAAAGGAAGCGATTCCGGGGCCAATGCCAACACCAATGCCAATTCCATGGCCGACAGAGAAACGTAAAGATCGGGAAGAAGCCAATCGTTGTGAAGTAAATCATTTTGATGTAAGTACTGCACTAATGCCGCCGGATCCTGATGACGATAAAAAACGTGTTAAGAACAGATATGGTGGAGGTAAGAATGCGAAGCATAAAAATGTTGATGCACGTAACTCATCGGCTAAAGAATTGGAACAGGCCAAAGAGGAATTGAGAAATGCCAAAGCGAATAGATTATCTAAGAAACAGTTAGAACCTTATATTAGAAGAGTTAAACATTTAGAAAAGAAGATGAATGAAGCAGGAGAAAACCATTCAATGAGACATAAAGGAAGACGCTAATGAATACGAAAGAACCGTTATGGACATGGATACCAAATGTTCGGTTAAATGATCTGTATTTTGAGAAACCATATGCTGAGTTTGAAGCTTTTATTGCAGATAAATATTATGTTAATTACTCAGAAGAATTGGCTGATGCTGATGAAGAAGAGGAAGTTACATATGAGTCAGATTCGGAAGGAGGATTTTTTAGTTTTATTGAGAAAACCTATCTATTTGTTAGTGCAGAAATCTGGAGTAATTTATATTATAAAGGACAAAACCTAATAGGTTTAACACCTAAAGAATTAAAAGTGGTTTTAGGTGTAGATGATCTGCGATGGAATAATAAATATGGTTGTTATGACTCTGACGAATTAAGCGCTACATTCTGGATAGAAAATAAAATAGTTGAGGCTATATCCATGAGTTAATATATTTTTATTGCAGATGTTCAGTCATATGCGTTGATTAGATAAAATGGGCTATGGGTATTATTTAATAATACTGGTAGTCCATTTTAGTTTATTTCCAACAATAATAGATCAAACAGGAGAAAACCATTCAATGAAACATAAAGGAAGACGCTAATGAGTACGAAAGAACCGTTATGGACATGGATACCGAATGTTCGGTTAAATGATCTGTACTTTGATAAACCGTACGCTGAATTTGAAGCTTTTATTGCAGATAAATATTATGTGAATTATGCGGAAGGATTAGCTTTTGGTGATGAAGAAGAGGAAGTTACGTATAAGTCAGAATCAGAAGGAGGATTTTTTTGCTTTACTGAGCAAACTCATATATTTACGAGTGCTCAAATTTGGAGTAATTTATATTATAAGGGAAAAAATCTAATAGGTTTAACACCTAAGGAATTAAAAGCGGTTTTAGGTGTAAATGATCTAGAAAAAGATGAAGATGGTTATTGTTATAAATCTGACGAATTAAATGCAATATTCTGGATAGAAAATAAAATAGTTGAGGCTGTAAGCGTTTAATAATCGATAATTTATATGTTTTAGTTATTTAGTGGTAAAAGCTGACTAGATAAAATGGGTCATCAGTATGATTTAATATTGATGGCCTATTTTTGTAGGCTTATTATGCAATTAAATAATAGCCAATAGCATAATTATCTAAAAATAACTTAGCTGTATACACAGAAAGTTAATTATAGGCTTCGAATCAATAGCAAAACTACATCAGCGCCAACAGTCAAAGCATCCTCAATCGCCACTACAGCTATGACAAAGCCGGCAACATCAGCCTGATCAAAAGCGAACAGGGCGAAACCCGCTATCAGTACGACAATCTGGATCGGCTGATACAGGTTAGCCCCAGCAATGAACTGATCAGTAAAGG
>JAQTIE010000002.1 GCA_029433475.1 Neisseriaceae bacterium ESL0693 | reverse complement strand
ACCCATTCTACTTTAAAATCAGCCTTGCGGCCTTTCGTTTCGTTTGTGTCTTCAGCGAAGAAGGCGAACTATACCCCCCTACCTCATACCAGTCAACCGCTTTCTTGCCCTATTTACCAAAGAATTTAACAACCCAATGTTTCTTCTTGAAATATTTTAGAGAGAAATTTCCTCTCCCTAGCTTAACAGCTCTTCGCATCTGCAATCCGCTCCATTCCCTCTCAACTTATGCTGAATTCAATATTTCAATTCCGGTTATTGTCTAATCCAACACAATTATTGGTTATGCCTGATCCAATTGAGCCACTCTTCGAATAACTTTGGTTGTAAAGCAGCAATGGCTGAGCGATTGAATACATGCTGCCCGCTCCAGAATTCGTCTTTCTCTAAAGTAGCCAACTGACCACCTGCTTCGGTATAAATCAGGGCTCCGGCCGCATAATCCCATAATTTTTGTCCACCATGCAGATAGACGTCATATCGCCCGGACGCCAGATAACACCAATCCAAGGTACTACATCCCATAACGCGAATGCTGTTGATGGGCGGAAAACGATACATACGATCTGATAATTTACCTGATCTGAGATATTTGAGCTCTACACCTGCTATGGCCGTTTGTAGGGTTTTATCTGCTCTATATAGTGGCAAGGGTTGGCCATTAAGAAAAGCGCCTTGTCCTTGTGCTGCATAAAAGCATTCTTGGGAAATCGGATTCAGTATGGCGCCCAATAAGGGGCGGCCTTGTTCAAGATATGCGATGGATAGGGTGAAATAAGGAATACCATTGATAAAATTATTGGTACCATCAATGGGGTCGATAACCCAAAGTCCTTGCTTTTGCCCTTGCTGCCATAGATTAAGTTGTTGCGCGTTAGTCATTTCTTCCCCGAGAACAGGGCAATTGATGAGCTGAACGAGTTCATGTATGAGTCGCACCTGTGTACCGGTATCGGCCTGGGTCAGCATGGAGCCGTCTTGTTTTCTACTGGTGCCGACATTCAGAAAATAAGGCATGATCTCGGTGGCAGCAACGTGACGCATTAATGTAATAAGCTGATCTAATAATGAAACTGACACTTCATGTCCTCCAGCTTGCTATTTATGGTTATGAGCTGCAATATTAGCTTTTTTATAATTTAAACGAAATACTTAATCAGTTATGCCACGCTTTTATGTTCCTTCTGCTTTGAATCAGTTATATACCTTTTCTTTACCTGAAGCCACTGCCAGACATGTTCAGGTTTTACGTAGCCAGCCGGGTGATATGATCGAATTATTTGATGGTCTGGGTATGGTTTATCTTGCTGAAATTATGGCCATGGGTAAAAAAAACGTTGATGTATTAATACGACAGCGTTTGGAAACCTCGGTAGAGTCTCCTTTAAGCATTACTTTATGGCAGTCGGTATCCAGTAGTGATCGCATGGATCTGACGATTCAGAAAAGTGTTGAATTGGGTGTAACCGCCATACAGCCGGTTTTAACTGAACGCAGTAGTCAACGTTTGAATGCAGAACGTGCTGAGAAAAAACAGGCACGCTGGCAGGAAATTGCTGTTGCGGCTTGTGAGCAAAGTGGCCGTACGGTTGTCCCAAAGATTTATCCAGTGAGGCCTTTTGATGCGGCTTTATTGGCGCAGTCTCCGGCTGATTTAAAACTTTTAATGAGCTTGAATCGCACCCAGGCTTTGAATCAGTTACCGCCGCCTGAATCTGTTTGTCTTTTGATTGGACCTGAAGGTGGCTTGAGTAATGATGAAGAAGATCTGGCCATACAGTATGGTTTTCAGGCGATTAGTCTGGGGAAGCGTGTTTTACGTACTGAAACGGCATCTTTGGCTGCATTGGCTGCAATGCAGATGCTGTGGGGAGATTTTAAGATAGCCTAATTAAGGCGGAGTCATTTATTCCTGTATTGTGGGCATGATTGGAAAACCAGCAAAACAAACCTAAATTGTTTTACTGGTCTTTTTTATTTCTTTAGATGGGGTTTAGGGCATCAATAAATGAATGATGCAAACGCCCGATTATCCAGTTTAGCGGTTAACCGTTACGTCATCTAAATCATGCCCCGGGTTCATGGCCAGATCGCCCACGTTAATATTGGTGCGGGCATCCAGGATAATGGCAGAGGAGAGGTTATCACTGACACGATAAACCAGTGCCATGCCAACTTCTTCAGCAGGGATACTCAGATAGCGAAGAACACCATGATCACTGCTTTTGTCAGGACGCAAACCTTTTTTCAATTGACGGCTTTTTTTATACAGACTCAGCACAGTACCTTTATCAATACCTTGAGCTGTACCTGCGTTCAGAACCACGGTCTGAAAAGGGCCGGCCTCGACAATTCCATCCAGAATGCCCACTATTTTGGCTTTAATTTGCGTGTCTGGGGCATGGGGCATGATCTGGAATGGTTTATCTTCATCAGTCATTTTAAGAAGATAATCGCCATCGCTGATTTCAGAGACTGCCGATGTAACAGTTAATGGTTGTGCTGTCTGGGTGGGCAATTTAATAAAAGCATTTTTACGGGTATAGTATTCATCATCAGGTAATGCTTTTTTATCCTGTTCATCACGCTCTTTCAATGCTGAATTCTGAACCGGTAATGTCACTACTTGTCCGTTAAAGCGCACCAGCTGACCCAATGATTTATGAGTATCGGGATCGCGAATCTCCTGATCCAGACGGAAGACCAGATAACGGCCGGGTTCTAATGAACGGTCTGCATAAACCCGGTCACCAGCACCATACATCATGCGGTTATCCGGACCTGAAACCAGTTTCGGTGCCTTTCTTAGCTGGTCTTTGGTCATTACCTGAGGTGACTGCATAAATAGTCTATAGAAATCAACATTGATGGTACTGATACCATAACCGGAAGACAGATTATGAATCCGGGGCTGTAATTTAATGGTTGGAATGGACGTTGTATCTATTTGCAGTCGTGGCTGGCCATTGACGTTGCCCAGAATCAATACTTGTCCGGGGTAAATCTGTTGCGGATTACGTATCTGGTTGCGATTGGCATTCCATAATTGTGGCCATTGCCAAGGACTATAAAGATATTTACCTGAGATATGCCACAATGTATCGCCCTTTTGTACTTCGTAACGCGCCGGGGCATCGGGACGCAAGTGCATTTTTGCCATGACTGGCGCAGACAAGACCACACTTGCCGCACAGAGCAGGGTTATAATACGTTTATGCATGAAAGTATCCTTAGCTAAATTGTTATTTAAAATTGCTGCCAGCAGTACACTGTTCTGTCATCAGGTTGTACACATTCTCAAATAACAACCTTTAAAACAGCCGTATTGCCATCATATATCGCACTACTACGGTATGAGGAATCCAACACACAATGGCTCTACTAAATATTTTACAATATCCTGATGAGCGTTTACATACCATCGCGCAATCTGTAACAGAATTTGATGACCATATCAAGACCTTAGTACGAGATATGGCAGAAACCATGTACGAAGCACGAGGTATTGGCTTAGCCGCAACACAAGTAAATGTTCACCAGCGTATCGTGGTTATGGATCTTTCGGAAGAACGTAATCAGTTACAGGTTTTTATCAATCCGGTTATTACTTTCAAGGAGGGTGATGTTACCTACGAGGAAGGCTGCTTATCTGTACCGGGCATTTATGAAACAGTCCATCGGGCAGAACGCATCCACGTACAGGCTTTGAACGAGCACGGCGAGCCGTTTGAACTGGATGCTGACGGCCTGCTGGCCATTTGTATTCAGCATGAACTGGATCACCTGGCCGGTAAAGTTTTCGTAGAATATCTGTCACCTTTAAAACAAAATCGTATCAAAACTAAACTAAAAAAACGTATTCGCGAAAATCCATAACTTTCTCTTTGATATTCTATTTCATTTCATGAAATAAATCATAGAGATTTTAACGAGAATTTTAATGAAACCTTCTGTTATTTTTGCGGGTACGCCCGATTTTGCTGCCGCGGCCTTAATAGCCATTGCCAAAGCGGGCTTTGAAATTCCTTTGGTGCTGACGCAACCTGACCGTCCGAAAGGGCGTGGTATGAAGCTGCAATCCAGTGCAGTGAAACAGGCTGCCGAAGCCATGAAATTAACCATTGCCCAGCCAACCAGTCTTAAGAATACTGAAGCAGAAAAACTGATCCGTGCCCAACAGGCAGATGTTATGGTTGTTGCGGCTTATGGCTTGATTTTACCGGAAAATATTCTTTCTATTCCGCGGTACGGCTGCTTGAATATCCATGCTTCCTTATTACCTCGCTGGCGTGGTGCGGCACCAATTCAGCGCGCGATAGAAGCAGGTGATCATGAAACCGGAGTGTGTATTATGCAGATGGATCCGGGGCTGGATACTGGTGCGGTGTTAAGCCGGCATAGCTATGCTATTTCAGCCACGGATACTGCCATGGATGTCCATAATGCATTAATGGCTTTGGGTGCAGAGGCGATTGTTGCTGATTTACAACAATTGGATCAGCTCAAACCGGTACCACAACCGGATTCCGGAGCTACTTATGCCGCAAAATTAACCAAAGCAGAAGCGCGTATTCAATGGCATCAGCCGGCTGAGGTCTTGGTGCGGCAGATTCGTGCATTTAATCCGACACCAGGCGCATGGACCCTATGGCAGGGTCAGCCTCTCAAAATCTGGCAGGCAACTGAGGTTGCGGCAAGCGGTAAGCCAAACACCATCATTAAAAATAATGGCAAAGAATTATGGGTAGCCACCGGTTCAGGTGCCTTGAATATTCAAAAACTGCAACCTGCAGGCAGTAAACCCATGCCGATTACAGCATTTTTGGCAGGTAACACGCTTTTGGAACATAGCCTTTTTAGCGACATGGAATCAAACTGATGAGTATGGCAGAAACCCAGAAACTGGCCAGTATAAGTATTGGCGAAGTATTGTGCGGGCGTAATTTAAGTGATGTGTTGAATCAGATCACCATACAGCACCCAACCTTATCAGGTGCAGACAAAGGGGCTCTACTGGATCTGAGCCATGGTACCTTGCGTCAATTAAACTATTTACGTGCTGTTTTGCAACAAATGGTTAATCAGCGACCCGCAGCAGATATTGAATATCTACTGCTGGTGGCTTTGTATCAATTACAGTTTACGCGCAATGCTGCGCATGCAGTGGTGTATGAAGCGGTGAATTATGCGGGTCAATTGCATCAGGGACGTTACCAGAAGCTGGTTAATGCTTTACTGCGGCGATTTCAGCGTGAACGCGATAAACTGACACAGACGATCTCTAAACAAGATGAGGTTCGTTATAATTTGCCTTTGTGGTGGATCAATTATCTGAAGCAGCATTATCCACAGTATTGGCACAATATACTCAAGGCATTCAATCAACACCCGCCCATGACCTTGCGGATTAATCGTCGTCATACCGATGCAGCACAATACCTGGAACAATTACAGGCAGCGGGCTTAACTGGTCAGATTCTGGATACATACAGTGTTATGCTGACTAAGCCGGTGCCAGTCAATGTATTACCGGGGTTTGATTCGGGCTGGGTATCTATACAGGATTATGGTGCTCAGAAAGCCATTCCGCTATTAAATCCGCAAGACGGAGAACGTATTCTCGATGCCTGCGCTGCGCCTGGTGGCAAAACCGGACACATACTGGAGTGGGCAGATTGTCATGTCACGGCTTTGGATATTGATGAGCGGCGGCTAACACGCGTAAAAGAGAATCTGGACCGGTTAAATTTATCAGCACAATTATGTTGTGCTGACGCACAAGTTCTTGACTCATGGTATGATAATAAGCCGTTTGACGCCGTTTTAGCTGATGTGCCCTGTACTGCTTCGGGCATTCTTAAACGTCATCCGGATATCCGCTGGCTACGTCAGCCTCAGGATGGGCGTAATACTGCCAGGCAGCAGGAAGCATTATTAGACAGTTTATGGCAAGTACTGAAACCTGGCGGCCGGATGCTTTTGGCGACCTGTTCGATCTTCACTGAAGAAAATCAGCAACAGCTCACTCATTTTTTAAACCGACATGCGGATGCACGCTCGCGTCAATCGCATGTTTTGTTACCGAATAATAAACAAGATGGCTTTTTTTACGCGATTATCGATAAAATCTAGCCTCATTCTCGCCTGTACCTTGTGCTTCTTGAGCACAATGATACGGGCCGAAGGTATTTATGCCACCCGTGCTCAGGCCATTGTCACTACCAATGGCCAATTGTCGATTAATACCCGCTTTAATACTCAATTGCCCGATCAGTTAAAAGAGGCGGTACGACAAGGTGTACCGCTTAATTTTGATCTGAATTATCAGTTGACGGCACCCACACTGGCTTCTTATCGTAACCGCATTGATAATCTGATTAACGGGGATAATCTGATTCAATATAAACTGGCGTTTCATCCACTGACAAACCGTTATCGTGTCAGCATGGGCTCAACATTTTCAACTGAATATAATACGTTGGAGACAGCACTGAAAGCCATTGGTGCGGTGGCTAACTGGCGCGTATTGAGTAAGGGTATGCTGAATAATACGACCGCAGAAATGGTTCGCGCTGATGTACGGCTGAGTCTGAGCATCAGCCAACTGCCCAAACCTTTTCAGATCAATGCACTGACATCACATCACTGGCAATTGGATTCAGGCTGGCAGCGTGTGACAATCAACAGTAATTAAGGTCATCTATGCGTCGCATCATGTTATTAATGGTTGTGCTGTGTGTGGTGACTTTATATGTCCTGACAGTCGCTACCGGTAATACAGGCATTATGGCCAGATATTTCTGGATCGTCTTTGGTTTTGGTTCATTGCTGCTACTGATTCTGGCTACGTTAGCCGCCTCTTACTGGTATAAGCTGTTGCAAAGCAGGCGTAAGCAGGAATTTGGTTCTAAAATTGCGTTACGGTTGGCCACTATGTTTACCTTAGTAGCGGTTTTACCGGGTTTATTTTTATTTGGTATTTCTGCGCAGTTTATTTCTCACAGTATTCATTCCTGGTTTGGCAATGATACGGAAGAAGCCTTAAACCGCAGCATTAATCTGAGTAAATCGGCACTGGATTATGCATTGGACAACAGTGTACGTCACGCCAATAGCATTCAGATTGCACTGGTAGCGGCCAATAGCCTGAAAGCACCGTTAACACCGATATTGCATGAAGAGGCAACTAAAGAAGCATTTACTCAATTGCAGGTATACGATGATCAGCATAAGCAGATATTGGCCGATTACAATCCACAACACTTGCTGGTGCCGCCATTGAGTGCAGAAGAACGTCAGCAGTTAAATCATGCCGGTTCGGTACGGGAACTGGAAAACATCAATAATGTGCTGTATGCCCAAGGCTGGTTGTTATTACCTGGTTATCAGGACAGCCCTCAGTTTCTGTTTTTCCGACAGCCGATTCCTGAAAAAGTAGCACAGGATGCCAATCTGATTGAAGCGGCGCGTACCAAATACGCCGAACTCAATTATGCCAAACAGGGTTTACAAATCTTTTTTCTGGCCACTTTATTGATGGCCACTTTACTGGCTGTGGTACTGGCCATGCTGGTGGCTTTGTATTTTGCTCGTTTGTTTGTTGCACCCATTTTATCATTGGCTAAGGGCGCGCGCGCAGTAGCCAAAGGCGATTTGAGCGCCCAGCAAACCATTTACCGGCATGATGAGCTGGGTAAACTGACTGAATTATTCAATCACATGACGGTACAATTGCGCTATTCGCGGGAAAAAGAAGAAGCGGCACGTCATTATCTGGAATATATTCTCAACAATCTGACCACAGGTGTGATGACTCTGGATCCTGAAGGGCATTTAAAAACATTCAATCATATGGCTGCATCGATTCTGGGACAAGACCTGACAGTCTGGCTGAATCGGGATATCCGCCAGTTTGCCACTGATGATCCGCAAACAGAAATGCTGGCAGAGGTAATGACTGCACTGATGGATACAGAATCTCAACGCAAACCGGCACAAATCACTTATAATCATAAAGATGAAACGCTGATCTTGCTGGGCAAGGCAACGCCTTTACCGGCCGACAGCGGCTCAGGAACCGTATTGGTATTTGATGATGTGACTGCATTGGTGCGGGCGCAAAAAGAGGCAGCATGGGGCGAAGTAGCACAACGCCTGGCTCATGAGATCCGTAATCCGTTAACACCGATTCAATTATCGGCAGAACGGCTGGCCTGGAAACTGGCCAACAAACTGGATTCTGCCGACAGCGCCATGCTCACTCGTGCCACCACTACCATTATCCGGCAGGTAGCGGCCATGAAAGACATGGTTGAGGCATTCCGCAACTATGCCCGCTCGCCGTCATTAAAGTTGATTAAGCTTGATTTGAATGAACTTATTCGTGAAGTACTGGCGCTATACGAGAGCAGTAATTGTACATTCAGCGTTAATTTAAGTAATATACCTCTGGTACTTAATGCTGATAGTGGTGCTTTACGTCAGGTGATTCACAATGTTTTTAAAAATGCAGTGGAAGCGGCAATGGCTGATTCTGCCCCCCTCATCAAAATAACAACGGATATACAGCAAGATCATGCCTGTTTTACAACATGTAATAACGGCAAGGTTTTCAGCAAAAATATGTTGCTCCATGCCCTTGACCCCTATGTCACTGATAAGGCTGGCGGAACCGGACTTGGTTTACCTGTCGTCAAAAAGATTATTGAAGAACACGGTGGGCGTGTGCAAATCAGTAACCAGGAAGTGAATATGGCCTGTGTGAAAATTACTTTACCCTTATTGGTGGATACAAATGCGAAGCAGTGATATTTTAATTGTTGATGATGAAGTGGGCATTCGCGATTTATTGTCGGAAATTCTTCAAGATGAAGGCTACACTGTCACCACGGCAGAAGATGCTGATACTGCGCGCCAATTACGTTCCCAAACCCGACCTGCGATGGTATTACTGGATATCTGGATGCCAGACTGCGACGGTATTACCCTATTGAAAGAATGGGCTAAATCCGGCCAGTTAACCATGCCTGTGGTGATGATGAGTGGCCATGCCAGTATCGATACCGCGGTTGAAGCCACCAAAATCGGGGCACTGGATTTTCTGGAAAAACCCATTTCATTACAAAAACTACTCAGTACAGTTGACCGGGCATTAAAATACGGACAGATGCAGGCGGCGTCCAATCTCTCCTTAAATAAACTGGGGCATAGTCCGGCCATTAAAGAATTGAATCAACAATTGGAACGCGCGATTAAAGTAGCCGCTCCCGTTTTACTTACCGGAGAACCGGGTTCGCCCTTTGAACTGGTTGCCCGGTCTTTTCATAAAAGCAATACCCCCTGGGCAGAACCGTCCAAGCTGGAACAGATCAATGATGCGCCCATAGAATTACTACAGAAAGCAGCAGGGGGCATATTGTTTTTAGGCGATATCGCCCAATACGGCAAAACCACTCAGCAAGCAATCAATTTTATTCTCAGTAAGGCCGACCGGCATAATGTCCGTGTGATTTGTGTATGCAGCCGCCCCATCCAGGAACTACTTAAAGATCCGCTGCATGATACCAAACTACTGAATAATCTGTCTTCACTCATGATTACCCTGCCGCCATTACGCAATCAGCTGGACGATATGGTATTTCTGGTTGAACAAATCACCACCGAGCTGGCCGAAAGTCAGAAAACACCGGTAGTCAAATTTACCACAGCTGCGCTTAATGAATTGCGTCAATACAACTGGCCCGGCAATCTTGAACAATTACGCAGTGTGGTCAAAAGTCTGTTATTAACAGCAGACAATCATGATATTGATGTGGCTGCGGTCAATGCCATTCTGAGCCAATTTATCCATACCCAGTCACAGGAAAACATCGGCGGCTTTAATTTTGATCTGCCTTTACGTGAACTGCGCGAAGAACTGGAAAGACGTTATTTTGAATATCATATTAATCAGGAAGGGCATAATATGAGTAAAGTAGCCCAGAAAGTAGGTTTAGAGCGGACTCATTTATACCGTAAACTGAAACAACTGGGCATTCAGTTTTCACGCCGCCAAAGTGAAAAGTGATAGCTGCTTGTTGCTGATAAAGATTTAGGTATCAGGATATTCATTAAAATCATTCATACTAAAATACATATTTTTCAAGCAAAATTAACAATAAATAATTGATTCAACGGGTTTATCACGTTATGGTTAAACATATTTAGTCATAATGTGATATAGGTATACCACCATGAGTCTTACCCAGCTCAGTTTTGAATTTTTTCCACCACGTACCGAAGAAGGCAGACGCAAGCTGGCCATCACCCGTAAACAGCTTAGCCAATACCAGCCTGAATATTTTTCCTGTACCTATGGCGCCGGAGGCACTACCCGCAGTGGTACTTTGCAAACCATCAATGATATTCTGGCTGACGGCATTGCCGCAGCACCTCATCTGGCCTGTGTCGGCGCCAGTGCTGAAGAAATGATTTCACTGCTGCAAACCTATAAAAATATGGGCATTACCCACATCATCGCTTTGCGCGGTGATATTCCTTCGGGTGTGGGTTCAGGGCAGCAAGGTTTACGTTATGCCAATGAACTGGTGGCCTTGATTCGTGAACATTTTGGTTCATGGTTTCATATTGAAGTCGCGGCTTATCCGGAATTTCACCCTCAGGCACGCAGTGCCGAAGATGATCTGAATCATTTTGTGCGCAAATGTCAGGCTGGCGCCGATTCTGCCATCACCCAATATTTTTTCAATGCTGACAGCTATTTCTGGTTTGTAGATGAAGTACAGCAGCGCGGTGTTGATATTCCCATTATCCCGGGCATTATGCCGATTGCCAGCTCCTCTAAATTATCCCGGTTTTCAGAAACCTGCGGTGCAGAAATTCCGCGCTGGTTGCGATTGAAGTTACAGTCTTATGCTGATGATACTGCTTCCATTAAAGCACTCGGTCTGGATGTGGTTACAGAAATGTGTGACCGCCTGCTACAACAAGGTGCCCCCAGCTTACATTTTTATACATTGAATCAGGCAGGCCTGGTATCCACCATCTGCCAGCGGCTGGGTTATTAATATTGCCCACCCAAGCATCATTAAAAATAACCTGCTGTTTAATAGCAGGTTATTTTTAATATACATTCAATCATTACCGGCATGGATTTAATGGGTCAGCAATTGTTTCAAAAATTGCTGAGCCCGTTCGTGTTTGGGCTGACTAAAAAATTCTTCCGGCGGTGCTTCTTCCACAATCTGCCCTTGATCGACAAAGACAACCCGATCAGCCACCTCTCGGGCAAAGCCCATTTCATGAGTGACACACATCATGGTCATGCCACTTAGTGCCAGATCTTTCATTACCTTCAGTACTTCACCGATCATTTCTGGATCCAATGCTGAAGTAGGTTCATCAAACAACATTACTCGTGGTTCCATCGCCAGCCCGCGCGCAATGGCCACGCGCTGCTGCTGACCGCCGGATAATTGCTGTGGATATGCATCGCGCTTATGTGCCAGCCCCACCCGGTTCAATAATTGCATGGCCTTTTCTTCAGCCTGCGCCCGACTTTGTTTTTTAACTTTCATGGGGGACAGAATAATATTCTGTAATACCCTCAGATGTGGATAAAGATTGAAATGCTGAAACACAAAACCCACTTCAGTACGAATTTTATTCAGATCTGCATGCGTATCGGCTACGTTCATGCCATCAACCCAGATTTCACCTTGCTGAATGGTTTCCAGTTGGTTTACTGTACGGATTAATGTTGATTTACCGCTGCCGGAAGGGCCGCACACCACCACCACTTCACCTTGCTCAACCTTCAGATTCACACCATTAATAACGTGTAAATCTTTAAACCATTTATGAACATTTTTAAATTCAATCATGTATATCCCAATATCGCCAACGGCGTGATGCGCTTAACTTAATCAGATCAATCGTTATTGTGCAATAGATAATTGCTTAATGCCACATAAAGTTCTGGCTCAATCTGCTCTGGCCTGGCTGCCGGATTAATGCCGACAGACAATAAAGCTTCATCCCTGGCCATGTCTTTCAGATTATTGTGGATGGTTTTACGCCGCTGTTGAAAAGCCTGTTTGACCAATGCCGCAAAATGATTAAAATCATCAGCCAGACCAATTCTTCCCGGCACCGGAATCATACGAATGACAGCAGAGTCTACTTTGGGTGCCGGTTTAAAGGACTGCGGCGGAACATCAATCAGGCTCTCCATATCAAAAAAATACTGTAGCATCACACTCAGGCGGCCATAATCGGCTGTTTTCGGGCGTGCAACCATGCGTTCAACAACTTCTTTTTGTAACATGAAATGCATGTCAATAATATCATCGACATACTCACCAAAACGAAACAACAATGGCGTAGAGATATTATAGGGTAAATTTCCTACTATTTTCTTACGGCCGGGGATGCTATTAAAATCAAATTTTAAAACATCACCTTCATGGATGTGCAAACGGTCGGCAAATGGTAAGGTTTTTAAATAGGTAACAATATCACGATCAATTTCAATTACATGCAGATTTTTTACAGCAGCGGCCAACGGAGCGGTAATGGCAGCCAGACCCGGACCGATTTCAATCACAACATCGTTGGCCTCTGGCCGTACTGCACGTACAATATCATTAATAATGCTTTTGTCTTGTAAAAAATTTTGTCCGAATCGCTTACGCGCCTGATGTTCTTTCATGTACCGTCTCTATAATATATGATTGATGTGCGATAAAGCAGTCAGTGGCTATATCCACCTAAGCCCGGTTATGGCAGTTAAACATAAAAAATCTGTGGTTACCGTTACTCAAGATTATCACCATAAGATATGTGCTTTCTATCGTTTTAATGCTGAATCAAATGTTTACCTGGCATACTACTGCTTAACCAACATGACTTAATGGTTATTCCATGCCCGCAGCACATGCATTTTCTGCTGTCTGGTCGATCATTAACGGGGTAAATAGCGTAATGGGTCAACAGCCTGACTATTTACCCGTATTTCAAAATGCAATCGCACGCCGCTGGCACTGCCACTATCCCCCATGGTAGCAATCTGCTGTCCGGCAGAGACATGCTGCCCATTGCGCACCAGTAACCGTTCATTATACGCATAGGCAGTCATGGTTGAAGCACTGTGTTTAATCAGAATGAGCTTACCATAACCCCGTAATTCTTCACCGGCATATTGTACTGTACCTGCGGCTGCGGCTTTAACCGGCGTACCGCGGGTACCGGCAATATCAATGCCCTTTTGTGTCTGGCCATTAAACCGTGTCACAACCTGCCCTTTTACCGGCCAGATCATAGACACGTTGGGTGTACCACCGGTACGGGCAACCGTAGATGTGGATGTGGATGGTGTAGTGTTGCGTTTTTTAGCCGTAGCAGAATGACGTGATGGTGCAGCCATGGCTGCCTGATTTTCTGGACGTTTCACCCGAATCAACTGCCCGACTTCAATAGCATCGGCATTTTTTAAATGATTCCAGCGCATCAATGTATTAACATTCTGGCCATACTTTAAACCAATACGATATAAATTATCGCCGCGCTGCACACGATAATAACCATCGCCGGCAGGCGCTGTTGTCGCTGTAGTAACCGTGGCTGGTGTGACAGACTGATTCGCACAACCGCTCAGTATGCCCATTACCACCATGGCAAACCATGGTGTCCAATTTATTTTTTTACACCGAAAAAAAGAAAACAGTAATTTCATAATCCCACAGCTATCTAAAAAACTTAAAAATATCATCAGTGTAATCGTGAAAATTGAAGCCTAATCTCTGAATCACATTATTTTATTTCTGATAATGACGATTTATTTTAGCAAATACAACAGTTATTATACCGATAATCTGCTTTTTTTTACTCGCTTTGACCACCAGGCGGATTGATTTTTTATTACCTGCGCCTATCTGTACACTCTTATTGTAGGGAGAAAATCTGATGCGTTATTTAAGCTGGATATTATTGGGCTTACTGGGATTGGAATGTTTATCCATTATTCTGGTGACTGACTGGATTGGCGGCGGCTGGACACTATTACTGATTCTGATTTCATTCATCAGCGGTATCATGATGCTGCGTCACATTGGTTTTTCAGCGGTACTCTTGGCTGGCGCCGGTTTACGCAGCAGGCAGAACATGTCTTTATATCAGTTACTGTGGCCGATTCGTTATATGATTTCGGCATTGATGCTGATGAGCCCGGGATTTTTTTCAGACATTATTGCGTTGATTTTATTACTTCCGATTGCAGGTACTCATAAGCCAGCGTCAACTGCACAAGATAGCCGTAACAGCGATATCATCGAAGGCGAATATACTGTTCAGTCAAATCATCCTAAACAACCTGACTCAACGACCACACCCCGATTACCTGAATAATGATCATTCTGAACCAAAGAATAAGGATATTCGATTTTCTTATGGCTGATTATTCATTGATGCATCACATTCAGTGCATTAGTGCAGTTAAAAATTACCATCTGTCAAAGAAAAAATGAATCTCGTCAATAAAAAACCATTTCCGGCAAACCGGAAATGGTTTTAACAATAATCCATGAATCTGATTGATTAAACTATGCGCATTTGTGGAAACAGAATCACATCCCGGATGGTCTGGGCATCAGTTAACAACATCACCAGCCGATCCATACCAATACCACAACCACCAGTAGGCGGTAAGCCATATTCCATCGCGCGGATGTAATCAGCATCATAATGCATGGCTTCATCGTCGCCGGCATCCAATTGCGCTACCTGTGCCTTAAAGCGGGCTGACTGGTCTTCTGGATCATTCAACTCAGAATAACCGTTGGCCAATTCGCGCCCAACCACAAATAATTCAAAGCGTTCCGTTAAACCAGGCTTAGTATCCGAAGCACGCGCCAGCGGTGATACTTCTACCGGATAATCAATAATAAATGTAGGCTGCCATAATTTACTTTCGGCACACTCTTCAAATAATGCCAGCTGCAGACTGCCTATACCCGGCGCCGCAGGCAGCGATCCGCCACGCTTAACAATTTCAGCTTTTAGCCATGCTTCATCGGCTAACTGTTCATCCTGATAATGCGGATTAAAATGTTTAATCGCTTCCAGAATCGTCATGCGTACAAATGGCTGACTCAGATCCACTTCCTTACCATTGTAACTTAGCACGGCACTCCCAGTAGCCTCAATGGCCGCCGCACGAATGACTTTTTCAGTCATGTCCATCATGCGCTGATAATCACCAAATGCTTCATAAAATTCCATCATGGTGAATTCAGGATTATGGCGGGTACTCATGCCTTCATTACGGAAATTACGGTTGATTTCAAATACCCGCTCCAGACCGCCTACTACCAGACGTTTTAAATACAATTCCGGTGCCACACGCAGATATAAATCCATGTCCAATGCATTGTGATGCGTGACAAATGGCTTGGCCGTAGCTCCTCCCGGAATGGGGTGCATCATGGGTGTTTCCACTTCCAGATAACGTTCACTAACCATCACATTGCGAATGGCCTGAATAATCCGGCTGCGTTTGATGAATGTTTCGCGCGTCTGTTCATTGGTGATCAGATCAACATAACGCTGGCGGTATTTCAATTCCTGATCAGCCAGGCCATGGAATTTATCCGGTAATGGCCGTAATGATTTAGTCAATAAACGGATATTGGCTACCCGTACCGTCAATTCACCATGATTGGTTTTCATCAATTCGCCTTCGGCAGCAACGATGTCCCCTAAATCCCAGTGCTTGAAATCATCATGTACATCAGCACCGACACCTTGGTTATTGATATAGAGCTGAATCCGGCCAGTCATATCCTGAATGGTGGCAAAACTGGCTTTTCCCATATGCCGCTTCAGCATCATTCGACCAGCTACCTTTACTTGAATGGCTTTATCGGCCAATGCTTCTTTATCCAATGACTCATATTGCTGATGTAAATCACCGGCAAACGCATCGCGGCGAAAATCATTGGGAAATGCCATCCGCTCTGCACGAATTGCGGTTAATTTTTCACGGCGATTCGCCATAATTTGATTTTCATCAAGTTGTTCTGCTGTGGCCTCAGCCTGTTGATTATGCTGCTCGCTCATAAGGATCCTTAAACCGTTTTCAGATCTGATTTATCTGACCTAAAAATCATATGCTATCATGCAATGATACAATAAAAACATCAAACCATTATTTTAAGGCAAATTCCACACTTTGGCATCTGCTGGCCATGAGTCTGTGCTCAATCCTTTTCGGTGGCCAAACTCAGTGTCATTGCATATGGACTGATCATTCAGACCATGCATGGTAAATGATAATATCAACCGGCAAGAATCCCTCTTCTTTAACCATAGGGTTAATTACATGCATAGGAAAACATAAATATTAATCGGCATTTAATCACCCACCATTGAATAGCCGCATGATTTGAGACAAACTGACTATCATAAAGTAGCGCATATTGATTGTACTGAAGTAAATAAACGGTTGAAAATCCACGGTACGAATACAGAAATTGCCCAACCATCAGTCGCATACCTACATAAAAATGTATTTATCATGCCAAACCATAGAATAAAACCACAACTCTGAAACAGGCAGAATTGTGGTTTAAGTCTTAACATCAGGAATATATATATTAACCCGATAATCTGATTTTAAAAATCTGGTGGGTCGTGAGCGATTCGAACGCTCGACCAACGGATTAAAAGTCTGTCAAAAAACATAGTCATATGATTCTAGTAAATATTATGTTTATACATTCAATCATATTTAATAAGATAACATACTGCAAACAATACCCATTTTCCACAGCAAATCATCGTTTTTTATGAATGAAAATATATAGGCAGTTATAATTCTTATTGAGCTGAAAATTTTATTTACTTAAAACAATCATAATCTGCATAATAATAAAATGGTTTACATCAATAAGATTGTATAGATATTATTATGCAAAATTAAAGAATATATGAACCATTTTCAGAATAATTATTTTATGGTTTTCATTTTATTGAAATGAAATTATATTTCATGATAAAAATACAAACCTGAGTATCAGGTTTGTATTTGATAGGCTTAAATATTAATTCCATGTTGTCGGGCTAAAGCAGCCAGACCACCGGCAAACCCTTGGCCAATAGCCTTGAATTTCCATTCATTATTATGACGATACAGTTCACCAAAAATCATTGCCGTTTCTGTTGAGGCATCTTCAGATAAATCGTAGCGGGCTATTTCAGTCTGGGTATCATTATTAACAACACGAATAAAACTATTGCTAACCATACCAAAGTTTTGTTTACGACTATCCGCTTCATGAATAGTCACAGCAAAAACCAGTTTTTTTACAGCGGTATCTACTTTAGACAAGTCAATGATGACTTGCTCATCATCTCCTTCTCCTTCACCATCCTGATTATCGCCCTGATGTTGCACGGCATTATCCGGACTCTTCATATTATTATAGAATATAAAATGCTGATCGGATAAAACCTTATTGTCTTCATTTACTAAAAATACCGAAGCGTCCAAATCAAATTTTTGTCCATCAGTGACACGCGGATCCCAGCCAAGTCCAACCAACACCATGTTCATACCCGGTGCTTCTTTGCTTAAAGAAACATTACTTCCTTTGGTCAGTGAAACGGCCATAGCCAACTCCTTTTTGTAATGAATATATAAATAGACAATTACATGATAATATAATTATCTACGTGGTAATCAGGCTGCGTTAATGCCATATTGCGCGCACACCGAAGCCAGTCCACCACTGTATCCCTGCCCAAGAGCACGGAATTTCCATTCGTTGTTATAACGATAAAGTTCTCCAAACAGCATAGCTGTTTCTGTAGAGGCATCTTCAGTTAAATCATAACGGACTATTTCTGCTTGATTATCATTATTAACTATTCGAATAAATGCGCCTGAAACCTGGCCAAAATTCTGTCTTCGCTGTTGAGCCTCATGAATAGTAACAACAAAAATAATTTTATTAATGTCTGCTGCAACAGCATCGAGTTTGATGATCAGTGCTTCATCATCTCCCTCCCCGTCCCCTGTACGATTGTCCCCAGTATGAACGATAGACCCATCAACTGCTTGCAGATTGTTGTAGAAAATAAAATCTCGTTCATTTCTGACTTGTCCATTGGCCGCCAGTAAAAATGCCGAAGCATCAAGGTCAAAGTCTTGCCCATCAGTTGAGCGTGCATCCCAGCCTAAACCGACCAGGACATTTTTCATACTTGGCGCTGTTTTGCTTAGAGAAACATTACCGCCTTTAGAAAGAGAAACACTCATTTTTTACTCCCATCATAAAAAGTGAACTGATTAAAATATCAATATGGTCTACTACGATTTACTGTTCTGATTTTTCAGGAAAAATGAAACTGGCCAGAATACCAGCCGCCAACACTAGCAGAATAATACTTAAACTGACTGTATCGGAAATGTAATAACCGTGATGGAAAAAATGTTCGGAGGCATTAAGACCCAGTTTGAATGCAATAAAAAACAGCAAAACGGTTACCGCTTTTTCCAGATGAACCAGGTATTGTTTTAATGCCTCAAGTACGAAATAAAGGGTACGTAACCCAAGAATGGCAAACATCATGGCACTATAAACAATGAGCGGCTCACGACTGACTGCAATGACGGCCGGTACGGAATCAAAAGCAAACATCACATCTGACAATTCAATAACCGCAGTACACAATAAAAGCGGAGTGGCATAGAGCACAGCTTTAGTGCTTCGTCCAACAGTAATATTTTTGTTTTCCGGCAAAACCAGTGCGCTATCTACTTCTTTGTTCGTTAAGAAAAATGACTGACCCGCAAGTTTTGGCCAGATAGGAAAAAAGCGTTTAACCAGCCGATAGGCAAGGTGTTGAGAATAATCTTCGATTTCTTCATTGTTATCATCATTTTTAAGCATCATGATGGCTGTCCAACACACAATCACAGCGAACAGAGCTTCAATATAAGGCCCAAGACTCAAAAGACCTGTACCAATAACAACAAATATGCCTCTGAACACAATAGCACCAATGATGCCCCAGTATAAAACCCTATGTCGATAACCATCAGGGATGCCAAACCAGGAAAAGATAGCCATCATGACAAAAAGATTATCTACTGAGAGTACTTTTTCCAGAACGTAGCCTGTAACAAACAAGCTGGCTACGTCTGCTCCATGATGGATATAAAGGAAACCGGCAAATACCATGGCAACCATGATCCAGAATACAGACCATAAGGCCGCACTTTTCAGCGAAATTGTTTTATTGTTGCGATGTGCAAACAAATCAATCAAGAGTGCTATGACTGAAAGCCCAACAAAAACCATGACGGTTTCAAATGGAAACCCGATATGAGTAGTAGTCATTCTGTTTTCTCCGCTACTGCTCTAAATACCAAAATCCCGTGGATGAAATCCCAGTGCGTTCGCAATTTCACTCACAGCTTTTTGTTCATCAACATCAAAATCGTCATCACTTTTGGCTACGGCAATACCTACTCTTAACGCCAGCTGAGCAGCTTCAGGTCTGGGTAAACCCAGAATATATTTCATGGCTTCACCTTTACCGATTTCATTATCGAATTCAAAATGACTTAATAATTTATTGAAAAATTCGATGATTTCTTCCGTTTCAAAAACTTTCAACTCTTCTGAAGATTTTAAAAAATCCATCATCTTCTTTTTTTCTTCAGTACTGACGCCGTTACTGGCCACAGCAATATAAGCACAGACGGCCACCGTCCCCTGCATAAATTTCTTGTTTTTGAAACGACCTACCTGACGAGCCAACTCGTTATGTCCCGAAGTCAATGTCTCTTTAATACTATTAAAAAAACTCATTTATTATCCTATTGTTTATTTCGTACCGGCTTGCCAGCGAAAGCCCCAACCAAATGCATTATCCATATCACTGTGACCATAAAAGTAACGGTTAATTCTTTCCACTTTAATGGTGCCATCCACATTAACCAATTGAGCTATAGCACACATCGGGTATTTATAATCACCGCCGATGAGACGGGTCTCAATGGGAGGATGCCTGGGAATATACAAGGTTACAGTGGCATCTGTTTCATTCCAGTTTGGTACACCATCATAAATAAAAGCATAGATCAGAATCTGTCGAATATTTTTCCAGTGTGCACCATTAACATAAAGCCATTCACCATCAGCAACTTCACCACTGCGATCATCGCCTGACAGTTGAACAAAGGGCATCTCGTCATAATGACCAAACGTTTCACCCAGTGCCTGTACTACGGTTTTACTACCATCTTGAAGTTCAACAAAGGCACCCAGATCCAGATCGATGTTTTTACGTTTAAATATTTTCGATAATTTGTTAGTAGGCTGGTTTCCAAGACTCCAGTTCAGATTAATATTAATCTTACCGAAATCAGATCGTTTTGCCAGACTGATCATGGGTTTGTCTTTAGTCAGACATACTTTGTCCAGCACAACCTGCCTGTCTGAAGCAGCGGAAGAAGACATTCGATTTTCATCAGGTGCTGTTTTCCTTTCATCAGCAACCTCTATACCAAAATGTTCGGCTAATGGTTTTAAGCCACCATTGAATCCTTGCGCGATAAAGCGGAATTTCCAGCCTTCTTTATACCGGTATAATTCTCCGAGAATTAAAGCAGCTTCCTGTCGATCGGATAGTTCTACCACACCTTCAGCTATGCTGGTATTCTGGTGATTAACCTGTATGGTTAAATTATTTAGCGAAGACAGTTTTTTTCCAGCATCACAATTAATGGTAAAAGCGATTTTCTGGACTTGCGGCTTTAATTTAGTTAAAGAAACAGCAAAAGCTGTCTTTGATCCATTCTGGGTTAAACAAATAGAATTTTCTGCATCACAAGGTTGCCCGTAAAAAACCATATCATCATCACCATCGACTTTATTGTTTTCAAACAAGCGAAAAGCAGCAGCATCTATCGGGTGAGAAGAGGTAATGCAGATATGCAGGTTTGAGCTAGGCACTAAAATATTGCCGCCGGCTGGTAAATTCATCGTGGTATTACCGTCCGGACAATATCCGCATACATGTCTTCAATAGTGCGTCCCTGAGTGACGGTACCTAAGGCGGTAAAATCCCAGTTACCGTTATTACGACACAATGAGGCAATAATAATGCCGGTATGTGAGCCTTTCTCCGTCAGCTGATAATGAGCCAGCTCTTTTTCAGACTGGTCAAGTACCCGACAAAATGCATTTTCTACATCATTAAATGTCTGGCCGCGAAAACTATTTACGGTAAAAACCAAGTATTCCACTTCCGGCGGCAGGCAATTTAGATCAACATGAATTACTTCATCATCGCCTTCACCTTCTCCAGTCAGATTATCGCCACTATGAATCACTGAACCGCATCGGGACATGAGTTGAACAAACCAGATGACATCGATTTTTTTACCGTTATGATCCATGAGAATGCAGCTTGCATCTAAATCAATTTCCTCATTACCTCCAAGCAGACTACTAAAAAATCCTTTTTTTTTCTTAGCAGGCTCCCATCCCAAACCAAAATGTAATTGGCTTAATGCAGCAGATTGTTTACTGAGTGAAACAGTTTGATTTTTGCTCAATGAAATCATATTATTGCCTTATAAGTAGGTTCAATCAGAGTGAAAAATTAACAATAAAACGACCCTAACTGGAAATTATTATTATAATTTCATACATCATTGTCAACATTTGCCAATAGAATAAAGTGAAATATTTATTATTTATGATAGCGATATTGATTTTATATTTTTAAGTATTTACTTTCACTGAAAATATTTATTTAATCAACATAAGTTTAAATGTGTTATTATTTTGTTTATATTGACTATGGTAAAAGCGGGATTTTAATTAATTTATTATTGAATCAATATGCAGTTCTTAATGTAATCCAAGTAATTTCCATGCACTTTCAAAGTGAAAATTTTTTAATAAAAATAAATATTGTATATTAATAATGGTTTAGATGATTTTATTATAGCTTTAAACTAAATTTGCAAACAAATAATATATTTTAAACTTGAAATAATCACATTAGGAAAATATAGTCAAATGGTAAGAATCATTTTTAAATAAAATTATAGATTAGTTAGAAAATAGTACATGAATATTTCTTCTAAACATCAATTTCAGGCCAGTACTTATACATTACCTGCCGGTACACTGAAAATTACCTGTAACCAGACTGATCATTCATTTGCAGCGCTATTCGATATTGCGCAAAGACGTAATCCCCGTCGTTCATTTCTCTTTGTCAGTAAAGTATTAGGCAGACATATTCCCGTAGCTCCTTCTGCTATGCGGCAGATTTACCAACAACTGGCTGGTAAATTAGACAATCTTATCACTGAGCCGGTGCTGTTTATCGGGCTGGCCGAAACAGCAGTAGGACTAGGCGCAGGTATTTTTGATGTCATGCAACCCCAATTACAATCATCCGTCTATCTTACTTCAACACGTCATCCTGTTAATGGCCATTTGTGGTGTTCATTTCAGGAAGAACACAGCCATGCTACTGAGCATCTGATTTATTTCCCCAGCGACAAACTGATGCAGCAGCACATAGAAAATGCACACACCATTGTTTTGGTAGATGATGAAGCAACAACCGGAAAAACATTCCAGAATCTGTTACAAGCAATACAAAAAACCCGGATACTGAATAAATTACAAAAAATTATTACCGTGACGCTCACTGACTGGAGTAATAATGCATTACAGCAAAACAGTGAACTACCGGTTCATGCTGTTTCACTCATATCCGGTCAATGGCAATGGTTACCCAATTTGCAGGCATCTATGCCTTCCATGCCCCACATCAATATTACAGCCAGAAAATCCATACCCATAAGTAATAATCAGTCTTGGGGCAGATTAGGTATGATGAAATCGACCGACAGCCTCGGGTTGGAATTGACAGTTCGGCCAGATGAAAAGATTCTGGTGCTGGGCAGTGGCGAATTTGTCTGGCTGCCCTTTTTGCTTGCTGAAAGACTGGAAGCACAAGGCGCACAGGTAAGCTATAGCTCCATCAGCCGTTCGCCAATAGCAAAAGGGCTGGCAATTCAATCTGTCATTGCCTTTACAGATAACTATGGTCTGGGCATACCTAATTTTGTATACAACATTGCTCACCAGAAATTTGATCGAATCCTGTTATGTATTGAAACACCACCAGACAGTGTAGACCCGCTATTGTTGAAGGCTTTAGATAAAATTGCACCAAGGACAGAAATTATTAGTTATGTGTAAACCTGTTATATTTAGTGATCTGGATGATACGTTGTTTCAGACGCAAAGAAAAATAAGCGCCATAACAGACAGTAAAGCAGTCAGAGTGGGGGCACTGGATCGCAATATGCAGCCCCGCAGTTTCATGACGGCTGAACAGGCAGTCTGGGTAGACTGGTTATTGGGACAGGCAGAGTTAATTCCGGTTACCGCACGAGGCACAGAAGAAATCAGCCGGGTACAGATTGCCTTTAATTCATGGGTCATCACAACACATGGGGCAGTTATTCTCAATCCGGCAGGACAAATCGATGAGACATGGAAAAAACACATACTACCACGTTTATTGCCTTATGCTGACCGGTTAACCGATATGCAGCAAACCATTACTGCAATCATGCAGCATCGAGGTATAGATGCATGGGCAAGAATTAATTATGAATACGATCAGATACCCGTTTATCTGGTCATGAAGCATCGTAACAGCAGTCGGATAGATGAATTATATGAGATAAATAAAGAAATTGAACAACAGATTTCCAGTGAAGGTTTTTATATTCACCGGAATGATAACAATATTGCCTGGTTACCCCAACCTGTAGATAAAGGATTGGCCGTTGACTGGTTATTAAAAAAATTAAAAGCAGATCGCGGCCTTTTTCCCGTTATCGGCATAGGTGACAGCCTGAGTGATTACCGCTTTATGAAACTTTGCCATTGGCTGATGCTACCACAACATAGCCAGTTTCACAGCACCATCTCAAACCAAATTTGCAAAGAAATATCTCAAATAAAATGATTCAAGTCATTCCTTTTTCTGGTTCCTATCATGAAGGCGATGTTCAGTTCTTACTGGAACCTATCCAGATGGCCTTTACGCCATTAAAACTCAAAGAAAAACTCATCCAATCAGGGGAAATGCATTATTCCGATATGCTGAGTCAGGAGCCCATTCCGACTCAATATCATCTGGATATTTTTTCTCAATCGTTAAGTCAGAATCTGGCCAGAATGGCTACAGAAGTCATGCAAATTGCACGTGCCCTGATTCAATATATTCCAGATAAAACCATTGTTCTGGTTAGCCTGGTGCGAGCCGGAGTTCCTTTGGGGGTAATGTTGCATCAAACCCTTAAATCCATGGGAAAAGCATCTATCCATTATGGCATCAGTATTATTCGTGACAGAGGCATAGATACTACTGCACTGGAATACATAGAATCGCGTCATGGCACAGAAAGTATCATTTTTGTTGATGGCTGGACAGGAAAAGGGGCGATTAGTCATGAATTGGAACAGGCATTAAAAAACCGTACTGGCTACCCTGAAAAACCACGTTTAGTTGTACTGACTGATCCTTGCGGTTGTGCATGGCTCGCGGCCAGTGATGATGACTGGCTGATCCCGTTTGGTATCATGGGTGCTCCAGTTTCAGGACTGATTTCACGTTCAGTCTGGTCGGCCGATGGTTTACATGGCTGTGTGAAATGCGATCACCTGCAAGAATATGATTGCAGTAATATGCTGGTGAATAAAGTTCGGCTTTATTGTGAACAGTTGAAGAATACCTTACTACCAGATATCCATTATAAACCAGCGGATAACCAGCAACGATGGCAGTTAAGCCAGAAAATAATAACACAATTAAGTCATGATTATCATATAAATAATCTGAATCGGATTAAACCCGGAATCGCTGAAGCTACCCGCGCTGTTCTGCGCAGAGTACCTGAGCATGTACTGGTTTGCTCTTACGATGATCCCGATGTTGCTTTACTGGTTAAATTGGCAAAAGACAAAAATATTCCAATAACGGAAACAGGACATAACCTTGGTCGCTATCGCGCAGTAACCATAATAAAAAAGGTAGGTAAATGAAACATTTAATTTCCCCGTGGCAATTGGGTGCAACTTTATATATGCCAGCCACACGTAAAGATATTCTTGAAGTTATTCAGCATAAAAAAATTGCTGGTTTGCGATCATTGATTATTTGCCTTGAGGATTCAGTCAGTGAAGATGATATCCCTGAAGCACTGAATAATCTCACTCATATTCTGCAACACTTAAACGCAGATAAGAAACAGCCAGAAAGTAATGACTGGCCATTATTGTTTATAAGGCCTCGAAATATAGCAATGGCTAAACAGTTAACAGCAAATTTTAATCTAGAGCGTATTGCTGGTCTGGTACTGCCTAAATTTACCCTGAGTAGCCTGGAAGCATGGTGGGAAATCATGCAAAATAATCATCTGTATATGATGCCCACTTTGGAAACTCAGGAAACATTTGATGTCTTAACCATGCAAAACATGGCGGATAACCTGGCACAACATGAATGCAGGCAACGAATTATTGCTTTGCGAATTGGCGGGAATGATTTACTGAATGTACTTTCCTTACGCAGACCCACAGGCGTTACTTTATATGACACCCCGCTGGGATATGTTATTAAAATGTTAGCATCTGTTTTCGTTTCTAAAGGTTTTGCCTTAACAGCACCGGTCTGCGAGCTTATCGATGATCAGCGTATTTTAAAAAGTGAACTTGACTTGGACATAGCCAATGGGCTGGTAGGTAAAACAGCGATTCATCCAACTCAGATTGATTTGATTCAACATTCTTTAGCCGTATCCGAGCTTCAGTATAGTGATGCATTGAAAATACTTGATGGCCCACAAGCCGTCTTTAAATCTTCAGGGGCAATGTGTGAGCCTGCAACGCATAGAAAATGGGCACAAAATATTATCACCCGCGGGCAAATCTACGGCATCATGCACACATAATATCAAATGTCATTTTTGGCAACGCAATCCCTGAGGCATACCTGAATAGATTTTGGGCGAAGCCATATTGAGAAGGTTAAAAATAATTTTTATTACACCAATGGTATTAAACCGGAACAGATATTTGATATGGCATTCACTGATCAGTCATAAAGAAATGAATTGACTGGTCAGTCAAACATCAGACATACATTGAGTTAACTCAAGTGCCATCCGTTTAAAATATCAACCGATAAATCAGGGAATAAAATTCAGAAGATAAATTTTGCATTTTTTCATGACAGAATTTACGATTTTGTCTTAAAAAGCTGGCTGATCTATTCTGTCTGATCTTAGAATATTTAAAATGAAATAGGTCAGTAAAAATTGACAAAAATGGTACCGAGACAAGTCCATTTATATCAACATCTACATATATATGCCGGAATTATTGATGCAATCATGAAACAAAGCCACAAATCTGGCACAAGCAGAATTGTGGCTTTGAAATTAAAATCAGAAATACGTAACTCATCTGATTTTAAAAATCTGGTGGGTCGTGAGCGATTCGAACGCTCGACCAACGGATTAAAAGTCCGCTGCTCTACCGACTGAGCTAACGACCCAAGAGCGCGTATTCTAGGGATGTACCTTTTATTTGTCAAGTACAGCAATATCGTTATGCGATTTGACTGAAAAAGTCTCTTCTATCACTGATTCTCCCAGCCACTTGGGTATTGATGCGGTAAAAATACTGCCCTTGCCTAACTGGCTTTCAATGGACAAACAACCGCCATGTTCTGCTAAGGCATGTTTGGCAATTGCCAGACCCAGTCCGGTTCCGCCGTTCTGACGTGATCGTCCGGCATCAACACGATAAAACCGCTCGGTTAAATGAGGCAGATGCTCTGGTGCAATACCGGGTCCTGTATCCTGTACGGTGAATTGCACCCAGTCTGGCTGATCTGGTTTACTGTGCAATGATAAACAAATCCACCCTTCTTCAGGCGTGTAGCGTACGGCATTAAACACCAGATTGCTTAATGCACTGTAAACATCTTCTGCCATGCCTTTTATCCAGACATCAGGCTCAATATCGATTTTAAAATGATGTCTTTGTTTGGAAACATTTTCAGCTTCGGCCACCAGCTGATACACCAGCTCAGACAGATTAACCGGCTTTCTAATCACCTTGGTCACGGCCTGATTTTCCAGCCGTGATAATGTCAGTAAATCAGTCAATAGCTGATTCATCCTTTGACTTTCCTTATGCATCAGACCAATAAATTCCTGCTGTTGTGCTTTGGGAAGATCAGTAAATTCGGCCAAGGTTTCCAGAAAACCATTAATTACGGTTAAAGGTGTGCGCAATTCATGCGATACATTGGCCACAAACGCCGTACGTGTTGCATTGAGTTGTTCTGCGGCGGTAATGTCTTCACTGATCAATAAGGTTGCCTGCGCTTCAAAAGGAGTACGAATAATATTCAGTACCCGCGGTAAACCCTGAGGGGTAGTCATTGATATTTGCACTGTATTTATTTCTGACGAATTCGATGATACAAGCTGCTGCAAAGCATGCTGATCAATCACCTCAGACAATAAAGCATTACGATCATGCACCGGATCCAGATTCAGATGCTCCGCTGCCAAATGATTGAGCCATTGAATCCGGCCATCACTGCCTAAAACCAGCACCCCGTCAGGAATGGTTTCTGCAATGCGATTAAAGCGCGCCAATGCCACGCCCAGTTTCTGTTTACGTTTTTTACGGCTGCGCGCCTGGGCAATCAGAACAGAAAAAATAGTATGCCAGATACCCAGTCCCTGAGGTGCATTACGTAATTTCGGACGCTCTAACCATCGCATCAACTTCGCCAGATGCCACCAGTAAACCACCAGCCAATACAATAATGCCAGACACAGACTGCTGGTAAACCACAACCAGCCGCCCATCAATCCGGCCAGGACAGCAATCACCATAACTGAAGCCAGAATAAGTGCATAATGCCGGTATAATTCAGTCATCTTGCCATCACCCCTTAAAATGCTTGTCGTTTGCTACAGATTCATCTGATACAAACCGATAACCACTGCCGCGGACAGTCTGAATTAAATGCATCAGCCCCCCCGCCTCCAACCCACGCCGTAAACGACGGATATGCACATCTACTGTCCGCTCTTCAACAAAAACATGGTCGCCCCAGACTAAATCAAGCAGCTGAGTACGGCTGTATACCCGACCTGGATGGGTCATGAAAAAATGTAATAATTTAAATTCACTGGGTCCTAACGAGATCTTCTGGCCTTGAACACTGACGTGTTTTTCTTGTGGATTCAACACCAGTCCATGAATATTAATCAGCATATCAGTTTTCTGCGGCGCTCGTCGCCGTAATAATGCTTTAATGCGCGCCACCAGTTCCCGTGGTGAAAAAGGCTTGGTGACATAATCATCTGCACCCAGATTCAAACCCTGCTCTTTATCTTCTTCTTCACTGCGTGCGGTCAGTAAGATCAATGGCAGATCACGACTGCGCGGCGTCTGACGTATATATTCAATCAATGCCAGACCTGACATACCCGGCAGCATCCAGTCTAATAACACCACATCAGGTAACTGATTATCCAGTAGCAGCCGGGCTTTTTCCGCGCTTTCCACACACACTGTATCAAAGCCGGCCTGTTCTAAAGTGAATTTAATCAGTGTCGTGATGGCTATTTCATCTTCTACAACCAATACCGTTATTGCTGCCATGAAGCGTCCTTTCGTTCCATCGGCGTTTAACACTTTAATTCAGAATATAAATGTATTTCAGATAGCAATCAAACAACACTTATAAAAAAGACCTGTCATCAAAATGTATTGATAACAGGTTTATTAGCATACAGATCGTTACTGACACCGGATAAACTCTGGTTTTATCCGAGTCCGGCCCCAAACAAAGATCGGCATAAGCAATCAGGCCAACGGCCTTATAAATTCAGCTTTCAAAATCTTGAGAAACCCATTCAGCTCATGCACAATCACAGATTCAGGGCTGGTTTTACCTTTTTCTGGCCATATGATGATGGCGCAAAAACTTGATCAGTAATTACAAACCACAATGTAATTGTCATTATGGTGCTGTTTCTTATCCATCTTGTTAGTATGAATCACCATTCACAATTGAATTCTTCACAATAACGTAATCAACCAGTTTTAAATCGCGCAATTCACGTCCGCCGGCATAAGAAATGGACGACTGTAAATCTTGTTGCATTTCTGTCAGGGTATCCATAATGGCACCACGGTAAGGCACCAGCAATTTCTTGCCTTCAACATTTTTATATTCACCCTTCTGATATTGTGATGCTGAGCCAAAGTATGTTTTATATTTGGCACCATCTATCTCTACAATATCTCCCGGGGTTTCTGCGTGACCGGCAAATAATGAACCAATCATCACCATGGTGGCACCAAAACGAACCGATTTAGCGATATCACCGTTATAACGAATACCGCCATCTGCAATAATCGGCTTTTTGGCTGCCTTCGCACATACGCGTAATGCGGCCAATTGCCAGCCACCGGTACCAAAGCCGGTTTTTAATTTTGTAATACATGCTTTACCGGGCCCCACACCTACTTTGGTTGCATCTGCTCCTGCATTTTCCAGATCACGTACTGCTTCAGGTGTAGCCACATTACCGGCAATAACAAACGATTCCGGCAATGTCTCTTTAATATGCTGGATCATCTTAATAACTGAATCGGCATGACCATGGGCAATATCAATGGTAATATAATCAGGAACTAAACCAGCTTCCTTTAATTGATTGATAAATTCATACTCTTCTGATTTAACCCCAACCGATATGGACGCAATCTGTCCGGCTGCATGAAATTGACGTACAAAATCCAAACGTGTCTCAGGATTAAAACGATGCATCACATAAAAATAGCCGGCTTTTGCCAATTGCATGGCCAACGCATCATCAATCACGGTTTGCATATTGGCAGGTACAACAGGTAACTTAAATGTGTGCTTACCCAGCTTCACTGAAGTATCGGCCTCTGAACGGCGTTCAATAATGCACTTATTCGGAATCAGCTGAATATCTTCATAATCGAAAACTGTGGTTATTTCCATTAACATATCCTCAGGTATAGTGTCTGTTTATTCAATATTTTAATAATGTATTAATTAGTATCAACCAACTCAACTATTTAAAACGGCATTTAAAAAACAAAGCAAGAATTATAAAACCAAAAATAATTTAATGCTGAAATAAGTAGATAAAACCCGTAATTACCCCATATATGTCATGTAAAACCATGTAATACCTATCTTGATTACTCTGATACCAATGATTTTACAATAATGCTATTTAACATGATACAGGCCAAGATAAAAAGAAGCCACCAACCTGAAAAACCCAAAATAAAAACCTGATCTTAATGTAGTGATACGCTTAAATAATACATTAAATTCAAATGTATTTTACAAACACGTTATAAGCTGAGTTTTTGTTATCAGGATAAACTGCAATCTGGCTAATACCATCTTTTAAAACATGCCCAACATTCATTGAGATACGCGGGTAACGCTGTTTTTATAATAAATAATACTATAAAATTTAATCTGTTGCGTTGGCCATTTTAACATCAATCATGGTACGAATATCTGCATGACTCAGTAAACCCATACCCAATAAACATTTACTGAACGATAAATTAATCTGATTCAACCGTGCTACAGGCTATTCTAATCCAGACAATCTGCTACATGATTCATCATAAGCATTCTTTAGGTCATACATTGGCTCTTATTTATATAGATTTAATTCAACCGCCTACATGTAACTAAATCCATGGCTACTCATTCCAAATATACAGCATGCTTTGCAATATCATTCTGGCTCATGGCTTTATCATTTGACAGAGTTTTTCCAATCAAGATAAGGATATATTGATATGATTAATCAATTCATGCTGGCGATACCATTAAAAATCATCTTATTGATTTTAAAAAATAACATTACTGCCCAACAATAATTCATGGCTGCAACCTTAATACTTTAATTAAAATGCAACTGCCTCAATCATATGGATTAAAAAAACCTGTGATCAAAATTTCTTGATCACAGGTTTATTTTTATACAGATCACTACATACCAGACAACCACTTAAAGATTGGGATTCACAATAATTTTAACGGCTGATTCATTATTGTGAATCAAGGTTTCAAAACCTTTGGAAACCAATTCATCCAGCTTGATCCGCTGGGTAATGAAAGGTTCCAGATTAATTTTACCCTCTTCTACCAGTTTGATGGTTTCCTTATGGTCATTACAATAACCAATCGTGCCACGCATATCCAGCTCTTTCATCACAATGCTGTGTACATTCACTGTAGCCGGATGGCTCCAGATCGAAACAATCACAATCACACCGGTGGGTTTAGCCGCCTCAATCAGCGTCTCCAAAACCTTATTCACACTGGTACATTCAAACGCCACATCAACGCCCTGACCATTGGTGACTTTTTTCACTTCAGCTACTACGTCAACTTCGGAAGGATCAAAAATATAATCTGCAACCCCGGCTTCTTTGGCTTTTTGCTTACGTTTGGCGCTTAATTCGCTCATGATCACCGTAATGCCCTTGGCTTTAAGCACCGCGGCTGTTAACAGGCCAATTGGGCCGGCACCACCCACCAAAGCCACATCGCCGGCCTTGGCGCCACTACGCCTTACTGCATGATGCCCTACCGATAAGGGTTCAATCAATGCAGCCTGATCCAATGGGATTTTGTCAGAAATCGGATGTACCCAGCGTCGTTTAACCGCGATTTTTTCCGACAACCCGCCACCACAGCCGCCTAAACCAATAAAATTCATGTCTTTAGACAAATGATAGGCATCATTTTCACCCGTAGGAACATCATCGGCAATAATATAAGGCTCTACCACCACATGCTGGCCTACTTTAATATCATGGACACCTTCGCCCACAGCGTAAACCACACCAGAGAATTCATGACCCATGGTTACAGGGGCTGATTCACCAGAGATCGGATGCGGATGACCACAAGGCGGAATAAAAATCGGGCCATCCATAAATTCATGCAGGTCAGTACCACAAATACCACACCAGGCCACATTAATACCTACAGTACCCGGCGCTACAGTAGGTTCAGGAATATCTTCAACACGAATGTCACCACGATCATAGAAACGAGCTGCTTTCATTGTTACCTCCTGACAGTAAAATTATTCAATATATTTTAAAACTACTGCTTGAGTATACGGTATTTGTGAATTTTAATTTTAATCTGTATCAATACTTTGTCAATTATCCAATCCTATTTCAGTATTCAGTGAATCCATGATAATCAATGTCTGATGGACACATGTATTATTAAATAATGTCACCAGGCCAATGAGCCAATGTCTTTTCACCGGTCTTTAGTGCGGTTTCGCACTAATCCACGATTAAAACCATATTATCTTTATGAATCAATTCTTCTTCCGCAATATAACCCAATAAATATTCAATCTGATGTGAGGGCTGACGCATGATTCTGGCTATTTCGACACTATTGTAATTAACCAGTCCACGCCCGATCTCCTCGCCTTTCTGATTCAAAACAGCAATCAAGGCACCACGGTCAAAATGACCTGCAACCTGAATGCAGCCGATAGGCAACAAGCTGGAATGCCGGTTTAGCAACGCCTGAGCGGCACCCTGATCAACCACCACATGTCCGCTCAACTGAATCTGTCCCAGCATCCACTGCTGGCGGGCATTCAGGCGGCCATGTTCTACCGTTAGCCAGGTGCCGATCGAATCACCCGTAAATAAACGCTTTAATCCATTTTCAGTCTGGCCGGAAGTAATGTAGGTTACAGCACCACTGAACGCGGCTCGCTGTGCTGCCATGACTTTGGTATACATACCTCCGGTACCCACACGGCTACCGGCACCACCCGCCATAGTGGTTAATTGGGGATGATGCACAGAAATCTGATCAATCAATTGTGCATCAGGGTGCTGACGCGGGTCACCATCATATAATCCTGTCTGATCAGTCAGTATAATCAACGCATCAGCTTCAATCAGATTGGTGACCAGTGCCCCTAAAGTATCATTATCACCCAGTTTGATTTCATCAATGGTAATGGTATCGTTTTCATTGATCACCGGCACCACGCCTTGATTCAATAGCGTACGGATTGTCGTGCGGGCATTCAAATAACGGGTGCGATGACTGACGTCATCATGAGTCAGTAAAATTTGTGCCGTCTGGATATGCTGTCGTTCAAAAGCCGTTTCATAAGCCTGAGCCAGCCCCATCTGTCCCACCGCAGCAGCAGCCTGCAATTCATGTAATGCTTTAGGACGGACAGACCAGCCCAGGCGCTTCATGCCTTCTGCAATAGCGCCGCTGGACACCAGCACCACCGCAATGCCTTGCTGCTTTAAAAAGGCAATCTGTTCTGCCCAGTGATTTAATGTTGCCTGATCTACGCCAAGACCACCCGCGGTGACCAGACTGGAGCCGACTTTGATGACAATCGTTTCCATCTGTTGCAGATCAGGTAAAGCCATGTTGTCTGCCTTTAAATTAACTGCCGTTGTTTTATTCATATTGATATTCATATACAAGATTATTAACGTTTATTCACCGATGGCGGCCGGTAGCCAGACATCATTTAAACATGACTTTTAAATTCATCGCAGTATTGAGCATTATCGTCATACCATTTGCAGCATTAAGATTTATCATGATTCGAAATATCAATCAATGCCTGTTTTCCCAGCCTGAATATAAAAAATGGCAGTCATGATGACTGCCATTTTGATCAGTAATGTAAATCCATGGTTTAAAAAGTCTGCTGCACCGCGGCAACACACCAATTCATCACTGCATCAGGTAGAATACCCCAGAGCAGCAATAACAACGCATTCACAGATAAAACCACTTTGGCCAGACCACCCATATCAATGGTGTGCTGCTCCTCTTTCGGCGCATCGAAATACATGGTTTTGACAACCCGTAAATAATAGAACGCACCAATCAGCGACATAATCACTGCATACACGGAAACCCACACCAAACCTTGCGCCAGCAAAGCTTTAATCACGGCGAGCTTGGCATAAAAGCCCATCAATGGCGGAATACCGGCCATAGAGAACATGGCCAGCAGCATAATAAATGCATACCAGGCATGTTTCTGATTCAGGCCGGCCAAATCACTGATGTTTTCACATTCAATGTGTTTATTGGACAGCAACATCAACACTCCGAAAGCCACGCCAGCCATCAAAGCATAGGTAATGGCATAGTATAACGCGGCTATGATGCCCGCCTCTTTACCGACAAAAGCCAGAATAATGAAACCCATATGAGATACGGTAGAAAAACCCAGCATGCGCTTGATGTTGGTCTGCATAATAGCCGCCAGATTACCCACCAGTAACGAGGCCATACCGATCAGCAGTAACATATCATGCCATGCCGTATATTGGGTAGCCAGACCATTGAATAAGATACGAAAGGCGAATACAGTAGCCGCAATTTTCGGCGCAGTACCCACCAAGGCCGCCACAGCAGTCGGTGCACCCTGATAAACATCAGGTACCCACATATGAAACGGTACACCACCCAATTTAAATACAATGGCTACTACTACAAACACCAGACCCAGTTTCAGTAACCACGGATTGGCGATTTGAGTAGCCGTCAACACTTCATTCAACTGTAATGAGCCGGTCGCACCATAGATCAGGGAAATACCATAAAGCAGTAAACCGGACGCCAGTGCACCCAAAACAAAATATTTCAGTGCTGCTTCTGCCGCCTTACTGTCATTGCGACGCAAGGCAATCAGCGCATACAAAGCCAGTGACAACAGTTCCAGCCCCACATACAGTGTCAGAAAATGACTGGCTGAAACCATGACATTCATGCCAAGCAATGCAAATAAGGTCAGGGTATAAAATTCACCTTGGTAAATGCCGCGGTCTTTAATATAGGTCTGACTATAAATAAACAGCACCATCACAGCAACATACAAACACAGCTTAGCCAATTGCGCCATGCCGTCCAATACAAACATGTCATGGAAAGCACTGGCAGGCTGGCCATGCCAGACCGCACACTGTACCACTGCGGTAATAGCCAAACCGATAATAGACAATGCACACGTCAGCCAACGCTGTTTATCACACAACCACAGATCCACCAGCAGTACAATAAATAACACTGCAGTGAGCACCATATCCGGCGCAGCGGGAAATATTGTTAAATTTGCCCAGTTCATTCACATTTCCTTACAGTTTGCTTTGTGCCGCTTGGATCATCAAATCATTAGCAGCCTGATGTACTACTGCAATAAACGGTTGTGGATACAGGCCAAAGCCCAGTATCACCGCAGCCAAAATCACCACAATCAGCAATTCACGTTTGTTGATGTCTTTCAGTTTTGCCACTTCAGGATTGGCTACCGGTCCGAAAATCACCCGTTTATACATCCATAATGTATAGCCGGCGCCGAGAATCAAAGTAATCGCGGCCAGAGCACCAATCCATAAATTGGTTTCCACTGCCCCCATAATGACCATAAATTCACCCACAAAACCGGAAGTACCGGGTAAACCCGCATTGGCCATGGCAAACAGCAACATGAAAGAAGCAAACACCGGCATGGTATTGACCACCCCACCATAAGCAGAAATCTCACGCGTATGCAGACGGTCATACAATACACCGATACTCATAAACATCGCTGCGGACACAAAACCATGTGACAGCATCTGCATAATGGCACCTTTTAATGCCCACTCATTCAGATGGCTGCCGATAAACAAAAACAGACCCAGGGTAACAAAGCCCATGTGACTGATGGAAGAATACGCCACCAGCTTTTTCATGTCGGTTTGTACCAACGCCACCAGACCGATATAAATCACCGCAATCAGACTGAGCACAATCATCATGGGCGCAAAATAGCGGGCAGCATCAGGCACAATCGGCAAAACAAACCGCAGAAAACCATAACCGCCGATTTTCAAAGTAATGGCCGCCAGCACCATTGAACCACCGGTCGGCGCTTCCACGTGCGCGTCAGGCAACCAGGTATGTACCGGCCACATCGGCACTTTCACCGCAAAGGAAAGGAAGAAACCGATAAACAGTAAAATCTGTACATTCAAGGCCAGATGGCTGATGTTGTGCCAGTCGGCAATGGCAAAGCTGCCGCCAGACTGAAAGGACAAATACACAAATCCTACCAGCATCAGTAATGAACCCATCAAGGTATACAAAAAGAATTTAATGGAGGCATAAACACGCCTTGGACCGCCCCAGATACCGATAATCAAATACATCGGAATCAGCATGCCTTCGAAAAAGACATAGAACAAAATGGCGTCCATGGCGGCAAAAGCACCATTAATCAGCCCTGACATGATCAGAAATGCCGCCATGTATTGTGCCGGCCGCTTCTGAATCACCTGCCAGCCAGCCAGTACCACCAATAAAGTGGTAAAACTGTTGAGAATGACAAACAGTACCGACAAGCCATCAACACCTAAGGCATAATTCAGATTCAGCGCCTCAATCCACGAATGAAATTCAGTGAACTGGAATCCCCCATTTAAGCGGTCAAATTCGGAAAAAAGCGGCAAAGTAATCAGAAATGAAGCCAGAGCACCAATCAGAGCCAATACTCTGGCTGTACCGGCATGCTTATCCGAACCGGTAGCCAGCACCGCAATACCGGCCACGATGGGTAGCCAAATCGTCAAACTGAGTAAGTTATCGTACATATTTATAGCCTAAAAATACCAAGTTGAATATCACGACTTAACCACCGAACAAGGGTTTCAGTAATGGCCAGAAACCCCAAACCACCAACACAAATACCCCCGCGATCATTGCAGTTGCATAAGTGTAGATAAAACCGGTTTGCATTCGTCGTACCAGCGCAGCCACTGAACCAACGACATGAGCCGCACCATTGACTACTAATTTATCAATCAGGAATACATCGCCGACTTTCCAGAAGAACGTACCCAGCATACGGCTGCCCCTGGCAAAAACATTAAAGTACAGCGCATCCAGATAATATTTATTTTCCAGCAATTTATAGATCGGGCTGAAAGTAACCGCCAATCTGGCCGGTATCTGTGGTTTTTTCATATAGAAATACCAGGACAATACCACACCGGCAATCACCAGCCACAACACCGGTGTAGTCACACTGTGTAAGGCCATGGCCACAATACCGTGAAATTCTTCATGTACATGCGCTAATGCAGGATGGGCGGCTGAATTGATAAAAATCACGTTGTGATAAAAATCACTGAACAACATCGGTTTGATTGCCCACATACCAACAAACACAGAAGGGATAGCCAGCAAAATCAATGGAATGGTTACCACCAGCGGGCTCTCATGCGGATTGTCTTTCGGACTTAAACCATGATGTTCATGACCATGATGTTCATCATGTGCTGCTTTGCGCCATTTCTCTTCGCCATGGAATACCAGAAAATACAGACGGAAAGAATAGAAAGCAGTCACAAATACACTGGCTACCAATGCCACATAGGCGATGCTGCTGAAAGGCAAGGTAGACGCCTTTACCGCATCAATGATTGAGTCTTTTGAATAAAAACCAGAGAAAAACGGTGTACCGATCAAAGACAAGGAACCAATCAGCATACAGATCCAGGTCACTGGCATGTATTTACGCAAACCACCCATGTGACGCATATCCTGATCATGATGCATACCCATGATCACGCTACCCGCAGCCAGGAACAACAGGGCTTTAAAGAAAGCATGTGTCATGACATGGAATACAGCAACATTATATGCAGAAGCACCCAAAGCTACAGTCATATACCCCAGTTGCGATAAAGTGGAATAGGCGATCACACGTTTGATGTCATTCTGGATCATGCCCAAAAAGCCCATGAACAATGCGGTAATCGTACCGGACACCATAATCACACCCAAAGCCACATCGGATAATTCATATAATGGCGACATGCGGGACACCATGAAAATACCGGCAGTCACCATGGTAGCGGCATGGATTAAGGCAGAAATCGGCGTAGGGCCTTCCATTGAGTCCGGTAACCACACATGTAACGGAAACTGTGCTGATTTACCCATTGCACCCACAAACAACAGAATACAAGTGACGGTGATCAAAGACCATTCATGCCCCGGGATCAATTCAATGGTGGCCTGTTTTACCTGATCAATGTGCTGGAATACATCGGCGTAGCGCAAGCTGCCACCAAAATAAGCCAGTACCAGACCAATACCTAACACAAAACCAAAGTCACCGACACGGTTAACCAAAAATGCCTTTAAATTGGCAAAAATAGCGGTAGGTCGCTGATAATAGAAACCGATCAACAGATAAGACACCAGCCCCACCGCTTCCCAGCCAAAGAACAACTGAATAAAATTGTTACTCATCACCAGCATCAGCATGGAGAAGGTAAACAATGAAATATAGCTGAAAAAGCGCTGGTAGCCTTCCTCACCTTTCATATAGCCGATGGTATAGATGTGCACCATCAGCGATACACTGGTCACAATCACCAGCATGGTGGCAGTTAAAGTATCAACCAGAAAGCCGACAGCAAAATCCAGTCCGCCCATGGTCAGCCAGGTATACACGTTTTCGTCAAACCGGGTACGACTACCCGTCATAAAACCATACAACACCCATGCAGACAGTGCTGCCGATACCGCCACACCCGCAATAGTCACGGTCTGGGCGCCGGTTCTGCCGATTATTTTTCCACACAAGCCTGCCAGCAACGAGCCAACAAGTGGAGCTAAAGCTATGATTAAATAAACACTCATATGATCTTCTCTTTCATCTCTCGCACTCATCAGCCACGCAGGCTGTCTAAATCCTGTACGTTAATACTCTTACGATTACGGAATATCAACACCATAATGGCCAGACCAATGGCAGACTCAGCCGCGGCTACCGTCAGAATGAAAAATACAAAAATCTGTCCGGCGGTATCATCCAGATAGCGTGAGAATGCCACAAAATTAAAATTAACCGCCAGCAGCATTAATTCAATCGACATCAGCAAAACCAGAATGTTTTTGCGATTCATGAAAATACCCATGGCTGAAACCGCAAATAAAATGGCACCCAGTACCAGATAATGGGTCAGGGTAATCATGCTTTGCCCTCCTCTTGTGTGGTCTTCTCTTCAACCGTGTCTGCCGGTTGTATGATTTCTGCCTGCATGCTTACGATACGGAAGCGATCTTTAGGCTGAACCTTAACCTGATCTGCCGGATTAATCTGACGCGGATTAGTATTTTTACGGTGCACCAGCGCAATGGCTGCAACCATACCCAATACCAATAAAATCGCGGCCAGCTCAAACGGCAATAAATAGGTGGTATAAATCTTCATACCCAAATCATGCACATTACTGTAATTGGCCGGTACATTCTTAAACTGACCGATATCAGCCAAATCAAGTTTGGGATTGGCCAGAATCAGAATCAATAAAGCACCGGTTAATACCCCCACCACCGCGGCAACAGGCGCATGGCGCCAGAAACCGGCGCGCATTTCTTCGATATCAATATTGAGCATCATCACCACAAACAGGAACAATACCATGACCGCACCCACATACACCACGATCAGCACAATGCCCAGAAATTCAGCCTGCATCAATAACCACATCATGGCACTGGCACAGAATGTTAAAACCAGAAACAAGGCAGCATGCACAGGATTTTTAGCGGTGACTGTGCATAAAGCGCCACATAAGATGACTGCGGCAAACACATAAAACAAAATCAAGGGTAAATTCATAGCCACCTCTTAGCGATATGGTGCATCTGCTGCTTTACATTTGGCAATTTGTTCTTCATAACGATCACCAATAGCCAGCAACATCGGTTTAGTGAAATACAAGTCTCCTCGTTTTTCACCGTGATATTCAAAAATCTGAGTCTCTACAATGGCGTCTACCGGACAAGCCTCTTCACAGAAACCACAAAAAATACATTTGGTCAGATCAATATCATAGCGGGTAGTACGACGGGTACCGTCTTCACGCTGTTCGGATTCAATATTGATGGCCATTGCCGGGCAGACCGCTTCACACAATTTACAGGCGATACAACGCTCTTCACCATTAGGATAGCGCCGCTGTGCATGTAATCCGCGAAACCGTACCGACTGAGGTGTTTTCTCTTCGGGAAAATAAATAGTTTCTTTACGGGCGAAGAAGTTTTTTAAGGTTACGCCCATACCTTTGATTAATTCACCCAGTAAAAATGTATTTACTATATTCGCCATTTTTGCCATTACTTTACCTCTTGCCGCCTAGTTATTCCACAAAGATAAGGGTGAAATCATCCATAAACCCAACGCGATGACCGCAACAATTGTTACCGGAATGAGTATTTTCCAGCCCAGTCGCATAATCTGGTCATACCGGTACCGTGGGAAGGTTGCCCGGATCCACAGGTAGAAATACAACACCATTGCCATTTTAATAAACATCCACACCACACTGGGGGTACCAATGAAACCCCAGCTTTGTGGAAACGGCGACAGCCAGCCACCAAAGAACATCAATGCCGTTAAAGCCGCGACCAGAATCATGAAAATGTATTCAGCCAGAAAGAAAATGGCGAACGCAAAGCCGGAATACTCCACATGAAAACCAGCCACAATTTCAGATTCACCTTCGGCCACATCAAAGGGGGCGCGATTGGTTTCAGCCACTGCCGAAATCAGATACACCACAAATAAAGGCAGCAACGGTAACCAGTTCCATGAAAAGACTGAGCCACCGGCAATGCCTTTAGACTGAGACATCACGATATCGTGAAAATCCATGCTGCCGGAGACCATAATCACGCCGATCAAGGCAAAACCCATCGCAATTTCATAAGAAATGGTTTGTGCGGAAGAACGCATGGCGCCTAAAAAGGCATATTTTGAATTGGAAGCCCAACCGGCAATAATCACACCATAAACAGACAATGAAGTAATCATCAGAATGTACAGCACACCGGCATTGATTCTGGTCAGATACCAGTTTTCACTGAATGGAATCACCGCCCAGGCAGCAAATGCCGGCATCAGCGACAACATCGGCCCAATAAAAAACAGCATTTTATTGGCTTTGGATGGGCGTGTGATTTCTTTAAACAGCAGTTTTAACACATCGGCAAACGGCTGAATCAGGCCAAAAGGACCGGTAACATTCGGGCCAACCCGCAACTGCATGTAACCAATGACTTTACGTTCAAAATAAGTCAGATAAGCGACGGTAATAATCAGTGGCAGCATGATGATGACGATTTTGATAATAATCGCCACCACCAGACCAAAGTCATTACCCAATAATTGTTGGAACCACGCTTGCATGATTATCCTTTACTCAATTCAACAGTGGTCAATAAAGCACCCAATGGCCAGTTAGTTTGATGAAGCGGTAAATAAACGACCTGATCCGCTAAGGTATCGTCTATAGCAACTGTTATCGGTACAGCAATATTGTCTTGTCTGGCTTGCACAACGTCACCCTTGATTAAGCCCAGTTGCGCCAGAGTAATACTATTCAGATAAGCCAAAGGCGCCTGTGCCTGTACCGTTGACTGTAACGGCAGAGATCGACGCACAATCGCATCAGTAGCATAAATACCTACTCCGCCAATACGAGTCAGTTTCACTGGCGTTTCCGGTTTTGGCGCAATAGCCAGATGGTTAGACAATAATTCAGGTAATTTTTGCTGATCAATGGCTTCAGTCAGAATCTGTTGGGTATTTTCATATTCAAAACCAGACAGTGACAGCAGATTACCCAATACACGCACCACTTTCCATAAAGGTCGTGCCTGGCCATACGCCTGAACCACACCGTAAAATGACTGTACACGGCCTTCCATATTGACAAAGCTACCGGATGTTTCGGTAAACGGCGTAATGGGCAGCATCACATCGGCGACTTCGCGCAAGGTCTCGCTGTCATAGGCACTGAAAGCCATGACTGTTTGCGCCTCTTTCAGGGCAGCAATAGCACGGGCACCATGAACCATGTCCAGATCGGGTTCAACATTAAACAGCATCACCGCTTTTTTCGGCGCTTTAAGCTGACCCTGTATGGTATGTTGGCCAGATCGGGCATTAATGCCCAATAAATCAGCACCAACACTGTTGGCTGCTTGTGGCAAGATTGCCAATGTAGCTCCGGTCGCTTTGGCCAGCGCTTCGGCTGCGGCATAGATGGCCGCTGCATCAGGATGATTTTGTGCTTCGGCACCGAGAATAATACTGGCTTTTTCAGCAGTATTCAGACTCTGACCAATTTCAGACTGTAATGCTTTTTCCAGCCATGATGCCCATAAAGCAGGATGTACTACTGCCTGCTCAAATAACGGCATATGCAATGATTCTTTCATGGCTGAAACCACAGAAACCTGTGTACCTTTTTTGGCCGCCTGACGAATCCTTGCAGTTAATAAAGGTTGTTCCTGACGTAACTGTGTACCAACAAATAATAATGCCTGATTATCTGCCAGCGCTTCGATGGTTTGTCCCAGCCATTGTGCGCCTGTAGCGTTTTCACTTAGGCGTGAGTCAAGCTGACGCAAGCGGCCATCAACGGCTTTAATACCCAGAGCATCGGCCAACTTACGGATCAGATACATTTCTTCAACCGTATTGGCGGGATTGACCCACATGCCGATACCATCGGCACCAAAATCATGGCTGACACCGTGCAGGCCTTTGGCCACATAATCCAGCGCTGTCTGCCAGTCTACCGTATGCCACTGATTGTCTTGTTTGATCTGTGGCTGGGTTAGCCGGTTCTGATACAGACCCTCATAGGCAAAACGATCACGGTCACTGATCCAGCATTCATTAATGGCTTCATTTTCCAGCGGCAATACACGGCGTACAGTATGATCTTTTGTCTGCACAATCAGATTGCTGCCCAAAGCGTCATGCGCTGAAATGGTTTTCCGGCGGCTCAGTTCCCAAGAACGGGCATCATAGCGAAATGGTTTACTGGTTAATGCACCTACAGGGCATAAATCAATAACATTACCCGATAACTCAGTTTCAACCACTTTACCGATAAACGGCATGATTTCAGAATTCTCACCCCGGTTGGCCATGGCAATTTCCTGCTTGCCGGCGATTTCTTCGGTAAAACGGATACAACGGGTACAGTGGATACAGCGGCTCATCTCCGCTGCCGATACCAAAGGCCCCATGTCTTTGCCGACTACAGTATGTTTGGGTTCATCATAACGACTGCTGCCCTTACCATAACCAACCGCGGTGTCCTGCAACAGACATTCACCGCCCTGATCGCAGATAGGGCAATCCAGCGGATGGTTAATCAGTAAAAATTCCATCACACCCTGCTGTGCCTGTTTGGCCAGCGGGGAATCGGTTTTCACTACCATGCCATCTGTCACTGGTGTTGCACAGGCCGGTAAGGGTTTACGGGATTTTTCCACCTCAACCAGACACATGCGACAGTTGGCCGCAATAGACAACTTTTTGTGATAACAGAAGTGCGGGATAAACGTACCCGCCTGATGTGCGGCCTCAATCACCGTACTGCCCTGCTCGACAGAAAGCTGTTTACCATCAATTTCTATTTGTAACATAGATTCGCAATCCTAACTAAGCAACAGGGCGCATTAGCACCAACGATGTTCTTTCATGGGCTTACCGTGTTCGATATAGTGTTCAAACTCGGCACGGAAATGTTTCAAAACACCTTGTATTGGCATGACTGCGGCATCAGCCAAAGCGCAAATGGTGCGACCAGAAATATTGTTTCCCAGTGATTCAAGTAAGGCCAGATCTTCGGGTCTGCCTTTACCGCTGGTAATGCGATGAATAATGCGATAAAGCCAGCCAGTGCCTTCACGGCAAGGGGTGCATTGTCCGCATGATTCTTCAAAATAGAAATAGCTTAAACGTTCCAATGCTTTCACCATGTCGACATCTTCATCCATCACAATCACTGCACCAGAGCCCAGCATGGATCCGGCTTTACTGATGGAATCAAAATCCATATTGGTTTGCATCATGATATCGGCCGGCAATACGGGAGCAGATGATCCGCCCGGAATCACTGCTTTTAATTTTTTGCCATGCCGCATTCCGCCACACATGGCGAGCAAATCCTTAAATGGTGTGCCTAAGGGTATTTCATAATTTCCCGGACGCTCTACATGGCCGGAAACTGAAAACAACTTGGTTCCGCCACTATTGGGAATGCCCTTATCGGCAAAAGCCTGGCCACCGTCACGGATAATGAACGGTACAGAAGCAAAAGTTTCGGTATTGTTGACGGTCGTGGGCTTACCATAGAGACCATAAGAGGCAGGAAACGGCGGTTTAAAGCGCGGTTGTCCTTTTTTGCCTTCCAGCGATTCCAGTAAGGCTGTTTCTTCACCGCAGATGTAAGCACCATAACCATGATGGGCAAACAATTCAAAACTGAAATCACTGCCCAGAATATTTTTACCCAGAAAGCCAGCATGACGTGCTTCTTGTAATGCTTTTTCAAAACGAAGATAGCTTTCAAAAACCTCACCATGAATATAGTTATAACCAGCTTCAGCACCCATGGCATAGGCACCAATAATCATGCCTTCGATCACGGCATGAGGGTTAAAGTCGATAATATCACGGTCTTTAAATGTGCCTGGCTCACCTTCATCGGTATTACACACCACATATTTGGTGCCCGGGAAAGAACGCGGCATAAAGCTCCATTTCAGGCCGGTCGGGAAACCGGCACCGCCGCGGCCGCGCAGACCTGAAGTTTTGACTTCGGCAATAACATCATCCTGAGACATTTTTTCGGTCAGGATTTTTTTAAGTGCCTGATAACCGCCCCGTTTCAGGTAGGCATCTAAAGTCCAGCAATCCGGATTCTGAGTATCTACCTGATCAAAAATAACACCACTTTGATATATCGCCATCAGTTCAACTCCGCCAGTTTGGCTTCAATTGCCTCTTCGGTCATAAAGCTGCACATTTTATGATTGTTAACCAGAATAACCGGTGCGTCACCACATGCGCCCATACACTCGCCTTCCTGTAATGTGTATTTACCATCGGCAGTGGTCTCACCATAATTGATACCCAGACGTTTTTTCAGGTATTCGCCGGCATTGACGCCACCACGCAAGGCACAAGGCAGATTGGTGCACACAGTCAGTTTGTATTTACCCACCGGCTCAAGATTATACATATTGTAAAAAGTAGCTACTTCCAGCGCCTGAGTGGGCGGGATACCAATATAATTCGCTACTTCTTCAATGGTTTTCGGTTTCAACCATCCTTGCTCTACCTGAACAATCCGCAAGGCAGCCATCACGGCACTGCGGCGTTGATCGGCGGGATATTTGGCCAGTTCTACATCTATTTGTTTTAAACTATCAGCGGACAACATTATCTATCCACCTCCCCGAATACAATATCTTGTGTACCAATGATTGCCACCACGTCAGCCAGCATATGACCTCGCGCCATTTCGTCCATGCCTTGCAGGTGAGCAAAACCGGGAGCGCGGATTTTCATGCGGTACGGTTTATTGGCGCCGTCTGAAATCAGATAAATACCAAATTCACCTTTAGGGTGCTCAATACCGGCATAAACTTCACCCTCAGGCACATGCATGCCTTCAGTGAATAATTTAAAGTGATGGATTAATTCTTCCATACCGAGTTTCATGTCGGTACGGTGCGGTGGTGCCACTTTATGGTCTTCAGTAATCACTGGCCCCGGATTGGCACGCAGCCATGCCACACACTGCTTAATGATCCGGTTGGACTGGCGCATTTCATGAATACGACACAAATAACGATCATAGCAGTCACCATTGACGCCTACCGGAATATCAAAATCCATCTGGGCATAAGCGTCATAAGGTTGTTTTTTGCGGACATCCCATTCAATACCGGAACCGCGCAGCATAACCCCGGTAAACCCTTTTTGTAAGGCACGCTCCGGGGTTACCACACCAATACCGACTGTCCGTTGTTTCCAGATGCGATTGTCAGTCAGCAAGGTTTCATATTCATCAACGCAGCCAGGGAACCGATTGGTAAAATCTTCAATAAAATCCAGCAACGAACCTTCACGATTGGCATTGAGTTTTTTCAGTACCTTGGCATTACGGTATTTACTTGATTCATATTTTGGCATGAAGTCAGGCAAATCACGATACACCCCGCCCGGACGGAAATAAGCGGCATGCATACGCGCACCGGAAACCGCCTCATAGGCATCCATTAAATCTTCACGCTCACGGAATGCATATAAAAATACGGTCATGGCGCCAATATCCAGCGCATGTGACCCCACCCCCATGAGGTGGTTAAGGATACGGGTAATTTCAGCAAACATCACCCGGATATACTGGGCACGTAAGGGTACTTCAATGCCCAATAACCGCTCTACAGCCAGGCAATACGCCTGTTCATTACACATCATGGACACATAATCCAACCGATCCATATAAGGTAATGTCTGAAGATAAGTACGGCTTTCGGCCAGTTTTTCGGTACCGCGATGCAATAAACCGATGTGTGGATCGGCGCGAACAATGGTCTCGCCTTCCATTTCCAGAATCATACGCAAAACACCATGTGCTGCCGGATGCTGGGGGCCAAAATTAATGGTGTAATTTCGTAATTTAGACACCGTATTGCTCCTCTCTGACAACACGCGGCGTGATTTCACGTGGTTCAATCGTCACTGGCTGGTAAATCACCCGTTTTTCTTGTTCGTCATAACGCATTTCTACATAACCGGAAACCGGAAAGTCTTTCCGGAAAGGGTGACCAATAAAGCCGTAGTCGGTCAGAATTCGGCGTAAGTCTGGATGATTATTGAATAAAATGCCATACATATCGAATGCTTCACGTTCATACCAATCAACACCATTATAGATATCCACTACTGAATCCACAGTGGGAAAATCATCTTTGGGTGCAAAGACACGGACACGGATACGCTGATTGTGTTTAATGGATAATAAATGACTGACAACGGCAAAACGTTTACCCTGCCAAGGTTCATTTTTATAGGTTTGATAGTCTACGCCACACAAATCCACCAACTGCTCAAAATGCAACTGATCATGATCACGCAGAATCTGCATAAAATCATGATAATCGGCAGCGGCACAGGTTAAAGTCAATTCACCATAAGCTGCTTTAAACTCTGCCCGCTCGCCCAAAGCGGTTTCACAGATCTTTTGAAGTTTTGAAATATCGGCCATATTTTCCTCACACACGTGCAATGGTGGCAGTACGCTTGATTTTCTGCTGTAACTGCAACAGACCATAAATCAACGCCTCAGCAGTGGGCGGACAACCTGGCACATAGACATCTACCGGCACAATACGATCACAGCCACGCACTACAGAATAGGAATAATGGTAGTAGCCACCCCCGTTGGCACATGAACCCATGGACAATACCCAGCGGGGCTCGGCCATCTGATCATATACACGTCGCAATGCCGGTGCCATTTTATTACATAAAGTACCGGCCACAATCATCAGATCTGACTGACGTGGTGAAGGGCGGAAAATAATACCAAACCGGTCAAGGTCATACCGTGCCGCACCGGCCTGCATCATTTCAACCGCGCAACAGGCCAGACCGAAGGTCACCGGCCACAATGAACCTGTACGAACGTAATTTAATACCGCATCAGCACTGGTGGTGACAAAACCTTTTTTTAAAACGCCTTCTATTCCCATTCCAGAGCGCCTTTTTTCCATTCATAAACAAAACCGATGACCAGAATCATCAGAAACACCATCATTGACCAGAAGCCATAAGTACCCAGTTCTTTAAATACCACGGCCCACGGAACCATAAAGGCCACTTCCAGATCGAACAGGATAAATAAAATAGCCACCAGATAATAACGTACATCAAATTTCATGCGTGCATTTTCAAATGCTTCAAACCCGCACTCAAAAGAATCTTGTTTAACGGCATCAGGACGGTTAGGCCCCAGAATCCGTCCCAGCGCAATAAAAAGAATGCCGGCGGCAAAGCCGATCACGACAAATACCAACACAGGGAAATAGTTTGCCAACATGGTAATCCAGACCTTAATGCAAATATTGGTAAAAACCAATGCATTGTAACCAATTTCTGCCTGCTTTAAAAGATTCTTGTTTTTTCACACTGGCAAAAATCTATTGCTTTTTTACTCAATAAATGATATTGATTATTATTTATATTTATATAAATCACATTCTCGCTGATCATAAAAATAAATCATCAAGATTAATCTAATGTTTTAATTTCATTTTTTCCTGCCCTATTTTCCAACACCATCTAATCGAATGTCATTATGATTTTTTCATTCTGTCGTAATCGAATGAATGATACGGTGCCCGTCATTATGCTATTGGGTTGTATTTAACATGAATTTACGCCAAATCATAAATAGAATCCGGAAATTCATTATTGGCCATGCTTGATCACATATTTATACCGGATAATTATAACTATTTATAATTACAATACATTTTTTCAATCATTTCTAATCAGAAACTGACTATTACAAGCATATCCCACTTTACCATAGCGGCTATATCAATGATTATATATTAATATTAATTTAGAAAATTGATTGAGCCTTATTTTATTTTGCCCCTGTATTTTCAATCCGCCGGAAATGTCTGGCTCGGAAACCCAGTATCCATAATGTTGCAAAATACAAAATCACGCCTGAAATAATCAACAAACTCAACTGGCCTACTTTGACTAAACCTTGCGCTTGCCAATTAAAGACAAAAAGATGCTGCAAGCCCCATAAACCGCATGCCATGACAATCAACGCTAATCCCACGCGCAGTAGAAAACCAGACCAGCCAGGTTGTGGCTGATATAAGCGATGACGACGCAGGAAAAAATACAATAATGCGGCGTTCAGACATGCGCCCAGACTGATGGCCAGTGCCAAGCCCACGTGATGCAGTTTCCACACCAGCGCCAGATTCAGTAATTGTGTTATGCATAAAGTGAATATGGCTATTTTGACTGGTGTTTTAATGTCCTGGCGCGCATAAAATCCGGGCGCGAGCACTTTAATGATGATCAGACCAATCAGACCAACAGCATAAGCAATTAAAGCACCTTGTGTCATCACCGCATCATGCAGACTGAATTCACGGTACATAAACAATGTGGCGACCAAAGGAAAAGACAGTACCGCCATGCCTACCGCTGCCGGTAAAGTCAGTAATATGCATAACCTTAACCCCCAGTCGAGTAAAGCAGAAAAATGACTGATATTATCGCCGGCGGCATGTTTTGACAGCGTAGGTAATAAAATGGTGCCCAAAGCCACTCCTAATACCCCCGTTGGTAATTCCATCAATCGATCCGCATAATACATCCATGAAACCGACCCCGAAGGCAGGAAAGACGCAAAAATAGTATTAATGACTAATGAAATCTGTGCCACTGAAACCCCGAGTATGGCCGGTGCCATTTGTTTCAATACCCGATTAACTGCTGCATGATGAAAACTGAGTTTAGGTACTTTCAGAAAGCCCAGTTTAAATAAATACGGTAATTGATACGCTAATTGGAGCAATCCGCCGACAAAAACCGCCCAGGCCAGAGCCAGAATGGGAGGATGAAAATAAGGCGCCAGCCACAGTGCGAATACAATAAACGAGATATTTAAAAAAGTAGGCGTAAATGCCGGTACACTAAACTGATGGTAGGTATTTAAAATACTGCCAACCAAGGAAGACAGTGAGATAAAAAAGATATAAGGAAAAGTAATCCGCAAAAGCTGTACAGACAAAGCAAATTTATCGCCGTCTTCCACAAATCCGGGCGCAGAAACATAAATGACCCACGGCGCAGCCAGCATACCTATGGCCGTTACCAAAAGCAGAATCAACGATAATAAACCAGCCACATATTGCACAAAGGTCTGGGTTGCCTCCAAAGAACGGCTTTGCTTATATTCGGCCAGAATAGGCACAAACGCCTGGGAAAATGCACCTTCGGCAAAAATACGCCGCAACAGATTCGGTAATTTAAAAGCTACAAAAAACGCATCGGTTGCCAGACCGGCACCGAATGAGCGGGCAATGATCGTATCACGCACAAAACCCAGAATACGTGAAAGCATGGTCATACTGCTGACCTTAGCCAAGGTGCGCAACAAATTCATGGCAACAAACCCATAAAGATAATCATCATAAAGGCGCGAGTGTACACCCGAAATCGGGCTTTATTCCAGAAAACAGCGATGTATTGTCTTGAATTACAGTTCTGGATAAAACAATCTGGCTACATAGACTATTTATCCTGTTAACGATATCGTTTGATACCACCTACATATCACCAATTTCTTTTTTAATCATAAAACTGTTTACAACCGTCAATCATCAGGTTAAAAAGACAGCCTAACCAGTAAGAAACATGATCGAACCATTCATTAACTGAGGAGTATATAGTGAAAGTAGGATTTATCGGCTGGCGTGGCATGGTCGGATCAGTATTGATGAACCGTATGCAGGAAGAAAATGATTTTCAATTGATTCAGGATGTGTATTTTTTCAGTACTTCCGCTGCGGGTCAGGCTGCACCCCCATTTGGTCAAACACATAAAACCCTGTTAGATGCCCATGATTTTGATGCACTCAGCAATATGGATATTATCGTCACTTGTCAGGGTGGTGACTATACCAAAGCAATCCATCAGCCATTACGTCAAAAAGGCTGGCAAGGCTACTGGCTGGATGCAGCATCCACACTGCGCATGGACGATCAGTCCATTATTGTACTGGATCCGGTCAACCGCGCAGTCATTGATGACGCATTGGTGCAAGGTAAAAAAGATTTTATCGGTGGTAACTGTACTGTCTCGCTGATGTTGATGGCATTAGGTGGTCTGTTTGAACAAAATCTGGTGGAATGGGCTACCAGCATGACCTATCAGGCAGCCTCTGGCGCCGGTGCCAGAAATATGCGTGAACTGATTCACAGCATGGGTACCATTGAACAACAGGTGCAAACAGAATTGGCTGACCCGGCCAGTGCAATTTTAGATATAGATCTTAAAGTGTCAGCATTCTTACGTAGTCCCGCTTATCCCAAAGCAGCATGGGGCGTACCGCTGGCAGGTAGTTTAATTCCCTGGATTGATGCTGATCTGGGTAACGGCCAATCCAAAGAAGAATGGAAAGGTGACGTTGAAACCAATAAAATTCTGGGTCAGCAACACCCCACCATTATTGATGGTTTATGTGTACGCATTGGCGCCATGCGTTGCCATAGTCAGGCACTGACACTCAAACTAAAACAGAATTTACCGATTGATGAAATTGAGGCCATTGTGGCTGGTGCCAATGACTGGGTTAAAGTGATTCCCAACACCAAAGAAGCTTCCATACACGAACTGACACCAGCAGCCGTTTCTGGCACCTTAACAATACCTGTCGGTCGTATCCGTAAACTGGCCATGGGTGAAAACTACATCAGCGCCTTTACTGTCGGTGATCAATTATTATGGGGAGCGGCTGAACCCATTCGCCGAATGCTACGTATTTTATTGCAGACCCTATAAGATTCATGTGTTTTATCATTTATGAATAAGGCCATCAAGCATCTTGATGGCCTTATTTATGAGGCATGATGTAAATGTATATCTTAAAGATAAATCTTTGATTAACAACATAACCATAGTCATATTTCAGTTGCGCCGCAGTTACTGCCATAATTTCTTATCAGCATTGATCAATCACCTTTCGTTTCTATATCCTTATCCGCCAAAATAAATTCAAAGGTAATAGCAGATCAATGGTCTAAACCTATTTACTTAAAACAGACTGTGATGACATTAGATACGTCAGAACACTGCCAGATTAATAAATCAATCCCAACAGCTGCTCTCTATAACCATCAACACATCAAATCATGTCATATAATGCTGTTTATTTAATGGTTATTGCATTCAGATGAAACTACTAACGACTTTCCGCCCCACAACATGCCTTTCTGTCACTCATTTCTAATCATCCATGCAGCCTATTTCATCGAAACAGGATTATTGGCATCAATAAGTATTGCTCTTATGTAATTTTACGTAAATATTAACCCTAGCTAAATGATAATCAATCTGAAATAATTTTTTGTATCGGCTAATTGATTGTTCTTAAGATGTTTTTCTATTTATTATAACATCAATATTGTATATTACTGATGATAATTATTTGTATTTTAAATTACTTTTTTGAATTGATGGACAGAGGCTGTTAGAATCCGCCTGCTTAATAATATATCTATCCTACCCAAGACATAACACATCAATAACACACAAGGATCAAACCCCATGCAAGGCAAACAAATCGTTTTGGACTGTTTAAATAAACTATTGGCTGGCGAACTGGCTGCACGTGATCAATACATGGCGCATGCCCGCATGTATGAAGACATGGGCTATGATAAATTGTATCAACACACCCAGCATGAAATGCAGGAAGAAACCGATCATGCTCATCAATTTATCCGGCGTATTCTGATGCTGAATGGTCAGCCCATTGTGGTGCCGGCCAGTATTAATGTCGGCACAGATGTACCCAGTATGCTTAAAAATGATCTTGCCACTGAATTGTCTGTCCGTCAGAATCTGAAAGATGCGATTAAACTGTGCGAAGCCGAACAAGATTATGTCACCCGTTTATTTCTGGTTGAGCAACTGAAAGACACTGAAGAAGACCATGCCCACTGGCTGGAGCAGCAATTACATCAGATCGAAGTGATGGGATTGGCCAATTATTTGCAAAGTCAGTTATAAACAGGAGAAACAATACATGAAAGGTGATCGACAAGTCATTCAGGCATTAAACAAAAATCTGGGTTTATTACTGATCTCTATTAATCAGTATTTTTTACACGCCCGCATACTGAAAAACTGGGGCTTTGATGCACTGGGCGGCGTGTTATACAAGCACTCTATTCGCGATATGAAAAGCGCCGATGCCCTGATAGAACGTATTCTGTTACTCGAAGGCCTGCCTAATTTACAGGATTACGGTAAAGTGTTAGTAGGCGAAGATATTCCGGAAATCTTACAGTGTGACCAGAATCTGGAAAACAAGAAACATCTGGCACTGACAGATGCCATTGCCGTTTGTGAAACCCAGCTGGATTTTGTGTCACGTCAGTTATTAGAGCAACAAAAAGATATCAATGAAGAATATCTGGACTGGCTGGGAACCCAGCTCAGCCTGATTGAGGCGATGGGTTTGGCTAATTACGCTCAGCAATCCATGCATTCCGTTTGATTAATTTTTTATTCCAAATATAGAGAAATGTAATCAGACAGATTCACTTCTCTATGTTATCTGGATGTATAAAGATTAAATATCATTTATGCGCTTTAATAATTTTTTATTGTCATAACAATTTAGATCAAAAATAATGTTTTATAAGCCGAACTCTGAGCCTTCATGATATTGTGATAATTATTTATTACATGTACCGAATGCTATTAGCTGTGATCAGAATATGGTAAACCAAAGCTATAGCGAAAAATAAAAACAAAAATCCACCAGCATAAATTATCTTTTAAAATAAAATTTTTAAAAACAATAGGCTCTGCTACCAATATCAACTGATAGATACCAACTGGATTTAAGGCAACTCCAGTGCGGCTATTAACTACCTCACCATAACAATTAATATAACCGTAGTGGCCGGTTGCGTCAGGTCAGTTATTGCTATCAATACGCCGATGAATACTGGCTGTTGCGGTTATGTATCACGGGAAATATGGCTATAAGCTCAGAAGCAGTATAACCTTGCTGATGCAGTTATTGCTGAATCAGGCTGACTGTTAATACTCCCATATAAATCCCCATCGTCTGTAATAACACAACACCTGCCGGATACTTTATTCTGGTATCCGGCCATTGTCTGATGACCAGTGATTTATAATATCGTCTGGGTATTTCCCTATAGATTAACAAAATCCCTGCATGGGTTATAGCATCTAATACGACTGTAATGTCAGGAATACGCCGAAATACAATCTCTGCCTACACCAGCAATACAGCATGCTGGCGCAAATCAGCAACCATCGGATCATAATGCATAGGGATAGATTCTATGAGAACACTCCTGATACAGACAATTCAAAATGCATAATACACCATAGCAGGAAGATGATATCATGTCAGCTGTAACTAGATTTACAATATCAACGGTTTAGAAAATATACGATTCATATTATCCAAATCTGAATATCAACATTATTATTCTGATGGATAGAGTGGCAAAAGCTCATGGGTTTGCCTTGGCTGACATCTTCATTCTGAGGAACATCAGACAAGACCATTTTATCTATTGCTTCATGACAATAAAAAAGCGTGCTGATCGCACGCTTTAAATTAAGGCAGTTTATACCACAATATTCACAAGCCGTTTAGGCACTACAATGATTTTCTTAGGTGTTTTACCATCAATAAATCGTTGTGCACCTGGCTCAGCCAGTGCAGCAGCTTCAATGGTGGCCTTATCCGCATCAGCAGCTAGCGTAATCTGCCCGCGTAATTTACCGTTGACCTGTACCATTAATGTTACTTCAGATTGCACCAATGCTGCTTCATCCACCTGTGGCCACGCAGCATCCCATAGCGTTTGCTGTGGTTGCAATTCATTCCATAAGGTTTCACTGATGTGCGGTACAATCGGCCACAGTAACCGCAAGACTGCCTGTAACACCTCCTGCGCCACCGCCTGCCCGTCTTCACTGCTGCAATCCGTGCGATCATACTGATTTAATAATTCCATCACCGCTGCAATGGCGGTATTGAATTGCTGCCGGCGGGCATAATCATCAGTGACTTTGCCAATGGTGGTATGTAGCTTATAACGCAATGCTTTTAAATCGGCCGATAGTGTTTCATGCGAGCCGGAAAACACCTCAGCATGCTGCTGCTGTTGCACATATTCATAGACCGTACGCCACAGTCTGCGTAAAAACCGGTAGGCACCGTCCACACCAGCATCAGACCATTCCAGCGATTGCTCCGGCGGTGCCGCAAACATCATAAATAACCGCGCGGTGTCCGCACCATAATGATCAATCAGTAATTGCGGATCCACCCCGTTATTTTTTGACTTGGACATTTTTTCAATGCCACCAATACAAACCGGTAAGCCATCTGTTTTCAGTGTGGCAACGATGGGGCGTCCTTTATCGTCCCGTTGTAAATCCACATCCTGAGGTGCGATCCATTCTTTACTGCCATTGGCACCTTCACGATAATAGGTTTCACATACCACCATACCTTGCGTCAGTAAACGTGTGAAGGGTTCATTGACATTCAGTAAACCTTCGTCACGCATCAGCTTGGTAAAGAAACGGGCATACAGAAGATGCAAAATTGCATGCTCAATCCCGCCAATATACTGATCCACATTCAGCCAGTATTGTGCCGCATTTTTATCTACCATCGCGGTATCACATTGCGGTGATGCATAACGGGCAGCATACCAGCTGGATTCCACAAAAGTATCCATGGTATCGGTTTCACGTTTTGCCGGCCGGCCACATTGCGGACAGGTAGTCTCATAAAATTCCGGCATTTTAGCCAGTGGAGAGCCTGAACCATCAGGAACCACATTTTCCGGTAACCGAACCGGTAACTGATCCTCCGGCACCGGCACATCACCACAACGTTCACAATGCACAATAGGAATAGGACAACCCCAGTAACGCTGACGCGAAATGCCCCAATCCCGCAAACGATATTGGGTTTTAGGTGCGCCGGCCTGCTGCTGCTGAAGTAAGTCGGCAACCTTATCAAATGCAGCCGCAAAATCCAGACCAGCCAACACATCGTTATTGATGTACTGAATGTGTTCCTTATCGCCATACCATTCCTGCCATTGACTGGCATCAAACTGATTTTCCGGCAAGGTAGAAGCAATGACCTGTTTGAGCGGTAATTGATATTTACGCGCAAACTCAAAATCACGCTCATCATGCGCCGGAACAGCCATCACCGCACCATCACCATAACCCCACAACACATAGTTAGCTACCCAGACCGGCAAGCGCTCACCATTCAACGGGTTAATGGCAAAGCGACCTGTAGGCATGCCTTTTTTCTCCATGGTAGCCACATCAGCCTCTGCCACAGAACCTGCCTTGCATTCAGCTATAAATGCCTGTAATTCAGCATTATCCATCGCTGCGGCCACCGCCAGCGGGTGCTCTGCAGCAACAGCCAGATAAGTGGCCCCCATCAGCGTATCCGGTCGGGTAGTATAAACCTGCACATAATCAGCATGATTGCCAACAAGGCCGGCCTTACTGTCTTTAGTCAGACCAAAACGCACTTCCATACCACGGGATTTGCCAATCCAGTTGCGCTGCATGGCCTTAACCTGCTCCGGCCAGTGGGTTAATGTATCCAGATCACGAAGCAATTCTTCAGCATAATCGGTGATCTTAAAGTAATACATGGGAATTTCACGTTTTTCCACCACCGCGCCCGAACGCCAGCCACGACCATCCACCACTTGCTCATTGGCCAGCACTGTCTGATCAACCGGATCCCAGTTAACCGTACCACTACGCTTATAAATAATGCCCTTCTGGAATAAACGCACAAATAGCCATTGTTCCCAGCGATAATATTCCGGTTTACAGGTCGCAATTTCACGATCCCAGTCCAGCGCAAAACCCAGACTCTGTAATTGCTTTTTCATATAAGCAATATTGTCATCCGTCCATTGTGCCGGAGCTACTTTATGCTTCATGGCCGCATTTTCGGCAGGCAACCCAAAAGCATCCCAACCCATCGGTTGCATGACATTGTAACCATTCAGTAATCGGTAACGGCTCAATACATCACCAATGGTATAGTTGCGCACATGCCCCATATGCAACTTACCAGACGGATAAGGAAACATGGATAAACAATAATATTTAGGTTTATCACTAAAATCTTGGGCGTTAAATAACCGGTATTCTTGCCAACGTTGCTGTGCCGCTGGTTCAACCACTTCAGGCTGATAATGTTCTTGCATGGTAAAAAGCCAGATAAAATAAATGAATGAAAATAGGAGGCAATTATAACAGTTTAACTATAAACCATGCAGACATAATCTTATTTTCCTGGCTGATCCAGCATATTATTTTATTTATAATGGTACGGTTTAAACCCAACTTTTAAACAAGCGCATTCAGCAACTCTCTATCAGACCTTCCTCATACAAGAAAACGCAACGCATAAAAAAACCGCCAATATCAAGGGAGGGAATATCGGCGGCCAAGTTGCGGGAAAAATGCTACTGATTACTGACTGCTTGGCAAAGCAATGTTAGTTATTTCATTATACAAAGGAAATGTTTAAATACAGTTAAAATTTGCTAAGTCAGACAAAAGCATGTTTTTAATTATTTATTTCCACGACTTCATTAGTGGCATTCAGCCTTTTAATTAATTTCAATACTTTATCCGGGTCTTCCTGACGGAGTATTTTCTGAGCTTCAGTTTCTAACGTTAAAGTATCACTCTGAATAATCCGGTTCTTGACCAACAATAAATTATTCGGATTCATAGAAAGACATCGCAGCCCCATACCCAGTAATAACCGTGTATATTGTTCATCACCGGCCATTTCGCCACAAACAGAAACCGATTTATTCAAGCGCGTTGCTGTACGTACAATATGTTGTAATAATTTTAATACCGCAGGATGACTGGGTTGATACAGATAACTAACACCTTCATCGCTGCGATCCACCGCCAGTGTATACTGAATTAAATCATTGGTACCAATAGAGACAAAATCGACCCATTTTAAAATAGCATTAATTGACAAAGCCGCTGAAGGAATTTCAATCATCGCGCCAACTGAGATATCTTCATTAAATACCTCAAAACGTTCGCGTAATTGTTGTTTGGCCGTATTCAAATGCATCAGGCATTGCTGAATTTCAGCCACAGAAGCAATCATTGGCCACATCATACGCACAGGCCCCAACGCGGCTGCCCGTAAAATGGCGCGCATTTGGGTGCGAAACATAATCGGTTCAGCCAGACACAACCGAATACCGGTTAAACCCAATGCCGGATTCAAAGCCTGACTTTGGCCAAACCAGCGAGGATTTTTATCCACGCCCAGGTCTACTGTGCGAATGGTTAATAATTTACCTTTAAGTTTCTTGATCACATCGCTGTACAATGCGAATAACGCCTCTTCCGTCGGCAAATCATCACAATTAATATAAGAAAATTCACTACGAAATAAACCCACACCATCGGCACTTAATTTATGCAATGATTTAATGTCAGCCACAGATTCAATATTGGCCATCAGTTCGATATTCATACCATCTAACGTAGTGGCTGAGGTATGCTTTAATTTATTCAGCTGACGCCTGTGACTGCGAAATTTACGTATCCGGCGTCGGTATTCGGCCAGAATGACTTCATTTGGTGCAATAATTAATACACCACTACTGCCATCAACAATGATTAATTCATCTTCATTAAGCAATTCACGCGCATAACCCAAAGAGATTACAGAAGGTATATCCAGCCCGCGCCCTAAAATCGCAGTATGACTGGTTGGACCGCCGGCATCGGTCACAAACGCCGCAATACGGCTATCTTTAAAAAAAATCGTATCTGCCGGCGATAAATCATGAGCCACCAAAATGGTATCTTCACCAAAATCATCGGTTTCGGTAACCACTTCCGTAGTCAGTCCATTCAGATTTTTAAAAATCCGCTCTACAACCTGCAGCATATCCTGCTTACGCACACGCAGATAGTCATCTTCAATGGCATCAAACTGTTCTGATAATTTATCTGTCTGCTGCTTTAGCGCCCACTCGGCATTAACATGTTGCGATTGGATAATATCTATCGGTTCGCGCGATAAGGTGGCATCACTCAATAGCATCAGATGCAATGAAATAAAAGCACCCAGCTCTGTCGGTGCATTTTCCGGAATGGCAATACGCAATTGCTCCAACTGGCGACGCGTTCCTTTGATTGCCTGTTCATATCGCATGATCTCTGCTTTAACCGCGTCTTCATCAGAAAGTTCTAAATGGGGAATATCGTCCATTCCCCGTAAAACCAAATGCACACGGCCAATGGCCATACCTGCACCGACAGCCACTCCATGCAATACGATACTCATCGCTATTCTTCTTCACCAAAGCAACTATTGATCAGCTCAATCAAAGCCAGCATGGCTTGAGGCTCATCCACGCCATTAACTTCCAATTCAATAATACTGCCTTGTGCTGCGGCCAGCATCATCAAACCCATAATACTTTTGCCATTAACACGTTTATTCTGACGCGTTACCCATACATCACTTTTAAACTGACTGGCCACCTGTGTGAATTTGCCGGAAGCACGCGCATGTAAGCCCAGTTTATTAATAATTTCCACTTCACGCTTTATCATATTGGGTTACCTGTATTCTGATGAGAAACGAGCATTACTCCGGTAATTGCAGACGCTTTAACTTCATCTGCCAACACATTGACATCATTCCGAAGTGGTGCATTTTGAATGGCCTTAATCATCATGGGTGCATTCAATCCTGTCAATAAAATTCGGTTATGACAAACAAATTTCTGCGCAACATTGCATGGTGTTGCCCCAAAGATATCTGTCAGAATCAGAATATCACTCTTAACATCAAATCGGGCTAATGCCTGTTCGAACTTATTCGACACCCCATCAGCACTTTCATGACTACCAATCTCTACAACCATAATATTGTCTGGCAACAGACCAAAAATATGCCTAATTAATGATGTATAAGCTTGGGCAATGCCTTCATGTGCAACAATCATTAAGTTTATCATTACTTTACCTGTAATCGAAACAAATAATAGCTCAGCGTCAATCGATAAGAATATGCTGTAATATCAATATTACCGCAAATCATTAGATTATTTTAATTAATTCTACATCAATAAAATGAATATAAAATACCATGAGTATTTTATGGATAAAACACTTGCAAACTTTATCTTATCAACAAAAATGTCTAATCAAATATGGAATTAATTAAGATAACAAAAATAACCGGAGTCAGACTTTAAATTCATAGATAAGAGGGTGTCAATAATTCTGTATCACCCCTTAAAGATACCTGGTCACACACTCTTCAAATATCATGCTAAAGCGATTCAAGGCAGTCTTCTAGTTCTAGATCAGTATTGTCCATTTTCACTTGCTGACTTAATCGCCAAACAAACCATTGTTTTCACCGATTTATTCATAGAGGAGATTTTTTCTTTTCTTTGTCTCATATCTTCGAATCACACTGTTCACTGACACTAAAGTATTGGCCGTATCTATTGCCTTACGTATATTCTCAGAATAATCCAACAAGGCATTGAGATTCAGCCAGCTGACTTGTCACAATTTACTGATTCGAGGATACTCATTCATTGATTTAGAACTGAATTCATCAAGTATCTGCGG
>JAQTIE010000019.1 GCA_029433475.1 Neisseriaceae bacterium ESL0693 | reverse complement strand
TGCGGCCTAAGGCATCGCGCTGGTAGCTAAAATGGCTGTTGGTGTCGCCGCTCTGGCTGACTTCGATCAGCCGGCCGAGGGTGATTGCTGGAATAAACTAAAAAATGGACTACCGGTATTATTAAATAATATCCATAGTCCATTTTATTTAGTTAATACTTAAATGGTTCCAAGATAAATCTCTATATTAGGTACGCTATCATAAAAAAAATCCTGCCATGAAAGTATCTATTGCCTGATCTAAGGAAGGAGACCACTCTAAAAATGAATTTTTAAACTCTTCTTCTACCAATTCATAATAATTCTGTTTTTTAAATTTAATATCCTTTAAAGGCTCATCTTTATAAAGGAAGTCCTGAGAAACAACCGCATACTGGTTATCTGATAATCTTTTCAAACAATTTACTTTACATAAAATGTTCATATGAAAAATCATTACTTTTATTTCCTGATACTTCATTCCTTGAAATTTCATTTGGGTACCCATTTACCTTTCCTTATTCTCATATTTGTATTAGCTCTAGTATTTGTAAAATGTGTTTTAAATTTACCTGCTGGTGTCTGAATAACTATTCTATCTCCCTTAACATAAACAGTATTCCCAGTTTCAGTATCATAGTAACGCTTTCCTTCCCTTATTACACGGTTAGGATCTCCAACTTGTCGGTGTACATCTCTTTTTGCTTCCTGTTTCCTTTTCTTATAATATTCGATCTACTTTAATTAACTTTCTGTGTATACAGCTAAGTTATTTTTAGATAATTATGCTATTGGCTATTATTTGATCGTGTGATAAACCTGCAAAAATAGGCCATCAATATTAAATAATACTGATGACCCATTTTATCTAGTCAGCTTTTACCACTAAATAACTAAAAAATATAAATTATTAATTATCAAACGCTCACAGATTCAACCATTCCATTTTCTATCCAGAATTTTGCATTTAATTCATTAGAGTCATAATAATAACCTTCTTCATCTTTTTGCAGATCATCTACATCTAAAACTGCTTTTAATTCTTTAGGTGTTAAACCTATTAGATTTTTTCCCTTATAATATAAATTACTCCAAATTTGAGCACTCGTGAATATATGGGTTTTCCCAGTAAAGCAAAAAAATCCTCCTTCTGAATCTGACTTATACGTAACTTCCTCTTCTTCATCACCAAAAGCCAATCCTTCTGCATAATTCACATAATATTTATCTGCAATAAAGGTTTCAAACTCAGCATATGGTTTCTCAAAATACAGATCATTTAACCGAACATTCGGTATCCATGTCCATAACGGCTCTTTGGTACTCATTAATACCTCCATTGTGTTTAATCATAAACAGCAAGTAATTTTAGATTATGTTATATAAATCAGATTACTTACTGTTTAATTGATATTTAAAATATTATAATTCTATTTTATTTGGTGACATGTGAACTCTACTGCCAACTGTTCACTGATGCCAAGATTATATGCGTGGCTATATTCCTCATTTTCAGAATTAAAAGTTATTGCGATTACTGAACTATCACCTTCATATTCATCATCTTCAGTTTGTCCGCTGACATCGCATATTAATTCAACACCTCCCTCAAAGGTAAATATCACATTCTGCTGGACAATCTCAGTTTTTAAAATCTTTCTTCCTAATAATGGCTTAAAATTTAAGTCAAATTCATCATCCTCATAATCTTCATGACTATTAAGAGTTACCTGCTTCCCGGTTTGAATGATCCAGGGACAATCTCGTATACTTAATATAATTTCACCACATTGAAATTCCACTTGTTTTTTTGATAATGGAGAATAACGAGATTTAGTCACAGGCTGGCCAAAGTCCATATAAAACATGGTCCCCAGATAATTCTTTATATTGAATAATGGATATCCTGATATTTTATTCAATGCATTATCAATAAAATCTTGTTGACTAATCTCGATAATTGCTTCTGTTTCCAGATTATTCATTTTAAGCTCCTTTCAAATTTTAATACGTACCATTTTTTATCTGCCTTGCTATTTCACGAACTTCCTGATAACTAATTTAAAATGGGCTATTGGGATTTATAGATAAACCAATAGCCCGTTTTTATCTCATCAATACTTAATAATGGCTTCGAGATAATGTTGATATTAAATAATAAATGATCTTAAAAGTTATTGCCGTCTCATCATTCAAATCCCGCCAAAAAACTGTCTAACGCTTGTTCTACAGATGGCAACCACTCTAAAAATGAATTTTTAAATTCTTCTTGTATTAATTCATAATAGTTTTCCCTTCTAAATTTAGCGTCACTTAAAGATTCATTTACCCTGATAGCATCCAAAGAAACAATTGCATATTGATTATCTGATAACCTTTTCAGGCAATTTGCTTTACATATAGTTTCCATATGAAAAATAATCAATTTTATTTCCTGATACTTCGTTCCTTGAAATTTCATTTGGGTACCCATTTGCCTTTCCTTATTCTCATATTTGTGTTTGCTCTGGTATTTGTAAATTTTGAATGAAATTCACCTTCTGGTGTCTGAACAACTACTCTATCTCCCTTAACATAAATAGTTTTTCCAGTTTCAGTATCATAGTAATGTTTTCCTTCTCTTATTACACGATTAGGATCTCCAACTTGTCGGTGTACATCTCTTTTTGCTTCTTGTTTCCTTTTCTTATAATGTTCGGTCTCCTTGTCATCAGGATCAGGCGGAGGAGCTGAAGACCCCGTACTGACTTTACTTACTTCACACTGCTTAATTTTATCCTTTTCTTCTTTTTCATCTCGCCATTTCGTATACTGATCCCATGCCATCCAGCCAATAGTAGCTACGGTTAGTACAGCAACTACCCACGGTGCGACTGGTAAAGATAATAGCCCCAAAGCACCACCTGCTGGCGCTAATGCAACCAACCCATACGGATCAGCATAACTCAGCGGATTCCCACCCACATACGCAAAGGTGTTTATCCCTCCACCCAAGCCCAGCGGGTCACTTTCTATATAACGTCCGGTTCTGGAATCATAATCCCTGTAGTAGTTGTATGACAACCC
>JAQTIE010000018.1 GCA_029433475.1 Neisseriaceae bacterium ESL0693 | reverse complement strand
CACAGCAAGATCAACGCCGACTATGCCGCGGTCACCGAACAAAGCGGCCTGTTTGCCGGTGATGGCGGCTATCAGGTGAATGTCGGTGGCCATACCCAGCTCACCGGTGCCCTCATCACTTCGACCGACAAAGCCGAACAGGAACATAAAAACCAGCTCACCAGCGGCACCATCGGCTTTACCGATCTCAATAACCACAGCAACTACAAAGGCGAAGGCGTCGGCATTGGCCTCAGCGGTGATATCAATGGCGGCGCCAATGGCCAGACCGTGGATAAAAACGGCAACGCCACCAACAGCCTCATGTCCGGCATCGGCTATGGCAGTGACAAAGGCAACGCCAACAGCACCACCCACAGCGGTATTAATACCAGCAACATCAATATTACGGATAAAGAACATCAGACACAGGATATTGATAAAGTTCACACTGACGTCAGCACCGACAACTACACTGAACACGCCGGCTATCTCAGCAACAACTTTGACAAAGACCGGGTACAAAGTGAGCTGGATACCCAGATAGACGTCAGCAAAGAATTCAGCCAGAACACCCAGAAGGCACAGGCTGAAATCAACCAGAAGAAAGACCAGCTCAAAGCCGAACGTGATAAGGGTAATCTGACTGAACAGGAATACAATGAGCAGGTTGGCAATTTGGATAAAATCAATGTATTGATTGGCATGGTCGCCGGCGGTTTGTCAGCGCCAACCAACAACGTTGGCGGCATCATTGCAACTACTGCCAGCCCTGCATTAGCCTATGAAATAGGACAACACTTTAAAGAAAACGGCAGCGAAGGCAGTGCCGAGCATTTGCTGGCACATGCGGTATTGGGTGCTGCCGTAGCGGCAGCAGGCGGCAATAACGCCCTTATTGGTGCGGCCTCGGCCGCCGGTGCTGAAGCAGCCGCCCCTGCCTTGGCGCACTGGCTGTATGGTAAAGACCCGTCAGATTTAACCGCGAATGAGAAACAGACTGTTTCAAGTATTATTGGATTGGCGGGTGCTGCGGTAGGCACTACTACCTATAGTGGTGCAAATGTTGTACAAGCCAGCCAAGCTGCACAAAATGCCTTGATTAATAATGAATTTACTCTTGCCAAAATTAAAGAATTTTTACGCAATACAGGTATGTATGCTGAAGTTACGGCCGCCGCAGGATTAGGCGCAAATTTTTCGGCAACCCTTAACCCTGATGGTTCTGTAACACTCACTGGAGCACCTGCTGTTGGGTTTGCCCTAGACGGCGAAGTAGGAATCTCTGGAGGGGATAGTCGTCCTGATGGCGGATATGTTGAAATTTGTGCTGGTGCAGGTATGGGGCCAGTTGGAGCCAGTAAATGCGCCACAACTACTATATCTGATTTAAAGAATTTTAATTTTCCAAATGATATTCAAAGTAATTGGAAAGTTAGCAAAAATGTTGGTGCTAATATCAATATAAATTTTGGTTACCAAACCACTATTCACAAACCCAAACCAGTGGATCCATACCAAAATTATTACAAACCTTGGAATACTTTTGCTCCTGCTAATTGGCGATTCTAAATACTGTACTAGGAGTGTTCAAATGGATATTAATATCCCGTTTGTATTGTTTTTAATAGTTATTATCAGTAATTGGGCTGCATATCAAATTTTAAAAGAAGAGAAAGGAGTGAAATCTATTCTAGAACTATATTTCAAAAGAAATAATCTAGAGTTATCAGTATTTATTTTAAAAGCAGCTTTAGGTCTAATACCAGTTAGAAATAAATTAGCTATCTGGATTTGTAGAATTGTTTATATATTATTTATAGTTTTATTTCTAGCAGTTTTATTAGTTAGATTTTTCTAAATTGAATTTAAAGTAATTTATATTTATTTAATAAGGAAAATATATGTCCTCAACTTCAGAACTTACAGATATATGTTATATAGTATTTTTTTCTATAATAGCGTTTATAGGTTCAGTAGCTACCTATACAATTTGTAAAGAGGAAAAAGGAATCAAAAATTATTTTGACTTATACGGAGAAAACCGACTTGAATTATTTATTTTTCTCATAAAAGCAGTTTTAGGTTTAGTGCCAGTTAAAAATAGATTAGCTATCTGGGTATTAAGAATTTGCTATTTAATATTTATTTCATTTATCTTAATTGTAATTACTATTATATTTTTAGCTTTTTTGAAAACTATATAAGTTCATCTAAATATATCATCAAAATTAATTTAATATATTAACATTTTAAAACCATATAGATAATATAAAAATAATTACAGATCTTGGAATAACTTCCTATCTGCTAAAGGATTTACTATGCAGTTATTTATTTCTGTCATTCTATTTATTTTAGTAATTAAATTAGCAATATAGTTAAATTTTGAATCACAACTTTAAAAAATAATATACTATCAATTTAAAAATAGCTGATAAAGTACTTAATTAATAATAAATTAACAAAAAAGGCCGTTATCTTTTCTGATAACGGCCTGTTTCTTTACATCACAGTATTAAATTGTCTAGCCTCAGCCATTGACATCAACATAAAAAAACGGCAATATCACCCCATCGCGTTCAATAGCGTGATCAGCTTTAGAAGGCTGTTTCCAAACGGCAGACACACCGCCTTTAGTTTTTTTATGGGTGGTATTTTTATGTCTGTTTCCATGTCATTGATATACTTTTCTAATGGTGGACAATGGCAGGGAGGCCTTGCGCCTGCTGGTTCGTTTGGCCAGTCTTCTAATCCTGCTTTTTGTCCGCCTCCACAATCGTTTAGAAGCGATTTAGAGGCATTAGACCCAAACGAAAAAGGTATATTATGGCTGTAATCTGTCAGGTGTTTTCACGCCTTATCATGGTGCATTCTTTGCGCTTATTTTCTAATTTGTTTAAGGCTACTACTTTTAATCATCATAGGTTTTATGCCACCCTCGGAGGTGCCGCATGAAAACCTACACTGTTGATTACAATCTACTGGCCTCCTCGGCTGATACCTTACTGGTATTTGATTATTTCAGCCAGCATGTGGAAATTATCGCCGAAGTGATAGAAGAATTAACCAAGCCGGAAGATGTGTTAGTTAAAAGACTGGCCGATATGCTGATACAAATGGCTACTCATGTGCAAAATTGCGAAAGTGGCCGATTGGCAGCTAATTTGTGTACGGTGTTTGATGGTGGTGAAGAAATCAAGCAATAAAGATTAAATATCTATCTTTCCCGCTTGTGATACTTAACCGTATCACAAGCGGATTTTGAATAAGCTTTTAATAGCAATGATTTAATCATA
>JAQTIE010000017.1 GCA_029433475.1 Neisseriaceae bacterium ESL0693 | reverse complement strand
CTGGCGCTGGCCACTGTACTTTGGCTGTGGTTTTCCTGTTTGCTTTTTTGCTGGCCATAGGTGAGGCTGACTTTGATGCTGGCTGTGTTGGCCTGTGGGTTGGGGTTATTGAGGTTGCCGATGCTTTGGGCGGCTTTGTAGCTGTCGTAGCCGCTATTCATCGCCGCCATGGCATTAACGCGGTTGTTTTTACTTTCGCCGATGGTGTGCACGGCATGGGTGGCTTGTTGTACGGCGGACACCACTGGCGCGGTGACGGCTACAGTCAGGCCGCTTTTTTCGTAGGTGTGGATATGGTCGTTCTGGTGGCTGTCCATGGCGGCCGCTACATTGATCTGCTGGGCGGCAATATTGATGTTGCCCTGCGGTGCCAGTACGCTGCTGCCGGTTTGGTTATAGTTGTGGCCGGCTACGATAGTGGTATCTCCGCCAAGACTGCCGACCAGGCTGCCGCTGTGGATATGGCTGATGTCGGTGTTGTCGGTGGTGTCCTTTTCTTTGCCGATACTGACGCCTACGCCACCGCTGGCACTCATTAAGCCGGATTTGGTGGTTTTGTGATATTCGTGATCATAGTAGCTGTTGTCGGCGGCGTTGATGTTGATGTCGTTACCGGCCAGTAATCGGGTGCCGTGGTCTGAAATAATGTTACTGCCTTCAACCTTGATGTCGTGGCCGCTGGTAAGGCTGATCAGACTATAGGTCGCTTTGAATTGATTAAACCTAACCATACAGACCGGTAGCTATGATAAAAATACCATAGTATACAATATTTTACATATTATGTATGAATATGATTGACAATTAAACCATTTCACGGCAACATCATTCCGTTGCTGCCAATTCAGCAACCAGCTTTGGAAGGCTGATCCAAAAGACAGACACGCCGTATATTTGATTATTCTTATACGGTTTTTAATGTCTGTACCCATGCATATTTGTTCTTTCGATGGTGAACAATGGCAGGGGAGCCCTGCGCTCGCTGGAACTTTGGACCAGTCTTCCAACCCTGTCATTTGTTTACCCCTTTTTTGTTTGGAAGCAATTAGGGGATTATTAATCCAAAGAAAGATATTATTATGATATCAAATCAATGTATTTTATGCTTATATTCTATGCAATCTGTGCATAGTTCATTTTATTTTCATTCGGTTTTGTTGCTGAATACTTCATTGTTTAATTGTGAGGTAAATCATGCATAAACTCACCTTTGATACCCAATACTACGATGCTGCGGCCAGCCTCTTGCACAATCATCAGCTGGTTTCTCTCATTCTCAATACCGATTTATTGGCAGATGAAAAGCGCCAATATTTAGATTCTCGTGATCTGAATCTGGTCATTGGTGACTGTATTCAGGCAGGGGTAGTATTTAACCAGATGGCCGAAACCATGGGTAAATTGTTACTGGAAAGACAAACCATTCAGCAACAGGAAATAGACACTAATTCTTTGGTTGATCATGATCAGATGTTGCAATTAGCGGGGCATTTGTTTACTTTGATTGGTGGATTAAGCGCCAGTATTGACCGGATTCTGCATCAGGCGGTTGATATCCGGCTGAGTGAAACAGCGTAGATTATTAATATAAAAGGCTATTATCATCATTGATAATAGCCTGTTTTATTAATAGATTAGGAAATATGGTTATCTTCGTTCAGTCATCTGCTTTGTCTGGCGGTGTTTTTTTATGCATGGTTAAAACCTTGGGGCGCCGTTCTAATGCATCTAAACGGTCTTCTTCCACATTAAAGGCCGCTAAATGTTTTTTGCCCTCTTCATAGGATAAACTGGTATTTTCATAATCATAATCTGCTGGCGCCTGATAACCTTCTGGTATGTCTGACCACTTATCTTTTAGCCCTTCGCCCCAACCTAAACGCATTACATCATCATCTATTTTCTGAAAAAATGTAGCCAATGTTTGGGATTGCATTGAAATTCTTACCAATGCAAGTGTTGCTGTTAACCTATCTTTTCGCATAATGGCCTGTTTAAATAACTTAGTATTTTCATTAAGTTTATTAATGTAATATTTAAACTGCCGATCTAGATTGCTTTTATAACTCATATGCCATTTATCTAAATCATCATGCAATTCCTGCTCTGGTATTCCCAACTCTTTTGCCGCCTGCATCATAGCGTCTCTTAGTTCATTAAATTTTGTTTTAGTGGTGGTCATTTGGGTAACTTTCTGCCTGCTTAATCCGATGGTGTTTTTTTATGCATGGTTAAAACCTTAGGAAGCCGTTCTAATGCATCTAAACGGTCTTCTTCTGCATTAAAGGCGGCAATATGTTTTTTTCGCTCTTCATAGGATAAGAAAGTATTTTCATAATCATAATCTGCTGGCACCTGATGGTCTTCGGGTATGTCCGGCCATTTCTCTCTTAGCCCTTCGCCCCACCCGAGACGCTCTACATCATCATTCATTTCTTTAAAAAAAGTAACCAATTCTTGGGATTGCATTGAAATACCTAGCAATGCAACCATTGTTGTTGTCATATCTTTCTTTTGGATAGCTTGTTTAAATAATTTAGTATTTGCACTAAGTTTATTAATCATATATTTAAAATAGCGATCTAAATTATCTTCATAATCCATATCCCAGTTTTCATATAAATTTTCTTTAGATATACCTTGTTCTTCGGCTGCCAGCATCATGGCGTCTCTTAATTCATTAAATTCTGTCTTGGTTGTGGTCATTTGGGTAATTTCCTTCCTTTTCCGGCAATTGATTTAGCTTTATTCGGTGTGCCATCTAAATTTAGTACGCCTTTAAAATCACCATTTTGATCAAATACCTCAATATGGTTTTTATGAGAACCGTCTAAATAGAATTGATCGCCTTTATTGATGCCATAATCTTTCATGTTTTTATTACTCGCGACATAAATAGTTTGCCCCTGATATTGCTTAGAAGTTTTGCGCGAATTTTGCCCTAATTCTGAGCCAAAGCCAGGCTGTTTAAAATAATCCCCCATATTGGCAATGGCGCCCTGATTGGGTTCATAAGGTACTTTATCATCTTTACCAGCCTGTGCTGAGCCTTTGGCCGGTTTTTTATTGAGCGGTGTACCATCAGCCAAAGTATCAGCCGGAAGTTTGATATTGCCTACGCCCGCCAATTCTGGTGTGTACATGCTTTCATGTGCCAGCTTGCCAATCACCTTATCGGTAACCTTAGCCACCCCTTTACCCACACCAATACCACCTGCAACAAGGGTACCTGCATCGGTTAACAACCGCCCGATCTCAACACCGGCCTGAAATGAACCACTGGCGCCGGCTTGTTCGTACTGGTTGATCAGGTTATCTATGCGGTTACTGTATTCCTGCTTTAATGCGTCTGATACGTTGCCAAAGATGTCATCGCTGTTAATCAGTGATTTGATGGCATTGTAGGTTTCAATTGGACTGGTCACCATATGGAGTAAGTCCTCCATGCTTTGGCCGATTTCTACCGGTACACCGGCCACAATGCCGGCAGT
>JAQTIE010000016.1 GCA_029433475.1 Neisseriaceae bacterium ESL0693 | reverse complement strand
TGGGTGGTGTCTTTGTTGTCGGTGGTGTCCTTTTCTTTGCCGACACTGAAACCGATGCCGCCGGAGCCCATCAGGCCAGATTTTTTCTCTTCATGATAACAGTGGTCGTAAAGATTGATGTCGTTGCCGGCATTTAAGGTAAGCAGTGCGCTGTTGTCATTGTTGTGTCCGACTTCGATACTGCCGACGCGGTCGATGCCTTGAATGTGGTTGCTGCTTTCACGGCTGTGGCTGTCGGCCTGACTGAGGCTGCTATTGATGTTGATGTTGTTGCCGGCGGTAAGGCTGGCGCTGTGACCGGCCTGAATGCTGCCGCCCTGATTGTTGATGTCGTGTTTGGCGCTGAGGCTGAGGTCGTTGCCACTGATTTGTCCCTCATTGATGAGGTTGTGACTTTGAGTGCTGACTTTGGCTGCACCGCTGATCTGCCCCTGGTTATTCAGGTCGCCGCTGAGGTTGATGTTGACGTTGTGCCCGCTGATGCGGCCGTTATCGGCGGCAATATCGCTGTTTTTAGCATGAATATAGACTTGCGGTACCAGTACGGTTTGCTGGCTGCCATCGGGGAGGGTGACGGTTTGATTCACCAGCCACACCATATCGCTGGTGAGCTGGCTCATTTGTTCGGCACTTAAAGCCACACCGGGGGTAAGCTGGTATTCTTTGGCGTATTCAACACCGGCATTCATTAAGGCTTTGTATTGTTCCTGATCATTATCGTAGCCGTCCAGATAGCGGTTGCCGGTGATCTGCATGATCTGGTTTTGTATCAGCTGTTGTTCGTAGTAGCCATCGCCGAGGCGTTTTTGCATGTTGTCGTTGTTGATGCCGAGGGCGCTGAGCATGTAATCACTGCCCAGCCATTGTTTCTGGCTGGTGAAGGCGGGATCGGTTTCAACCAGATAGCTGCTGTTGTTGGGTTTAATGGCGTAGAGGCTGCTGTCGGGCAGGCGTTGTTGCTGGTTGATGGTGTGAATGAAGTCGGGTTGGTGGGTGGTGGTGGTCTGGGTCGGCTGGTTGCTAAAAGATTATTCAAAATCCGCTTGTGATGCGATTAAGTATCACAAGCGGGAAAGATGGATATTCAATCTTTATTACTTGATTTCTCCACCACCATCAAACACTGTACACAAATTAGCCGCCAATCGGCCACTCTCACAATTTTGTACATGAGTAGCCATTTGTATCAGCATATCGGCCAGTCTTTTAACTAACACATCTTCCGGCTTGGTTAATGCTTCTATCACTTCGGCGATAATTTCCACATGCTGGCTGAAATAATCAAGAACCAGCAATGTGTCAGCCGAGGAGGCCAGTAGATTGTAATCAACAGTGTAGGTTTTCATGCGACACCTCCGAAATTCTTGCGACAAAATGTCTGGCAATAATTGAGTTCAGAGATGAGCGGTTGAGTGAGGAGTAAACGCAAGGAATGCGCTTTGATGAGGCATAAAGATATAATCATCATGATATCTTTCTTTGTGGTTTTAAATTACCCCGTATCGCTTCCAAACGATGGTAGGGGCAGACAAATGGCAGGGTTGGAAGACCGGCACAAAGAAACCAGCAGGTATAAAACCTCCCTACCATTGCCCACCATAGAAAGATGTATTAATGGCATGGATTACAAGAATAAAATACCGCTAAAATCGAAAGATAAAGCGGATTGCTTATCTTTGTGCATCAGCCTTCCAAAGCTGCCCACGTTATTGAACGTGGTGGCGTGATATTGCCGCGTTTTAATGTTGATGTCAATGGCCGGGTCTAGATAATTTAATATTGTGATGTAAAGAAAAAGGCCGTTATCAAAAGAGATAACGGCCTTTTTTATTAATTTATTACTAATGAAACACCTTATCAGTCATCTGTTTGGTCTAGTGGTGTTTTTTTATGCATGGTTAAAACTTTAGGGCGCTGTTCTAATTCATCTAAACGGTCTTCTTCTAAATCAAACTTAGCCCATTTTTCACGTCTTTCTAAGCAAGTTAAATTTGTATTTTCATAATCATAATCTGGTGGCACTTGATAATCTTCAGGTATATCCGGCCACTTCTCTTTTAGTTTTTCTCCCCAGCCCAGTTGTATTAAATCATCATTGATATTTTCAAAAAAATTTCGTAATTCATGTGTTTGAATCTCAATATACACTAATGCAACTATGGCTGTAACCATATCTTTTCGCTCAATAGCTTGTTTAAACAATTTAGTGTTTTCATTAAGATCATTAATTGTATATTTAAAATCACGATCCAGATTATCTTTATAATCCATATGCCATTTATCTAAATTGCCATGCAATTCTTCCTCTGATATACCTTGTTGTTTAGCTGCCAACATAATGGCGTCTCGTAATTCATTAAATTTCGTTTTAGTCGTAGTCATTTGGGTAGTTTCCTTCCTTTTCCGGCCTCTGTTTTAGCTGGATTTACTGTGCCATCTAGATTGAGTACATGCTTAAAATCCCCATTTTTATCAAAAACTTCAATATGATTTTTATGTTCTCCATCTAAATAGAATTGATCGCCCTTCTTAATTCCATAGTCTTTCATCTTATCAGTAGCCACATAAACTGTCTGCCCTTGATAGATCTTAGAGCTTTTCTGAGAATTTTTCCCTAATTCAGAACCAACACCCGGTTGTTTAAAATAGTCTCCCATATTAGCAATGGCGCCCTGATTAGGTTTATAAGATGCATTCGCCTTACCTTTTTCCACCCCCTTCTCAATCTCAGCCAGCTGAGCAGGGCTTAACGACTGTCTGCCTTTACCTCGGGTAACTAACCCGATCAATGCATCTGCACCAATTCCAGCCATACTAAAGTAGGCTGCCTGTTGATCCAGCGGCAAGCTGGACAAAAGACTTGATGCAACTTGGTTTTGCTCTATTTTCTGCGCTATCTGCTCATCTGAGGCACCACTCTCTTTTAATCGTTGCAGCAATATTTCCGTTCTGACTGCATCAAAAAACGGATTACCGGCAATCGCTCCCGAAGTCCAGTTTTGTCCATCCATATCAAAGATGTCACCATGACCAGACGTGGCCAATGCACTATCACGGTCGGCATCCTTCATTTTACCGGCAATATTGGTGACCAGTGTCAGATATTCATCTTGTGACAAGATACCCTGATGATAAAGATCGGCTATGATCTTGCCGGTCTGATCGGAAGCCTGCTGAAATTCCTTGATGACTTCCTGCCGGCAGGCAGAAGTCTGACATTGGTCATAGCGTTTCTGATAGTCATCGGTACTTTGTACACCTGCCTGTTTGAGTTTATTGATAATGGCTTTTTCCTGGGCATTAAGTTTGTTAGTGCCATTCAGGTTAATCAGCAGATTATTATCCACCGCATTCTGTCCGGCCTGTGCACCACTGACGATATCAGCACTATTGCCAGTAGTCGCACCCACCGCCGCACCGGCCAATCCTACAATGCTGGAAATGGTCTGTTTCTCGTCTGAAGTCAGGTCAGACGGGTCTTTGTCATACAACCAGTGCGCCAGTGCAGGCGCGGCAGCTTCAGCACCGGCGGCCGAAGCGGCACCAACAAGAGCGTTATTACCGCCAGTAGCGGCTACCGCTGCACCCAAAGCCGCATGGGCTAAGAGGTGCGCCGCTTCCTGAGCTGTAGTCAGCTGATCTCCCTGACCATTCAGTTGATTCAGATAGGCCTGTTCTTTAAAGTACTGCCCAATCTCATAAGCCACCGCCGGACTGGCTGTTGCCGCAATAATACCGGCTGCGTTGCTGGTGGGTGCGCCCAGGCCTCCGGCAATCATGCCGATCAGAACATTGACTTTATCCAGGTCACCCACCTGATTATTGTATTCCTCTTCAGTCAG
>JAQTIE010000015.1 GCA_029433475.1 Neisseriaceae bacterium ESL0693 | reverse complement strand
ATTTCCGGTGACTCCTCCCCTCTGCCACAATGGTAAAAGCCCCGTAGCATCAGCTACAGGGCTCTTCTTATCGGTGTCTGGCAGTGTCCTACTTTCACATGGGTATTCCATACTATCATCGGCGCTAAGTCGTTTCACTATCCTGTTCGGGATGGATAGGCGTGGGTCCAACTCGCTATGGCCGCCAAACTTAAACTGTCAAATCAGAAAGCCGTCTTCTTCGGTAATGTGTATCTTTTTCAGTAAGCTTCTTTATCATCTCAGCCTCTTCCGTGGCTTTCACCACCAAAGACCTTCAAATGATAGAGTCAAGCCTCTCGAGCAATTAGTATCGGTTAGCTTCAAGTGTTACCACTCTTCCACACCCGACCTATCAACGTCCTGGTCTCGAACGTCTCTTCCGGGAGTTATACTCCAGGGAAGTCTCATCTTCAGGCGAGTTTCACGCTTAGATGCTTTCAGCGTTTATCTCTTCCGAACTTAGCTACCCGGCGATGCGACTGGCGTCACAACCGGTACACCAGAGGTTCGTCCACTCCGGTCCTCTCGTACTAGGAGCAGCCCCCGTCAAACTTCCAACGCCCACTGCAGATAGGGACCAAACTGTCTCACGACGTTTTAAACCCAGCTCACGTACCACTTTAAATGGCGAACAGCCATACCCTTGGGACCGACTACAGCCCCAGGATGTGATGAGCCGACATCGAGGTGCCAAACTCCGCCGTCGATATGAACTCTTGGGCGGAATCAGCCTGTTATCCCCGGAGTACCTTTTATCCGTTGAGCGATGGCCCTTCCATTCAGAACCACCGGATCACTATGTCCTGCTTTCGCACCTGCTCGACTTGTCGGTCTCGCAGTTAAGCTACCTTTTGCCATTATACTATCAGCCCGATTTCCGACCGGACCTAGGTAACCTTCGAACTCCTCCGTTACTCTTTGGGAGGAGACCGCCCCAGTCAAACTGCCTACCATGCACGGTCCCCAATCCAGTTCATGGACCTGGGTTAGAACCTCAAAGTCACCAGGGTGGTATTTCAAGGACGGCTCCACTCAGACTAGCGTCCAAGTTTCTTAGCCTCCCACCTATCCTACACAAGTGACTTCAAAGTCCAATGCAAAGCTACAGTAAAGGTTCACGGGGTCTTTCCGTCTAGCAGCGGGGAGATTGCATCTTCACAACCATTTCAACTTCGCTGAGTCTCAGGAGGAGACAGTGTGGCCATCGTTACGCCATTCGTGCGGGTCGGAACTTACCCGACAAGGAATTTCGCTACCTTAGGACCGTTATAGTTACGGCCGCCGTTTACTGGGGCTTCGATCCAATGCGTTAACATCTTCAATTAACCTTCCAGCACCGGGCAGGCGTCACACCCTATACTTCCACTTTCGTGTTTGCAGAGTGCTGTGTTTTTATTAAACAGTCGCAGCCACCTATTCTCTGCGACCTCTCATCGCTTACAGCGTATAGCCTTCACAATAAGAGGCATACCTTCTCCCGAAGTTACGGTATCAATTTGCCGAGTTCCTTCTCCTGAGTTCTCTCAAGCGCCTTAGAATTCTCATCCTACCCACCTGTGTCGGTTTGCGGTACGGTTTCATTCAAACTGAAGCTTAGTGGCTTTTCCTGGAAGCTTGGTATCAGTCACTTCTTGTCCTTGGACAATCGTCATCACTTCTCGGTATTAAATGCCCGGATTTGCCTAAGCATTCTACCTACCGGCTTAAACGACCTATTCCAACAGGTCGCTGACCTAACCTTCTCCGTCCCCACATCGCATTTGAATCAAGTACAGGAATATTAACCTGTTTCCCATCGACTACGCATCTCTGCCTCGCCTTAGGAGCCGACTCACCCTACGCCGATGAACGTTGCGTAGGAAACCTTGGGTTTTCGGCGACAGGGCTTTTCACCCTGTTTATCGCTACTCATGTCAACATTCGCACTTCTGATACCTCCAGGATACTTCTCAATATCCCTTCATCAGCCTACAGAACGCTCCCCTACCATGCCAGTTACCTGACATCCGCAGCTTCGGTTACAGATTTGAGCCCCGTTACATCTTCCGCGCAGGACGACTCGACCAGTGAGCTATTACGCTTTCTTTAAATGATGGCTGCTTCTAAGCCAACATCCTGGCTGTCTTCGCCTTCCCACTTCGTTTACCACTTAATCTGTCATTCGGGACCTTAGCTGGCGGTCTGGGTTGTTTCCCTCTTGACACCGGACGTTAGCACCCGATGTCTGTCTCCCGAGAAACCACTTGATGGTATTCTTAGTTTGCCATGGGTTGGTAAGTCGCAATGACCCCCTAGCCATAACAGTGCTTTACCCCCATCAGTGTCTTACTCGAGGCACTACCTAAATAGTTTTCGGGGAGAACCAGCTATCTCCGAGTTTGTTTAGCCTTTCACCCCTATCCACAGCTCATCCCCGCATTTTGCAACATGCGTGGGTTCGGTCCTCCAGTACCTGTTACGGCACCTTCAACCTGGCCATGGATAGATCACTCGGTTTCGGGTCTACGCCCAGCAACTTGTCGCCCTATTAAGACTCGGTTTCCCTACGCCTCCCCTATCCGGTTAAGCTCGCTACTGAACGTAAGTCGTTGACCCATTATACAAAAGGTACGCAGTCACACCATAAAGTGCTCCCACTGTTTGTATGCATCAGGTTTCAGGTTCTATTTCACTCCCCTCCCGGGGTTCTTTTCGCCTTTCCCTCACGGTACTGGTTCACTATCGGTCGATGATGAGTATTTAGCCTTGGAGGATGGTCCCCCCATATTCAGACAGGATTTCTCGTGCCCCGCCCTACTTGTCGTATACCTAGTACCATTACCAGAATTTCGAATACGGGACTTTCACCCACTATGGTCAAGCTTCCCAGCTTGTTCTTCTATCCCAATAACTATCATATACAGGCTCTTGCGCGTTCGCTCGCCACTACTTACGCAATCTCGGTTGATTTCTTTTCCTCCGGGTACTTAGATGGTTCAGTTCCCCGGGTTCGCTTCTCATGACCTATGGATTCAGTCATGGATACCATACTTACATATGGTGGGTTTCCCCATTCGGATATCAAGGGATCACAGCTCTATTGCCAGCTCCCCCTCGCTTTTCGCAGGCTTACACGTCCTTCTTCGCCTTTCATCGCCAAGGCATCCACCTGATGCACTTATTCACTTGACTCTATCATTTCAAGATCCTCTTGACTTCGTATACCTTACCGTTGACTGTAATATATACTTAGGCTCTATACTCTGACAAAGCTTACTGCTTTGGTTGCCTGATTAACGCCTTTTGTCTCTCGTTAATCAGTCGATACAATCATCACCCAATCCTTTTTTACTTCTTAAAGCATTGTTTGTTGATTTCGGCTTTCCAATTTGTTAAAGATCGATGCGTTACTTCGCAAATAAAAATATACTTCTATATATACACGTTTATATATCTCTTCTTATAACCGCAATATACACAAACACACTTTTATTTCCAAAGTCTCTTCTCTGGTGGAGGCAAACGGGATCGAACCGATGACCCCCTGCTTGCAAAGCAGGTGCTCTACCAACTGAGCTATGCCCCCTTATTCCTCGCCTCTTTACTGGTGGGTCTGGGAGGACTTGAACCTCCGACCCCACGCTTATCAAGCGTGTGCTCTAACCAGCTGAGCTACAAACCCAGGTCTTCCTTCCTTCTACGCATCTTTTCCACAGTTTACCGATAAGTGTGAGTACGAATAACCCTCTTCTTTTCTCTAGAAAGGAGGTGATCCAGCCGCAGGTTCCCCTACGGCTACCTTGTTACGACTTCACCCCAGTCATGAAGCATACCGTGTTAAGCGACCTCCTCGCGGTTAGTCTACCCAATTCTGGTATCCCCCACTCCCATGGTGTGACGGGCGGTGTGTACAAGACCCGGGAACGTATTCACCGCAGTATGCTGACCTGCGATTACTAGCGATTCCGACTTCATGCACTCGAGTTGCAGAGTGCAATCCGGACTACGATTGGCTTTCTGAGATTGGCTCCACCTCACGGCTTCGCTACCCTCTGTACCAACCATTGTATGACGTGTGAAGCCCTGGTCATAAGGGCCATGAGGACTTGACGTCATCCCCACCTTCCTCCGGTTTGTCACCGGCAGTCTCATTAGAGTGCCCAACTTAATGATGGCAACTAATGACAAGGGTTGCGCTCGTTGCGGGACTTAACCCAACATCTCACGACACGAGCTGACGACAGCCATGCAGCACCTGTGTTACGGTTCCCGAAGGCACACTTCTGTCTCCAAAAGCTTCCGTACATGTCAAGACCAGGTAAGGTTCTTCGCGTTGCATCGAATTAATCCACATCATCCACCGCTTGTGCGGGTCCCCGTCAATTCCTTTGAGTTTTAATCTTGCGACCGTACTCCCCAGGCGGACAATTTCACGCGTTAGCTTCGCTACTAAGATATCTAGTATCCCAACAGCTAATTGTCATCGTTTAGGGCGTGGACTACCAGGGTATCTAATCCTGTTTGCTACCCACGCTTTCGAGCATGAACGTCAGTGTTATCCCAGGAGGCTGCCTTCGCCATCGGTATTCTTCCACATCTCTACGCATTTCACTGCTACACGTGGAGTTCTACCTCCCTCTGACACACTCTAGTCAGACAGTTTCAAATGCACTTCCCAAGTTAAGCTCGGGGATTTCACATCTGACTTGTCTAACCGTCTGCGCTCGCTTTACGCCCAGTAATTCCGATTAACGCTCGCACCCTACGTATTACCGCGGCTGCTGGCACGTAGTTAGCCGGTGCTTATTCTTTAGGTACCGTCAGCTCCATTAGCTCTTAACCTATGGCATTTCTTCCCTAACAAAAGTCCTTTACAACCCGAAGGCCTTCTTCAGACACGCGGCATGGCTGGATCAGGGTCTCCCCCATTGTCCAAAATTCCCCACTGCTGCCTCCCGTAGGAGTTTGGGCCGTGTCTCAGTCCCAATGTGGCGGATCATCCTCTCAGACCCGCTATGGATCGTCGCCTTGGTCAGCCTTTACCTAACCAACTAGCTAATCCAACATCAGCCGCTCTACTAGCGCCAGGCCTTGCGGTCCCCAGCTTTAACCCTCAGGTTCTATGCGGTATTAGCCATCCTTTCGGACAGTTATCCCCCTCTAGTAGGTACGTTCCGATGCATTACTCACCCGTTCGCCACTCGCCACCAGAGAGCAAGCTCTCCGTGCTGCCGTTCGACTTGCATGTGTAAAGCATGCCGCCAGCGTTCAATCTGAGCCAGGATCAAACTCTTTTGTTTAATCTCTTAGCTTTTTACTTTTAGACCGAAGTCTACTGGTCTGACTCAAAGTATTAACCGGGTAAACAGTAATTATTTAACTACTATCTATCCTGTCTCTTTAAATCAGTGTGAGGCTTATCCGCACTCACACTTATCGGTAATCTGTTCTGTTAAAGAGCGTTGCTTATCAACCCATTCTACTTTAAAATCAGCCTTGCGGCCTTTCGTTTCGTTTGTGTCTTCAGCGAAGAAGGCGAACTATACCCC
>JAQTIE010000014.1 GCA_029433475.1 Neisseriaceae bacterium ESL0693 | reverse complement strand
GCAACGATAACACCATGAATAAAACCAGATTAACTTCCGATTTACTAGCAATTTTGCCTCAAAACCGATACGATTGCATCAACGATATAGCGAAATTAGAAAAAAATCATGACTATTGATCTAAAATCAATAAAATCAAATTGAAGGATGAAAAACCATTATGGCCAAAAGCCTTTCAGAACGTATTGCCCAAAGGGTTAGTACCAAACAACCAAGTAGAATAGGGAAAAACCGTATATCCTTTTTGGCTATTAGGGATGACGTGAGAAGAGCTTTAGAAGATGGTTGGCCTGTTAAGGTTATCTGGAACACACTGCACGATGAAGGAAAGATAGAGTTCGGTTATGACGCATTCATCGGTTATGTAAACCGATTCATCCGAGAGAAAAAAATATTACCCGTCAAACCACTTACAGAACAAGTGAAGGTTGACAAAGTAGCACCAAAAGATAAGGCAAAAACTGACATACAACCAAAATCCAAGATAGAGGCATCGCAATCCATCGGTAGCTTCAACTTCAATCCAAAGCCAAACAAAGAGGATTTACTGTAATGGCAAAAATTCACATTATTCTGCAAGGCAAAGGCGGTGTTGGCAAGTCGATGATCGCAGCTATGATTGCACAGTACAAAATAAGCAAGGGGCAGAAGCCTCTTTGCATAGATACCGATCCAGTTAATAGTACCTTTGAGAGTTATCAAGTACTGAACGTGCAACGTTTAGACATCCTTGATGACGATGAAATCAATACTAGAAATTTCGATACTCTTGTAGAATTAATCGCTTCGACCAAAAACGACGTTATTATCGACAACGGGTCTAGCTCGTTCGTACCATTGTCAAGCTACTTGATTGGCAATCAAGTACCGGCATTGATCCAAGAAATGGGACACGAGCTGATTGTACATTCCGTTATCACTGGTGGACAGGCTTTTCTAGATACCCTGAATGGCTTTAACACACTGGCAAAACAGTTCCCAGCTGAATGCGTATTTATGGTCTGGTTAAACCCATATTGGGGACCAATCGAACATGGAAATAAGAGCTTCGAGGATATGAAGGCATATACAGATAACAAAGCAAGGGTAGCAGCTATCATACAAATTCCAACCCTCAAAGAAGAAACATATGGCCGTGACTTTTCAGAAATGCTACATGGCCGTCAGACATTCGATGAGGCTCTTGCAGACTCAACCCTTACTATCATGACACGGCAACGGCTTAAAATCGTCAAATCTCAGATTTTCCAACAACTTGAAAACGTGGTGGTGCTCTAATGACAAGTGATGATAAGATTGAAGAAACCATTAAGGCCATAGCAGCAAAGCATGGCATAGCTATCAGTCGTGATGACCCAATTCTGGTAATGCAAACAATTAATGATCGTTTGATGCTAGATAGCCAAACTGCCCAGCAAGAAATTTTAGAAAGCTTCAAATCGGAACTGGAAGAGACTGCACACCGATGGAGTGAAGATTCAAAGAAAAAGGCCGATAGAATACTTAACGCAGCCTTAGTAACATCAAAAGAAGTAATGTCGCAAGAAATGAAAGAAGCTGGGAAATTAGTGGCGGAAGCAGTAAAGCGTGAATTTGATGCCAGCACAGCAAAATTGGTTAGCTCAATTCAAGAAGCGCGCCGTGTATCAATGTTGAATATGGCAGCAGCTGGACTTGCCGTCCTAGCTGCTGCCATAGCTTTATGGGCTTCAACAATGTAGAGCCAAGCAAATATTTAGCCGCTAAAATTTATCGTGACCGCCCTCGGCTAAGATTAAGACTGACCGCAGATACTACGGCCTTACCTTGGGCGTCGTAACTAATACTCTTTAATACCCCTATATCAGGTAATTTATCGAAGTTTTGTTTTTCATGCATGACAAAATTTTTACCAATTTGCTGATACACATTTTTACTGTCCGAGTGAACTATCAGTCCTTCATAACTTTGGGCTTTATCAACTTCCTTTGCCAGGTACAAATTATAAATACCAGGTTTTAGTGTTCTGGCTTTATCCACCTTATTATTTGTCCACTCACCTGCTTTCTCAGTCTGAACAATGCGTTGTCCGTTCATGACTAATAGGCGCTTTTTCATTAAATACTCCCGTGGTACTGCTGGTTAAAAATAAAATGTTGATCCTCCTATCCCAAAATTAAAAACTACAATAAGATATATGGGAGCCTAGCAGGCTAGCCTTCCAGTAGAGCTATTAATTGTACCTTTACAAGGTTAACTTCAAACTCTTGGCCATCATCTTCATACTTCAACCATCCATAACCCTTTGCGGATGGACGGCGATTTAGAATAAGACGAGCTGAACGACCACCATACTCAACTAGAACAACTGCCTTTTTCAGCTTGTCTAGACTGTGATCCTTCGATTCTTTTTTCTTTACAGCCTCAGTACCATCTTCATCATTATCGATCTGGCCAAGTAATATATCGCCTAGATCAGGATCAGGATCAGGATCAGGAACATCATCACAATCATCGATCTGACTTTGCTTATCATCCAAATATTCGCGCAGTAGCTTGACTGATCCACGTGTCAACTCTTGACTATCATCTGTCAGCCACACCTCTACTTCATCTGGGTTCTTCTTGTAAGCTGTCACTAATTCGTTGATAACAGTAACGTCCTTAGCCCTACCGCTATTGAACGCCTCAGCAATCGATTCCGGCAAGTCCAGTAGCGTAACGTGTTGAGTGATGAAAGCTCCAGACTTTCCGATCGCTTTTGCGATTTCACCTTTTTTCCTTCCTTTAGCCAATTCACGACCAATATAATCGGCAATTTCACGAGCAGTTAATTCATTACGTTGTAAGTTTTCAATAACTTGATCGTCATCGTTATAGTTATTGTCAATAAATCCTGGAATAGTCTTTTTTTCTGCCCACTTTGATCCACGGAAGCGACGAGCGCCATGATTGATAAGATATCGACCTGGTGCATTTGGATTCTCTCGTACGCTAATAGGTGATTTCACGCCACGATCCTTAATCGTCTGACCAATCTCAGCAATAGACTTCGGTGAAAAGCCAGGATTATTTGCCTTTCGAGGTTGATTTGGATCTTCGTCAATTAGTTCCATTGACAATTCTTGTGGCCCTGTAACATTATTATTTACAATCATGGGTTCATTTAACAACTCAGAAAGATCACCCAAACTGTCCAACATGTCCATACTACCCACATTGGCAACCTTCTTGATTAGCATGGAAGTCATTGTAAAATCTCCATTCTATTAAATACATAATCAGCTAATTCTCGCACTTCCTGAGAGGCTTTACGTGCTGCTGTTTTCTTAATCTTCCATACAGGTATCTGCTCACCAAGAGCCTGTGCAATGCTATCACGTGCTCCCACGCTGAACGGCACCACAAGCTTTGGATATGCCTGCTGCAATGCAGCTAAATTGACAACATGACGCGGTTTACGAGCATCTACCTTATTGGGTAGCATACCCAAGAATTTCAGCTTTGGATTTTGTTTTCTAAGGTTACTGATAACTGCAACCATCTTTTTCATACCTTGCAAGCTATAGGCTTCCATCTCAATCGGTGACAACATATAGTCAGCGGCCAACACAGCAGCTGTCATGGCAACGCCAAGAGAAGGAGCAGTATCAATCAAGCATACATCAAAGAACTCGCTAAGTACCTCGATACTGACCCGCAGGGCGCCAGCTGCTTTTCCTAAATGCATTTTGTCCAGGTTTGCCAAACTAGCATCTGCTGCAATTAGCGCAATACCATCATCTTTTTTGTTAGTAAACCAACCTCGTAGTTCGTCAGTGTTTGCAGTAAACATCCGACTGGCTTGGTATCCAGAATCATGCTCAGCCAGCGTCCAACTGGCATTACCTTGGGTATCTAGGTCAATCACAGCCACACGCAGGCCGCGTTCTTGAAAGTCAAATGCGAGGTGACACGTTGCAAATGTTTTGCCTTGACCACCTTTCTGAATCGTTGTGACCAGTGTTTTCATGCTTTTGACTCCTGTTTTTTCTTTGCATCCTCTGCCCACTTCTTCACGATGAATGCTTGATGTTCTGGTAGTATCACCGCAACTCTCTCAAAGCCCACTGGAAGATTTCCTTCTGCGGCCATCCATACACGATTAACTGCCTGAGATACTGCGCCTTTCGACAATCCTAGCGATGCAACAAACGCCGCCTGAGGCTTTCCTTCAACTAAAACTCCATGTGCTATATCAATTGTCTGCTGGCCGATTTCAAGCCCCTTTATTACCCCTTGAAATTGTGTTTCAGTTAATCGTTTTTTTCTAGAAAACACTTAATCAACCCCACATTTCGGTTATTAAAAAATGAAAGAATCAGCTTCCAACCATTTTAAATTATTTAGCTAAACTTTATTAAGCGGCTAAAATATTCGTATGAGAAATTCTCTCTTAAACTATTATTTTCATATATCAAAGCCCTTTTGGTTCGTAGGTCGACACAAAATAAGTGAGGAAAATTAATATAGAGAAGTGTAAGAGAAACACCCATCCTGCATATATATCAGGCGTATTCCAGTGATAAATCATACGAATAAACTGGAAAAAAACTTCAATAGAAACTATCCACTTTAGTATCGGCCAGATCAAGACAACAGTAATCTGGACAAAACGCAACACACTACCCAAAAACATTTTTTTCTTGGTAGTTAAAACCGACAGTTGCTTATTCTTAAAAATCTTAAATATTTTATTAATGGAGTTCGACATAGTTTGTCCTCCTACCCTTTATATATAAAAAATAGGATGAATTGTCCTAGTTGTCAAATGTTTTAGCTAAACTAAGTATTATGTAAACATATTTTAGGTTTAATCTAATAGCAAAATTTTTTACTTAGCTCTCAAATTTCTCTCCAAATCATTCCTAGTCCTGCGAATTCACACAACAATGCCCAAGCAGCATAAGGAATAGCAGTTTCTTCTCCAATCCAACGGCGTACAGTACGATCTCCCTTAGCTCCCAGCCCCAATACCTTTGCCGCTGCTATGCCGGTAAATCCTGCCAATCGTAACACTTCTCTAACTTCCTCTCCCGAAGGATGCTGCCAACGTGCAGCAGGGCGAAGACATTCTAATTTAATATTTGCTTCTATCATGCTTTGTTTCCTCCTGAAAATTGATATTTTACAAATCTATATACTATATATTAGGGCAAATTGCCCTAATATATCAAGTATTTTATTAATATTTTTTAGCAGCTAAAATTCAACTTGCAAATTTACACAAAAAAAGTTATATTAAAATATAACTTTTAGGATAACAGGAATAATTTTATGCACACAACTAATCTACGCAAAGTCGGAGGTTCAGTCATGTTAGCTGTACCTCCAGCAATTCTCGACCTGTTGCATTTGCAGGTTGGGGCCACAGTCGGTGTCTCAGTTAACAATGGCCGTTTAGTAGTCGATCCAAAACCAAGCCCGCGCTACGCCCTAGCTGAATTGTTAGCAGAAGCAGAAGCATCTGGTGCGTATCCGCTTCCAACGGAAGAGCGTGAATGGGTTGATGTTCCCGCAGTCGGAAAAGAGCTTATTTAATGAAACGTGGTGATATTTATCTTGTCGATCTTGAGCCGACATCCGGTCATGAACAGCGTGGCCATCGACCAGTATTGATCGTAACTACAGAAGCATTCAATATTCTTACACAATGTCCTGTAATCCTACCTATTACTAATGGTGGTGGTTTTTCACGGCGTGTAGGTTTTGCGGTGCCAATTTGTGGATCTGGAATTAAAACAACAGGGGTTATTCGTTGCGATCAACCTAGAGTAATTGATTTATCAGCTCGTAATGCTCGTAAAGTAGAGACGTTACCGTTATCAATCCTTGATGAAGTCCTAGCTACAGTTTCAGCTTTATTCCAATAATTTTATTTAAATTTAATACTTGAGGGGCGTTATTTTTTGGCTAGAATTGCCCCTTCTCTCTCTCTTGGCGTAATCCATTTGGTTTTTTTAACTTGCATGGAATTTTGATTTGTGTGTGATGTTTAGTTTTTTAGTTATAGGATTTGGGAGTCCAGAGGGGCGCGCCCCTTTGGGCATAGCGCAGCGTAAGAGAACAAAATGAGGGTTTAGGCGCTTGTACCTGATTTAAATTAAATTTAGCGCGAAGCGCTTCCTTTTGGGGTGAGAACGTGCAACGTTCGAGGGGCTTGTCCCTGGGGGATGGGAGGACGCATAGCGGCCGGGTGGGTTTGAGAAGGGGGTATCCCCCTTCGGCGACGGGTTCTCGCGGTGAACGTTTTTTGTCGGTGAGGTTAAAAAACTAGTTATTATGTGTTAAAAAGGCGTTAAAAACCGGTTAGAGAGTCTAAAAAATTAACATAACAGCATGATAATAAAAAGAATTTTTTTTCACCTTGCCCTTCAAGTGTTAGTATATTGCCCCTCAAGTGTTAGTATATTGCCCTTCAAGTGTTATTAACCTCGCCCTTCAAGTATTAATATGTGTGCCCTTCAAATGTTAGTACAAAAGTGCACTTATTAACAAGGTTATCCACAAATTTTGTGAATAATCCGCTTAAATACGACAAAAATAAATACTTAGGAAGTCTTAGATTAGGCTAAAATCCTCGATTGCCCCTCATATATCAATATCCCGCCGGTATGGTAGGCCCCCCAAGTGTCAACATGCGCCCCTCAAGGATCAGTACCTATAGAAGTTACCCTCAAACAATCCACATGTTTCTGGAGTAGAACTGATCTTTTTATGAATTACCGCTTACAATGCACAAAGTCCTTGTTAACCCATGCATGTTCGACTAAACCACTTTTACAGAGTTCCTCACATGCCTCATTGACCTGTTCTCGCCACTTTTTTGGTCGAGCCGACTGTGAGCCACACATGAGTCGAAAAGTTTCTAGCTTCATTGGGAACGGTTCTTGATGAGAAGCAAAGTAATCAAACATTCGCCTAGCTGTGGGCGTCAATTTACGGTACTTTTCCCAGATGAATTTGCTATAATGTTCACCAGCAAACAGAACAACCATTTCTTCATCTATCTCAACTTGGCAACGTGAATTACGTGTACCTCGATTTAAAACGCGAAAGCGACGAATTAAGGACAGTGATTCAAGCCTTCCGATACGCTTTGATGTAAATTGCATTGCGGATGCTTGCAAACGGCTAAGACACTCTTCTGCCTTTGAGTAGTAGCGGCTGTTGATCGACCAGTCCAAGTCTTGGCAAAGCTCATAGAACGTAAATGAGACTGGTTCACCTAATGGAGTCCGCTTAGCATACTCAAGAACCTGTTGCCAGACCAGTTCGTCATCTTCAGCACGTAGCTCAACACCTGTATATGTGATCGATACATCTTTGTTGACGTGAAAGATTTCTTCACTTTGTAGGGCTTCACGTGGCACACGCTTATTACGAGTGGTGAAAAGAGCTGAGCGCGCATAGTCATTTGGCAGGGCACGCATAGTGTCTGACCAAGGCGCAATATCAAATAGTGATAACTGATTATCTTTGATTTGTTGCTTAGTCTGTTTAAGCAAAGCAGCTTGCTTTGCCTGACTGACTTGCTCTGCTAGATCATGACAGGCAGAATTTGATTTATTCTGTTTTTTTGCGGCCAATTCTGCCACTTTGTCGGATACTTTATTAACAACTGTACGCCGTTCTTTTAGCTTGTCTTCTAGCTCGTCGAATTGATGTAGCATATCCTTTACCTATAAAAAAACAACGCCTAGCCGAAGCAAGGCGCTTTTACGTCATTTCCCTTTTGGGGGTTTCGTATCCAAATACTCGATTCCTTCAGCAATAAAGTCAATGCTATATTCTGTCTTACCGTCCTTTTCAAACTTAGTAGGTTCGATACGGCCTTGGACGAATACCTTGGAACCTTTACCCAAGTATTTGCCAGCGTTTTCAGCAAGAACATTGAAAGCCTTGATGCGAAAAAAATCTGCTTGTTCCTGCTTTTCACCGGAAGCATTACGCCAAACTCGGTTAACAGCAAGATCAAAAATCGCTCGGCTATTGCCAGAATCACTATGCTTAACCTCTACATCACGGGTAAGATTACCAATAAACTGGAATTGGTTATGGCTCACTAGATGGACTCCTTTGTTATTGGAAAGAATAGTTTAGCTAAACCAACTCTAACGGTCAAGAACTTTAGCGGCTAAAATTATGAGTCGCATAACGATAAAGCAGTGTTGCTGTGTACAATTATATATTCTTTACTAACATTCTCCGCATTCTTGATGAGCGGAACATGACAAAAAATGACTTATCAGAACGATCTGGAGTATCAATCTCTTTTCTTTCTGATTTAACAACCGGAAAAGCTAATCCATCGCTTAAGGTAATGGAGGCTATTGCTAGTGCTCTTGAAACATCATTACCTTTGCTCTTAGAGTCGACCGACCTAGACAAGCATACCCTAGATACCTTGGCAGGAGGTAAGGTTCCTAGCAGTCTTCCAGCAGGCTATGAAAGAGTATCTGCCGTACTTTCCGAACACCAAGCTTTTATCGTCAAAAAATGGGATGAAGAGACAAGAAAAAAACTAGGGCATCAGAACTCCAAAAAGTGAATTAGCATAGATAACATTATATACCAAAAGAGGTTTTAGCCGCTAAAAGTTTGTTGCACATCTTATAATTTCAGTATATCGTATATTTACCGTACAACTATTTAATTATGAAAAGTACATAAAAGGGTAGATAGTGACTGAAATAAAAGGACAAGACAGCATCAAGGAAAGGGCGAAGAAAAAACTCGAACGAGATATGGGTCCAAAGCTTTTAGAGGCTTTATATGACCCTAAGACCGTTGAAATCATGCTTAATGCAGACGGTAAGTTGTGGCTTGAACGACAAGGAGAGCGAGCACAATGCATTGGCTCGCTACGACGTGCTCAATCCCAAGCCATTCTAGAGACCGTCGCTGGTTACCACGGTAAAGAAATTACAAAAAATAAACCTTTACTTGAGGGTGAATTTCCTATTGACGGTTCGCGTTTTGCTGGAGCGCTCAGTCCTGTTGTGACAGGTCCTGTTTTTGCAATTCGAAAAAAAGCCATTGCAGTATACACGCTTGCGCAATACGTCGACTCGAGGATTATGACAGCTGCACAAGCGGAGGCAATCAATAACTCTGTCGCAGCACATAAAAACATCTTAGTAATCGGTGGCACTGGCTCAGGTAAAACAACTCTGGTTAATGCAATTATTCAGGCAATGGTGGATCACGATTCGCTTGAACGATTCGTTATTATCGAAGACACCGGTGAAATACAATGCACTGCTGAAAATTTTATCCAATATCACACTAGCCTTGAAGTTAGCATGACTATGCTATTAAAAACCACACTACGTATGCGACCTGACCGAATTCTAGTCGGTGAAGTCCGAGGGGAAGAAGCCTTAGATTTGCTAGATGCATGGAATACAGGACACCCAGGCGGCGCTGCTACCCTTCATGCAAATAGTGCATCAGAAGGCCTGACTCGTTTGAAGTCTCTTATTTCACGAAACAAGTCAGCCCCATCAGAGATTGAACCGCTAATAGGCGAAGCAGTTCATGTTGTTGTCCACATCGCCAGAACCTCAGATGGTTCACGTCGTATCCAAGAAATTCTAGAGGTTTCTGGATATGCCGATGGCCATTATAAAACCTTATCTCTTTAGGAGTTAGAACAATGCAAGTAACCCTCTCTATCAATGAACGGACTTTATTTTACGTGGGTCTCACTCTTATTTTGGCACTTCTATTGCTGTATCCCCAGCATGCTTTCGCCTCGGAAGGCACTGGTGGAGGACTACCATATGAGAATTGGTTAGTGAATTTAAGAAACTCTGTTACCGGACCTGTAGCATTTACGCTATCAATCATTGGTATCGTGATTGCAGGTGGAACCTTAATTTTTGGTGGTGAAATCAATGCTTTTTTTCGTACCTTGATTTTCTTAGTTCTGGTAATGGCTTTTCTGGTCGGTGCACAAAACATCATGAGTACCTTCTTTGGCCGTGGTGCTGAGCTCACAGCCATAACCAATAGCGTGATGCACTATATTGAAATCAGTCGGGTTGCATAAGTTATGTCTCTACGTACGATCCCAATCCGTCGAGCCGGTAACCGAGAAAATCTGTTCATGGGTGGAGATCGTGAGCTGGTAATGTTCTCGGGTTTATTAGCTGGAGCGTTAATTTTTAGCGCACAAGAATTAAGGGCAACACTATTCGGAATAGGTCTATGGTTCTTTGCGCTTTATGCGTGCCGCCTTATGGCTAAATCCGACCCTAAACTACGCAAAGTCTACTTACGGCACCGCCTCTATAAAGAGTATTACCCGCCGCGTAGCACGCCCTTTCGTATTAATACTTCAAGTCAAGGAAGGCAGTATAAATGATTGAATTAATTTCATTTACCATTGCTGGCTTGGGCATATTTCTGTTACTAATCTTGTTCGCGCGTATCCGAATGGCCGATGCTGAATTGAAATTGAAAAAACATCGCTCCAAGGATGCGGGACTAGCTGATCTGCTCAATTACGCTGCTGTTGTCGATACTGGCATAATTGTGTGTAAAAACGGCTCCTTCATGGCTGCATGGTTGTATAAAGGGGATGATAATGCTAGTAGCACCGATGAACAGCGGGAAATGGTTTCCTTCCGTATCAATCAGGCATTGGCTGGCCTAGGTAATGGATGGATGGTACACGTCGATGCTGTGCGCCGTCCTGCTCCAAATTACTCTGAACGTGGGCATTCTAGTTTTCCAGATCCCTTATCGTTGGCCATCGATGAAGAGCGTAGGCGGTTGTTTCAAGGTCTAGGAACAATGTTCGAGGGTTATTTTGTACTGACCTTAACATGGTTTCCACCATTAATTGCCCAACGCAAGTTTATTGAACTTATGTTTGATGATGATACGGTTATACCTGACCGTAAAGCTCGCACGATGGGGCTGATTAAGCAATTCAAGCAAGAAATCATCAGTATTGAATCGCGCCTGTCATCAGCTGTAAAGCTGACCCGTCTGCGTGATCATAAGGTCATAACAGAAGATGAAAAAACAATCACGCATGATGACTTCCTTGCATGGCTGCAATTCTGCATCACAGGCATACATCACCCAGTGCAACTTCCAAACAATCCGATGTATTTGGATGCTCTAATTGGTGGCCAGGAGTTGTTTGGGGGGGTCGTACCCAAAGTAGGTCGAAAATTTATTCAAGTCGTGGCCATTGAAGGTTTTCCTTTGGAATCTACCCCTGGCGTACTAACCGCATTAGGTGAGCTCGCTTGTGAATATCGTTGGTCCTCACGATTCATTTTTATGGATCAGCACGAGGCTGCTGCACATTTAGATAAATATCGCAAGAAATGGCGACAAAAAATTCGCGGCTTCTTTGACCAGATATTTAACACAAATAGTGGCAATATCGACACAGACGCAGTTTCGATGGTAAAGGATGCTGAATCCGCTATTGCCGAAGTCAATAGCGGATTGGTCGCTGTTGGATATTATACTGGTGTCGTTGTACTGATGGATGAAGATCGTACCAAATTGGAACAGTCAGCACGCCAAGTAGAGAAAGCTATCAACCGCTTGGGTTTCGCATCTCGTATCGAAACGATAAACACTCTGGACGCTTTTTTAGGCAGCTTGCCTGGCCATGGAGTCGAGAACGTACGCAGGCCACTCATTAATACGATGAATTTGGCCGATCTTTTGCCGACAAGCACAATATGGACGGGTGCTGCCAGTGCCCCTTGTCCGATGTACCCACCATTATCGCCCGCACTCATGCACTGTGTCACACATGGCGCTACCCCGTTCAGGCTAAATTTACATGTACGTGACCTTGGTCACACCATTATGTTGGGGCCAACTGGAGCAGGTAAATCTACGCACTTGGGCATCATTGCCGCACAGCTTCGCCGTTATGCCGGTATGTCAATTTTTGCTTTTGATAAAGGCATGTCAATGTACCCGCTTGCGGCGGCCATCTGGGCATCGTCTGAAGGCAAAAGCGGCTTACATATCAATATTGATGCTGATGATAGTCGATCTTCATTTTGCCCATTGCAATTTCTAGAAACACGAGGGGATCGAGCTTGGGCAATGGAATGGATAGATACTACCTTGGCGTTAAACGGCTTACAAACCACTCCCATGCAGCGCAATGAAATAGGTAATGCCATCGTAAGTATGCATGCTAGCGGCGCTCATACATTATCTGAGTTCTGCATGACAATCCAAGATGAAGCGATTCGCGAAGCTCTCAGACAATATACGGTAGATGGCACAATGGGGCACCTATTGGATGCAGAAATGGATGGTCTTTCGCTCTCCAATTTCACAGTGTTTGAAATTGAAGAGTTGATGAATTTAGGTGAAAAATTTGCGCTACCAGTATTACTGTATCTATTCCGCCGGATTGAACGATCCTTACACGGCCAGCCTGCCGTTATCATTCTAGACGAAGCATGGTTGATGCTTGGACACCCAGCATTTCGCGCTAAGATTAGGGAATGGCTTAAAGTACTGCGTAAAGCTAACTGCCTTGTTCTTATGGCGACACAGAGCCTTTCTGACGCAGCAAACAGTGGCATTTTGGATGTGATTGTAGAATCCACTGCAACCAAAATTTTCTTGCCCAATGTTTATGCCCGCGATAATGATACGGCAGAGCTTTACAAACGTATGGGATTGAACGCCTGCCAGATTGGAATTATTGCGACCGCTATTCCGAAACGTCAGTATTACTATGTCTCGGAAAATGGCCGTAGACTCTATGACCTTGCTCTAGGGCCTCTTGCCCTAGCTTTTGTCGGTGCTTCTGACAAGGAATCGGTCGCCATTATCAAAAGTTTGGAAGCCAAGTTTGGTAATACTTGGGTACATGAGTGGCTAGCTGATCGTGGTTTGAATTTAAACGACTATTTGGAGATCGCATGAGCTTTGTAGATATAATCAAGGGTTTGATCTTCAAGAAACCCAACAACATCCAGTTCTCACCAGAACTGGATTCAACAGAAGAAAAAAAAGAGACAAAACACCATGATAGGGTTGAAAATCCATATCTTTCAGCTCGCCGCACTTGGAACGAACATATCGGCTCAGTTGTCTCTTCGCGTCAGACTTGGCAAGTAATCGGCATTCTATCTATGCTAATCGCACTGGCTAGTATCGGCGGTATAATCCATATTGGTAGCCAGTCGAAGTTTATTCCTTATGTTGTCCAGGTAGATAAGTTAGGCCAAACAATTGCAGCTGGACCTGTCACCGAGGCCAATAAGGCTGATCCACGCATCATTCACGCCACTATCGCAGACTTTATTAGCAGTTCTCGAATAGTCACACCTGATGTAGCTCTGCAACGTAAAGCGGTTTTTAAGGTATACGCCGTTCTTTCCCCAGATGACCCAGCTACTTCAAAGATGAATGAATGGCTTAACGGCAATGCTGATGCCAATCCTTTCAAACGGGCAACCAAAGAAATGGTGAGTATCGAAATCACATCTGCAATTCCGCAATCGCCGGATACCTGGCAAGTGGATTGGACAGAAACTACCCGTGATCGCCAAGGTGCATTGAAGGGTCAACCCACAAAAATGCGCGCTCTTGTCACTGTCTATACAGCTAAACCCACTTCACAGACTACAGATGAGCAACTACGCAATAACCCGATGGGAATTTACGTGCGTGATTTCTCTTGGTCGCGCCTTCCTTAATCACCCATGAGGTTATTCTCCATGAACAAAACCATTTTTGCTGTACTATTTGTTGGGGCTTCACTGATGATCCCAACCATGGCTTTTGCTGCCGATGATCTTACAGACAAGTTTTTCTCTAACAATAATCCGACACTGACTCCTCAGGAAAAGGCAGCCATTAGTATTGCCAAGAAATGGGAAGCAGGATCAGCTACTGGTATGAAACCAGTAGCTGGCGCAAATGGTTCAATCACCTTCCTATATGGTGCTCAGCAACCTAGCATTGTTTGCGCCGTACTCCAGGTATGTGACATTGCCTTGCAGGCAGGTGAACAGGTCAATTCAATAAATCTAGGCGATACTGCGCGTTGGACAGTCGAACCAGCAATTACTGGCAGTGGTGCTAGTGAAGTACAGCACCTTATAATTAAGCCGATGGATGTGGGCCTTGAAACAAGTATAGTTGTGACAACTAACCGCCGAGCATATCACATACGCCTTCGCTCGCACCGTACCCAATACATGCCCCAAGTATCCTTCTCCTATCCCGAAGATGCACTTGCTAAGTGGGAAACGATCAAAACCCGTGAAAAAAATCACCGCAACGACAATACAATTCCTGCCACAGGTGAATACTTAGGCGATTTGTCTTTTGATTATAAGATATCCGGATCAACTACTTGGAAGCCTGTGCGTGTATTCAATGACGGTCGAAAGACCATTATTCAAATGCCACGCTCGATGGAGCAAACCGAAGCACCAACCTTATTGGTCGTACGCCACGAGGGTAGCTTGTTCCGTGATGATGAAACCGTTATGGTCAACTATCGTGTACAAGGTGACCGCTTCATCGTTGATACAGTTTTCGACAAAGCCATTCTGATTGCTGGCATCGGAAACAGGCAAGACCGCGTGACAATCACCAGGGGGAAATAACATGCGCAAGCACACTATCGCCATGCTGTTTACTCTAATTTTGAGCGGATGCACCACCACTGGCCAATATGGCAATTTCGTTTCGACAACAGCCAATCAAGAGAAGCTTGCTGTCGATACCGCCCAGCAATTAGTCATATTGTACCCTCCGGCCAAGACCCATCTTGAGTTACATCAAGCTACGCCTGATGCTTTTGGATTGGCTCTTGTTAACATACTGCGCGAACGCGGTTATGCCATTTTGGAATTCAACTCGAAAAACAAGGAACAAACTGCTGCGGGAGCTCTGCCGTTACACTATGTGCTTGATAAAGCCGATACGTCGAACCTTTACCGCCTGACCTTGAAGGTCGGCAATCAGTCTATCACTCGCCCTTACTTAGAGCAAAATGGCACATTTGTACCAGCTGGGTATTGGACACGTAAGGAATAAGTCATGCGCGAAACAATCGATCAAATGGCACCTAATGCCTCGCCAGGCACAGTGTCTAAAAAGTCCGGAGTCCGCCGAGTCAATAACCTACCGATGTATTTACTGGGTGTTGTACTAGGCCTGTTCCTTTTGATTATAGCTATGGTAGCTATGGATCGTTCTGCGAAACAAAATGCACCGATTACTAAATCACCCGAAAAGGCTGGCAACACATCAATGTTCGCTAAGGAAATCACAGGCGACAAGGACGGAGGCATAGTAGCTCCAGAGCATGATATATTAACTCCTGATATGCCTATATCGATGGCCTCAGCCCCCTTCGATCCAATATTAATCGCACGCCCAGATAACCTAGATATGCCACCCACACCACCTATTAGCGGAACGCTAAATAACGAACATCAGAATCAGTCATCTAATGACGACGAAGTTCAGCGTATCCGCATGGCCAAGCTACAAATGCTGGAAGAAGCAATCAAGTCAAAAACCAATGTTCAGGTCATTGCGCCTCGTAGTGCTGGCTCGGCACTGAGTGATGAAACAAGTCCTCCTCAAACACGCGATGAAATGCTGGCTCGCCTTGCCGCTGTTCGCCAACAAATTGAAGCGCAACGAACCAATGATCCTACAGCTACATATCAAGCCCGCCTAGCGCAGCTTCGTAATGTAGGAGGATCAGATAGTGAAATTCCAGTTAGTGGCGCTCCTACACTGTTGCAGACCTCAGGATCAACATCAAGGGACGCTAATAACATCGCACAGTTTGAGGGAAGTGGTAAAAGTGATCGCTGGAGGCTTGATTCACAACCGGAAGCTCCACGCTCGCCGTATGAATTACGAGCTGGTTTCGTTGTACCTGCTACTCTAATTTCGGGGATAAACTCCGAATTACCAGGTCAAATTATGGCTCAAGTCAGCCAAAATGTCTTTGACACGCCAACTGGAAAATATCTTTTGATTCCACAAGGTTCACGACTGATTGGTATGTATTCAAGTGATGTTATTTACGGACAATCTCGGATATTAATTGCTTGGCAACGCATAGTGTTCCCCGATGGCAAGGCGCTAGATATAGGTTCAATGCCTGGTGGAGATAGTGCAGGTTATGCTGGCTTAAATGATAAAGTTAACAACCACTACTTCCGTGTATTTTCCTCTGCTTTCCTCATGTCTGGTGTAACCGCAGGAATCGCCTTGAGTCAAGACAAAAACAATAACTCGTCAAATAATCGTCCTACCGCATCTAGTGCATTGAGCGAGGCATTAGGCCAGCAACTCGGTCAAGTAACCGCACAAATGATAGCAAAAAATCTCAATATTGCTCCAACACTAGAAATCCGTCCTGGTTATCGCTTTAACGTGATTGTGACCAAAGATATGACTTTCTCAAAACCCTACCGTTCATTTGATTATTAACGCCAAGGAGACACTGTAATGAAGCAAAAATTTTTAGCTGCTAAAATTATACTGGTAGTTGCATTTTCTGCTGGAACATTTACATCCGTTCCGATACAAGCAGCAGGTATCCCTGTGGTCGACGGAACAAACCTAATACAGAATGTCATGACTGCAATGGAAGCAGTCGCGCAGACTGCAAAACAAATTCAGCAATATCAGACTCAATTGCAGCAATACGAGAACATGCTGCAAAACACAATGGCTCCAGCAGCATATATCTGGGATCAAGCGCAGGCTACAATGAACAATCTGCGGCAGGCTCAAGACACACTCAATTACTATAAAAATCAGCTCGGCAGCCTAGATTCATATCTAAGTAAGTTTCATGACGTGGCTTATTATCGCAGCTCACCATGTTTTTCTGCCGGTGGCTGTACGCCAACAGAAAAAGCTGCAATGGAGGAAAGCCGCCGTCTTGCTAGTGAGAGTCAGAAAAAGGCGAATGATGCATTATTCCGTAGCCTAGATAAACAGCAAACTGCACTGAATGCCGATGCTCGTACATTAGAACAGTTACAGGGGAAAGCGCAAGATGTTAAAGGGCAACTCCAAGCTATCGGTTATGCTAACCAACTTGCTAGTCATCAGAGTAATCAGCTTTTACAAATTCGTGCATTATTGATAGCTCAGCAAAATGTCATTACAACACGCCTCCAAGCACAAACAGATCGAGAAGCCCAAGAAGAAGCTGCGGCTGTACAGCTTCGACGAGGCAAATATAAACGCAGTCCCGTAGTTTACTGGTAAAGGATAAAGTTCATGAAAAAAAATAAAATTTTAATCTTGGCGTTTATCGTTACCTTGGTAGCTTTGGTCACGGGTTGTGACAACAAATCCGAAAAGCAACCGTTTCCAGAAGTAAACGATGAGAACTGCGCTTTTCAAGCGGTAAAGGCAATGCCACAGGATCAACAACAAGAATTTTCCTCAATGTGTTTACGCCGTGGCAGCTACAAGTCAAGTCCTAAAAAAGAATGGTGAGGTAGAAATGAAAATGCTAGCCAAACTAAAATACACTTTGCCGTTATTCCTTTGGCTAGCATTGTTTTCAATGTCAGCGCATGCGGAATTAACTAATACCGGTGTACTTGATAGCATACTAAGCCGATATCAAACTGCTGCCTCAGGATGGGCTGGCATTATTATAAATGCAGCAAGTTGGTTGTTTTGGACATTAGCTCTTATAAGTATGACTTGGACGTTCGGCCTAATGGCTTTACGCAAAGCCGATATTGGTGAGTTTTTTTCCGAGTTCATTAGATTTACGATCTTTACCGGATTCTTCTGGTGGCTGTTAACTAATGGTCCTTATTTTGCTTCGACTATATACGAATCATTGCGAAAACTTGCCGCCAATGTTTCCGGTCTTAATAACGGTATTTCTCCATCAGGCATGGTTGATATTGGTTTTGAATTATTTGAGCGGGTTTTGGAAAACTCTTCAATTTGGAAACCTGTCGATAGCCTAGTTGGGTTTATATTGGCAATAGGTATTCTAGTAATCCTAGCTTTAGTCAGCATAAACATGCTACTTCTTCTCATATCTGGGTGGGTACTTGCATATGGCGGCGTGTTTTTTCTCGGCTTTGGTGGGTCGCGTTGGACATCAGATATGGCGATCAATTACTACAAGACAGTGCTAGGAGTAGCGGTACAGCTTATGGGGATGGTGCTTTTGGTTGGTATCGGTAAGACCTTCCTTGATGATTACTATGCACTCATGAGTACCAATGGCATAGCTCTGAAAGAAATGGCTGTAATGCTAATCGTTGTTATCATTCTTCTTTTATTAACCAATAAAATTCCAGGGATGTTTGCGTCGATGATTACAGGTGCAAGCGTAAGCTCCCCTTCGTTTGGTGCTGGGTCTGCATTAGCAGCAGCTAGTATGGCAGCAGCCGCTATGGCAACCGGTGGTGCTGCCATAGCGGCTGGTGCATCACAAATAGCCGGTGGAGCACAAGCTATTAAGGCTGCATTCTCAAAAGCTAGCGAAAATGCCTCTGCTAGCGGTAATAGTGGCGATATTATGTCTGGTGGTGATGGAGGCAGTGGTAGTGACAGTAACGGATCTAGCACTGGCGATACGCCATTTGCCCAAGCTGCCGGTTTTGATAGTAGTGGTGGTGGCGGCGGTGGTAATAGCAGTGAATCTAGTTCAAGTAGCGATTCTGGCTCGAAAAGCGAATCATCTTCAGAAGCGGACTCAAACAGCAGCAGTGGCGGTAGTGAGTCTAGCTCAAGCAGCGATACTAGTTCAGGCAGCGGATCGTCAGATTCAGAAGCCAATTCGGACAGCAATAACTCTTCTAATGATAGCGCTCCCTCCAATAAAAGTAGCAACTCAGATAACGATAAGAGTCAAACAAAAGCCAGTAATGGTTTTCTATCTAAGGCTTCCAAGGTTGGGCGGATTACAGCCGATGCCGGAGGTATATTAGCCAAAGGCGCAGCAACGGTTGCAAAAAACCGAGCTAATCGTATTAAGGAATCTGCAAAAAATCGGATTTCCAATACCGTAGGCGGTAAGATCGCAGCCGCTATTAAGGTACAAGATACAAAGCCGACATTTGACACAAATAGTTTGGCTTCCGGAGAAACAAAAGTCGACCGAGAATCAGAAGTCGCATCATTTGTAAACCGCGATAAAGGTGAAAAATCTGTTTAACCACTAGGAGAAGTCATTATGAAGAAAAAAATGTTTGCCGTAACTGTCATGTTTTTAGCTCTTGGCACAGCATCAGCAGAGGAGGTTTTAACAGGTGATACTCGCCTTGCATGTGAAGCCGTTCTGTGTCTCTCATCTGGTACTCGACCGAATGAATGCGCACCTTCACTTAACCGTTATTTTAGCATTACGGCTCGTAAATTCTCAGACACACTCAAGAAGCGAAGAAATTTCCTCAATCTCTGTCCTGTCTCAAACCAAACGCCCGAAATGGCATCTCTAATTTCTGCACAAGTCAACGGTGCAGGTCGTTGTGATGCAAAATCACTCAATCATACGCTGATTAAATATCATGGGTGGGGCACTGGCCAAATATACATCAGCAACCAAATGCCAGATTATTGTGCAGCATATACTGGGCACGCTTATACCGACTTTGGCTCCAGCGGCACCATGCCACGTTATGTTGGTACACCAAAAGAGGGGGGATATTGGGTCAATGCAAAGGACTATGACCGCGCCCAAGCTGAATATAACGCACGTTTGAAAGAAAAGCGTCGCCAAAACCGTGAAAACAGCTGGTTGAAACGGTAAATATAAGGGATCGTAATGCCACTTATAGCCGATATGCCTCCACAGATTCAAGAACGTGTTATTTGCTCAATTTCGGCAGCAGTCAAATATGAGATTCCAGCCAATATCGTATTGGCTGTAGCCGAGAAAGAAGGCGGCAAGCCTGGACAGTGGGTACGTAACTCAAATGGTACTCATGATGTTGGCCCCATGCAATTTAATACATCATATCTGCGTAGCTTGGCTAAATATGGGATCACAACTGACGATGTGGCAGCAACTGGTTGTTATCCATATGATTTGGCTGCTTGGCGGTTACGGATGCATATTCGCAATGATAAAGGTGATATCTGGACAAAAGCAGCTAACTACCACTCGCGCACACCTCGCTACAACTCTATTTATCGCGCAGATTTAATCCGTAAAGCATCCAAGTGGGCCAACTGGCTCGAAACACGTTTTGTGACTCTGGACGTGACGAAAAAAGGCGCTACCGCTTCGGTATCGACCATGCCTGCGACCCAATCGCCTGTAGCGGCACCTGCGACTGCCCCTGCGGCTATGCAATACAAGCCCGCAGCACCTAGCACGCTTAACACTGCCAGCTATGTGCCGCGTTCCATATTTTTTCACTGATAAGGAGTTTGCTATATGAAATCTATAAACCGCCTAGCTTTTGCTTTACCAATCCTGGTTCTGGCCGGCTGTGCTGAGCTGGATCAGTTCGCCAAGAACATTCAAAAGGCCACGGCCCCAGTCATGGTGACGGATACACTGCCGCAGATTTGCCAAGCTTCAAAGAACAACCAGATACAGGCCAATAGCACGTATGTCGGTAAGAGCCTTGCCATAACCGGCAAAGTGCAGTCAGTCAATGAAGGCTTCCAGCCTCACTATCGCGTACTCTTGAAAGCTGGCCAAGTATTGATACACGCCGGCACCGATAACAAGGCCAATGTCACTGCGTTGACGGTCGGCAAGACAGCTCGCGCCTCCGGTGTTATTATGGACGTGTCCTATGACTTCAATGGCTGCGCAATTTCTCTGAAAGACGCTACCTTCTAGCCTCACTGCTACTTTGCCGCCTTGGAAGACTGATGGATCAGGCTACCTTGTGCGGGCTTTTTGCGCCCCGATGTATCGCCCACACTCGTTTAACCTGACTTTCGCTACATTGAGCTAGTTTAGCTGTTTCTGAGATACTGTGGCCAGCAATGCGTAGCGCAATAATTCGATCATGCATAATAGGGTCAGCTTTTCTTCCTACATAGCGACCTGCTTGCTTTGCCAGTTCTACTCCTTGGCGTTGCCGCTCCCGTCGATCTTCGTAATCATCACGCGCAATCTGTAACGCTAGTTTCAAAAGCATGTCCTGCACAGATTCCAGGACAACTTTGGCCACTCCCTGCGTTTCGGCCACTAGTTCGGTCAAATCCACTACGCCAGGAACAGCAAGCTTAGCTCCTTTAGCTCGAATTGATGCTACTAGGCGTTCTGCTTCTGGTAACGGTAAGCGACTAATGCGATCAATCTTCTCAGCAACTACTACTTCACCAGGTTGTAGATCGGCAATCATACGTAGCATTTCAGCTCGATCTGCGCGTGCCCCAGATGCTTTCTCTCGATAGATACCTGCCACATAAAAGCCAGCTGCCTTTGTACTTTCGACAATAGCTGCCTGACGGGTCAGGTCTTGTTCTTCAGTACTCACGCGAAGATAAATACGTGCTACTTTCATATGCTCTCCTAGTTATTTTAGGTATACTTAAAATGACCATTATTGCATACCTAGCCAAAAATTGAAGTTTCCCAGCTCAAATTGGCTAGGTTATTTTTAGCCATATAAAATAGCCACCTTGTGCTTAGGTAAAAAAAACCGCCCCAAAATGCAGGGCGGCCAAGGAAGTAGGCAACAATTCTGTTATCAGATTCTAGCTACCCGCTTCGGCCGCTGTTTCTTTTCGTGTCTCTGTTCTTGCACAATCTTCTGCTCTTTTTTATGCTGGTCAACGTCGACCAGTACTTTACTTACAGCCGCATTAATCTGCCGTTCAACACCTTCACGACCTAGTTCGCTTTTAGTGGCCAAATCATTAAAGTCAGTAAAGCCTTTAGGATTACTGACCTGTTCCCCTGGTGCAAAAATAGGGAAAACGGCTTTGCCTCCTACAGCCTTCGCTGCTTCTTCTGCTTTAGCCCTCCCAGGATTGTAACCGCGCTCTAGCTCCTGAGCTTTATCATCGTCTCCAGCAATAATGATAGGTTTGTCAGGGTATTTTTCATGGAGTGCACGAGCAACATGGGGCAAGTTTCCTGAGTCAAAAGCTGCCACTGTAGCAAAGCCTAGTGCTTCAGAATTACTCGCTGCTGTAGCATAACCTTCAGAAATAACTATGGCTGGTACTGTGGCCAACGCATCCATACCACCCACTGCATGAAAACATCCTTCCTTCTTGCTATCCTTGGCAAACCGTTTGGTACCATCTTCTTGAATGTACTGCATTGCCCACTGCTTGCCGTTCGTATCAAATACAGGAATATAGGTTTTTTGGCCTTCTTTGTCCGTTAGCACACCAATCTGAGGTTTAATGCCTTTATTTTCCAGATATGGGGTTGGCTGTTTGATAGGTGTAAGCGTGGCCATCTGACGACCAACACGCTCGGCTGCGACTTCATGTGCTTGCTCCTGATCACGCTCACGCTTGGCCAACTTGGTTGCAGCCTCGGCTTGTAGCTTAGCTTTTTCTTCACTACTCAAGGCATACCCCTTACTCTTCCAAGTAATATCGGTACCGGTTTTGTTGTTGATAATTCGGCCAGCTGGATGTCCGTCCATGTGACCAACATAGAAGCCATCTAATGTTCCTGGCCTACCCCCCTCCACCGGCACACGATGTTTCTTGCCATCCATGATTGGATGATCGCCATCTGACCGATGGCCAACGAACAAACCTGCGCTAAGCATGGCTTGCGCAAATTCCTCCCTTGGTGTCATAGTAGGTTCCTGCTGGATAGCTATCTTGTCTGGGTTCCAGCGCTCCAGCTTAGCCATATCAGCACGTGGACCGACATACCAAGATTTAACCGTTTTATCCCAAAGGGCGCCAGCAGCCTTAGCTTCCCCACGTTCAGCATAAGGTACAGCAAGATACTGTCGCTCTTGTGCAGGCTTATTATTATTCTGGCTTACATCTGGAACTGATGTATCAGTACTCTTCGCCCATTTGGTAAACAGTGCAATATCAATGCCTGCCGGTACATACCATGACTGCTGTTGACGATCCCATCGTGCTCCAAGTTTCTTGGCTTGGTCTTTCTCCTTAAAGGGTACATTAATGTACTCACGTTCTCCTTTCTGCTGAGTAGGTATAGCCATCGCACTCTGAGTTTCAGTATCTTTTTGTATTTCTTTATCGGCTGGAATATCCTTCACTGTAAGCTCCTTTTCTTCCTGCTGTATCTGTACCTGCTCAAAAGCCATCACATAGTCAAAGATTTTCTCGGCATCGGATGAAGCTCGAAAAATTTCCATTGGTTCATCATGCAGCACCTTGATCCAGCTACCGACATACGCGGCATGTTGCCCAGGGTCATGGCCAATACCCAGCTCATCACCCAACATCATTGAAGAAATCTCTGCTCTTAATTCTTCCTTAGCGTACCCTCTTGATCCAAATGGATGAGCAAGGTCTCGATCGAGACGCGAAGGATGCCCAGTCCAATGTCCTAGCTCATGCAATGCCGTCGCATAGTAACGGTCTGCACTATCGAATTGGCTTTTTTCTGGTAGAGCAATCAAATCGTGCGAAACTCTATAAAAAGCTCGATCCACACCCGTATGAACAATCTTTGCACCAGAAGCCTGTAGGATATTTTCAGCCCGATCTATAATATTCCATTTCTGCTCTTCAGCTGGTTTAATCTGCTGCGGTGGTAAACCATCAATCTGCTCACCATTGAAAACAGTTGAGTAGAATACACGCGGTCTTTCAAATATGACTATTTCCTTGATCTTCTTGCCTTCCTCATCGCGCATTGGTCGGCCCTGGTCATCCAACTTGTCTCGTTCTTCGTTGAATTTCCAATATTGAACGGTTGTACCTTTCTCGCCTTTTCGAACTTGGGCACCAACAGCAGACGCTTGCTTATATGTCATCCAACGTAAGTCATCACGCCCTTGAGCCATCAAGTAAATGGCATTAATGCCTTTGTACCGTTTGCCGGTGGTAGGATTCATCGGCATTATTGAATTAGGACTCCCTGGGTTCCAAGGTATTTGCCAAGGCGCGGTACCGGCCTTAAGCTGTTCGATTAGCTTTTCAGCCACCACCTCATGAAATGGCTTTTTTGCTTCATCCTTGACGTTATCCTTTCTGAATTGGGGATCGGTTGTTGGGAATGTTTTCTGTGTCCTAGTGCGGTCATGAAGCCCTTGAGCGACCATACATACTATGTTTTGAAGATCATCAACTCCCATTGGTCGCACACGAGAGAGGCAGGTTTCGTTAAAGGATTTCTGGGCTTGTTGTTGTACCATATCATTACCGATGTGTTGATGTGGCTCTACACGTTCAGATTGCAGGGCTAGGACTTCTTCGGCGCGCATATCAAGCGATATATTAGCATAGTGCTTATTAATTTTTTCCCATAGAGGCTTGAGCGTTGGCTCTTCACGGCCTGCGATTATGCCATCGAGCAAATGTCGTTTTTCCTCTGGTGCAAAAGTGTTCATCCCATAGTGCCCTATAACTTCATGGCGCAACGTAATGAGTAAATCCTTGGCGTGATCGGCATTTTCCAACACAATATCCACACGTCCTTGATAAGTTTGTCCATCAGATGCTATGGTTTTATTTGGAAGATAAGCGCCTTTCATACTTTTCGGTACCATCTTAGAATTTGGCCCGTAAAGTTCACTTACATTTTTACGCAATTTATAAGCCAACACACCTGCACCTGGGTAATCGGTTAAAAACGACCGTGTTACCTTTTCTGCTTCATCCTTGCTCATTGCCATAATCAACCCTCCTTATCATTATTTTCGGCATTGTATCTAGCAATAGCCTCTGGTAACGTTTCATCTTCTTTTATATCAAACATTTCGTGAGCATGAATAACTGTAATGAAAGGGGGGACTTCAGAATAACCATTATCATCATCCAAGAAACAAGGCTGTACTTCACCTAAAGCATCATTCAAATCGACACTACCCTCGAGAGCATCCTCCTCGCTCAAAGCATCTTCCACGAACGCCCCAGCAAATTCAGCTTCATCAGGGTCAAACTCTGCTTCGAAACCAGGCGTCTGTGCATCGATCAATTTTTCTTTCACTACTTCTTCAATAATTTGATTCTTTAGATCTGTCATGTTATTTCTCCTTTTCGGTGGTTAAATTAGCGGAGCCGTTGCGCCCCTTGTTGTAGTCGGGACGGCCTTTTAGGTCGGGGTAGGTTTGTTTACAGGCAGGATAGTTGCAACAACCCCACCAGAAATGCCCCTTTTTCTTGGTCGGTCGTCGCGAAAGTCCTGTACCACACACTTTACACTTGTAAAGGGTAGATATTGGGATGGCTTCTTTAGCGCCAGCAATGGATACTGCACCATCATTAGCCTTTGCTACCTGTTCGCGAATAAAAGATTCTTGTTTTGTAATAAATGCGTCCAATTCAGCAGTACCTTGTTCGATGCCTTTCAGCATACGTTCGTAAAGTGCGGTAAGAACTGGACTTTTTACTACCTCTGGCAATGCGTCAATCACACTACGCCCTAAGGTAGTGCTAATAATTTGCTTTCCCTTGGTTTCTAGAAATTCGTGCCGTTTCAATTCAGCAATGATTGAAGCACGAGTTGCAGAAGTGCCTATACCATCGCCTTCGCGTAGTAGCTTCTTGTGTTCAGGGTTGTTTACAAACTTGTGTATGTTCTCCATTGCACTGGTAAGTGTGCCATCAGTGAACCGTTTCGGCGGCTTCGTCTTGGCGTCTTTTCGGGTTGCATCAGTACAAGTTACACTGTCGCCTTGCTTCATTACTGGCAAACGTTGACCATCATCAGCGCCCTGTCCATCGTCGATGTTCTCATCGGTCTGGCCGTACACGTCACGCCAGCCGTTTTTCGTTACCACATTGCCGCAGGCATAAAACGTCTCTCCGTCCACATCCACGTTTACAACAGTCTGCATATATTCGTGTAGGGGGTAGAACTGTGCAATGTAGGCTCGTACGATTAATTCATAGATATTACGCTCGTACTCGTTTAAGCTGGCCTTGCTACCCTTATGCATAGTCGGTACGATGCCATGATGCGCAGTGATTTTGGAATCGTTCCAGGTCTTTGATTTAATGCACGGATCAGCAGCATCGACTAGTCTGGCCAACTCGGGATTTACATGCTTGATGGCATCAAGCACATTAGTTGCATCTGCGAGCTGAGATTCAGGCAGATAAGCACAATCGGTTCTTGGGTAGCTGGTTAGCTTGTGCGTTTCATAAAGCGACTGGCAAGTTTTTAATATATCCTCTGCGCTGTACCCGTATTTGCTCGAGGCCAGTACTGTAATATCGGATAGTGAGAACGCCAGAGGTTGGTTTTGCTTCTTTGCTTCTTGTCTATACTCAGTAATGCTACCTGGCTTACCCTTGATATGGGCTACTATGCCATCCGCTACGGCAGTATCTACAAGGCGGCCATCGCTATCAAGGCCAATCTGATCTTCTTTAGCTTTCCAAGTTGCCATAAAAATGTTGTCTTCATGCTGGATAGCAGCTTGTATTGTATGATATGGAATAGGTTTAAACGCTTCTATTTCACGATCACGATTCACAACAATAGCCAGTGTCGGCGTCTGCACACGGCCTACGGTCAACAAAGCCTTAGAACCACCACGCTGCGCTCTCAGAGTATAGGCACGGGATAAGTTCATACCAATTAGCCAGTCTGCACGTGCACGTCCACGAGCAGCATCTGCCCAGCCGCAATAAGAATTGTTTTCTTTTAATGCGGACAAGCCGCGTTTGACTGTGACCGTGTCTTGTGAGGATACCCAAAAACGACGCGTTGGCTTGTTAGCATTAAAGTGGCTTAGCACTTCATCGACTAATAACTGACCTTCTCTATCAGGGTCGCCAGCATTAACGATTTCTTCTGCTTCCTTGATGAGTTTGCCGATCAGAGTAAGCTGCTTCTTAGCATCGTTTTTTTCCCGTAAAATCCATGTTTCCGGAATAATGGGTAGTTCTTCAATACGCCATATTTTCTTACCAGCCTTGTTACGAGGTACATCCTCTGGTGTGTATTCTTCCGGTTCGGCCTGTTCGAACATGTGGCCAAAACACCAGGTAATTTTGTCTGTTCCACATTCAATGTAGCCATCACCTCTATTTGTAACACCTAACGCCTCAGCAATAGCTTTTGCTACAGATGGTTTTTCAGCAATAAAAAGTCGCAAGATAATCTCCTTTCTTAAAATGTGATGACAGGAAGAATCACCGTTTTAACTTGTGATAGATTAATTGGTCCAAAATAACGTCCATCAAAGGAAGTGCTGCTTACATCTGACATAAGCAGTACCTCATAATTACCCAGTTTATAGTTATCAACATGATAATGTGGTAATAGTCTGCCAGCAAAATCAGTTTTAATCGGCTTACTGAAGGGTAACATCACGCCATTTACTTGCACGCCTTCATCCGTAATTGTCAAAACGTCATTTTTAGCCGCTAAAATGCGTTTCATCATGTAACCGTAGCCACCTGTGCAGAAACCAGCGCCAATATAGCCCCTATTCTTAGCTTCATCGAATATCTGCGTTTTGGGTGGACACCAAATTACATAAGACCCCTTTTTTACCGGCTCGCTTGTTGTCCAGTACAGACCGATCGGAATACTCTTTGTAGTATTAATGCGGCCACCAGCAACCCCTAGCCCTATGACAACTACTCCGACAATAATCAAACCTATAATGATATATTTCATCACTTTCTTCATATTGCAATCTGCTGAATTGCGTCTTGGTCGTCGATAATCTTATCGCTGACCTTTGGAGCTGTAATTTCAGCTCTGGCCTGAAATATTGGATCTTTAAAGTAAAGCGGCTGCTTACCATAGATAGCAGGGTAACCAGCAACGTATACGACCATATCGCCTGCTTCCTCAATCTCGCCAGTGGCCAACTTGCGTGGTCCTGGCATACGCAAGCACTCATCAGGAGTCAATAAGGGACGCTGAACTTCTTGGAAGGTACGTGACACTTGCCCCATCACAGCAGCTGTGCGACGGCCACTCGTCGTAATTTGTTCTTTAACGATGGTTGTTTGACCGGTCAGTCGTGAGAGATGTTCAGCAGTCTCGATCCGATTAGGTGGATAAGCGTTCTGAACATGGCAATTACTAGTAATTGTTTCATCAGGACCATAGCCAGTTTCGCGGCTCTTGAGTTGGTTAATATCTTGGCAAATCAGATAACACTTGATGCCATAACCAGCAACGAAGGCTAATGACTCTTGTAAAATTTCTAGCTTCCCAAGGCTTGGGAATTCGTCTAGCATCATCAATAGACGATGTTTGTAATGTGCGATTGGGCGGCCATTTTCAAAGTCCATTTTATCGGCTAATAGACGCACAATCATGTTTACCATAATCCTAACTAATGGTCGTAACCGTGCTTTGTCATTAGGCTGTGTAACGATGTAAAGACTGACTGGATCATCCTCGTGCATTAGGGATTTAATGCGAAATTGGGATTTACTCACATTGCGGGCTACGACTGGATCACGATACAGGGATAGATACGATTTCGCAGTCGACAACACTGAACCTGCTTCTTCATCGGGTCGATCCATCATGTCACGAGCAGCGGCTCCGACAGCAGGATGATTCTGGCCATCTACATGACCATAGGTCACCATCTCCATCCACAATTCGCCAATGTCTCGGTTTGGATCAGCCAGCATAGCATCAACTGATGGTAAAGTAGCACAGATACCGTCTGCTTGGGCTTTGTAAAGCGCATGAAGGATTACACCAACTAATAATGAAAACGCAGTTTTTTGCCAGTGAGTCTCTAACCCTTTTCCATCAGGATCAACTATAAGCTGCGCAAGGTTCTGCGTATCACCCACTTCAAATTCAGTGCCTAGCCGGATTTCATCTAAGGGGTTCCAGCAAATCCCTCCGTCAGATGATGCAGGCTCAAACCGCAATACCTTATTATTGGCGTACTTCTTGCGCCATCCAGCAGTCAGTGCCCATAATTCACCTTTAAGATCGGTAATAATGGCACTTGCTGGCCATGAAAGCAGAGTTGGTACAACAAGGCCAACCCCCTTGCCAGAACGCGTCGGAGCAAAACATAACACATGCTCTGGGCCACTGTGACGCAAATAATAGAATGAACCATCTTTGTCATTCCATCCGCCAACATAAACACCGTTTGCTATTGGCTCATCCTTGCCAGTGACTACTTCAAGAAGAGTGCGCGATCTAGGTAATAAACCAGCAGCCTGAATATCCTTCTTCTCAGCCCATCTAGCAGAACCATGCAAAAATTGATTTGCTTTGGACGTATTCGAGGAAATAACTTTGATAATAATTACACCTAGTATCCCAACAGCTGAAACCACTACACCAATACTACCAGCCTTCATAATTTCGCTTGGGTAATAACTGTACCATTTCGACGCCCATTGCAGGATAGACCAAGGTGTATATATATGTCCGATATGGCTGCCAAGGCTAGCATGGTAATCAAACGTATATGCGAAATATTGCGTAGCGGCAATTAGACCACTGACCAGAGATAAAAAAGCCAGTATCGGCAACAGCTTTCTGGATTTCGGTTTAGCGGAACGCATCTGCGGGCCAACTGCGTTGTTCATCTTTATTTTCATCTGCTCCTTCCTTTCGATGTTTTAATCGAGCCTTTGAGAGTAATAGAAATAGCATCACCAATGGCAATGCGCTTCAAACTGTTAACAGTAGCTTGGTCAATGGGCATTATTAATATGTCACTACCACGCTTTACTAGGGCCAGAGGCTGACCCTCGACGTTCCGTATACCAGCAAACAACAACGCTTCATCCCCAGCAGTATAACGGGAATGTTTCGGTATATCGAAACCTTTTAAACGCTTTTCCTCACGTTCAGCAATATATTTATCCATCGCCGTAATCTGCTCCGGCTTGTATTGCAGCCAAGAATCCAGGCTTAACCTTACTCTTGGTCTAGAAATATTCCGTCGCAGTGTGTTAACTGATTTTGTTCTTTGCTGCTCCATGTGACCAGAAACATCACTCGACAGTAACACTTCACCTCTCCTGGCGATGCGAACCACACCGAGTTTGGACAGCGTTCGCAAACGGTTTTGGCTCTGGGGCGGCGGGACTCGTCCAATGCGTCCAATGTTGGGCTTCCGGTACTGTCCAGAGGCGTAAACTTCTCCTGCTGGACTGTGGATATTTCTGTTGGGGTCGACGAAGAATCTAATATCATCGCTGTTGTTGTTGGCAACGGGTCTTGATCCAGTGTGGCCAGTACTGCGTCCAGCTCGTCTTCGATCTTGTTGGGTTCTATCATGTGTATTCTCCTTCTTTAAAAGAATCTGACGCCGGCTTTCGAGAGCTGGATCAGCAAAGGTGATGGGTAGTTGTGATTTAACAGCAGCCTGAATAATCTGCTCTTTGAACTCAGCTGTACCATTGACAGTTATGTTGTTTCCGTAGCGTTCCACTGCTAGTTTAAGAGCTTGCTGCAACCCCTCAGGAGTAGCCTCACGAGATACTTGTAACCTATCACCATCATCTCGTACGGCGGTTTTGCCAACACGAAAAATAATCGTGCCTTTCTTCGTGATATTGTCCATTATGGGGGCTTGTTCATTTTGATTAGGACTAGCCGTGCCTTGCCCTTTTATTGTGTTACCCTTAAGGCCTTGAGCAGCCTCTCTAGCACGCAAGGCAGCCAATGCTTCATTATTACCCTGCAAAGCTTCTTTCTTAAGCCAATCAGCCCAAGTGCGCCGTTTATACTTGTCATAACAACTATGACGTTCGCGCTGGTATTCCTTATTAATAGTTTGAATTTTTTTTCGCAGCGCTGCATTCGCTTGAGTATATAGCAGCTTCTTAGTCGCCGCATTTCCACCCATTAATTTAATGGCCGCACGCCTTAATCGGCTGGAACGCTTCGCATCCTCAATATTTTTATTTTTATCTCTTCTTACCCTTTCCAAAGCCACCCGTTGTTCAGCAGCTAAAGTTTGTTGATTGACCTTATACTTGGCGTACAACTCATTGGTACTGACTCGCATGTATACTGGCTTTTTTCTATACTGTCGCTTTGCTTTGGCCTTCTGCTCTGGCGCTGATTCGAAAAATCCAAACCTTGCTTCTAACTTTGATTTAGATAGTCCACGATCTACGGTACTTGCCTTCACCTGGGTACCATCACTTGCTACGATTACAAAACCATTACCTTTTTTACGCAATTCTAAGCCATTAACCTGTAAAGTCTCATGTAGTTGAGTCCATGACTGTGCAGCCTTAATATCATCCAAACATTCACGCTTTATCCACCCAATCAGACTTTCAACTCCTGCATGGCGTTCCATGTCAGCTGCGCGGCCTTGGGCAATATTGCGAACAGAGGAGTGATTGTCTTTTTCAAATCCGTAGTCTTGCTCCATGATTGCACATAATTCACCTAGCATTCGATATGATTGAAAAGGTTCATGTATGGTATTGCGTGTAGGGTGAATCTTGTTAATGGCAATATGAATATGCAAGTTGTCTGTATCGTGATGTACTGCACTGATTCGCTGATGCTCGTTATAGCCAAGGCCAGCGCAAAAACGCTCTTCTATCTCTTTGAGAATATTTGCATTAGGTTTTTCGCCAGCACGAAAGCTCACTAATAAATGAAAAGTCTTGTCACTTGTTGCCCGGGTGTTCATATGTTGAGTAGCAAGCACTTCATCTATAGCAGCCTGCATAGTACCTGCTTGGCAGTTTGTAATCGTGATTATGCCTAACCGCTCAGTTTTGTTCTGGGAGTCTGTGATGTACTGTACCAGGCCAGCGAAATCGCTCTTTCCAAGTGACCTCATAGGGATGTGCTTAGCTATCATTAACCGACCCCGATTTTTTTAGCAGCTAAAATCATTATTCAATTCTCGGACGTACCACAAATTTCATGATACGTGCCATTTCGTCCTGATTAGCCTCGATCCGCCCTAATAACGCCAAGATAGTAGCTTCACTAAAATTGATTGTCTTCACGTCGTCAGTCAGCCAAAGTTTTAGAAGGCCACCAAGCCTACCCAAATCACCATTGATTCTCGCAAGTACACGCACGTTCTCAAAATCTGTAATACCTTTAACTTCGTAGCCTTGGCCAACAGCTAACAGAAATGAAGACATGCTCAAACCTGCCGTTGATGCATTTTGTTCAATGAGTGCACGTTCTTCGGGCAGACAATAGACTTTTATTGGGCTGCTGCTTTTGCGTGTAATGTTTTTGTTTTTCACCATCGTTTAACCTCGCTTATATTTTTTGCCGGCGGTAGCCGGTTGCCTCGCTAGAGCAGGATTACCGTTGAGTGCCTTGGCGCGAATAAGGAATAGTGAAGAAGGATAACCCGCTTGCGGGTAGGCCTACTTCACCCATCCTGCCCGCCTTACGGCAACGATAACACCATGAATAAAACCAGATTAACTTCCGATTTACTAGCAATTTTGCCTCAAAACCGATACGATTGC
>JAQTIE010000013.1 GCA_029433475.1 Neisseriaceae bacterium ESL0693 | reverse complement strand
GGGTTGTCATACAACTACTACAGGGATTATGATTCCAGAACCGGACGTTATATAGAAAGTGACCCGCTGGGCTTGGGCGGAGGGATAAACACCTTTGCATATGTGGGTGGGAATCCGCTGAGTTATGCTGATCCGTATGGATTGATTGCATTAGCGCTACCAGGTGGTAGTGTTTTAATGGGGCTATTATCTTTACCAGCCGCACCATTGGTAGCTGCTGCACTAGTCGGAGCTGCTATTGTTGGCTGGATAGTATGGGATCAGTATAAGAAGCAGAAAGCAGAAAAGGAAGCGATTCCCGGACCGCTACCAACACCTAGAAAAAGGGACAGAGATCAGGATAAAACTAAGCAGTGTGAAGTAAGTAAAGTCAATACGGGGTCTTCAGCTACACCGCCTGATCCTGATGACGATAAAGACCGTGTTAAAAACAGACATGGTGGAGGTAAGAATGCACAGCATAGTAATCTTAAAGCTCGTAATTCCTATGATCGACAACTACAAGAAGCCGAAAAAAGATATGCGGATTCTAAGAAGGATGGATTATCTAAAAAAGAACGTAAAAAACTAAAAGAGCAAGTCGATCACTTGAGAAAAAAAAGAGATCAAACAGGAGAAAACCATTCAATGAAACATAAAGGAAGACGCTAATGAATACGAAAGAACCATTATGGACATGGATACCGAATGTTCGGTTAAATGATCTGTATTTTGAGAAACCGTATACTGAGTTTGAAGTCTTTATTGCAGATAAATATAGGGTTAATTACTCAGAAGAGTTGGCCGATGTAGATGAAGAAGAGGAAGTTGTATATGAATCAGATTCAGAAGATGATTCTTTCCGCTTTACCGAAGAAACCCATATATTTATGGGTGCAGAAATCTGGAGTAATTTATATTATAAGGGGCAAAACTTAATAGGTTTAACGGTCAGGGAATTAAAAGCAGTTTTAGATGTAGATGATCTGTGGTGGAATAAGAAATATAGCTGTTATGAGGTTGATAGTCTGAATGCGATGTTTTGGATAGAAAATAAAATAGTTGAATCTGTAAACGTGCGCTAATTGAGATTTGACTTTATTTTATTATACAGTTGTAAAAACTAACCGAATAAAAATGGATTATTGGCATTATTATTTAATAATACTGATAATCCATTTTTTAGTTTATTTCCAGCAATAATAGATCAAACAGGAGAAAATCATTCAATGAAACATAAAGGAAGACGCTAATGAATACGAAAGAGCCGTTATGGACATGGATACCGAATGTTCGATTAAATGATCTGTATTTTGAGAAACCGTATGCTGAGTTTGAAGCTTTTATTGCAGATAAATATTATGTTAATTACTCAGAAGGATTTGCTGATGCTGATGAAGAAGAGGAAGTTACATATAAGTCAGATTCAGAAGAAGGAATTTTTAGTTTTACTGAAAAAACCCATATATTTATAAGTGCAGAAATCTGGAGTAATTTATATTATAAAGGTCGAAACCTGATAGGTTTAACACCTAAGGAATTAAAAGCAGTTTTAGATGTAGATGATCTGCAAAAAGATGAAGAAGGTTATTATTATGACTCTGATGAATTAAATGCGATCTTCTGGATAGAAAATGGAATAGTTGAGTCTGTGAGCGTGCATTAATTGAGATTTGACTTTATTTTATTATACAGTTGTAAAAACTAATCGGATAAAAATGGATTATTGGCATTATTATTTAATAATACTGATGATCCATTTTTTAGTTTATTTCCAACAATAATAGATCAAACAGGAGAAAACCATTCAATGAAACATAAAGGAAGACGCTAATGAGTACGAAAGAACCGTTATGGACATGGGTACCAGAGATTCGATTAAATGATCTGTATTTTGAGAAACCGTATGCTGAGTTTAAAGCTTTTATTGCAGATAAATATTATGTGAATTATGCTGAAGGAACGGCTTTTGGTGATGAAGAAGAGCCAGTTACTTATGAATCAGATTCAGAAGGGGGATTTTTTGTTTTTGGAGAAAAAACCCATACATTTTTTAGAGCTCAGATATGGAGTAATCTTTATTATAAGGGACAAAATCTAATAGGTTTAACACCTAAAGAATTAAAAGCGGTTTTAGATGTAGATGATCTACAAAAAGATAAAAATAATTATTGTTATGATTCTCGTAAGTTAGGAGCGACATTCTGGATAGAAAATAAAATAGTTGAGGCTATATCGATGAGTTAATATATTTTTATTACAGATGTTCAGCCATATGCGTTGATTAGATAAAATGGGCTATGGGTATTATTTAATAATACTGGTAGTTCATTTTAGTTTATGCTCTAATAATAATCTATGAAGCAGGAGAAAACCATTCAATGAAAAAATTAACATATAAGGCATTAAAAGAGATAATGATTACTGTCGGATATCCCGATTTTTTGCATAATGTAAATAATGGGATTAATAAATCAAAATTTATCTATTTCAATATTTCATATTTTGATCATTGGTTAACGGAGGACGAATTTATCTCAGCGCCATTGGTCTGCTATACAGACGTTCAAAAAAACTGGAGATTGTTACATGATTTTAATCAGATATGTAGGAATTTTAGGAAATTGTATACGGAAATATTTAATTTCAATGATAATAAATTACTTGTTGCCCAAACACACAGCTGGTTGCGGGATAGAATTTCAATTGAATTGGTAGGTAATAATTATCATAGATATTTAACTTATGTGCAAAATGGCTTAAAAGAATATCCACTTTGTCGCTTAATATTTATTGAAATGGGGATGGTGATTGATTTAAATCATGATCTGACACAAGCAGTTTACATATCAAAAAGATTAAGAAATCATGCTATTGAATTAGAAAGGTTTATCAAACGATCAGTCAAAAGGAATCATTTATTTATTATTTGAATGATTTATTGTCTGGTATAGAAATCCCAGGTATTTGTACATCAGATGCGTAGATTATCCTTATATAACCAGTAAAATTTAAAATAAACAGAATTCAATTGATATTCAGTAGAAATGGCTTAGTAATTGATTCAATGATACTAATAGTCCACTTTTATATCTTTTATCAAAAATCTATAACTATTTTTTAGTCTAAATTATCTAAAATTCTATAATCATAGTATATCAGATTAAAGCAGATATACTATGCGAATGTCATTATTTCACTGATTCAATAGAACCAATATCAGATGATGGCTGGTATAAAGGGCGGCATATCTCTCCTGTCAGTATAGATTCAGCTATTGACACCAACGCCCCAAAGTTGCAATATGACACCACCACGTTCAATAGCGTGGCCAGTATTGAAAGACTGATTGAAGGGGCAGACAAACCGCCTTTGTTTCACAATTGAGCGGTGTTTTCTTGTCTGCAATCCAGTCATTGTTTTGCCTTTCTATGGTGGACAATGGCAGTGAGGTCTTGCGCCTGCTGGGTTACCTTTCACCAGTCTTTCAACTCTGCCATTTGTCCGCCCTTACCATTGTTTGAAAGCGATTGTAAGGGTTATAACGAAAGGTTTTAATATGGCTCTAATCCGTCAGGCGTTTTTATGCCTTATCATTACGCATTTGTTGCGCTTATTCTTCAATACATTAAATGATCATCATAGGTTTTATGCTATCTTCGGAGGTGTCGCATGAAAACCTATACTGTTGACTATAATCTGCTGGCCTCTTCCGCGAAACTGGTAACAGGTTCAGTATCAATAATCATTATTTAAATGGTTTAGCCTTAGCTACAACGCACTGAACCGGCAAACCGATGCCCGGAATCATACCGCCCAGTATTAGTATGATCTTCTGGGCAACCTCAGCCAGACCATTAGCCGCACACTGCACTATAGCTATGATGCTAGCCATACCGGCAGCATCGGCGGCCGGTGGACTTACAACCAGTTCGGTTAGTTAAGCCAATGAGGTGAAGCCGGCAACCTAACCCAGCTAAGCTACAGCACCAACAGTTACCTGATACGTGAAAGCCACAGCGGCCAGGAGTGCGAATACCACTATAACATCGCTGACTGACTGGAAAGCAGCAGCCAGTATAGATTCAGCTATTGACACTAACGCTCCAAAGCTGCAATATGACGCTACCACGTTCAATAGCGTGGCCAGTCGTGAGACACTGGTATGTAACGGCAGACACGCCGCCCATAATTTATTAAGCGGTATTTTTGTGTCTGCATATTCCTTGGTTTTACCTTTTTCTACGGTAGACAGGGATAAGGTACAGCTTTGCTGTGCTGGTTCGTTACGCCAGTTTCTCACACCTATCCTTTGTCTGCCTTCCTATCGCGTGAGACCGATAGATGGCAAATGACCGTAACGAAAGAGGTTTATATGGCTGTAATCCATCAGGCGTTTTCACGCCTTATCATGGCGCATTTACTGCGTTTATCTCCTAATGTATTTATTAATTATCATAGATTTTATGCCACCTTCGGAGGTGTCGCATGAAGACCTATACTCTTGATTATAATTTGCTGGCCTCTTCTGCCGATACTTTACTGGTTTTTGATTACTTCAGCCAGCATGTGGAGATTATTGCCGAAGTGATAGCAACATTAACCAAGCCAGATGATGTGTTAGTCAAAAGATTGGCCGATATGCTGATACAAATGGCTACTCATGTACAGAATTGTGAGAGTGGTCGGCTGGCGGCTAATTTGTGTATGGTGTTTGATGGCGGGGTGAAGATCAAACAATAAAGCGGCTAACAGGCTTAGTCTCAATAATCATTATTTAAATGGTTTAATCGTTTACCGCCTGGTGTACTTAACGAACGCCAGGCGGATTGAAAATAATCTGTTTGCGGATCCGAATTACTCTAAGAGCATTAATATCTTTATAGCTATAACACGGACAGTCATGTGGTCAGTATATCACCTATTTCAATAATACCAATCTTAGCTGATTCATATCAGACAGGATAATAGAATCAAACTTTACTGGCCTTTTGGATATCTGATCACCATGGTGTTGTGTGACTGTGTTTTTATTATTTTATAATCTTTTGAGCGATTTGGTTGTCTGATCAGTAGTCAAGACAATGAGTAGGCGGGTAGGGTGACCGCTTTAGCTGCCGAAGCAGCCAGAGCGGTTGGGGAGCTATTAAGATGAGCCGCGGCGCTTTATTGCAGTTGATACTGGCTGAGTACGGCGCGAATTTGTGGCAGTGCCTGACGGGCGGCTTGTTCGCCCAGGGCAATGGCCTGTTGTTTTTCGTCAAAGCCGCCAACGGCGCCAAGTTGCTGTACTTGTGGCTGAATGACAACGTGAGCCTGTTTCAGTTCGTGTCTGAGGGCTGCGTTATTCATGATGTTGATGCTCTGATCCAGATAGGCAACAAAGCCGGCGGTGGAAAGCTTGGCCGGTTTGGCAGAGATATCAACAGCGATGATGACATTGGCACCGAGGCGTTTGGCGGCTTCTACGGGTACAGGTGCTACCAGGCCGCCGTCTACATAGCGTTTGTGGTTGATTTCTGTTGGCTGAAAGATGTTGGGAATGCTGGAGGAAGCGCGGACGGCCTGGCCGGCATTGCCATGATTGAATACGGTCATGCGACCGGTACCAAATTCAGTCGCCACCGCGGCAAAGCGTTTGGGAAAGGCTTCTATGGGGCGGTTGTGTACTTTCTGGTTGATGTAATTTTGTAATTTTTGCCCTTTGATAAAACCGCTGGTCGACAGAACCGGATCAATCAGATCGGTTTTATTGAGAATTTCGGCTTCCAGTTCCATGCGGTCTTCACTCATGCCTGAGGCGTAAAGGCTGCCTACAATGGCGCCGGCACTGGTGCCGGCAACGACTTGAACCGGAATATGATTTTCTTGTAGTACTTTGATGACGCCGATGTGGGCAAAGCCTTTTGAAGCGCCACCACCCAGCGCCAGACCGATGACAGCTTTGGGTTTGGCTGGTGGCGGCGGTGGTGTTTTTTTGACGAGATGACAGCCTGTCAGCATACACAGAAGACTGGTGATGCTGAAAATAAGGATGGTTTTAGCAGTCTGGGATAACATGGTTCAGATATTTAATCCGGAGTATGGGGTGGACGGGGATAAAACTGTACTGTTGCTGTGTGTTCGGGCAGGCGTTGTTTTTTGATGCCATGACCGTAAACCAGTTCGAGCGTGATGTTTTGCAGTTGTTTTTGTGGCCAGTGTTCTACCAGTATTCTGGTGGCGGTTTCTTCATCGTCAAATTGTAAACTTTGCCATAATCCGACAATTTGCATGTCTGCAATGAAGCGTTCGGCATGGCTGTATTGGAGTGTTAGTTTACTCATGTCGGTCACCGGATCATAAAAACCGTGTTGCAGTAGCATGTCGCCCAAGTCATGCATATCCAAGAACATCGGCATGTTGACTATGATATCATGCTTTTGCCATAAAGTACGCAGTTCTTGCAGTGTATCGGTACCGAAGTGGCTGAAAAACAATAGGCCATCTGGCCGCAGTGTGTCTGCCCAGTTTTCCATGATGGGAGCGGGGTCGCCCTGATGGATGAGGCCGAGATTACTCCAGACCATGTCGGCGGCTTCATCGGTGGGTAAGATATCGGTGGGGTACTGGGGGGGCAGAGGCTGGCTGAGTTTCTGCCAGAGATTCAGTTCGGCTTTGCGTGCTTGCAGTGACCAATAAAGATAGTCTTGTCGCTGATCAAATTCCTGAAATTCGGCATTGGGATAGCGTGTTTTGAGCAGGCGGTAACTTTCGTTGCCATCGGCTGCGGCCAGTATGATGTTTTGTGGTGGTTGTCTGAGTAGTGCCAGACGTTCATCCAGTGTTGAGGCGGTGTATGCGTGTAAAAACCAGTCGGGCTGACGAGAGAGGGTGAAGGTCATGAGTGTTGCTCCCAAAAATGATGTAATGATTGGGTGAATACATCAGGATGGCTTAAAAAAGGGAGATGAGCGGCTTTGGGCAGATATTGCCACTGGCTGCCTGATATGTGCTGGTGTAGATATTCGCCCATGCGTGGCGGGGTGATGGTGTCGCGCCCGCCAAAAATCAGTAAGGTGGGAACTTGAATGGAAGGCAATAGAGGGCGTAGATCGGCTTGCTGCAAGCTATGCAGTGATGTAGTGAGGCCGGCAGGAGTACCGTACTGACATAATGCAGGTAATAGTTTCCGGGCACTTTGCTGATCTTCAGGGGTGGCATACAGCATTTGTAAAGTGAGAAATTGTTGTATGAATTTGGTATAGTTGTGTTCAAACAAGAGCACCATGTTTTGAAGTGCTGCGTGTTGCAGTCCTTGCGGATAGTCGGGGCTGGCGCTGAGTTTGGCCAGACTGGCGGTCAGGCAGAGGGTTTGGACTTTTTCCGGATAATGGGCAGCGATGGATAAGGCGATCATGCCGCCTAAAGACCAGCCCAGCAGATGAACGGGCTGGCTGATTTGTGCTGCAAAGCTTTGGGCAATGGCCTCAATATTGAAATGCTGGCCTAAAGGTGTGGTGCCATGGCCGGGCAGGTCGGGGGTTTGCCAATAGTCTGCGGCAATACCGGCTCTGGCGCGCAAATCATCGAAAATATGGTGATTGGTGGCCCAGCCATGAATCATAAATACTTTAGGAGAGGCAATCATAAGTACGGTTTCATTGTTGGGGTGGTTACGGTGTATCGGTTTGGGAGCACCTCATTGTATATTATGCCATGAACAGGGTGTGACTTCCGGCCTCTGTTTGGCATGTGCCGATGATTTTGGTCATCTGGCCAGGTCGTGGCAAGCGTTGTGTCCGCGCTGCACTCGTTTCAGTATCGATGGTACGGTTTGCGGCCGGTGCCAGCAAAAACCGTTACCTATGGAGGCATTATATGCCAGCTATGAGTATGTGCCACCATTGCGTCAATTACTGCATGCTTTTAAACATCAGAAACAGCTTTATCTGGCAGAGGTGCTGGCTGGCTTGATGTTGTCCCAGCCGCCGGTCTGGCTTTTTGATCAGCAGTTTGATGCGATTGTGGCCATGCCATTAAGCCGGCCTCGTTTGTTTAAACGTGGCTTTAATCAAAGCCGGTTACTGGCGCAGGCGGTGGCGCAATCGCTGGATTGCCCGCTCTTAGCAGCGAAAATGATACGGCGTCAGCATCGGCAGGCTCAATCAACCCTTAAAGGAGCACAACGCTTTTTGAATGTGAAAGGTGTGTTTCAGGTGAATGGCCGGCTGGACGGGCTGAGTTTATTATTGATTGATGATGTGGTGACAACAGGGGCAACGATGGGTGCTTTGACCCAGTCATTGCGAAAGGCAGGGGCAGCGCAGGTTTTTGGCTGGGCGTTGAGCCGACCAAATTGAAAAAGTGTTGACAATTTAAGCACTTTCAGGAATAATAGCGGCCTATTGAATGATGCATTCAATCTTTTATGGTCATTTCAGTCTGGCAATCACTTGTCTGGTTGAATGGCTGTTTTAATGCTGAGACAGGGGAAATAGTCGTCATGAATGCCTTTTCAGGTGTTATGGTGTCTTACTGTCATCAGTCTCTCCTGAAGCTTTTGCTTTATCAACCACAGTTTTAATGGTGGTTCTACTTAAATAATGTTGTGAATATTGATGGCTTGGTAAGTTCATTAATTTTAATCAGATAATGTTATAACATAACATGGCATTTATCTGATATCCGATGTTTTTAACTCAAAGAATGGAATTTCGGTTTGATTAAGACCAAAATGATTTTTGTTAGTTTTGTTACTGTGCTGGGCTTATATCTGGGTCTGGCTACAGCCGCTACGCATAACACAAAGCATTTGTCTGCGCCTGTGTATCAATCTAAACACCCGATATTGGGTCAATCCGTCACGGTGCCTAAAGAGCGGTTGCATAAAACCGCCAATTTAAGTTATCGCGTGGCAGGTAAACGTTATTATCCGTTGCAAAAGGTGGCTGAGTTTAGCCAGACGGGTTCGGCCTCCTTTTATGGTGGTCAGTTTCATGGCCGCCGTACCACCTCCGGCGAAATATTTAATAAAAATGCGCTGACGGCAGCGCACCCGACTTTACCTATCCCGAGTTATGCACGGGTAACCAATTTGAAAAATGGTAAAAGTGTGGTTGTTCGTATTAATGATCGCGGGCCGTTTCATGGTAACCGCATTATTGATGTGTCACAGGCTGCGGCAGAGAAGCTGAGTTTTGTGCGTGCGGGTACGGCACAGGTACGGGTAGAGCAGATTTTGCCGTCTGCGGATCAGGTGGTACAGAAAAATCAGCATCAGGAAAAAATCTATGTTGATTTACAAGAATTTAAAGATAAACAAGCGGCAAGAGATTATTTGCTGGCCACCACGCGTCATTTAAAACAGGCCAAGAGCGAGCAAACGGCTTCTTTGGTTAAGGTGAAAGACAGTTATGTGGTGCGCATGGGGCCGTTCTTGCAGCAGAATCGCGCCGAAGCCATGAAAAAAATGATGTCAACTACGGCAATATAAATCAGATACAGTTGCATAATGAGCCCATGCTATGATGTATGGGCTCGTTGTTTTTGGTCTGTGCTGGTCAATCGAAAGGGAAAAGGCATGATTAGCCGTTTACGTGGCATGATTTTAGAAAAAAATCCGCCTTTGGTGGTGATTGATGCCCAGGGTGTGGGTTATGAAGTTCAGGTGTCGATGCATACTTTTTATGCCTTGCCGGCGGCTGGGTCTGAAGTACAGTTGTATACACAGCTGGTAGTACGTGAAGATGCACATTTATTATTTGGTTTTAATACGCGGGAAGAAAGAGAAACCTTTCGTGCTTTGGTGAAAGTCAGTGGTATTGGTGCCAAGATTGCTTTGGGCATTTTGTCGCAGTTAAATACCGATGAACTGGCCGCGGCAATTGCGGCTGAAGATGTGAAAAAATTATCAGCCGCACCGGGGATTGGTAAAAAAACCGCTGAGCGTCTGGTGTTGGAGTTACGGGGTAAATTGGCCGGTCATCAGCAGGATACGGGTTTATTTGCACCTGTGGCCAATGATTGCCACGAAGATATTGTGGGTACTTTATTGGCGTTGGGTTATACCGAGCGTGAGGCCAGAGCGGCGTGTAAAGCGTTGCCTGTGGATATTGATGTGAGCGAAGGGGTACGGCTGGCGCTGAAGAATCGGCTGTAATGACTGTGATCGGGAGGATGGTATGGGCAATAAGCTGATTTTGCTGGATCAGGATGGAGTATTGGCTGATTTTGAGCTGGGCGTGCGCCGCAGTTGGCAGCAAAAATTTAATCAGCCCATTCCATTGGGTGAACGACATCATTTTTATTTGCGTGACGATATGCCTGAAAAATACCATCAGGCGTTACATCAGGTTTATGCCAGTCGTGGTTTTTTTGCTCGTTTACCTCCGATTGACGGGGCGATTGAGGCGGCACAGCAATTATTGCATGCTGGCCATGATGTGCGTATTTGTACTTCTCCGATTATGGCCTATCAATATTGTATGGCAGAAAAATTTGACTGGGTGCGCCAGTATCTGGGCGAAGCCTGGTTGCGGCGCGTGATTATTACCAAGGATAAAACCTGGGTTCGCGGCGATATCCTGATTGATGATAAACCCTGTATCAGTGGTAGTTTATCGCCGCAATGGCAGCATTGGCTATATGATCAACCGTATAATCGCTCCGTTGCGGCGAGACATCGCGTATGCTGGCGCAAACCGGATTCATGGCGGTATTTATTGGATTGAGTGTGTGGGTTTTATGATAAATGACGAATGAATCTATTTCAGTCTGCAAAGAAGGGGGTTATGTTCTGGCTATTGCCTTGCCCTGATATGTATTCTTCTGTCAGAAACAGATGATTAGGTTACAATAACAGCATTTCTATAACATGATTTAATTTATTTATTTTTCAATGATGCCAGTACAGATGATGAGATTTGTATGGATCATCAGGATATTTGCTTATGTTTGGATTTTTCAAAAAGAAAAAAGCGGGATCGGAAGTTACGCCTGATCAGTCGCACGAATCGGCACCGTTACCTCAAGAAGCCGATCAGGACGTCATAGCGCAGGAGCCGGAGCAACAAGATCAACCGGCAAAGGTTGATATTGAAGATACACATGATGCGCAACAATCAGTATCATCGGTTGTAGTACCTCCGGTAGCCACAGATTTGGTGGTGACACCTGCCGAAACAGTGACACCGACTACTGAAGATGATGCGGCATTAACGGCCGAGACAGCGGCTTCACCGGCTAAATTAAGCTGGGCTGCGCGCTTAAAACAGGGGCTGAGTAAATCGCGCCAGCACATGGCTAAATCGCTGGCGGGTGTGTTTGGTGGCGGTAAGATTGACGAAGATTTATATGAAGAACTGGAAACAGTTTTACTGACCAGTGACATGGGCATTGAGGCTACTGAAAAGCTGCTGGCGGAGGTGCGCCGGCGCGTCAGTCTGAAGGGTTTGAAAAATGGCCATGAATTGCGCAGTGCTTTAAAAGAAGCATTATATGAATTATTGTTGCCATTACAACAGCCGTTGACCTTAAATACCGCACAGAAGCCGTTTGTGATAATGATGGCCGGGGTGAATGGTGCGGGTAAAACCACCAGTATCGGTAAGCTGGCCAAATATTTTCAAAGTCAGCATAAAAGTGTTTTGCTGGCTGCTGGTGATACCTTTCGTGCCGCGGCGCGAGAACAATTGCAGCAATGGGGTGAACGTAATGATGTGACGGTAATCTCGCAGGCTTCCGGCGATTCAGCGGCGGTTTGTTTTGATGCAGTGCAGGCAGCCAAAGCGCGGCAGATTGATGTGGTGCTGGCGGATACGGCAGGTCGTTTGCCGACGCAATTGAATTTGATGGAAGAAATTAAAAAAGTCAAACGGGTATTACAAAAAGCGTTGCCTGATGCACCGCATGAGATTATTTTGGTGCTGGACGCCAATGTAGGGCAAAATGCGATTAATCAGGTGGTGGCTTTTGATGATGCCTTGGGGCTGACCGGTCTGATTGTGTCGAAACTGGATGGTACGGCGAAAGGCGGTATTCTGGCGGCACTGGCGGCCAAGCGCCCGATTCCGGTGCGGTTTATTGGGGTGGGTGAAGGTATTGATGATTTACGCCCCTTTGATGCGCGGGCTTTTGTTGATGCATTGCTGGATGATGCGGAATAAACACTCATATTTGATTGTGTAGATGAAAAAATCCATGCCGGCTATAAAAGAGGCATGGATTTAAATGATAATCAGGTATTATTCAGGCATCAAAGCCGCTGTGGCGAAGTAAGGCATCAATCTTTGGGGTTCGGCCACGAAAGGCTTGAAACGAATCCATGGCCGGACGGGAGCCGCCCACCGCCAGAATTTCACGCCAGAACCGCTGCCCTGTGCGTTGAGGATTAGCTTCTTCTTCAAAAGCAGCATAAATATCCGCAGATAAGACTTCTGCCCAGCTATAGCTGTAATAACCGGCAGAGTAGCCACCTGCAAAAATATGGCTGAATGAATGAGCAAAACGGTTGAATTCAGGCGGTTGAATGACAGCCACTTCATGGCGAACGTCTTGTAATACTTGTGCCCAGTGGGCATTAGGTTCGCTGTAAATGCGCATATCAAACAGGGCAAATTCCATTTGTCGAACCATAAACATACCGCGCTGGAAATTTTTGGCGGCCAGCATTTTGTCATATAATGCACGGGGTAAAGTAGCGCCGGTTTGCTGGTGACTGCTCATGCCAACCAGGACATCATATTCCCATACGAAATTTTCCATAAACTGGCTGGGCATTTCGACGGCGTCCCATTCAACGCCGTTAATGCCGGAAACGCCTAATTCATCAACCTGGGTTAACAGGTGGTGTAATCCGTGTCCGGTTTCATGAAACAGGGTAAGGATTTCATCATGGCTCAGCTGTGCCGGCTTATCGCCAACCGGTGGGGTGAAATTACACACCAGATAGGCAATCGGTGTCTGAATCTGACCTTGATGGGCACCGGTTTTAAACTGACGGCGACCACGATAATCATTCATCCATGCACCGCCGCGTTTGCCGGCGCGGGCGTATAAATCCATATAGACCCCGCCAATGATTTTGCCGTCTTTTTCCAGTTCAAAATAGTGGACATCAGGGTGCCATACCGGCACTGTTTTCTCAATAAAATGGACACCGTATAGTTTGTCTATCTGACTGAATAACCCCTGTAATACACGGTTGGCCGGAAAGTATTGTTTTACTTCAGTCTCACTAAAGGCATATTTTTGCTGGCGTAATTTTTCGCTGGCATAGGTAATGTCCCAGGGTTGCAGATCAGTAAGGCCTAGCTGCTGGCGGGCAAATTCGGTTACTTCAGCCAGATCGCGCTGGGCGTAAGGTTTGGCACGCTGCGCCAGATCCTGTAAAAAAGATAACACCTGGGCAGGAGTATCGGCCATTTTGGTGGCCAGCGACAATTCAGCGTAATTATTAAAGCCCAATAGAGTTGCTTCCCGCGTGGCCAGCTGCAAAATACGGTCAATATTGGCGCTATTGTCCCATTTGTCTTCGCCCAGATCGCTGGCGCGGGTACTGTAGGCACGATAAAGCTGTGCCCGTAGTTCACGATTGTCGGCATGCTGCATGACAGCCAGATAGTGTGGCATATGTAAGCCGATTTTATAGCCGGTTTTGCCTTCGGCTTCGGCAGCAGCGGCAAACATGGCTAAGGCGTCTTCGGGCAGGCCAGTCAATTGATCGGTGTTGTCAAAATACAAGGCAAAAGCGTCGGTAGCATCGAGTACATTCTGACTGAACGAGGCAGCCAGTTGTGCGCCTTCGGTCTGTAAGGCGGCCAATTCTGCCTGTGCCTCTGGTGCCAATTCAGCACCACTTAAAACGAAATCACGTAGATCATGAGCCAGCCGCGTTTTTTGTGCTGCATTGAGTTTTGGGTATTCATCGCTGTTTCTGATGGCTTTAAACCGTTCGTATAATTCAATATCCTGACTAATGGCGGTGAAAAAGGCAGTAATTTCAGGCATCATGCGGTTATAGACTTCACGTAAAGCCGCTGTGTCGGCCACGCTGTTCAGGTGTGACACCACCCCCCAGATGCGGCCAACACGTTCATTAATATCCGTCAGCGGTTCTACTGTATTAGACCAGGTCGGGGGTGTTTGTGCTTTTAGTGTGGTAATGGCTTCTTTGGCTTGTGCCATGGCCTGGGTCAGCGCCGGTTCAATATCCTCGGCACAAATGGCGTCAAATTTTGGTTCGCTATCCAGATTCAATAAAACATTTTCAGACATAAATTCTCTCGATAAGAAGGTTAAGGACGATGGTTGTGGTTTCATAATTTCATATAAAACCGATCAATCGGATGACGATATAAAACCCGGCTCAGACAGGTGTGAGGGCTGTTAATCAATTCACGTTATGTGGATACAATAAGGTCAAGCATGCCAGAAAACAATCCCTGATTGAGCATAGAGACCACAGGCAATGAATAGTTGCTGTGTGGCCGCGAAAATTTTGCCGTGAAGTCTGGTCTTGGCCAGATTGCTGTGATACATTCAATTCCTTGGAATATGATGATTAAACATCATGAATACTTTACTTATTGTTAACCGATCAGGAGATAGCAGATGAAATTATGGTCTTTATGTAGTGTGGTATTGGTGGCATTGAGTCTGGGCGCTTGTGCCAGCACCAGCGGCAATGGTCAGGAAGATGCATCAGGTCAGGCTCAGGCTTATGGCCAGATTAAAGGCGGCGTAGAGAGCAGTCATACCAACCATTAATTTAGCTGCGATGACAAACCTGATTTGATTCAGAAACAGTACATGTGTTTTATTTTGATACAGATCATGTGTATCTGAATACTGGTTTAGTTTTGCGGATAGAAAGTGATATGATAATTAAATCTATGGATTATTTGATTTAATCACTGATAACTTCAGGCTCTGTATTGAATTTTATACCGAATTATCTCATTGGCATTGCATTATTTTCAGCGCCGGCCATTTGCTTTGCAGTTTGGATGGCAGCAAATCAATGTATATGAATGGGTATGAAATTGAACCTGAAGCCCGTTTGTCTGCATCAGGATCGGCGGATATTTGTCTGGTGACCGATACTGTGACTTTTAAAAATAAGGCAATTAAGCTGGTAGCGGGCTATGTAGTTTGTATGGTCGGCCGTAATCGGATAATGTTTGTTGATGGATATGATTATGACCTGAATCTGATTGAAATAGCTTTTGATGGTTAGTCTCATAAAGCATAAAATACAGCAGACACACTCTATAACAATAAGGTTTATTTATGTCTTCAGCAATTCGTCCCTACTTAGATCATTGGCCACAGATTGATTCAAGCTGCTATATTGATGATAGTGCTGTGATTATCGGTGATGTTCATCTGGCAGAGGATGTTTCTGTCTGGCCGTGTGCGGTATTGCGTGGTGATGTGAATAGTATTCGTATTGGTGCGCGCAGCAATATCCAGGATCAGTGTATGTTGCATGTAAGCCACAAAACCAGTACTGATCCTGAGGGTTCGCCATTATGGATTGGTGAAGACGTAACCATTGGTCATCAGGTCAGTTTACATGGCTGTCGTATTGGCAACCGTGTATTGGTGGGTATTAATAGTGTGGTGCTGGATGATGTGGTGATTGAAGATAATGTCATGATCGGTGCCGGTAGTCTCGTGCCGCCGCGCAAACATCTGGCCAGTGGCTATTTATATCTGGGTTCACCGGTTAAGCCAGTGCGATTGCTGACCGAAGAAGAATTAAATTTTTTACCTTATTCTGCCCAGCATTATGTTAGTATTATGCGTAATTATAAACTCACTCAACCAAAATAGGAGTATGAAATGAAAACTTTGATTAATGTCAGTGTATTGGCTGCTGTGTTATTTTTAGGTGCCTGCTCTAGTATTTCTCATCCGCACAATGTGGGTGCTACTGAAGCTGAAATGTATGGCAGCAGTCAGGATAATTCTTTTGACAATACCCGCGATTAATACTCAATCATAGTTGCAGTATGGTCGAAAATAAAGCCATGGTTGGCATATGTTAACCATGGCTTTATTATTAAATGATCTATAATCATGACCATTCGGCTATCGGACAAAGATAAGTCACAGTATCAATATTTGAGCCATCAAAGACACCGTTTTCAGGTTTGGCTACCGCCTACGGTTAGCCCTTCATCAATTCTCAAGGTAGGCTGGCCTACCCCCACCGGTACACTCTGGCCGTCTTTACCGCAGACACCTACACCACTATCCAGCGCCATGTCATTACCAATCATGCTGACATGTTTGAGGACTTCTGGCCCATTTCCGATAATGGTGGCACCTTTAACCGGATATTGCAGCTTACCATTTTCAATCCACCAGGCTTCTGATGCACTGAAAACAAATTTACCGCTGGTAATGTCTACTTGTCCGCCACCAAAATTGACGGCATAAATACCTTTGTCTACTGAGGCAATAATTTCTTCTGCTGGTGTGTGGCCGTTTTCCATAAAGGTGTTGGTCATGCGTGGCATCGGGGCAGAGGCGTAGTTTTCACGCCGGCCATTGCCGGTAACCTGCATGCCCATTAAACGGGCATTGGTTTCATCCTGTAAGTAGCCACATAAAATACCGTCTTCGATCAAGACAGTACGACCGGTTTCGTTGCCTTCATCGTCTATGTTCAATGAGCCCCGTCGCTGGCTGATATTGCCTTGATCAACTACGGTCACGCCTTTGGCGGCTACTTGCTGACCCAGACGACCGGAAAACGCGCTGGTACCTTTACGATTAAAATCACCTTCCAGGCCATGGCCAACCGCCTCATGCAGTAATACGCCCGGCCAGCCATTGCCCAGTACGACGGTCATGGCACCGGCCGGTGCCGGTCGTGCTTCCAGATTGGTGAGTGCCTGATTTACTGCACTGGAGACGTATTGTTGTATTTTTCCATCATCAAAATAATTCAGATCAAACCGGCCACCGCCACCACTGCTGCCTTGCTCCCGACGCTCACCTTGTTTGGCAATGACACTGATGGATAACCGCACCAGTGGCCGTACGTCCATATGAATGCGGCCATCTAACCGGTTTAAATAAATCAGTTCGTGTTCACACACCAAGCCGGCCATGACTTGAATAATGCGCGGATCAGCGGCTTTGGCCAGGGTTTCAATCCGATGTAACAGGGCAATTTTTTCGGTTGCCTGAAGGCTGGTCATGGGATTGTCTGCTGAGTATAAAACAGGAGAAATGACCGGAGCGGAGAGCTTAATGTGCTGCTCTTTGGCGCTTTGCCCGATGGCACGTACTGCTTTTGCTGCCTGAATCAGAGAAGGTGCGGTAAGATTATCGGCATAGGCAAATGCGGTTTTATCACCACTGACAGCACGAATACCTATACCCTGATCAATCTGAAAACTGCCTGATTTGACCATGCCTTCTTCCAGATGCCAGCTTTCATATGCTGTCCGCTGGCAGTAAATATCGGCATAATCAACATGGTGGGAGCCAATCAGTGAAAGAGCCTGACTAAAATCGGATTGAGCCAGTTGATTGTGATCCAGCAATTGCTGCTGAACCCATTGTGTCGCTTGAGCAGAAATTTGAGTGTGCATGAATGGCCTGTTTTAAGCGCAAAAGTGTGGTGATGAAATAAATACCGCAGGTATTAATTATACCGAAAACCCTATTATTGTGCTGATAAACTACGGTTATAATAACTCTTTGTTATTTTAAAAACAATCATTTATTATAACTAATGTTATTGGAATAAATAATTGTTGTTATTATCAGTATTAATACGACCAGTATTTATTATAAAGATAAAAATACTATTGATAATAATTCTTATTATTGTTAGTATATCTATACACGCCACAATCTGGCGGTGATGGTCTGTTTATTGACTTAATTTTAGAGGAGTATTTTATCGGAGTGCTTTTCTTTTTGTATCGAACTCAAAACCAACCAAACTGTTCTGCCGTGATTGTCAGCAGAACAGTTTTTTATTACATGGTTTATCTTCCGGATAAATTTTATTTAAAAAATAATATATGAATTTTTGAACGTAAAGCAGATGTATGGCTGCCAGAACAACGGATGAATATATTGCTATCGGATTTTGTCTGTCTGGTCAGATGATTGTGTCGGCTGGTCTATCTGACTTTGTGTCACATCTGGTTCAATGTGTTCATTGGTATCGGTTTCGTTACCGGGCTCAGTAGGTTCATCGGGGTTGGTTTGCAGCGTTTGTTGTACATACTGCTCGGCAATGACCGGATCAAAGGGTTTATTATTGTCTTCATTGCGCGGATCCAACACCGTTACGATGGCTGGGCCACTGTTGCCCGGTACCGGTACATACACGCTGCGTTCAGATACAGGAACATGCGGCTGCCGCATGGCATAAATGGCCAGACACAGTGCTGCAATCAGATAGACACTGTAAAAACCGTAATGGCTGAAGAGCTGCATAATGCCGCCAAGCAGTAAAGGCCCTACCAATGATCCCATGCCATACACAAATAACAGAGCACGGTTAACTTCTACAGTATTCATGTTATTGGGCAAAACATCATTGGCTCGTGCCAGTCCGAGGGCATATAAGGGAAAAGCACTGCAACCGATCATAAAGGCAATAATGTATTGTACCCATGCAGTATGCGGCAAAAACAGCAATAACAATATGCCGATCAGTGCGGTCATGGCTGAAGTAGCGGCACAACCACTGATGACACGGGGTCGGCCAAAACGATTGGATAGCCACGCTACCATTAACTGAATGGTAAAGCCGCCAACCATGGCAGCACCCAGATATATGGAAACCTGCCGCAGATCAAATCCTTGCCGTAAGACGAATACCGAACCCATGGTAAAAAAGCCATTGATAAAAATACCGGCCATAAAGCAGGATAGCCATGCTAAAGGAGCGATAGATAAGACATGTGGCAGACTAACACGCTGACGTTGGGGAATATCCGGCTGTTTCATGCGCGTCAGCCCGATGGGCAGGGTAGAGGTAATCACCAGAATGGCGGCCAATGTAAAAATATTATTGCTCGACAGATTAAGACTGAGCAGTAAAACGCCGGTGGCGGAAGCGGAATAATACATCACTTCGTATAGTGCCAGCACCTTGGCACGATTTTCATTATTGCTGCGGGCGTTAAACCAGCTTTCCACAATCATCAACAGGCTGTAGTGGCAAAAGCCGAGAAGTATCCGGAATAAACCCCATAGCCAGAGTATCTCCACCATCAGATGTGCTAAAGCGGCAATGGCAAAGATGGCGCCGAAAACACTGAAACTGCGGATATGACCGACACGGGAAATAATGCGGTGTGAAATGATGGCGCTGAGGGTGCCACCGACAAAAAAGGCGGCATTGAGTACCCCGATGGTCAGATTGTTCACCCCCATCTGAGTCAGTTTGACGCCGGCAGAATTCAAAAACAGGCCATAACCTGAAAACAGAAAAAAAATGGCACTGTACAAAGATAAAAATTGGCGGGAATACACTGTATACCTCAAAGGCAGTCAATCAGGGTCATACATCGGCCGGATGTTGCTGGTGAATCTGTAACATGATGTTCTATCTTATTATAGATATAACCTGTTATCCCACTGTTGTTTATGGGTGGAATATCTGAAATGTCCGGATATTCACAAAGCCTGATTACAGATCACTGATCCATCGGCCGGTTATACCACTCATTCAGCCAGCATACCATGCATATTAAGTGGCTGAAAGCACATCAGCTCATCGATAAGCCGGGTTCTGTCGTTGAACAGTCATTCATCTGGGGGGTACATTGCTGTACCGCTCAAGCGACCTACCCGGATACTCGGCGAGCAGCGTCAGCGTATCCTGTTTGGTCTTGCTCCGAATGGGGTTTTGCCTGCTGCGCGTTGTTACCAACGGCACGGTGCGCTCTTACCGCACCATTTCACCCTTACCTGTGCTGCTGGGCAGCCATCGGCGGTTTAGCTTTCTGCGCCACTTTCCGTCACCTCGCGATGCCCGGCCATTAACCGGCATTCCGCTCTTTGGAGCCCGGACTTTCCTCTATGAGACCAATTTTCTCACAGCGACTGTCTGATGTGCTGATGTGCAGAGGCATTCTAACATAGATGATATAAATACGTGACTTTATATCAAAACCAATCTACGCGTATTATAATGATACTCTTTATCATTTTTCGGTCTGGCCATCGTATCTGTTTGTCCAGTCATTCTGTTTCTATTTTTTAAGCGTTTTAAATATGCTACTTAATCGTTTGTTTTCCTGGTTTGAAAACCGGATTGATGCTTATCCTGACAAAATGCCCCAACTGACTGGCCGCGGTGTGATTCCCTTTATCTGGCACTGTCTGGATGGTGTGCGCGGCTGGGTGTTGGTGATGATGATTTTTGCCATGGGTAATGGCATTTTAGAGGCTCTGGTGTTCCGGTTTATCGGTACCATTGTTGACTGGATGGGACAGGAATCCCCTCAGGTTTTGTGGCAGACTAAGAGTACCGCTTTAATCGGCATGGCTGTGGTGATGCTGTTTATGGTGTTGTGGTCATTTCTGGCGGCCAATGTCAAATTACAAACCTTACAAGGTGCTTTCCCGATGCGATTGCGTTGGAATTTTCATCGCTTGATGCTGGGTCAGAGTATGGGCTTTTATCAGGATGAATTTGCCGGACGAGTGGCGGCCAAAGTGATGCAAACTGCACTGGCGGTGCGGGATACAGTGATGTCTGTCAGCAATATGCTGGTGTATGTATTGGTGTATTTCATCACCAGTGGCATTATTCTGGCTTCCATGGATGGCTGGTTACTGTTGCCTTTTATCTGCTGGATCATATTGTTTGGCATCGTCATGCGGTTTCTGATCCCGCAATTATCCAAAACGGCACGCCGGCAGGCAGATGCACGCAGTCTGATGACCGGACGGATTACCGATGCCTATACCAATATTGCTACGGTGAAACTCTTTTCACACAGTGCGCGTGAGGCAGCCTATGCCAAGGCGTCCATGCAGGAATTTTTGCATACGGTTCATGCCCAGATGCGGTTAGCCAATGGGCTGGATACATTAAGTACCGCCATTAATACTTTACTGGTCATGAGTTCAGCCGGCCTGGGGGTGTGGTTATGGATAGAGGGCGAGGTGGGCGTAGGTGCGGTCGCTGCTGCTACGGCCATGGCTTTACGGGTGAATGGATTATCGCGCTGGGTGATGTGGGAAAGTGCGGGTTTATTTGAAGCCATCGGCACTGTACAGGATGGTATGAATACGTTATCCAAACCGCATGCAGTGATTGATGCACCTCATGCGCAGACACTGAAAGTGACACAGGGTGCGATTGAATTTCGTGATGTGAATTTTGCCTATAGTGCTGACAAACCTTTATTGAATCATTTCAATCTGACGATTAAACCGGGAGAAAAGGTCGGACTGGTCGGGCGCAGTGGTGCCGGTAAGAGTACATTAATGCACCTTTTGCTGCGGTTTTATGATGTGCAGCATGGCCAGATTCTGATTGACGGGCAGGATATCCGTACCGTAACTCAGGAAAGTCTGCGTCAGGCCATCGGTCTGGTGACTCAGGATACTTCGTTATTGCACCGGTCAGTACGGGATAACATTGTTTATGGCCGCCCTGATGCCACGATGGCCGAAACTGAACAGGCCGCCCAAAAAGCGGCAGCCGCCGATTTTATTCCGGCCTTAACCGATGCCAGACAGCGGCGCGGTTATGATGCCTATGTGGGCGAACGCGGAGTGAAATTGTCTGGTGGCCAGAGACAGCGGATTGCCATTGCCCGGGTGATGCTCAAAGATGCACCGATTTTGTTGCTTGATGAGGCCACCAGTGCGCTGGATTCAGAAGTAGAGGCGGCGATTCAGGATAATCTGACTCAATTGATGCAGGATAAAACCGTGGTTGCGATTGCCCACCGGTTATCAACCATTGCTGCCATGGACAGACTGATTGTGATGGATCAGGGACGTATTGTTGAAGAGGGCAGCCACCATGAATTATTAGCCAGAAAAGGGGTATATGCCATGTTATGGCAACATCAGAGTGGCGGATTTTTACCCGAATAATTTACGCTCTTTGGCAATGGCATGAGGAGAGTATTTAATTTAACGGTATTTATGTATCCATGCCTTTATATTTGTCATCAGACCATTTAAAATAAAATAAATTGCTTTTGAAGCAATTAAATTAAGGACTTTATTCATGATAAATGTAAATAGCACGCATACACAGCTTATTGATCAGTTAAAGAATATTGTCGGATCAGCCCATACGCTGACCGATCCGGCACATACCTTACCTTATCGGCAAGGTTTTCGTTTTGGTGAGGGCGATGCGCTGGCAGTGGTGATTCCGGGAAATCTGGTTGAACAGTGGCGTGTTTTACAAGCTTGTGTGGCTGCGGATGTCATCGTTATTACCCAGTCTTCCAATACCGGCCTGACAGGTGGTTCCACACCTGACGGACAAGATTATGATCGTCCTATTGTGATTGTGAGTACTCGCCGGTTAGATGGTATCCAGATTATTGAGCAGGGCGAGCAAGTGGTGTGTCTGCCGGGCAGTACCCTTAACCGGCTGGAAAAAGAATTAAAGCCTCTGGGACGCGGCCCGCATTCAGTGATTGGCTCTTCCTGTATCGGTGCTTCAGTAATGGGCGGTGTATGTAATAATTCAGGTGGCGCCCTGATTCAGCGTGGGCCAGCCTATACACAAATGGCATTATTCGCGCAGGTTGACGAGCAAGGACAATTGCATCTGATCAACCATCTGGGCATTGAATTGGGTAATGAGCCTGAAACCATCTTACAGAATCTGCAAAACCGGCAATATACCGATAAAGAGGTAACACATCATGCCGGTAAAGGTCATGATGATACCTATCGTGAACATGTGCGCGAAATTGATGCCGATACGCCGGCACGGTTCAATGCCGATCCCGCGCGTCATTATGAAGCTTCGGGCAGTGCGGGTAAATTAATGGTATTTGCGGTGCGGCTGGATACATTTCCATTGGAAAAAACCAGTGCGGTTTTTTATATCGGAACCAATCATACGGCTGAACTGGATGATATTCGTCGCCATATTTTAAGCCAATTTAAAAATTTACCGGTATCGGGTGAATATATCCATCGTGAAGCATTTGATGTGGCCGCGATTTATGGCAAAGATACATTCTGGATGATTCAGAAATTCGGTACAGACAATCTGCCGCGATTATTTGCCTTTAAAAATACGGTTGACCGTATCGCCACTAAAATTCCGTTTCTGCCCAAACATCTGACTGATCGGGTAATCCAGGCATTCAGTAGATTATTGCCGCAACATTTACCACAGTCTATCCGTGATTATCGTGATCGTTTCGAGCATCATTTGATTTTAAAAATGGCTGATGATGGCATTGCTGAGGCCGAAGCATTTCTGAAATCATATTTCACCGAGAAAGAAGGCGCGTATTTCCGTTGTAATGCCAAAGAAGCGGAAGCAGCGATGTTGCATCGCTTTGCTGTGGCGGGTGCAGCCGTGCGCTACCGTGATGTACACACGCATGAAGTTGAGGATATCGTGGCACTTGACGTGGCTTTACGGCGCAATGATAAAGCATGGTTTGAAACATTACCCGATGATATCAATCGGCATTTTATTCATAAATTGTATTATGGCCACTTTTTCTGTCATGTGTTCCACCAGGACTACATTGCCAGAAAAGGCACCGATTGTATGGCGGTAGAAGAAGAAATGCTGGCGTTACTGGATCAGCGTGGTGCTCAGTATCCGGCTGAACACAATGTCGGCCATCTGTACCATGCCAAACCGGCACTGAAACAATTTTACCGGCAACTGGATCCCACCAACAGTTTTAACCCGGGTATCGGCAAAACTTCGAAAAAGAAAAACTGGGCTTAGTTTTTCAATCATTAAATCAAGCTTTAGCCGTCATGACATCTTCAGTCATGACGGCTTTTATCATCAGGCAATACAGCCATTCCGGATATTAGCCCGTCTATTTCCAATGATTCATTTAAAAGCACATGCTGAATATTCAGGTGCATTTCATACAGAAAATAAACCGTATTTCACACAAAACCATGTACAATAGCCCCGTTAAAGACTCTGCCTGCCCATAGCAGGCCATTATTTATGGAACCTCCGAGTTGCCAGTCAGGCATTTTTATTCAATTTTATTTTCAATCACTCCTTTAATTTCCTGCAGGGCGTCATCGTTCCTGTAGGTTAAGAACGATTATGAACGCAACTGATCCAAAATATAATACCAGTAAACTGGAACGCCTCCATCTTGATGTCAGCCACATTTGTGAATTGGCAAAAATTCTGTTACCCGTTTCACTCAAAACCAGACTGAGTCGTGATACTCAGCTCAGTGATCCTGAATCCAATCGCATATTGCATGAATTGATTGCTGCACTTTGCGAACTGCATCCGGCCGATATGGCCACCTTACTTGAGTCATTGCCATTACAAGAGCGCATACTGGTGTGGAATCTGGCCGCTCCTGAAGAAGATGGCGAAGTGCTCTTAGAGGTTTCCGATCCTGTACGCGAAACCTTAATTGAAAATATGGCGCAGCAGGAATTATTAAACGCTGTTGATGATCTGGATGCGGATGAACTGGCTGCGCTGGCACCTGATTTACCCAATAACGTCGTATATGAAGCCCTCAGTTCGCGCGATGAGGAAGAACGTGCCCAGGTAGCCGCGGCGATGTCATTTGAAGATGATCAGGTTGGTGCATTAATGGATTTTGAATTGGTCAGTATCCGTGCCGATGTCACCTGTGAAGTGGTGCTGCGTTATTTACGCCGGTTTGACCATTTACCTGACCATACAGACAAAATTTTTGTGGTTGATGATCATGATGTATTACAAGGTGTATTACCCATTCGTACCTTACTGGTGGCCGATCCGGATCGCCAGGTATCCGATGTCATGGTCAGTGATGTGGTGACCTTCCGACCCGAAGACAATGCTGAAGAAGCTGCCGCCGCGTTTGAACGCTATGACCTGGTGACTGCGCCGGTAATAGATGTGCATCATAAACTGATCGGCCGGATTACCATTGATGAAATGGTAGACGTTATCCGCGAAGAATCCGAAGCCGACATGTTAAACATGGCCGGTTTAAAAGAAGAAGAAGATTTATTTGCACCGGTATTTGATTCGGTAAAAAATCGCTGGGTCTGGCTGGCTGTGAATCTGTGTACTGCATTTCTGGCCAGTCGGGTCATTGGTATGTTTGAAGGCTCCATCGAAAAAATTGTGGCGTTGGCTACTCTGATGCCGATTGTGGCGGGTATCGGTGGTAATTCCGGTAATCAGACCATTACCATGATTGTGCGCGCCATGACTTCAGGACAAATCAGCAACAGCCAGGCCTGGCGCTTATTACGCAAAGAGGAAGGCGTTGCCATCGTCAATGGTTTATTGTGGGGTTCTGTCATGGGCATAGTGGCGTATTTACTCTATCATGATGTAGGCATCGGCATTGTCATGGTTGCAGCCATGACGCTCAATCTGATGTTAGCGGCTACCGTGGGTGTGATGATTCCAGTAGTGATGCAGAAATTGGGACATGATCCGGCGCTCGGTAGTAGCGTTATGATTACTGCCGTCACTGATTCCGGTGGATTCTTTATTTTTCTGGGTTTAGCCACTTTATTTTTATTGTGACGTTTATGAATCATGATTCTCATAGCCTGAATGACTGGCTACAGCATTGCCGCCTTCCTCGTCTGGAGGCAAGGCTATTACTGGCACATTTTGCTGGCATCAGTCACAGCCATCTGATTGCCCATGGCGATGATTTACTGCCGCCTGCTTGCCTGACACAGCTTAATCAGGCCGTGTCACGGCGGCAGGCAGGAGAACCATTGGCCTATATTATTCAGGAGCGGGAATTTTATGGGCGTATTTTTTCGGTATCAGATGCTGTGCTGATACCGAGACCCGAAACAGAACATCTGGTTGAAGCTGCATTAGCGCACTTGCCGCCGGCAGGTACCGTCTGGGACCTAGGCACCGGCAGCGGTGCCATTGCCGTAACACTGGCGTGTGAACGGCCAGGTGCCACGGTCTGGGCAGCCGACATCAGTCAGCCGGCGTTACACATAGCCCGGCATAATGCCAGTAAAATGGGCGTCAGCATTCACTGGGGTCAAGGGTCATGGTTTGAAGCCCAGCCGCAGCCCGCCATAGGCAGTGTGGATGTGATTGTCTCCAATCCCCCCTATATCGAGCAGCATGATGCCCATTTAAACCAGGGAGATCTGCGGTTTGAACCTCTGTCAGCACTGACGGATTTTGCTGATGGTTTACAAGCCTTGCAACACATTATTCAGACCGCACCGCAATGGCTAAAGCCGGGCGGCTGGTTAGTGTTGGAACATGGGTTTGATCAGGGTAGCAGAGTGCGTACGCTCTTAGAGCAGCAGCATTTTACACAGGTTCATACATTAACTGATCTGGCCGGTTTGGATCGGGTCAGCCTTGGGCAATGGATACCTCAGGCAGGATAACCGCCGGCGGCAATGACCATGCGCTTTCAGTGGTGGCTGTATCAATACTGCTTACATAAATAAGTTGATCAATAAATTAATCGGTATGAATATAAGCTGATAAAGTGGCTTGATAATTGCTTCTAAAACGTTGGTGATCAATAACAATAATATAATCCACATACCGTAAGGTTCAGTCTTCTGATACTGATAAGACCACTTCAGCGGTAAAAAAGTGTTTATAAACCGGCCGCCGTCTAATGGCAGAATCGGAAGCATATTGAGAATAAACAGGCCGATATTAAATGAAATGCCCATAAAGCTCATTAATTCTAATGCCATCTTGAATGAGTCAGGCACCCACTGGCTGGCGATAAGCAACAATGCCCAGCCGAAACTCATGAATAAATTGGCCAAAGGACCCGCCACAGAAACCATCCGGCTGGCAATACGCGGATTGCGAAAGTGGCGCGGATTAATGGGTACCGGTTTGGCCCAGCCGAAAATCATCGGTGCACCAAAAAGACTGCTGGACATAAAAATGATTAATGGCACAATAATGGTGCCGACCAGATCAATATGTTTTACCGGATTGAGGGTTAACCGCCCCATCAATGCCGCCGTATGATCACCATAATGACGTGCCATATAACCATGCGCCGCTTCATGAACAGTAATGGCCAGCAATAGGGGTAATATGGCCAGTAATATTTGGGCAAAATCGTGATTATGCAATTAAACTTCCTTGAATAACAAATAAATCATCAGCATACTCTATAGTATATGAATGCATAGTTGCATATAATTCATGTCATGGCGTTATGACATGAATTATCATGGTAACAGTTATCAGACTAGAGGCCAAATGGTGCAGTAGCGCCTGCCCCTGTACTGATTAATTCCAGACCATCGGTCATATTGATGACTGTTGTGGGCGTTGTACCACACCAGCCCCCATCTATAACCAGATCAACCTCATGATCCAATCGCGTACAAATGTCATACGGATCGGTTAAAGGCTCTTCGTCCGCCGGCAACCACAAAGTACAGGTTAAGATCGGCGCTTCCAGTTCAGTCAGGAGTGCCTGCGTAATCGCCTGTTTTGACATACGTACGCCAATGGTTTTGTGTTTGGGTGGTATCAGCCGATTGGGCACGGCTTTGGTGGCTTCAAGAATAAATGTATATTGACTGCAATCCACCATTTTTAATAAACGGAACTGATCATTGTGTACCTGTGCATAATGACCAACCTGACTTAAATCATGACACATCAGTGCCAACGGTTGTTTGGTATCTATTGGCCGAATACGTAATATACGCTCCAAGGCTGATTTACTGTCGATCTGACAACCCAGGGCATAACAACAATCAGTTGGATAAACAATAACTTTACCTTGTTGCAGCGCAGACACTGCCTGAGTAATGAGGCGAGCTTGCGGATTATCAGGATGAATAGCCAGACATTGTGCCATTGTCATTTCCTTATAGCATGGATAACAGATCAGTCAGCATAATCGACATAATCATATCTATCAATTAATAGTTTAATCAATATCATACCGGAGAGTAATACCTATGTGCCGGGTAAGGCATACCGGTCAAAGCGATGATAAATCATTTCCCATAAGTACGAATAGACGCTTTATGTTTTTTTAATATTTGAAAAACCAGATCATAATCCAGCTCTATAGAAAAATAAGTAGAAATAAAAAAAGACCGCTTAGCAGCGATCTTTCAGTATCTGGTTGCGGGGGCAGGATTCGAACCTACGACCTTCGGGTTATGAGCCCGACGAGCTACCATGCTGCTCCACCCCGCGTCTGAGAACATGAATTATACAGTTAAATACCATGATGTCAAGACTCAATATCAAAATGATATATTATTTATCTTGCTCTGATTGATTTTGCTGATATGTTTGCCACCATTGTGTTAGGTCATATAAAGCATTTAATGCCGCTTTAGGCGTCAGTTCATCTGGCTGTAACGCATCGAGCTGTTGCTTTAATGCCATAGGAATTTCAATAGCACCAGTCAGAAGAGGCTCATCGGCATTCATTTCCTTTATATCAACAATCGGTTGAAACATATCCAACTGGGTCTTGTCCTGATCAGCCTGCTGTTCTAAGCGGTGTAAATATTTATAAGCAGCACTCAGCGTACGGGCAGGCAGCCCCGCCAGTTTGGCCACAGCAATACCATAACTTTTATTGGCTGGCCCTGATTCAATGTGATGTAAAAACACAATATCCTGTCCCTGTTCCAACGCGGATAAATGCATATTAAAAGCATTTATGTGATGCTGTGGCAGCTGGGTTAATTCAAAATAATGGGTGGCAAACAAGGTATAACATTGGTTTTTATGTAACAGGTGTTCGGCAATCGCCTGCGCCAATGCCAGCCCGTCAAAAGTAGAAGTCCCCCGGCCGACTTCATCCATTAAGACCAGTGATCTGGCCGTGGCATGATGCAGAATATATGCAGTTTCCGACATCTCCACCATAAAAGTAGAACGATTGCCGGCCAGATCATCAGAGGCACCAATACGAGTAAAAATCTGATCCACTTCGCCCAGTGTACAGCGCTGAGCCGGTACAGGTGCCCCCACATGAGCCAGTAAAACAATTAATGCCACTTGACGCATATAGGTTGATTTACCACCCATATTCGGCCCTGTCAGCAACATCAGCCGATGTTTATCGTCCAGACGCGTATCATTGGGCGTAAACTGTGCCACTTGAGTATCCACCACCACATGACGTCCGGCTTCAATCTGAATACACGGATAATTTACCCACTGCGTAAAACAATAAGGTTTGGTGGCATCAGTTGTCAGCAATAAAGATAAAGTATTCAATACATCTAAAGTAGCCGCTGCCTTGGCGCATTGCTGTAATAAAGATAAATGTTGCTGAAGCTCAGTTAATAAGGCTTCGTATAATCGCTTTTCTAAGGCAAGCGCATTTTGCTGGGCATTTAATACTTTGTCTTCAAATATTTTTAATTCCGGCGTGATGTAGCGCTCAGCATTTTTCAATGTTTGGCGTCGCTGATATTCAGCCGGTGCCTGATCAGACTGAGTTTTACTCAGCTCAATATAAAAACCATGGACGCGGTTAAACTCTACTTTCAGACTGGATAAGCCGGTACGTTCACGTTCACGCGTTTGCAGCTGATGTAAAAAATCATCGGCATGGGTTTGCAGCTGACGTAATTCATCCAGTTCCTGATGAAAGCCATCATTAATCACCCCGCCATCGCGTAACCATACTGCCGGTTCAGGCATAATCGCTGCCTGCAGTTGTTCAAACACATCCTGCATGGGTGGAAATCGGGATAAAAGCTGTTGAATAAGCGGACTTTCAGTTTCATCCGACAGCTGAAATTGAATTAACTGTTGCAGACTGTCACGCAGATTGGATAAATCGCGAGGACGGGCACTCCCAAGCGCAATGCGGGCGGCAATACGTTCAATATCGGCCACCTGACTCAAAGTTGCAGTGATTAACGCCTGATGTGGCCATACAGCCTGTATTGCCTGTTGGCGGGCAATAATCTGTTCGCGCCGGCGTAATGGATGATGCAGCCATAATGCCAGCAGGCGGCTACCCATGTGGGTAGCGCACTGATCAAGTACTGACAACAAAGTCGGTGATTTTTGCCCGCTTAATGTCTGAGTCAGTTCCAGATTGCGGCGGGTAGCAGCATCCATACCGATATAGGTGGCAGCCTGTTCAAGCGATAAACTGTCTAAATGCGCCGGTAATTGGGTCTGGGTCTGCTGAACATAATTCAGCAAAGCACCGGCCGCGCCAATGGCGGCATCGTGTTCTCCCGGCAATAGACCAAAACCGCGTAAATCCTGACAACCAAAATAACGCCTAATCAGCCGTTCGCTGCTGTCAGGTGCAAATTGCCAGCCATGGATTCGGGTAAGGTATTGGGTATAGCCTGTCAGATCAAGCTGATTAATGGCAGAATCAGGTACCAGAATTTCTGCTGCGGTAAGGCGTGCCAGTTCATGTGGCAAAATTTCCGGCGTAATCAGCTTACATTTAAATTCACCACTCTGTAGAGAAAGCCATGCCAGCCCGACTTGTTTTTTCAGCGGATAAACCGCAACCACCCGATTGGTTTCTTTATCCTCCAAAAGCGCATTATCAGTCAGGGTACCCGGCGTCACAATCCGTACTACTTTACGTTCTACCGGCCCTTTGCTGGTGGCTACATCGCCAACCTGCTCACAAATGGCCACGCTTTTGCCCAGTTTAACCAGTTTAGCCAGATATTGTTCTGCCGCATGATAAGGCACACCCGCCATTTTAATCGGCTGTCCATGCAAATAACCGCGGGATGTTAAGGTAATATCCAGTAAGCGCGCAGCTTCTACCGCGTCATCCATAAACAGTTCATAAAAATCACCCATGCGGTAAAAAAGTAATTTATCCTGATGATCTGCTTTGATGGCAAGATATTGAGCCATCATGGGGGTAACTGTTGCTTTGCTCATGGTATCCAAATGTATCTGTCTGGCTGAAAAGCGCTATTTTAGCAGAATGCCATTGTCGCCATAGTGTGTTTATGCCATGGCTGACCAGTTTTCTGACTGAAAACAGCATGTAATATCTGTCTTGTTCTGTACCGGTAATGCCTGCGATAATAACACGCCATTGAATAACTGATCCGTTGATCCCTTTACCGAGAATCTGGCTGATGAAAATCATGAAAATTTATGCGGCAGTCTGTCTGATTGCCTTATTGCTGACAAGTTGTACTCTTCATAAATCCACGCCACGCCCATCTGTTCTTATTCCTCTGTCCGGCCAGCAAATACCATCCGGCCAGGCCTTGCCGTTACACTATGTTCATGATGCCAATCGTCAAGGCGTGCGTTATCAAGTGGTTTCTTTTACTGATTTGCCACAATGGTCACAGCAGCCATTCAGCCAGAGTTTACGTGCATTCAAGAAAAGCTGTCAGAAGCTTCAGGTACAACCCGCATGGCAGATGGTTTGTCAGCAGGCCAGTCAGACTCATGAAACCGACCGGCAGGCCAAGCATTTCTTTGAACACTATTTCACGCCATGGCAAATCGCACAAAATGGCCGTCTGGACGGTATGGTTACCGGTTATTATGAACCCATGCTGCTGGGTGACCGTTACCAAACGGCTCAGGCACGGTTTCCGATTTATGGCCTGCCTGACGATTTTATTTCTGTCCCCTTATCTACCGGCCAGCGTCAGGGCACAGTACGTATTCAATTAACGGGTCAGCATAGCGGTATTATTGCCGCAAATGGTGTTTATAGTGCCAACCTGAGTGCGTTTCCGATTAATGCCAAAACCAAAGCATTAAAAGGACGCATCAGCGGTAATCAGTTTGTGCCTTACTATACGCGTGCCCAGATTAATGCCGGCGCGCTGAATGGCAAAGCACCTGTCTTGGGATATGCCAATGATCCGGTAGAATTATTTTTCCTGCATGTACAAGGTTCTGGTCGATTGAAAACCCCGACTGGCCAGATGATTCGTCTTGGCTTTGCCGATAAAAATGATTATGCTTATGTATCTATAGGTAAATATATGGCCAATAAAGGCTATCTTCCCTTAGCGCAAACATCCATGCAGGGAATTAAACTCTGGCTGCAGCAACATCCGGATAAGCTGGCTGAAGTTTTAGGCCAAAATCCCAGCTATGTGTTTTTTCAGGCTTCAACCGATCCGGCAGAGGGTCCGGTAGGCGCGCTGGGTGTAGCATTAACCGGTGAATACTCCGGTGCCGTTGATCGCCATTTTATCCAGCTGGGTGCACCGTTATTTCTGGCCACTACCCATCCGGAAAACGGACGTGGCCTCAATAAATTAATTATGGCGCAAGATACAGGAAGTGCCATTAATGGTGCTGTCCGGGTTGATTACTTCTGGGGATATGGCGATGCAGCCGGCCGGCTGGCCGGCAAAATGAAACATACTGGCTATGTCTGGCAGCTATTTCCCAAAGGAGTATTGCCTATAATCAAATAAATAAACTAGCGAATTTTTCCAAGGTCAGGTAAAATAGGAAAATATTTTGATAATTGTATGTGAAACATTACAGAGTAAATGAAAAACGTGCACTTAAATATACAATTGCGCACTAAATATCTGTCTGGAGAGGTATAAGCTATGGATATTTTGATTATTATTCCTCTCTTGGTGGTTCTACTGGTCGTTTTGCTGGTTCTTAAAAAACGACAAGGTAGCGCAGGAGTGTCAAAAAAACGTAAAGCATCACGACAAAAGCCGAAAAAAGCCAATGTCGAGAGTAAAGATGCGTCTCAAACAGATGCGGCCAAGCAGAATTCGTCTGCGGCTGAAGAGGAAGAAGAGTGGGACTGGCAGTCTCAGCCTTCAGACAAGGCAACCGTGTCGGTTGCTTCCGTCGATCACCTGACTGAATTTAAGGTTTACAAACAGTTTGGTTATTTTCAAAAAGCAGCTGATTCCCTGTCTGCCTATCTGAGCGCCAATATCAAAGGGCAGGCTGCCGAAGCTACTCAGATACTGGTACGCGAGCTGGCGGATTTATGTCTGGCGGCCAAAAATCAAGATCAGCTGGCTACAGTCATTGATCACTATCGTACCTATCTGGATAAATCCACTCTGCAAGAGCTCATTCGTCAGGGGCTGGTGATTGATGCCAATCATCTGGGATTGCGGGTATTAGCAGAAGATCTGCTGCACTGGGATGTACATGAAACAGATAAAGAGATTGGTGTTGAAGACAAATTGCCACCCGAACCGGAGACCAATACCAAACTAAGTCCCGCTGCCCAAAAAGATAAAGAAATTAAATCTAAACGTAAATTACTGATTGAAGGCAATGTAGGGTATTTTCAGGTTCATGGTGATGAACGTGATGTGCTGCTGAGTTTTTCTAAACCAGAAAAAAGCTATGCATTGCTGAAAGATCAGTTACCGTATGAAGCAGCCCTTCGCTGTCTTAATAGAGCCATTGAAACATCAAATAAGCCTGCCAGCCTGATTATTGACGCATTGGCATTGGATTACCGTTACAAGAATATCAATGTATTTGCGCAGCACTTATGGCGTTTATACTATACTCTGGGTCAATATGGTAATTTAGTTAAAGAGCGCATGTTGGGTTGGGGGTATAATATGGGCGTACACCCCATGTTTGATGAACTGGAAAGTAAGCCGAATGAGAAGATATTGCGCGATATCGGTGTAACTCAGGGTTATTTGCCCATGAATAGCAGTGCACTAAAAGCGCGAAGACTGCCTTTAGTGGAAGATGCACAGAATAATACCAATACCCCGGAAACACCAATAGATCATATTCTGCGAGATTCTGAGTCGCTGTTGACCTTTGGTCAGCTGGATCAGGCTCTGGATTTGTTAGAGGAATCTGTATTGAAATATCCGCAGGAATCTCAGCTTTATATTACATTGTTTGATTTATATGAACGTGCGGAAGAATGGACACGATTGCAAAAAATGTTACAGATAATCCGTACGAAAATTAAAACGCCACCAGAAGAAGTGGCACTGGCCATGAGTCAATTGTTGAAACGTATTAACCACGATGGTGTGCAAAATCAATGATGAACGATACAATACCTAAAGTAAAAACTGCCAATATTTTGCTCGTCGATGTGGATGATCGTCAGACAGCTATGTTGCGTATGGCATTTAAAATGTACCATAGTGTTAATTATACATTAGTGACAGAAAACGACACCCCCGATTTGGTACTAATGGATGGTGATAATGCAGAAAATAAGGATGCGTGGCTGCAGTTACGACAACGGTTTCCTGATGCGAAAATTATATTTTTCTCAGTAAATCCTCCTGCTTTTACAGCACCTTATTTGGCAAAACCCATTCAGTTTAATACATTGTTTACTCATTTGCGTAATTTGCAGCAAGGTAATGGTATCTGGGTGGCTGATGGAGAGCAGGCTAAACCAGAACCGGCCGAGCAGGCTGAAACTGTACAAAAAGTACCAGATCAGGCCAAACCCGTGGCTGCAGAGAGTAAGCATCCTGCTCATGAGCATCAACAAGCTAAAGTTATTGTACGATTTAATACAAAAGGCACTTTATTTGATAAGGTAAGACAACTGACGGAACAGGAAGAGGATACAGCTATTATTGTAAACCATAAGCCTGTACTGATTGTTTTTCCATCCATCAAAAAAGTTTTATTAACTGCTACTCATGATGAGCTGTATCAATTATGTGCACATACGGAGCAGGAATGGCAAACCCGTCATGTTCCGGCTACGGCAAATCTACATGAGAAAGCAAAACTTTCTATTCAAGCCTGTATCTGGCAGCTGGCCATCTGGACAGCACGTGGCCGTTTGATTGAGCCTATCACGCCAGAAACAATGTTACGCCTGAAAACCTGGCCTAATATGACCCGTCTGGCTTATTTACCTGAATCAATGCGCCTGTCAGCCTTTCTGGTCAAATCACCAGTAGCGTTAAACACGCTATATAAGTTATTACCTGTTACTTTAGAAAATATATTGAATTATATTGCGGCCACTTATGCAATAGGTTCTTTAGCTATTGAGCAGCCAGTAGGCCAGTCTGTGTTATCGAAAGAGCAGGATATGGTTCTGAGCCGGAAAGATCAGCAGATTCCGACCAAATCTGTACGTGTAGATCAGGATTCAGAAAATGTTAGTGACGATGCAGCTAAACCTAAGGGTTTATTATCGCGTTTGATAGGTCGGCTACGTGGCAATTAACACCTACAGGGAGTAATCATGATTGAAAATAAAATTATTTTTACCGGCCCGGTTGGCGTGGGTAAAACCACTGCCATCGCGGCATTGTCCGATGATCCACCTGTTCAGACAGACGCCAGTGCTTCAGATATGACCCAGGATCGTAAGGGTTATACTACTGTGGCTATGGACTATGGTGTTATTCGTCTGGATGAAAATACTAAAGTTCACTTATATGGTACGCCAGGACAAGAGCGTTTTGATTTCATGTGGGGTATTCTGAGTAAAGGCAGTATGGGCTTGATTCTGCTTTTGGATAACACCCGTCCGAATCCGCTTAAAGATTTAAAATTTTTCCTGACTTCGTTTCATGACTTACTGCATGACGCTCCTGTGGTTGTTGGTGTGACCAAGATGGATTTGCATCCCCAGCCTGGGGTAGAAGTTTATCAGCAATATTTGGCACAGCATAAACTGAATGTACCTGTGTTTGAAGTTGATGCCCGTGATGAAAATGATGTTAAACAATTGGTCACCGCAATGCTTTATTCCATTGATCCGGGCTTGGAAGGTTAAATCAGTATGGACTCTACATTACTGTTACACGATGATCTGTATCCGAAAGTAACCCCTGCTGGTGCTTTTTATGCTGTCTCTAGCAAAAGCAGTAGTGGTAGCCGTAAGCTATTGGCCAATCTATTGCAGGCAGATATTAATGATGTATTATCTGATGAACGTCTGAAAAAATGGGCAGAGACAGATGATACCCATACTGCACTGAATTTACTTTATCGCTTACAAAGACTTGAGTTTTTGTATGGTGAGACAACCCCGAGTTCCCAGTTAATTAAAGTAACTTCGGATGCATTTGAGGATATTCTGGGACAGCTTTCTGATAGCCATCGCGCATTATTGGTAGATCAGGACGGCTTTTATTTTGCAAATGTCGGCTTTAATCATGAGACAGCAGAAGAAGTGGCCAACCTAGCCAATGAAGCTACCCGTTTATCTGAAAAGCATAGTCTGCTTATTAAAAATAACCTTAATATTTACAATAATGCAGTAGGCATTTGTGATCCTACCGGACAAAGTGAACTGACATTTTTCCCTTTATACATTGGAAGTGCGAAGAATATTCTGGTAACTGCCGGCATGCCCTTACTGAATAGTGAAGCATTTGTAACGCTGGTACGCGGGCTATATGTATTGGCTGGTGAAGACATTCATGTAATAGATGAATAATAATCAATAGGAAAGATATTAAGATGCAAGAACAATTACTGGTTTCGGTATTAAGCGATTTAAACAGCTCTTCGGCTGACATTACTGCTTCTGCCGTAATTTCTACTGATGGTTTACCTGTAGCCACTTTATTACCAAACGGTGTTGATCCTGATCGTGTAGGTGCTATGGCTGCGGCATTACTGGCTCTGGGTAATCGTACCTCACGTGAGTTGCAATGTGATCAGTTGGAGCAGGTGATGGTTAAAGGTAAACATGGCTATATTTTACTCATTCAGGCTGGTGATACCAATGTATTGGCAGTAACTGCAAATGAAGGCGCCAAATTGGGTCTGATTTTGTTGGACGCGCGCCGTGCTGCTCGCAGTGTTGTTGATATATTGAATTAAGTTAAAATCCTATTATGAATATAGCAGAATAATCTGGGTTAAAAATCTTTAACCCAGTCTATTTATATGGTTATGCATTGGTGTAAGCTGTATGTTTTATAGACATGAAATGGTTATCTATGGGTAATATCGTATTCTCGTAGATAATTTAATTTTGGTATGAAAATAGTTTTTATTCATGTTTACGGCATTTTATAATAGTTTTGATTATAAATCATTAAAATAATAAATTTAAATGTTGCCTGCCAAATGGCCGGAATAACATATAACAGCATATACTTGATTAATAACCACTTATGAAACACAATAGCACAATAATTAAAGATGACTTCTCATTAAGACGTGAAATTAATTTCATCATAATCACATAATATCTACTATTTTATCTGATTATATAGATTGTACTTGCCTCTCTTTAAAGGTATTTGGATTTATTGATGTATGTTGTTACATATGTCTGAATTATGGTATCCATAATGAAACAAGCTAAAAAAAATTTATTTTTGCAACGATTGCATTCCAACTTTAATTTTTATTTAGAGCAGGAAAGCATGTCCACAGATGTGCCTGCTGCTGCTGATTTTCAGCGCTGGATATGGCAAAGTTGTAAAAATGAATATCGTTATGCCAATATAAGCATATTATTATGTGATGAGCCGCAAGCGAGAATATTGAATCGTGACTATCGCCAGAAAGACTATGCGACTAATGTATTAAGTTTTGCACTGAATGAAGGAGAATGTGCACATCGGTTTCAGCATAAGGTTCTGAATGGTGATCTGGTATTATGTCCCGAAGTTATTGCCCGGGAAGCAAATGAACAAGGTAAATCATTACAAGCCCATTATGCTCATCTGACTGTGCATGGTATTTTACATCTCATGGGCTATGACCATGTTCAGGATGCAGAAGCAGAAATAATGGAATCGCTTGAAATCAGTATCCTGTATCAGTTAGGATATAACAATCCCTATGTACAGGATGAATATTAATGGATGATAGTCCCTCGAAACCAGGCTTTTTAGAGCGATTGGTCAGTCGTTTTGCCGGCGATGCACCGGAAACGGCGGAAGAAGTAGGCAAAATATTACGCAACGCTTATGAGCAGCATGTATTTGATGCTGACACGCTACAGCGCATGGAAAATATACTGGCGTTCCCGGCATTGGAAGTCCGCGATGTAATGATTACACGCAGCCAGATGGATGTTATTAAAATAAATGAACCATTAGAAAAAATTATTGCCTATATTGTTGATACTTCTCATTCACGTTTTCCGGTTATCGGCGAAGATAAAGATCAGGTATTGGGTATTTTACATACCAAGGATTTATTGAAATATTGGAACCGTACTGATCAGCTTCAAATTGAACAGGTATTGCGTGAACCGGTATTTGTGCCGGAAGGGAAATCATTAAATTCTTTAATGAAAGAGTTTCGCGAACAACATAATCACATGGCGATCGTGGTGGATGAATATGGTGGTACATCCGGATTGGTAACTTTTGAAGATGTGATCGAACCTATTGTGGGTGATATTGAAGATGAATTTGATGAGGATGACAGTGCTGACAATATCTTTCCGGTTTCAGCCGAACGGTTTCGAGTAAAAGCTACTACAGAGATCGGGGACATTAATGCTTTTTTTGGTACACACTATCCCGATGATGAAGTAGATACGATTGGTGGTTTGCTGATCCAGGAATTCGGATATTTACCGGTACGTGGTGAAAAGATAACCATTGGGAAATTAAATTTTACCGTAGCTCAGGCAGATGCACGGCGCCTGCATACCTTAATGGTTACCATAAAACATGATGATTAACCCATGTTTAAAACCCATAATCTGTCGTATAAATTTGTTGTTAAAGCTGAATATCAATAATATTATGATTTTAAAAGTTATCTACAAATATACAGCATGAAAGATGATATGATCGGGATAACGTCATTTCATGATCTTGCCCGATTAAAATAAAACCATTGAGTGTGTATGACTATTCTCACCAAGCCGTATGTATTCTGGCCAGTCATCATGACTTCAGCAATACTGACGCCTTTTACATTTGCTCCCTATCAGCAATTCTGGCTGATGCCGCTGTTACTGGCATTGTTAGCGATTTGCTTGTCCGAACGTGTCAGATTTATGGGGCGTGGCGCTTATGTCTGGGCATTGATTGCTTATACGGCTCAATTCTACTGGATTGATATTGCATTACATGATGTGGCCGGGTTACCGCAGATCTATGCATTACCGCTGACTTTATTATTACCTGCTTATCTGGCCATATATCCGGCACTCGTATTCTGGCTATTGGGTAAATTCAGATTTTCTTGGCCGATAAAATGGGTATTCATCTGGCCATTATTATGGGCTATCGGTGAATTTGTTCGTGAGCGTGTTTTCACCGGATTTGGTTGGGGAGCAGTGGGTTATTCACAAATGGCTCATATGCCTTTAGCGGGTTATGCCCCCGTGGGAGGCATTTTATTGGTTAACTGGGCTACGATATTCAGTGCAGGGTGTCTGGCCTGGTTCTGGTTTGCACCCACCTGGAAAAAACGCCTGATACCGCTGTTATTTTTATTGGTGGTTTCAGGAATAGGTAGCATATTATGGCACATCAATTTTACCCACCCCGATGGTACTAAAGCCACAGTAGCTTTACCACAGGGTAATATTGCCCAGTCCATTAAATGGGATGAAGCCAGTTTACAACCTACTTTACAGCGCTATTTCGATCAAGTAGCCCAAAGCCATGCGGATATTATTATTTTGCCAGAAACGGCGATTCCTGTGATGCGACAGGATATTCCGGATTTTATTCTGGCGCAGTTTAGCCAGCAGGCGATACAGAATGGTGCCGCTCTGGCAATGGGCATACCCCAATATACTCAAGACGGAACTGGCTATCAGAATGCTGTGATTAATCTGTCTTTAAGCTGGGCAAACCAGCATGATTCTGCTTTTTATGCCAAAAATCATTTAGTACCATTTGGTGAATATATCCCGTTACCTAAAATAACAGGTTGGATCTATCAGACAATGGATATGCCATTAACGGGTTTTTCTGGTGGCGGGCGAGGTCAGACGCCATTATCATTGGCCAATCAGCAAGTGGCCTTTAATATTTGCTATGAAGATGGTTTCGGTGATGAGCTGATTGCTTCGGCTAAAAAAAGTAGCTTGTTAGCCAATGTCAGTAATATGGCTTGGTACGGCCACTCACATGCCATGTATCAGCAATTGCAACAATCGCAGGCGCGGGCATTGGAGCTGGGTCGGTATATGGTACGTGCAACGAATAATGGCGTCACCGCCATCATTAATCCGAAAGGGCAGGTAATCGCCACTCTGGCTCCGGACACTACGGCTATTTTGCAAGGTACGGTTCAGGGATATCATGGCAGTACACCATACATGTGGCTCGGCAGTAGCTGGCCGATCGCCATATTTATGGTTATATTATTGATATTAAGCTGCATTTATGGATATAGATATAGTAAAATACGTCAAGTCTGATTGTACTTTTATTGAGTACGATAGATTTTGACAATAAAAATAAATCCGGTACATAATTTTACCAATGGAAGACATATTATAAACCGTAATCATGGTTACATAGTGTGTCGCTAAATTATTTATCCTAATCATGATATTACTTAGGGTGTCATTATGCATAACCCATAAAGCTGAATTAGTGATAATATGACTAAGGACATAGAGAAAGGACAGGCATGAGTACCGCTATTGCATTACCTGTATTAACTGGTCACGGTAGCCTGGAACAATACATTCATACCGTTAACAATATTCCCATGCTGACGTTAGAAGAAGAGCAGGATTTAGCTGTACGTCAGATCGATGGTGATTTGGAAGCGGCCAAAAAATTAATTTTGTCACATTTACGTGTTGTGGTTTCCATTGCCCGTGGCTATGATGGCTATGGTCTGAATCAGGCTGATCTGATTCAGGAAGGTAATATCGGCTTAATGAAGGCGGTAAAGCGCTTTCAACCCACTCGAGGCGTTCGTTTATTCTCTTTTGCGGTTCATTGGATTAAAGCCGAAATTCATGAGTTTATTTTGCGTAACTGGCGGCTGGTACGGGTAGCCACCACCAAACCGCAGCGTAAATTATTTTTTAATTTACGCAGCATGAGAAAATCAATGTCTTCACTGAGCGATAAAGAAGCTCAGGCCATTGCAGATGATTTAGGTGTGAAATTATCTGAAGTATTGGAAATGGAACAGCGTATGACCGGTAAAGACGTGACTTTACTGGCTGAAAACGATGATGAAGACAGTTTCGCTCCCATTGACTGGTTAGCAGATTCCCACACCGAGCCCACGCAGGTATTGGCGCGTCAGGCATACTATGATTTGCAAACCAATGGATTACATACGGCTTTGGCTAAGCTGGATGATCGTAGCCGTCATATTGTTGAAAGCCGCTGGCTGGCCGATGATGGCGGGCTGACATTGCATGAGTTGGCCGGTCAGTATGGTGTATCAGCAGAGCGTATCCGTCAGATTGAGGCAAAGGCCATGCAAAAATTACGTGGTTTTTTAAGTGCACCAGAAGTTTAAATCATGATTGAATGAAAAAACGGCTGAAATCAGTTTCAGCCGTTTTTTATTGGAGAACAGTACGCATTGTGAGGCGATGATCTGTTTTGGTTTTGTGTTTAATTAAACGCCAGATGAGTAAAATATCACTAAACTGCAAACTGCTTATCAATATTGCTTCGTGTGTATTTATGTATTTTTATGCCGCATTCAGGAAACGGTTTTTACAACATAACTGAAGTGCTCACCATTCGATATGAAATGATGATCAAGATATAAATCGTTCAGTTTCTGTTGCTGCCGGGTACAAATCTGTATGCTGGTACAATAAGTTGCCTGTGCAATTTCTTGTGTGGCAGTGAGAAGCTGACCCAGATAATCATATTGCATTGATGGATTAGCGCTGACTAAATCATCAATATTCATGTAACGGCCAAAAGCAAAATTGGTACAGATACGGAAGCCGCATACGGCAACAGCGTTATGCTTGCCCTCTTCAAAAATACCCAGCAGACGATAACCTTCAGCTTGCTGAATATGCACCAGATCCTGAAATTGATTGATGTCACGGATATTGGGATGAATACTGTGCAATGCTGCAAAAGCGGTATCAATTTCTGCTGGTGCCAGTTCACGTATTTGTGTGTCAGAAGGAATGATTGTTTTTGGGCTGGATTGAGGCGGTTTAGATGTAACCGGTTTGTCCTGAGTCTGGCGAACGGCATCTTCCAGTGCAATTTGTTTTTGTTCGTTATGTTCTTCCAGAAATGATTTGCAGTCTAAGATATGTAAATCATTATCGTGGGCAAAATCCATAAGGAAATGAAACATTTCAGGACTGATTTGTTCCAGTTTGCGATCAATGGTGACACAGCGGATATTATCCACAAGAATGGGGCGAACCCATTGATGGTAAGACAACCGATGACCTTGGTCGAAAGATGCCAACACACCACACAGTCGCTCAGCCCAGTCACTTGGGCGGAAACGTTTGCCCTTCTGTGTAATGCCTTCAATAACAATTTCATATGGATTACAAATCAGCATGGTGGCCTCTTTAATTAAACGAAATTCGGTAAAACTTAGACAGCGTCATGGATAAAATTATACCCGATATTGACATAATCTTCACACTTAGCCATGTTCAGGCTGAATTTCACTGGCAAAAATAAAATAATTAGTATAAATGGCCAGAATGACTCAATTAAGACCGCTTGAGATTCATCTGAGCGAAATATCAGTGGAAATGTAATATAGGTATGAATAAATTATAATTAATAATGTTAAATTTGAATCCATTAATTTTGAATTTTAGAAAATCTATTATTAGATAAATATTTAGATAATAATTTTTGATTATATTGGCCACTGGCGGTATGCGTGACTATCACGGAGCCTTGTCTGTTATATAAGGTTTTATAATACATCTTGGCATTTTAAAAATAAAAATGTATTGTAAGATGACTTTCTGTTTACTTTGATTCATCTATGTAGATTGATGGGCGCCATCATTCCAGTATAAAAATTATTTATAAGGTCTATGGGTTCAGTGATGTGGGTAAATAACAGAATATGCAGACGGGTGTACATGTTCAATGCAACGTTATTGGCGTATGTATATTCGCTATTATTATAGAGTGAATAGTTCGCCACCATGTGTTATTAAGGGAACAACATGCTGAAAAAAATGATTTATGTCATACCAAAAATATTGCTGGTGAGCTTGCCCGCTCTATCATGGGCGGCAGATCTGGATGACTGGTGGCGTCCAACTGCACAGATTGATACCGGTAACACGGCCTGGATGATGATGTCAGCAATACTGGTATTATTCATGACCATTCCTGGTCTGGCATTATTTTATGGCGGCATGGTACGCAAAAAGAATGTTTTGGGAACCATGGTACATAGTTTTGCTGTTGCAGCTGTGGTCAGTATTGTCTGGATGTTTATTGGTTATTCACTGGCGCTGACGCCGGGAAATGCTTTTATCGGTGGTTTTGAGCGATTCATGTTAAATGGCATGGGTTTTGATAAAGCGCATGAAATGACTACCTTGTTTGGTGGCAGTGGTACGGTACCGGAAAGCGTTTTCATGTTTTTCCAAATGACATTTGCCATAATTTCCATGGCCATCGTTACCGGTGCTTTTGCTGAGCGCATGAAATTTTCTGCTTTATTATTATTTTGTGCTGCATGGATTATTTTGGTATATGCACCGATCTGTCATTGGGTATGGGGTGGTGGTTTTATGGCTGGCGCTGAAACACCAGTCATGGATTTCGCCGGCGGTACCGTAGTACACATTAATGCCGGGGTTGCCGGTCTGGTGGCGGCGTTAATGATAGGCAAGCGTCTGGGTTATGGGCGCGATATGATGTCGCCGCATAATATGGTTTTGACATTAACGGGTGCAGCCATGTTATGGTTAGGCTGGTTTGGTTTTAATGCCGGTTCGGCTGGCGCAGCAGATGCCAGTGCGGGTATGGCGATGGCGGTAACTCAGATTGCTGCCGCAGCCGGTGCTTTAACCTGGTTATTGTGTGAAAAGCTGGCCGGCCATAAACCTTCTGCACTGGGGCTGGCATCTGGTGCAGTAGCAGGATTGGTGGGTATTACACCAGCGGCTGGTTTTGTGATGCCACAGGCTGCTTTGGTGATTGGTGTAGTTACGGCCATAGGCGCGTATTTTGCCGCGGTCACATTAAAGCGGTGGTTCGGCTATGATGATTCTTTGGATGCCTTTGGTATTCATGGTTTTGGGGGGATAGTAGGCTCTATTCTGACCGGATTATTATTCAATAATACGGTTTTTGGTGGCGATGCTCATATTATCAGTCAGCTTTGGGCACAAATTAAAGATGTTGCAGTGACTATTATTTATAGCGCTATAGTTACATTTGTGATTCTGAAGATCGTTGGCTGGATATGTGGTGGCCTGCGCTTACACCCGGAAGCCGAACGTGAGGGCATGGATGTCAGTATTCATGGTGAGCGTATTGAGTAAATAATATTGATAATAAAAGCTTTATCCATACAGCTGCACTCGGAAAGTTGGATGCTAACTTGGCCTAAAAAGTGCAGTTTCTCTGTATGATTGAGGTAAGCTGGTGCTTAATTTCATTCGTCATCAGGATATCTGTTTGCGATATAGATATTGATGTAAAAACTGTAATGCAAAGATGACTGCCTGTGCTCTGATCTGATCGCGCGAACCGCTGAATAAATGCTTTCTGGCCCAGATACGTTGCTTTGTGGCCAGACCAAACCATACTGTGCCTACCGGTTTTTCCACGCTGCCACCCTCGGGTCCGGCAATACCTGAAATGGATAGAGCATAATCTGCTTTGGCATCAATTAAAGCACCCAATGCCATTTCACGCACGCATTCTTCACTGACGGCGCCATAATGGTTTAAGGTTGTGTGGTTGACATTCAGTAAATGTTGTTTTGCCTGATTGCTGTAAGTCACATAGCCCATCTGAAACCAGTTGGAACTGCCCGGCAGACGGGTGAATTCCGCGGCCAGCAGGCCACCGGTACAAGACTCAGCACAGGTAACCGTATGGCCAAGCTGGGTAAGTTGAGTGGTGATGTCATGCAGAAGTGGTGTCATGATGATGTTTTCGGAAATAGTTGATCAGCCCATTGGTAGAGGCATCGTGATTTAAAGGTTCCTGATTCTGGAGTTGTGGTTCAATGCGTTTGGCCAGGATTTTGCCATATTCCACACCCCATTGGTCAAATGAATTAATACCCCAGATAATGCCTTGTACAAATACTTTATGTTCATACATGGCCAGCAGCATGCCCAGTGTGAAGGGATTGATTTCATCCAGTAACAAAGTATTGGATGGTTGATTGCCCGGAAAAACCTTTTGTGGTGCCAGCATATCGCATTGTTCATTATCAAGATGAGCCAGTTCGGCGTAAGCTTCTGCTAATGTTTTACCCTGCATCAATGCTTCAGTCTGTGCCAGTGCATTGGCAACCAGAACCTGATGCTGTTTGTCAAAACTGGAAAAGCTGTTGATTGGCACGATGAAATCGGAAGAAATCAGGCGCGGCCCCTGATGCAGCAGTTGAAAAAAAGCATGCTGACAATTTACCCCTTCTTCTCCCCAAATCACTGGGCCGGTATCAAAATCCAAATGCTCGCCATAACGACCCGCCTGTTTACCATTACTTTCCATGTCTAATTGTTGCAAATGTGCCGGCAGACGACGTAAACCATAGTCGTAAGGGATAATGGCGTGACTGGTGGTGGCATAAAAAGTACTGTACCACAACCCAATCAGGCCAAGTAACACTGGAATATTATGTCTGAAAGGTGCCTCAAAAAAATGTTGATCCATGGCATGACCACCCTCCAGAAAATCCAGAAAGTGTTGTCGTCCGATTGCGCACATGACTGATAAACCTATGGCCGACCAGACCGAATAACGGCCACCTACCCAGTCAAACATGGCAAAGATATTTTCTTTGGCAATACCAAAATCCATGGCTTTTTTGGTAGCACTGGAAATGGCAACAAAATGGTGGGCAATATCATGCTCATCAAAACCTTGTTGTAAAAACCATTGTCGGGCTGTCTTGGCATTGAGTAAGGTTTCGGGGGTGGTAAAGGATTTGCTGGCAATAATAAAAAGAGTGTGTGCCGGATTAATCTGTGCCAACACTTCATGCAGATTATTACTGTCCACATTGGCGACATAGTGAATATGGATATTCGGATCATGAAACGGTTTTAGTGCCAATGTCACCATTTGGGGGCCTAAATGGGATCCGCCAATGCCGATATTAACAATATTGGTAATGCGATCGCCTCGTGATCCTCTGTGTTGCCCAGAACGTATGGATTCTGCAAAATCAAGCGCATGAATTAATTCACGCTGAACGTCGGGAATAATGTTATGGCCGTCTACATAGATTTTGGCTGTGGCTGGCTGACGCAATGCGGTATGCAATACTGCTCTTTTTTCACTGACATTGATCTTCTCCCCATCTCGCATTTTATGGATCCAGTCACTCAATTCAGCTGTTTCTGCCAGTTTGATCAATAATGACAATGTGTGTTCGGTAATCCGGTTTTTGCTGTAATCCAGTAACAGGCCATTTAATTTTTCATGCATGCATTCAAAACGATCTGGTTCCTGAGCGAATAAATCACGCATATGCAGAAAACGGGTACAACGCTGATGCTGGTGTAATTGAGCCCAGATGGCAGTTTGATTAATGGGGCGGGTCGATGTCATGGCAATAGCTGCTATTTCAGTGATTAGATTCTACAATATCTGTATAGATGGTCAGGTCAGATATTTCTGATAAAAACATTTAAAATCAGGAGGCGATTTTCAGAAAATGTTCACGGTAATAACGCATTTCTTCAATACTTTCGATGATGTCATCCAGCGCCTGATGAGCCCCTTTTTTAACCATGCCTTTAAGAATGGCCGGATTCCAGCGTTTGGCCAGTTCTTTGAGTGTGGAGACGTCCAAATTACGATAATGAAAGTAAGCTTCCAGTCTGGGCATATAACGCACCATAAAGCGGCGATCCTGATGAATGGAATTACCACACATCGGGGTTGTATTTTCTGGCACCCATTGTGCCATAAAGTTCAGTAATTGTTGTTCTACCTCAGCCTCTGTCCAGCCAGAGGCCTTGACTTTGTCCACCAGTCCTGTGCGGGTGTGTGTAGCTGTATTCCATGCGTCCATATGATCAATCACATCATCTGGCTGATGAATAACATAGACTTCGGATTGTGCCAGAATATTCAGCTGACTATCGGTGACAATCATGGCGACTTCAATAATACGGTTCACTTCCGGATTGAGTCCGGTCATCTCCATATCCAGCCAAACCAGATTTTTTGCATTTTGCATAATGATTGCTTACATAAAATAAAATGATATTTTAGCTTTTTTCATTTGTTACTGATAGTTTCACTGAAATTTAATTCATACTGAACACGTAAGATATGCTCAGAAATGTAAAAATCATCTCATTTTAAATATACAGGAGACGATAATGAATAAATGTTTATCTGGATTATTATCAGGACTGCTAGTTTTGGGGCTGACAGGTTATGCAGCTGCTGCACCCATGCAGACACAGGCTTATAAAAGTGAATATCAGGCATCAATGCAAAGAATGCATCAAGAGATGATGCCGGCAATTGAGGCGAATAATCCCGATGTGGCTTTTGCTCAAGGCATGCTGGCACACCATGAAGGCGCCGTCAGTATGGCTAAGATACAATTAAAATATGGTCATGATGCCAAAATGCGGCGTTTGGCTGAAGAAATCATTCGTGAACAGCAAGCACAGATTAAGATATTACAACAATGGTTACAGCAGCATCGTTAATCTTGTAGATACAGGGTAACATGTGTATCCCGTCAGTACTGACAGGCCATAGTCTCCTTAACTAAGATTTGTAGACATGATTTCTGATCCGGATGCTTTGTGATTCGCGGAATTGATCATGGTATGTTTATGGTTCAATGTCGCTATACCATCATCAGGTATTCTGGCTGCGTGTCTATTATGCCCATAATGCCAAAAGATAAAATTCATTGAATGATATGTCTTAATAAGACAGATCATTAATTTTCTGTCGCTGATTTAAAACTTGGTTACAATAACCCTATTTTCTGACGGATTACGATTGGCTTATGTTTGCCCTCACTCCCCCTGTGGTTTATGTCATTTTTTTATTGTTTTTTGTGTGCAGTACCTGCGGACAGCTCTATCTGTCGTTGCGCCAAAGTAAGGTGATTCTGGCGCATCGTAACCAGATTCCGCCAGCTTTTGCAGACAGTATTTCCTTGACTGAACATCAGAAGGCCGCTGACTATACATTGGCGAAACAACGTTTTGCTCGTTATCAGATTTTGTTTCAGGCTGTTTTATTATGGATTTTTACCTTGGGTGGGGGTCTGAATGTTTTATCAGGCATTGCACAGCTATGGGTACACCATGGTATTTTGCAAGGTGTGGTACTGATTGGTTTATTTGCCTTAGTCAACATGATTCTGGGGTGGCCTCTGGCATGGTATCGCTGTTTCAGACTGGAGGCGCGTTTCGGATTTAATCATATGACGCTCAAAACCTTTATCACCGATCAGATAAAGGGTATTTTGCTGGCAGTAATCATTGGTTTTCCATTACTGTATATTATTCTGGCCATTATGCAATTTATGCTGGCCTCTAACCATCTGAATCATTTCTGGTGGCTGGCCGTATGGCTGGTATGGGTGATTTTTTCATTACTATTGATGTGGGCTTTCCCAAAATGGATTGCACCTTTATTCAATAAATTTATTCCTTTATCAGATAAAGAGTTGCGTGTAAGGATTGAGCAGTTATTGCAACGAACCGGCTTTCACAGCAACGGTATTTTCATCATGGACGGCTCCAAACGCAGTGGCCATGGCAATGCCTATTTTACTGGTTTGGGGCGGCATAAACGGATTGTCTTTTTTGATACCTTATTAAAAGACATGTCGCCAGCACAGATTGAAGCCATATTGGCACATGAACTGGGTCATTTTGCTCATAAGCATGTATTCAAACAAATGTTATTAACCTTTGTTCTGGGATTGATCACTCTGGCCGTACTGGCCTGGTTATTGCCACAGCCGGCTTTTTACTGGGGGCTGGGTGTACATCAGATGAGTGATGCAATGGCTATTTTATTGTTTTTTATGGTTCTGCCAGTATTTACTTTTCCATTTTCCATTCTGTCCAGTGTGATGTCACGTAAAAATGAATTTGAAGCTGATCGTTTTGCGGCTCGTCATGCCCATGCCTCAGATTTAATTCAGGCATTAACCAAACTGTATCGTACCAATGCCTCCAGTCTGGTCACGGATAAGTGGTATTCCCGTTTTTATGATTCCCATCCCGGAGCACACGAACGGATTGCCGCATTGCAGCATCTACAGGCAACAAAACATGACTGAACCGATGAATCAGACAACAACAGCCCAGATCGTAACCAGCTTTGGCCGTCGCTATGTGATTGAGACAGAAGGCGGCCAGCGATATGAAGCTACTACCCGTAAAAAACGGGTGGATTTTGCCTGCGGAGATTATGTTCATATTCATCTGATCAATCATGAACAAGCGGTAATCGAGGATTTTGTACCCCGTACCAGTCTGCTTTATCGGCAAGATGCCACCCGCAGTAAACTGATTGCTGCAAATGTTACCTTGATGCTGATCGTACTGGCGGCAGTACCTACACCCAGTGAAATGTTATTGCAGCGCGCGTTAATTGCGGCCGAGGCAGCTGGCATCAGACCATTAATTGTACTTAATAAAGCCGATTTGCCACAAAATGATAAATGGGTTGAAAAGCTGAATTTTTATCAGACACTAGGGTACGATATCCTTAATATCAGTGCCAAAGGCGATATCAGAGCCTTACGGCAACAGTTACAAGGGCAATGCACCATTTTATTGGGGCAGTCCGGTATGGGGAAATCCACGCTCACCAATGCATTACTGGGTCAGACTGTTGCCAGAGTGGCCGATATCTCCACCGCCTTAGATTCGGGACGACATACCACTACCCATGCACAGCTATATCACTTAGATGCAGATACTACCCTGATTGATTCTCCCGGATTACAGGCGTTCGGATTACACCATCTGCCAGCATCTTCTTTACTGAATTATTTTCCTGATATCCGGCCATATACCGGTCAGTGTCGTTTTCATAACTGTATCCATCAGAATGAACCGGGCTGTCTGGTGAAGCAAGCCGTCGAGGAAGGTAAAATCAGGGCTGAACGGCTGGCGTTATTGCAGCATCTGACACACGAACTCAGTCAGTCATAACTATTATTTATAATTAATGAATCAATGCAGTAGCAGTTTTGAATATCTGTTTTTAAGATAATGACAAGAAACTGATACTGGATTTAACGTTGCTTTTTTGCATAAATCCATGCTTTCATAAGATAAATACTTGATTTAGCCAAATTAAGCATGATACCATCAACACCTTGCCGATTTTTTGTCGGCAAGATTCTTTTTTGTGCGAGGCCAATCAATCGTAATTGGTCCCTTTGTTAAAGGAAATAACTATGACTTTAGGTCTGGTTGGGCGCAAAGTAGGCATGACGCGTATATTCGATGAGAATGGCGCATCAGTTCCGGTTACTGTACTGGATATGTCTGCTAACCGCGTCACTCAACTTAAATCCGAAGATACCGATGGCTATACCGCTGTTCAGGTTACCTTCGGTCAGAAAAAAGCCAATCGTGTTAATAAGGCTCAGGCAGGTCAGTTCGCCAAAGCCGGTGTTGAAGCCGGTCGTGGTCTGGTTGAATTTACTGTTTCTGCTGAAAAGCTGGCTGAACTATCAGCCGGTGCTGAAATCACCGTTGACATTTTTGAAGCCGGTCAGTTGGTAGACGTTACAGGTACCAGCAAAGGTAAAGGCTTCTCTGGTACGATCAAACGTCATAATTTTGGTTCACAGCGTGCATCTCACGGTAACTCACGTTCGCATCGTGTGCCCGGTTCTACCGGTATGGCACAGGATCCGGGTCGTGTTTTCCCGGGTAAACGTATGGCCGGTCAGTATGGTAACGTTAAATCTACCGTACAGAATCTGCAAATCGTGCGTATTGATACCGAGCGCCAGTTATTGTTGGTTAAAGGAGCCGTTCCGGGCGCCATTAACGGCAATGTGATTGTGCGTCCGAGCGTGAAGGTAGGTGCATAATGGAACTAAAATTAATTGATGCTCAGGGTCAGGTTGCCGGTGCTGTTACCGCTTCCGATGCCTTATTTGCTCGTGAGTACAATGAGGATCTGGTTCACCAATTAGTCACTGCCTTCTTGGCAAATGCCCGTTCTGGTAACCGTTCTCAGTTAACTCGTGCAGAAGTAAAACACTCCACCAAAAAACCGTGGCGTCAGAAAGGAACCGGCCGTGCCCGTTCTGGCATGACTTCATCGCCGATCTGGCGTAGTGGTGGTCGTGCATTCCCGAATAAACCGGATGAAAACTTCACCCAGAAAGTGAACCGCAAAATGTACCGTGCCGGTATGGCCGCCATTTTGTCACAACTGGTACGTGATGAGCGTTTATTTGTGATTGATGAATTATCTGCCGAAACCCCGAAAACCAAAGCATTTGCCGAACAGGTGAAAAACTTGGGTCTGGAACAGGTATTGTTTGTTACCAAACAATTAGACGAAAACGTTTATCTGTCCAGTCGTAATCTGCCAAATGTCCTGGTATTGGAAGCACAACAAACTGACCCGTACAATTTGTTACGCTTTAAGAAAGTGGTGCTGACTAAAGCAGCTGTGGCACAACTTGAGGAGCAATGGGTATGAATCAGCAACGTTTGACACAAGTGATTTTGGCACCTGTTGTTTCTGAAAAAAGCAACATGCTGGCCGAAAAACGCAACCAAATGACGTTTAAAGTTTTGCCGAATGCCACCAAACGCGAAATCAAAGCAGCGGTGGAAATGTTGTTTAATGTGAAAGTGGATGCAGTAACCACTACCATTACCAAAGGTAAAAGCAAACGTTTTGGCCGTACCATGGGTAAGCGCAGTGATGTGAAAAAAGCCTATATCAGCCTTGCTGCTGGTCAGGAACTGGACATCGAATCTGCTGCCGCTTCTGCAGATAAGGAATAAGCACTATGGCTATTGTTAAAATGAAGCCCACTTCTGCTGGCCGTCGCGGCATGGTTCGCGTGGTAACGGAAGGTTTGCATAAAGGTGCACCTTATGCACCATTGTTGGAAAAACAATCATCAACCGCTGGTCGCAACAATGGCGGTCGTATCACTACCCGTCATAAAGGTGGTGGTCAGAAACATCACTATCGTATCGTTGACTTTAAACGCAATGATAAAGACGGTATTCCGGCTAAGGTAGAACGTATCGAATACGATCCGAATCGTACGGCACATATTGCCTTATTGTGTTTTATTGATGGTGAGCGTCGTTACATTATTGCGCCGCGCAACATTCAGGTTGGTACTGTATTGATCGCTGGTGCGGAAGCAGCCATTAAAGCAGGTAATAACTTGCCGATTCGCAATATTCCGGTAGGTACTACATTACATTGTATCGAAATGAAACCAGGCAAAGGTGCGCAGATTGCACGTTCAGCCGGTGCTTCAGCCGTGTTGCTGGCGAAAGAGGGTGTTTACGCTCAGCTTCGTCTGCGTTCTGGTGAAGTGCGTAAAATTCATGTTGACTGTCGTGCCACCATTGGCGAAGTCGGCAATGAAGAACAAAGCCTGCAAAAATTGGGTAAAGCCGGTGCTAAACGCTGGCGCGGTATCCGGCCAACTGTACGCGGTGTGGTGATGAATCCTGTGGATCACCCGCACGGTGGTGGTGAAGGTCGTACTGGTGAGGCTCGTGAACCAGTGAGCCCATGGGGTACACCAAGCAAAGGTTATCGTACTCGTCGCAATAAACGCACGGACAACATGATTGTTCGCCGCCGTTACTCAACTAAAGGTTAATTGACATGGCTCGTTCATTGAAAAAAGGCCCTTATGTCGACCTGCATTTACTGAAAAAAGTCGATGCGGCTCGTGCCAATAACGACAAACGCCCAATTAAAACCTGGTCACGTCGTTCTACCATCTTGCCTGATTTTATTGGCTTGACCATTGCTGTGCATAATGGCCGTACACATGTACCGGTATTCATCAGCGATAACATGGTTGGTCACAAATTAGGTGAATTCTCATTGACCCGTACCTTTAAAGGCCATCTGGCTGATAAAAAGGCCAAGAAATAAGGGATAAGACATGAGAGTAAGTGCGCAACACAAAAATGCCCGTATTTCCGCCCAGAAAGCCCGCCTGGTGGCTGATCTTATTCGCGGTAAAAACATCGAACAGGCATTAAATACCTTAACATTCAGCCCTAAAAAAGGTGCTGAACTGATTAAGAAAGTACTGGAATCTGCTATAGCGAATGCTGAGCACAATGAAGGTGCTGACATCGATGAACTGAAAGTGGTTACCATTTATATCGATAAAGGCCCGAGCTTGAAACGTTTCCAGGCGCGAGCTAAAGGTCGCGGTAATCGCATCGAAAAACAAACTTGTCACATCAATGTGATTGTGGGCAACTAAGGAAAAGCGATGGGACAGAAAATTAACCCTACAGGCTTTCGCCTGGCAGTGAATAAAGATTGGTCTTCCAAATGGTTTGCCAAAAGTGGCGACTTTTCCAAAGTGCTGAAAGAAGACATTGATGTACGTCATTTCTTGCGTAAACGTTTGGCCAATGCTTCTGTAGGTCGTGTTGTAATTGAGCGTCCTGCCAAGTCAGCGCGTATTACCATTTACAGTGCCCGTCCGGGTGTTGTGATCGGTAAAAAAGGCGAAGACATCGAAGTATTGAAACGCGATTTGCAGAAATTGATGGGTGTACCTGTTCATGTCAATATCGAAGAAATTCGTAAACCGGAACTGGATGCACAGATCATTGCAGATAATATCGCTTCGCAGTTGGAAAAACGCGTGATGTTCCGTCGTGCCATGAAACGCGCCATGCAAAACGCCATGCGTGTGGGTGCCAAAGGCATTAAAATCATGTCTTCAGGTCGCCTGAATGGTATCGAAATTGCACGTACCGAATGGTATCGTGAAGGTCGTGTGCCTTTGCATACTTTGCGTGCCAACGTGGATTATGCCACCAGTGAAGCCAAAACCACATACGGTATCATCGGTATCAAAGTATGGGTTTATAAAGGTGAGCTGACTCCGGGTGAAATCCAGGCTAAGCCGGAACAGGAAAAGAAACACAGCAGAAAGGCAGGTGGTCGAAATGCTGCAGCCCACTAGAATGAAATACCGCAAACAGCAAAAAGGCCGCAATACCGGTATCGCTACCCGTGGTAACAAGGTTAGCTTTGGTGATTTCGGACTGAAAGCTGTGGGTCGGGGTCGTTTGACTGCACGTCAGATTGAAGCAGCACGTCGTGCAATGACTCGTCATATTAAACGTGGTGGTCGTATCTGGATTCGTGTATTTCCGGATAAACCGATCACTGAAAAGCCAATTCAGGTTCGTATGGGCGGCGGAAAAGGTAATGTGGAATATTACATTGCTGAAATCCAACCCGGTAAAATGCTGTACGAAATGGATGGTGTAGATGAAGCTTTGGCACGTCAGGCATTTGAATTGGCTGCGGCAAAACTACCGATTCCGACTGTATTTGTTAAACGACAGGTAGGTCAATAATGAAAACCAGTGAATTGAAAGACAAATCTGTTGAGCAGTTGAACGAGGAACTGGTCGGCCTGTTGAAAGCGCAGTTTGGTTTGCGTATGCAGCATGCTACCGGCCAGCTGGCTAAAAACAGCGAGCTGAAAAAAGTACGTCGTGATATTGCTCGTGTAAAAACCATTTTGGGTCAGAAGGATGGTGAATAATGACTGAAGCTAAAAACATCCGTACCTTACAGGGCAAAGTCGTTAGTGACAAAATGGATAAAACCGTAACGGTATTGGTTGAACGCAAAGTGAAGCATCCTTTGTATGGCAAAGTGATCCGCCGTTCTACTAAAATCCATGCTCATGATGAACAAAATCAGTATGGTAATGGAGATATCGTTATTATTTCCGAGTCTCGTCCATTATCTAAAACCAAAGCCTGGGTCGTAACTGAATTGGTAGAAAAAGCACGTAATGTGTAAATAACACAACATAAATGTGCTTTTATAAGGAACGAAGTCTTGCGGCAAAGATAGATTGTCTGTAAACTTCGTTCCTTATCTTTCAGACTCTTGAAAGTGCCCGATAATCGTCGGGTTTCTCCCTTCGGGACCCAAGACTGGTTTACTAGAACCGTGAGCGGTTTCAGATGGCTGTGCAAAACTGGCAGCTGGCTGAAAGCGGTAAATTAAGTTGGATTTTTAAAGGTATTAACATGATTCAAATGCAGACCATCTTAGATGTGGCTGATAACTCTGGTGCACGCCGCGTGATGTGTATCAAAGTTTTAGGTGGATCTAAGCGTCGCTACGCTTCTGTGGGCGACATTATTAAAGTGGCCGTTAAAGACGCAGCCCCGCGTGGTCGCGTAAAAAAAGGCGATGTATACAACGCTGTGGTTGTTCGTACAGCCAAAGGTGTACGTCGCAGTGATGGGGCACTGATCAAGTTTGATAATAACGCGGCCGTGTTGTTAAACAACAAACTGGAGCCGATCGGTACCCGTATTTTTGGCCCGGTAACCCGTGAGCTGCGTACTGAACGATTTATGAAAATCGTTTCATTAGCTCCTGAAGTGCTGTAAGAGAGGTCGCAATGAAAAAGATTAAAACTGGCGATCAAGTTATCGTCATTGCCGGTAAGGACAAGGGCAAACAGGGTAAAGTAGTACGCATATTGGGTGAGAAAATCATTGTTGAAGGTGTTAACCAGGTTAAACGCCATCAAAAACCCAATCCAATGCGTGGTATTGAAGGCGGTGTGATCCATAAAGATGCACCACTGGCCATTTCAAATGTAGCCATCTTCAATCCTGAAACCCAAAAAGCTGATCGTGTAGGCATTAAAGTGGAAACAGTAGACGGTAAAGTAGTTCGTACCCGTGTATTTAAATCCACCGGTGCTGCCGTAGGTGCATAAGGAGTAATCAATGGCTCGTTTAAAAGATTTTTATACCAGCACCGTTGTTCCTGAATTAATGAAACAGTTCGGCTACAAATCCATCATGGAAGTGCCTCGCATTGAAAAAATTACCCTGAATATGGGTGTTGGCGAAGCAGTGGCAGACAAAAAAGTCATGGAACATGCGGTTGGCGATTTGGAAAAAATCGCTGGTCAGAAACCTGTAGTAACTGTAGCACGCAAGTCTATTGCCGGTTTCAAAATTCGTGATAACTATCCTATCGGCTGCAAAGTAACATTGCGTCGTGAGCGGATGTATGAGTTTCTGGATCGTCTGATTGCCATCGCCCTGCCACGTGTACGTGACTTTCGCGGTGTAAACGGTAAATCATTTGATGGTCGTGGTAACTACAATATGGGTGTGCGTGAGCAAATTATTTTCCCGGAAATCGAATACGATAAAATCGATGCGATCCGTGGTCTGAATATCACCATCACCACCACTGCCAAGACTGATGCAGAAGCCAAAGCGCTGCTGTCTTTGTTCAAATTTCCGTTTAAGGGTTAATTATGGCTAAGAAAGCACTTATTAATCGTGAGCTGAAGCGTGAGGCTTTGGCCAAGAAATATGCTGCAAAACGTGAAGCCATTTTCGCTGTTGTCAATGATGCCAATGCGACTGATGAAGAGCGTTTTGAAGCCCGTCTGAAATTACAAACCATTCCACGCAATGCTGCTCCGGTTCGTCAGCGTCGTCGTTGTGCCTTAACCGGCCGTCCGCGTGGAAACTTCCGTAAATTCGGTCTGGGTCGTACTAAAATCCGTGAAATTGCCATGCGTGGTGAAATCCCGGGCGTGATCAAAGCCAGCTGGTAATAGGAGTATAAAGAATGAGTATGCATGATCCTATTTCCGATATGTTGACCCGTATTCGTAACGCACAGCGTGCGAATAAAGCTTCTGTCGCTATGCCATCTTCAAAATTAAAAGTAGCCATTGCTGAAGTATTGAAAGCTGAAGGCTATGTTGAAGATTTTGCTGTGTCTACTGAAGCCAAGCCGACATTGGAAATCCAATTGAAATACTACGCCGGCCATCCAGTGATTGAACGCATTCAGCGTGTTTCACGTCCCGGCCTGCGTGTATATAAAGGTTCCAACGATATCCCTTCTGTGATGAACGGACTGGGCGTTGTGATTGTAAGTACTTCTAAAGGTGTGATGACTGACCGTAAAGCCCGTGCCAACGGTGTGGGTGGTGAGTTATTGTGCGTTGTTGCCTAAGGAGAAAACATGTCTCGAGTTGCTAAACATCCGGTGATCGTTCCGGCTGGCGTTGACGTTAAGTTTTCTCCAGAAGCCATTATTGTCAAAGGCAAAAATGGTGAATTGTCTCTGCACCAGCATACTGAGGTTAATGTTGCATTAGAAGATAATCAATTAGTGATTACCGCAACTGATGAAACTGCCAAAGCCAATGCACTGTCTGGTACAGTACGTGCTTTATTGCATAACATGGTTGTCGGTGTTACCGATGGCTTTGAGAAAAAACTGCAATTGATTGGTGTGGGTTACCGCGCACAGGCTCAGGGTAAAGTACTGAATCTGTCTTTAGGTTTCTCTCATCCAATTAATTATGAGTTACCTGAAGGTATTACAGCAACCACACCATCTGCTACCGAAGTAATTATTGCTGGTGCAGATAAACAGGTTGTTGGTCAGGTTGCTGCCGAAATCCGTAATTTCCGTCCGCCGGAACCTTATAAAGGTAAGGGTGTGCGTTATGCGGATGAGCGTGTGGTTCTTAAAGAAACCAAGAAAAAATAATTGAGGCTCACTGATGGATAAAAATGTAGCAAGACTGCGCCGTGCACGTAAAACTCGTGCCAAAATCGCAGCATTGAACAAAGTGAGATTGTGCGTATTCCGCACCAATAATCACATTTATGCCCAAGTTATTAGTGCCGAGGGTGACAAAGTATTGGCTCAGGCTTCTACTTTAGAAGCGGATGTGCGTACCAGCATTAAACATGGCAGCAATGTTGAAGCTGCTGTAGTGGTAGGTAAGCGGATCGCTGAAAAAGCCAAAGCAGCCGGTATTGATACTGTGGCATTTGATCGCTCTGGTTTCCAATATCACGGTCGTGTTAAAGCCTTGGCTGAAGCGGCGCGTGAAAACGGCTTGAGCTTCTAATAAATTGTGGAGACCAGAATTATGGCAAAACATGAAACTGAAGAACGCGGTGACGGCCTGATTGAAAAAATGGTTGCCGTTAATCGTGTGACTAAAGTGGTTAAAGGTGGTCGTATCATGGCCTTTTCCGCTTTGACCGTAGTAGGCGATGGCGATGGCCGTATTGGCATGGGTAAAGGTAAATCCAAAGAAGTACCGGTTGCCGTGCAAAAAGCCATGGATCATGCCCGTCGCAATATGATTAAAGTACCTTTGAATGGCCGTACCATTTATCATGAGGTTATTGGCCGTCATGGTGCTACCCGTGTATTTATGCAGCCAGCTAAAGAAGGTAATGGTGTGAAGGCAGGTGGTCCAATGCGTCTGGTATTTGATGCAATGGGAATCCACAATATTTCTGCCAAAGTATATGGTTCAACCAATCCTTATAATATTGTTCGTGCAACACTGGATGGCTTATCTAAATTGTATACACCTGCAGAAGTTGCCGCTAAACGCGGTCTGACTGTAGAAGACATTTTAGGAGCGGGACATGAGTGAACAGAAAACCATTAAAGTAACTCTGGCCAAGAGTCTGATTGGTACGATTGCAGCACATCGTGCCTGTGCACGAGGTCTGGGTCTGCGTCATCGTGAGCATACAGTTGAAGTGCTGGATACCCCCGAAAATCGTGGCATGATCAACAAGATCAGCTACCTTTTGAAAGTGGAGAAGTAATATGTTGCTAAATACGATTCAGCCTGCCGAAGGTGCTAAACACGCATCCCGTCGCGTAGGTCGTGGTATCGGCAGCGGTTTGGGTAAAACTTGTGGTCGTGGTCACAAGGGTCAAAAAAGCCGCAATGGTGGATACCATAAAGTTGGTTTTGAAGGCGGTCAGATGCCCTTGCAGCGCCGTTTGCCAAAACGTGGTTTTAAATCACTGACTGCTCATCTGAATGCACAGGTTCGTTTGGATCAGCTGGCAAAAGTAGCCGTTGATGAAATTGATGTTCTGGTATTGAAGCAGGCGGGTTTAATTCCGGCAAATGCGCAGAATGTTAAAGTCATTGCATCTGGCAAAATTGATAAAGCGGTAACTTTAAATGGTATTAAAGCCACCAAAGGTGCGCAACAAGCCATTGAAGCTGCCGGTGGCAAAGTAGCAGAATAAGGCAAAAAATAAAGTGGCTAATAATCAACAATCCGCAACAGGACTATCAAAGTTCGGTGACTTAAAAAATCGACTATTGTTTTTATTGGGTGCGTTGGTTGTATTCCGCATCGGTTCACATATTCCTGTGCCCGGTGTGGATGGTGCCGCTTTAGCAAAATTGTATCAAAGCGCCGGCGGAGGCATATTAAACATGCTTAATATGTTCTCCGGTGGTTCTTTAGCACGGTTCAGTATTTTTGCTATTGGCATTATGCCGTATATCTCTGCTTCAATCATCATACAGTTGGCTTCCGAAATTATTCCTTCTTTAAAAGCACTGAAAAAAGAAGGAGAATCAGGAAAACGTATTCTGACTAAATATACCCGCTATGGCACGGTATTGCTGGCTACATTACAAAGTTTTGGTGCAGCCGCATTTGTGTATCAACAGGGTATCGTTGTTGCTAGTCAGTTTGAATTTTATTTGTCAACGATTGTATGTCTGGTTACCGGTACCATGTTTTTGATGTGGTTAGGTGAGCAGATTACTGAGCGAGGCATTGGGAATGGTATTTCTCTGATCATTACTGCAGGGATTGCTGCCAGCCTGCCTTCGGGTATTGGCCGGTTATTAACATTGACCAGTCAGGGATCCATCAGCTATTTAATGGCTATAGCCTTGATTATTGGTGCTTTGGCCCTTATCTATATCGTAGTTTATATAGAAAGTGCGCAACGGAAAGTACCCGTGCAATACGCCAAACGTCAGGTTGGTAACCGTATTATGCAGGCTCAGAATTCACATATGCCATTTAAACTGAATATGGCCGGTGTGATTCCGCCGATTTTTGCTTCCAGTATTATTCTGTTCCCATCAACATTATTAAGCTGGTTCGGTTCGGCAGAACATGATGGGTTCTTGCAAAAATTAGCAGGATTATTGCAGCACGGTCAGCCGGTATATATTTTGCTTTTTGCGGCCACCATTATTTTCTTCTGTTATTTTTACACTGCTTTGGTGTTCAGCCCACGCGAAATGGCGGAGAATTTAAAGAAGAGTGGAGCTTTTGTGCCAGGTATTCGTCCAGGGGAACAAACAAGCCGCTACTTGGAAAAAGTAGTGTTGCGGTTGACATTCTGGGGAGCAATTTATATTGCTATTGTTTGCCTGATTCCAGAGGTTCTGACTTCTGCGATGAATGTGCCGTTTTATTTGGGTGGTACGTCACTGCTGATTCTGGTGGTGGTGACCATGGACTTTAGAACGCAGATTGCTTCTTACATGATGAGTAGCCAGTATGAGCATTTAATGAAGCGCTCTGCCATGAAATCATTATCATCACGTCGTTAAGTATTATGGCTAAAGAAGACACCATACAAATGCAGGGTGAAATATTAGAAACTCTGCCTAATGCAACTTTTAAAGTTAAGTTTGAAAACGATCATGTCGTTTTAGGTCACATTTCTGGTAAGATGCGTATGCATTATATTCGTATTTCTCCGGGAGATAAGGTGACTGTAGAACTGACACCGTACGATTTATCTCGTGCACGCATCGTTTTCCGTGCTCGTTAAGTGTAGAAAGGAAGTATTATGCGCGTTCAGCCTTCGGTAAAGAAACTTTGCCGCAATTGTAAAATCATTCGTCGCAATCGTGTTGTACGTGTGATTTGTACTGATCCGCGTCATAAACAACGTCAAGGTTAATTGGATTAACCAATTCTTTGTGTTATAGTGACGCATTTTTGCCCTAAGGAAGAAATATGGCTCGTATTGCAGGGGTAAACATCCCTAACAATGCCCATGTCGTAATTGGCCTTCAGGCTATTTACGGTATCGGTTCGTCTCGTGCCAAATTGATTTGCCAAGCTGCCGGTATTGAACCGAGCACCAAAGTAAAAGATTTGGACGAAACTCAACTTGATGCTTTGCGTGAACAAGTTGCCCAGTATCATGTAGAAGGTGACTTGCGTCGTGAAGTGACCATGAACATCAAACGTTTGATGGACATGGGTTGCTATCGTGGTTTGCGCCATCGTCGCGGTTTGCCGTGTCGTGGTCAACGCACTCGTACTAATGCGCGTACTCGCAAAGGTCCGCGTAAAGCGATTGCAGGCAAGAAATAATTTTTAAGGAATAACAATGGCTAAAGCAAACACAGCTCGTGTGCGCAAGAAAGTACGTAAATCTGTCAGTGAAGGTATTGTGCACGTGCATGCGTCTTTTAACAATACCATCATTACCATCACCGATCGTCAAGGAAATGCATTATCTTGGGCTACCTCCGGCGGTGCTGGTTTTAAAGGTTCACGTAAGAGCACACCATTTGCCGCTCAGGTTGCGGCTGAAGCAGCTGGTAAAGTTGCCCAAGAGTATGGCGTGAAAAATCTTGAAGTACGCATTAAAGGCCCGGGGCCTGGTCGTGAATCTTCTGTACGTGCGCTAAGTTCTCTTGGTTTCAAAATTACCAGTATTACAGACGTGACTCCGTTGCCACATAATGGCTGCCGTCCGCCTAAAAAACGTCGTATTTAACAGGAGTATTCAAGTATGGCACGTTATACTGGCCCCAAATGTAAATTAGCCCGTCGTGAGGGTACCGATTTATTTTTAAAGAGTGCCCGTCGCTCTTTGGATTCAAAATGTAAACTAGATACTGCACCTGGTCAGCACGGGGCTAAAAAACCGCGTCTGTCTGGTTATGGTTTGCAGTTACGTGAAAAACAGAAAATTCGCCGCATATATGGTGTATTGGAACGTCAATTCCGCCGCTACTTTGCTGAGGCTGAACGCCGTAAAGGTTCGACCGGGGAATTGTTGTTGCAGTTGCTGGAATCTCGTCTAGACAATGTGGTTTACCGTATGGGTTTTGGTTCCACCCGAGCTGAAGCACGCCAACTGGTGTCTCATAAATCCATTACTGTAAATGGCCAGATTGTTAATATTCCTTCTTTCCAGGTGAAAGCAGGTGATGTGGTGGCTGTTCGCGAAAAAGCAAAAAAACAGGTGCGCATTCAGGAAGCATTCAGCCTGGCCAGCCAGATTGGTTTGCCAAACTGGGTTACTGTTGAAGAAAGCAAACTGGAAGGTGTGTTTAAAAACATGCCTGATCGCGCAGAGCTGAGTAGCGATATCAATGAACAGCTAGTGGTAGAGTTCTACTCTAAATAATGCTGGTTAAGTGAGGACAGTTAAATGCAAAACACATCCGAATTTTTGAAGCCGCGTCAGATTGACGTGGACACCTTGTCTGCCACTCGTGCCAAAGTGTCTATGGAACCATTTGAGCGAGGCTTCGGTCATACATTGGGTAATGCTTTGCGTCGTATCTTACTGTCATCAATGAATGGTTATGCGTCGACAGAAGTAACGATTGAAGGTGTATTGCATGAATACTCAACATTGGATGGTATTCAGGAAGACGTTGTAGACGTTTTGCTGAATTTAAAAGGTGTTGTGTTTAAAGTGCATGGTCGAGCTGAAGTTAATCTGAGTTTGAAAAAATCTGGTGCAGGAGTGGTTACTGCTGCTGATATCGAGTTGCCGCATGATGTAGAGGTGATTAATCCGGATCACGTGATTTGTCACCTTTCTGAAAATGGCAGTATCAGTATGGAAATCAAGGTGGAGGAAGGCCGTGGATATGAAGCTGTATCTGGCCGTCGTACCAAAGATGACCACAAACGTATCGGAGCGATTCAGCTGGATGCCAGCTTTTCACCCATCAGTCGCGTTAGCTTTGAAGTAGAGCCTGCGCGTGTAGAACAGAGAACAGATCTGGATTGTCTGGTTTTGGATATTGAAACCAATGGCGCCATTGATCCGGAAGAGGCTGTTCGCTGTGCTGCCCGCATTCTGATTGATCAAATGTCAATTTTTGCTGATTTACAGGGTACGCCGGTTGAAGTGGTTGAAGAAAAAGAGCCACCTATTGATCCTATCCTGTTGCGTCCGGTTGATGACTTGGAATTAACTGTTCGCTCAGCTAACTGCTTGAAAGCTGAAGACATTTACTATATTGGCGATTTGATTCAACGTACAGAGACTGAGTTACTGAAAACACCTAATTTAGGACGTAAGTCTCTTAATGAAATCAAAGAAGTTCTTGCTTCAAAAGGTTTAACGTTAGGATCAAAACTCGAAGCATGGCCACCTGCCAGCTTGGAAAAGCCACAAGTTTGATGATTAAAGGATAATGACATGCGTCATCGTAATGGTAACCGCAAATTAAACCGCACCAGCAGCCATCGTGCTGCAATGTTGCGCAACATGGCCAACTCATTGTTGACTCATGAAACCATTGTAACAACATTGCCAAAAGCCAAAGAATTACGTCGTGTAGCTGAGCCGTTAATTACCTTAGGTAAAAAACCGTCTTTAGCCAATCGTCGTCTGGCTTTTAATCGTACTCGTGATCGTGACGTAGTGGTGAAATTGTTTGATGAATTGGGTCCGCGTTTTGCTGCACGTAATGGTGGCTATCTGCGTATTCTGAAATATGGTTTTCGTAAGGGCGACAATGCGCCTTTGGCTTTGATTGAGTTAGTAGATAAAGCTCCTGAAGCCGAAGCTGCGGAATAACTCTAAGTAGCAAGATAAGCCAGCCCTTTTCGGCTGGCTTTCTTTATATTATAAAAATCAATAATTTTAGATATTTTTATACGAATAATTGTATATTGGCTCAATTTATCCAGTGAATGATAATACTTTTTTGATTTTTTGGTAAAATCAACTATTAATGATCGGATATTGATTATAGAAACCATTTTAATGGTTTGAATGGATATCAGCGATCAAGAATAAAAATGTCGGTTGAATGATCTGTTTAGTAGTGGTATAGCGACTGGTGTATGGCTTTCCTTTCTATAAAGAAATACTGATTTTGGAGGTAGTACCATGAAGATGATGCGTTGTTGTTTATGTATGCTGCTATTGATGATGTCTTCTTTTGTCTGGGCTGCCCGGGTCATTCCGGCTGATATGAGGATCGTCCAGTTAAAGCAAGCAAGTGGAAAGCAAGTGGTTCTGGCAAACACATGGGGGCCAAAACGTATTCTCACCTTGGGCGTAGCCGACAATAGTCAATTGTTTCGTTTGAATAATAATGTACAAATCCGTGATGACCGCAATCGGTTTATCACCTTTAACCGTTTATCCCAGTATCAGGGTCGGGTGGTTGGAGTGCGGTTTAATAGAAATAAACAGATACAGGAAATCTGGATTCTATCCCCTAATGAACAACTCATGCTAAAGCAACGTCCTCAAGTTAATCAATAATTCAATGATGTAGATATGATGAAAAAAGTTTTTATTCGTACCTTTGGCTGTCAGATGAATGAATACGACAGTGATAAGATGTTATCCGTATTGGCTGAAGGGCAGCCGTTAGAGCGTACAGATAAAGCAGAAGAGGCCGATATTATTTTATTCAATACTTGTTCTGTGCGCGAAAAAGCACAGGAAAAAGTATTTTCTGATTTGGGTCGTGTAAGGCCATTGAAAGCCAAAAATCCTAATTTAATTATTGGTGTCGGTGGTTGTGTTGCCTCGCAGGAAGGTGAGGCTATTGTGCAGCGGGCACCTTATGTTGATGTGGTATTTGGCCCTCAGACATTACATCGGCTGCCGCAGATGATTATGGATAAGGAAAGTAGTGGCCTGTCTCAGGTAGATATTTCTTTTCCGGAAATTGAAAAATTTGATCATTTACCGCCAGCACGGGTAGAAGGTGGATCGGCCTTTGTCTCTATTATGGAAGGTTGTTCTAAATATTGCAGTTTCTGTGTGGTTCCTTACACGCGCGGGGAGGAATTTTCTCGTCCGTTGGATGATGTATTGACTGAAATTGCCGGTCTGGCACAGCAAGGGGTTAAGGAAATTAATCTTTTGGGGCAGAATGTCAATGCTTATCGCGGTGACATGGGTGATGGCCAGATTTGCGATTTTGCCACTTTGCTGCGTATCGTCCATGATATCCCGGGCATTGAGCGTTTGCGTTTTACCACCAGTCATCCGCGTGAATTTTCAGATGCCATTATTGAATGTTACCGGGATTTGCCCAAATTGGTGTCACATCTGCATTTGCCGGTTCAGTCTGGTTCAGATCGCGTACTGTCTGCCATGAAGCGTGGATATACTGCTCTGGAATACAAACATATTATTCGTAAGCTGCGAGCCATTCGTCCTGATTTATGTCTGAGTTCAGATTTTATTGTCGGGTTTCCCGGTGAAACTGAGCGTGAATTTGAGCAGACGCTGAAATTGGTTAAAGAGGTGGCTTTTGATCTGAGTTTTGTATTTATTTATAGTCCGCGTCCGGGAACACCGGCAGCGAATCTGCCCGATGAAACGCCACATGCTGAAAAAGTGCGTCGTTTGGAAGCATTGAATGAAGTCATTGAAGCAGAAACGGCGCGTATTAATCAAACCATGGTGGGCACCATACAGCGCTGTCTGGTTGAGGGCGTATCCAAAAAAGATCCGGATCAGTTGCAGGCACGCACAGCCAATAACCGGGTTGTAAATTTTACTGGCTCGACCCGACTCATTAACCAGATGGTGGAGTTGGAAATCGAAGAAGCTTATACCTTTTCATTGCGTGGCAAAATGGTTATTAGCGAATAGGGGTATGTTGATATTACCTGTTATAAATTAAGCCTGAAAAAATATTTCGGGCTTAATTTTATTTTTATTGTCATATTTTAATATTATTACCTAAAGATTTATTCTGTAAAAATAAATTTGCTGAATGGAAAACATGATATTCAGTAATGGGGAGTTATTTTATAATAACGTTTTTTGATGTTGACTCACTTAAGGGAACCACCATGAGTAGTAAAGCTTCATTATTTCTGGATCGTTTATTTAAAATACGTGAAAGTGGCAGCACGATACGGACAGAAGTATTGGCCGGACTGACCACATTTTTGGCGATGAGTTATATTCTGGTGGTTAATCCTAATATTTTAAGTGAAGCAAACATGGATTTTGGCGCTGTGTTTGTAGCTACTTGTATTTCAGCTGCCATTGGCTGTTTTATCATGGGTTTTCTGGCCAATTATCCTATTGCTCTGGCACCTGGCATGGGATTGAATGCTTATTTCACTTTTACGGTAGTAAAAGGGATGGGCGTACCCTGGCAAGTGGCTTTAGGTGCGGTTTTTGTTTCCGGTATTATTTTTATTATTCTGAGTTTCTGGAAGGTGCGGGAAGCGATTATTAATTCACTCCCTGCTTCATTGAAATTTGCGATTGCTGGCGGTATCGGTTTTTTTCTGGCTTTGGTGGCGTTAAAAAGTGCAGGGGTGGTGGTCAGTAATGAGGCGACCATTATTGGATTGGGTGAAATTAGATCATTACCGGTTTTATTAACGTTTGTTGGTTTCTTCCTGATGGTGACTTTAGAGCATTATCATGTCCGGGGTGGTATTATCATCAGTATTTTAGCTGTTACTGCATTGGCATCAGCTATTGGGCTGAATCATTTTGCCGGTGTGGTGGGTGAGATTCCGTCATTGGCGCCCACATTCATGCAAATGGATTTTCATGATTTGTTTACCATGAGCATGATCGGTGTCATTTTTGTCTTTTTCTTTGTGGATTTATTTGATAGTACCGGTGTATTGGTCGGCGTGGCTGATCGTGCTGGTTTACTGGTTGATGGTAAGTTGCCGCGCTTAAAAAAGGCATTATTTGCGGATTCAACTGCTATTGCAGTGGGCGCCAGTCTGGGTACTTCTTCAACTACTGCTTATGTAGAATCGGCGGCCGGGGCTGCTGCGGGTGGTAAAACAGGTTTGACTGCGGTGGTGGTAGGTGCCTTAATGCTGGTGAGCCTGTGGTTTGCACCGTTAGCCCAAAGCGTACCCGCTTATGCAACTGCGCCTGCATTGATGTATGTGGGTGTGTTGATGATGCGTAGTTTGACGCGTATTGACTGGAGTGATGTTACTGAGGCTGCTCCTGCTTTCTTTACCGTAATTTTTATGCCTTTTTCCTATTCGATTGCTGATGGTATTGCCATGGGTTTTATCAGTTATGCGATAATCAAATTGTGCTGTGGTAAAGCCAAAACGGTGCCTTATATGGTGTGGATTATTGCCGCTTTATGGGCTGCCAAGTTTTGCTTTATGGGTGTATAGCGAAGGTGCAAGAGGACGATTGGCTGACTATTTTATCTGTAATATGTATCCGGTTTCCTATTTAGCAGTATAATTGATTTTATTAATCAGTTAGATGGGTATTGAATATCCTAAAGGTTGCTTATAAATTATGTCTTTGATGAAAGAAATTCTCTCATTTAATGGAGATTTCGTTAAACAGGGTGAATACAAAGAGTTTGTTACCGACAAGTACCCGGAAAAACATTTGGCCATTGTCTCTTGCATGGATGCACGTATGCTGGATTTATTGCCGCGTGCTTTGGGTTTGAAAAACGGCGATGCTAAACTGATTAAAAATGCCGGTGCCTTGGTGACGCACCCGTGGGGTTCGGTGATGCGTTCCATTCTGGTGGCCATTTATGAAATGAAAGTGAAGGAAATCATGGTCATTGGCCACCATGATTGTGGTATGCAGCGGCTGCACGGACCGGATTTACTGGATCAGATGCGTGCGCATGGTATTAAAGACGAAAACATCAGTATGCTGGAGAATGCGGGTATTGATCTGAATACCTGGTTGACCGGATTTGCGCATGTTGAAGATGCCATCCGTCATTCTGTTAATATTATCCGCAAACATCCTTTATTGCCTGCTGACATTAAAGTGCATGGTCTGGTGATTCATCCAACCACAGGTAAATTGACCACGATTGTGAATGGAGATGAAATAAGCAGTTAATGAAACGAATGGGTTTATTTGGTGGTACATTTGATCCACCGCATAATGGACATCTGCACATTGCCAAAGCTTTTGCCGATGAATTGGCGTTGGATAGTGTGGTGTTTATTCCGGCAGGTACGCCTTACCACAAGGCACATGCCCTTGAGGCTACACCACAGCAGCGTCTGGCGATGGTAGAACGGGCAATTGCGGTAGATGATCGGTTTTCTGTGTCTAATTGCGATATTTTGCGCCCGGGTGCTACGTATTCTTTTGATACAGTATCGATATTCAGACAGGTTTTTCCGCAGACTCAGTTATGGTGGCTTTTAGGCATGGACAGTCTCTTAGCCATCCCGACCTGGCATCGTTATCAGGCTTTTTTGCGTGATGTTAATTTAGCTGTTGCCATGCGTCCTTCTGCCCAGTTGTCTCATTTACCGCCAGCATTACAGAACTGGTTACCTGCGGCTTTAACCAAAGCTCAGCATCAGCCAGACGGGATTGATGGGGGGCGGGCATGTTTATTAAAGTGTGAGACAATAGACATCAGTTCAACACAATTGCGTGATGCGTGTTGTGTTGGGCAATATGAAGTGCTACGAAAGTGGGTACCTGCTGCGGTGGCTGATTATATCAAGCATGAACATCTTTATCAGCGATGATAGTGATTTGATTTTTATTTAATATTTTAATGGCTTTATATTAAGCCAGAAAAGAAGGGCAGTGATCAATGAGCGATAATTTGGCCGTTGAGTGGGATAAGATAGTAGCTATTGCTGTGAATGCACTTGAGGACATCAAGGCAAAAGATATTGTGGTTCTGGATACCACAAGCAAGACATCATTATTTTCTCGCATGATTATTGCCAGTGGCGACAGCACGCGACAGGTTAAGGCGTTGGCCAGTAATGTGGCTGTTGATCTGAAAGAAGCGGGTTATGATGTCATCAGTACGGAAGGTACTGATAGTGGTGAATGGGCGCTGGTGGATGCGGGTGATCTGGTGGTGCATGTGATGCAGCCTGCGGTACGTGATTACTATGATATTGAGGCATTATGGGGTGGTGAAAAACCTTCTTTTCATGCCGGTGCGGCTAAGCCCTGGCATGCGGCGGATGAACGATAATTCATTGGCATCTGTATTATGGGCAATAAGAAGAATGCCGGCTATTGATGCAGCATTGGCTGATCAACTGTTTTATCGGTGAATCACAAAAAACTGGTCTGGGTTTCAGGCCAGTTTTTTTATGTTATTGCTTAATCAATATTGTTTTGAAAATGATCAGTTGTAATATGGATAAGAAATATTTTTATATAACTTATTATTATTTAAATTAAAAATGAATCAATTGTTATCTGCAATATTCAAGTAATCAGATTCGGGTTGTAAATGAGATGTTGTGACGCTTAATTGAGATTAATACTTGCCTATGATCAGGATTAAAATACTGTAAAATAATACAATTATTGTGAATTAATAATTTGATATATCAACATATTGATGGTAGTGTAGTAAGGATACGAGCAGTATTGATTTTTAGAGAAAATGGTAGTGGTTTGTGTATTTTCTATGCTGATGTACTGGTTAGCTATGCTGAATCGTATGATTTTTATTGTCAGTAGCACTGATAGCCATGGTGTCACTGGTTGTGCCGTTTGATTTATCAATGGTGGTGGCTAGAATCAATAATAGAAGAAAGGTAGGAAAAGATGAACGAAAAAGAGAAAACCGTCCAATCTGCGCCCATATTGTTTCAAATGCTGATTTTTGCAGCAGTATTATTTGTCTCACAATTTATTTCCAATTTAATGCCATCTACTTTTCCTTTACCTACGCCGGTAGTCGGATTGGTTTTATTGTATTTGCTGCTGACTTTCCATGTGATTAAATTGGAATGGGTTGATTCTTTAGCCGGTGCACTGATTGGTGTGATCGGTTTTTTGTTTGTGCCTTCCGGTATTTCTTTGGCAGAGCATCTGAATATTATGGAAACAGAAGGGGTCAGATTGGTGATTGTGATCATTCTGTCTACGGTGGTTTTATTGGTGGTGACGGCTTATACCACCCGGATACTGTTGTTTATTAAGAATCGTTTCGGACGTCATGCATCCACCCTGAAATAATGATAAGGAGCAATAATAATGAATTTAATGTCCAATCCTTTATTTGGTATACTTTTATCATTAGGTTTATTTGTTTTCGGACAATGGTTGTTCAATAAATCTAAAGGTTTTTTTCTGTTTCAGCCGTTATTTCTGGCGATGGTGCTGGGTATTGTGACGCTTGTTGTATTGGGTCATGTGTTTGACATGACTACCGCTGAATTTTATAAAACCGCTTACAAACCCGGTGGCGACATGATTTTCTGGATTCTGACGCCGGCCACCATTGCTTTTGCTGTTCCCCTATATAAACGTAATGACATTCTGAAAGAAAACTGGGCAGTGATTACGTTCAGTCTTTTTTTGGGGACGATTGTTTCTTTGGTGACCATCACGCTGTTATCTAAGCTCATTGGTTTAAGCCATGAAGGAACTGCTTCGATGCTGAGCCAGTCTGCGACTACCGCGATCGCTTTGCCGTTAAGTAAGGCCATCGGTGGTAATCCATCGGTTACGGCCATGGCATGTATTTTGAATGCGGTGATTATTTATGCTTTAGGTAAACGGCTGGTGGCTTGGTTCCGGTTGGATAAAGAACCGATTGGTGCTGGTCTTGGCCTGGGTACTGCCGGTCACACCATTGGCTCTGCATTTGCACTGAAGCTGGGTTCTATTGAGGGCGCAATGGCCGCTGTGGCAGTAGTCATTATCGGGGTGGTGGATAATATCGTTATCCCTAATTTTGCGATATTGCTGAACCTGTAGAAAAGTATGAATGGTGTGCTATTTACCGGTATGATTGGCGCCGATGAGAAATTCCGGTAAATATGGGGTGTTATGCAGATCACAGTATTGGCAGTAGGAACAAAAATGCCGTCTTGGGTACAGGAGGCGGTAGCGGATTACGCTAAACGTTTTACGCAGGAAATACGCTTTCAGGTTAAGGAAATTAAACCAGAAAAGCGTGGCGCCGGTGTTAATGCGGTACAAGGTATGGCAGCTGAAGAAAAGCGTCTTCTGGCTGCCATTCCTGCACAAAGTTTTGTAGTGGTGTTGGATGAGCGTGGGCAGGCGCCTACTTCAATGCAATTGGCTGACTGGTTACGTGATTGGCAGCATCAAGGGCAGCATGTTTGTTTTATTATCGGTGGCGCTGATGGCCTGACTGATGCGGTTAAGGCGCGTGCGCAATTGATGATGCGTTTATCCAGCCTGACTTTGCCACATGGTATGGTACGGGTCATGCTGACTGAGCAATTGTATCGGGCGCAGTCTATTTTGCATAATCATCCTTATCATCGTGAATAAAGGTTTAATGAAAGCCGTGTGAAATATTTGATTCGATCACATAGTGATCCTTGCCTGTATCGTGCTGACTAAAAATCATGGATTTATTCAGTTTGCTAATCTGATGTTTTATCAAAATATAATGGCATTATGACAGCATCGGACAGTGATGATGCGGTTTTCAGCGTGGATAGTGCATAGATCACTGGTGATAAAGGTACGATTATTCGTCAATCATCATGCCCGTTTAAGCGGTATCTTGTTATATAATTGCATTTCTTACGGTTTATCGTTTTTTGTCTTGATAATGCCGTTCACACTAAGAAAAGCAATACCATGAATGCTACGCCACTTCTTGATACTATTCATTTTCCTTCAGATGTACGCCGTCTGAGTCTGGCTCAATTGCCTCAGTTGGTGGATGAGTTGCGCGCTTTTTTACTTTGGTCGGTCAGTAAAACGGGCGGTCATTTTGCCAGTAATCTGGGTGCTGTTGAATTAACCGTTGCGTTACATTATGTATACCAGACACCGGATGATCATCTGATCTGGGATGTGGGGCATCAAAGTTATCCTCATAAGATTCTGACGGGTCGCAGGGAATTAATGCACACCATGCGTCAGCAGGGTGGCTTGGCCGGATTTCCGAAAAGAAGTGAATCAGTTTATGACGCTTTCGGCGTCGGCCATTCCTCTACGTCGATTGGTGCCGCATTGGGTATGGCGGTTGCAGATAAGCTGGCGGGAAATAATAAGCGCAGTGTGGCGGTGATTGGCGATGGTGCCATGACGGCAGGGCAGGCTTTTGAGGCGCTCAATAATGCCGGTGATATGGACATTGATTTATTGGTGGTACTGAATGACAATGAAATGTCCATTTCTCCCAATGTGGGCGCCCTCCCTAAATATCTGGCCAGAAATCCCTTGCATGAAGTTAAAGATCTGGTTCGCTCAATCAAACATAAATCGGAGCAGGTGCTGGGTTTAATGCCCGGTGTGCTGGATGTGGCGCAGCGGGTGGAACACAAGATTAAAAATCTGATTGAAGAAAATCAGCCGGATTCGGCATTGTCTTTATTTGATAATTTCGGTTTTAATTATTCCGGACCTGTTGATGGCCATGATGTATTGGCTTTGGTGCATGTGTTGCAAACGATGCGTGCCCGGCGGGGGCCGCAGTTATTGCATGTGATTACACGCAAAGGCCAGGGTTACAAGCTGGCTGAGAATGATCCGGTTACTTTCCATGCAGTGGGTAAGTTTGACCCGCAACGTGGCCCGGTGAAATCGCAGCAAGCGGTTAAACCAACCTATACCGAGATATTTTCCCAATGGCTGGTGGATCAGGCCAGTGTTGATTCCCGGCTGGTAGCGATTACGCCGGCCATGCGTGAGGGCAGTGGGCTGGTGGCCTTTGCCCGGCAATTTCCGGAGCGTTATTTTGATGTAGGGATTGCGGAACAACACGCGGTTACTTTTGCCGCCGGACTGGCGTGTGAAGGCATGAAACCGGTGGTGGCGATTTATTCCACATTCCTGCAACGAGCCTATGATCAGCTCATTCATGATGTGGCGTTGCAGAAACTGCCTGTGTTATTTGCGATTGATCGTGCTGGTGTGGTGGGTGCGGACGGGCCGACTCATGCGGGTGTGTATGATCTGAGCTTTTTATTATGTGTGCCGGAACTGGTGATTGCGGCGCCCAGTGATGAACATGAATGCCGTTTATTGCTGTCAAGCTGTTATCAGCTGGATCAGCCGGCCGCGGTACGTTATCCCCGCGGTTGTGGTGCTGGCATTGAGGCCGGAAATGATTTGGCTACGGTAGCGATTGGTCAGGGTGTGGTTCGAAAAGAAGGGCAAAAACTGGCTTTAATTGCTTTTGGCAGCATGGTTTTACCGGCATTACAGGCTGCTCAGTCATTACAGGCAACGGTGGCGGATATGCGCTTTGTCAAACCGTTGGATGAAGCTTTGTTGTTACGATTGGCGCATGAGCATGATTATCTGGTGACTTTGGAAGAAAACAGTATGATTGGCGGTGCCGGTAGTCTGGTATCGGCATTCTTGGCCAGAAATGGCGTGCAAAAGCCGGTTTTGAATATTGGCATTGCCGATCAAATAACCGGCCAGGGTGAGCAGGATCAGGTGCGGGCAGAATTGGGACTGGATGCTGAAGGCATTGAAAAACAGATCAGACAGTGGCAACAGCAGCTCAGTTCTCATGCTGTATGACAGTGGTTCAGTTGATGGATATCAGTAATATTGTGACTGGATTAACGGGTGGATAGCATGAAAATTGGTGCTTACACTTTAGCAACGCCTCTGGCACTGGCGCCTATGGCGGGGATTACGGATAAACCGTTTCGTCAGGTGTGTCGGTCATTTGGTGCGGCCTGGACGGTCAGTGAGATGGTCAGTAGTGATCCTAATCTCCAGTTCAGACGTAAAACCCGATACCGTCTGGATCATACCGGCGAAGAAGGAATTAACGTGGTGCAGATTGCCGGCTCTGATCCGGCGCAATTGGCTCATGCTGCCCGGTTTAATGTGGCACAGGGTGCTCAGGTGATTGATATCAATATGGGTTGCCCGGCCAAAAAAGTATGCAATGTACTGGCCGGCAGTGCATTATTGCAGAATGAGGCATTGGTCAGAACGATTCTGGAAGCGGTGGTGGCTGCGGTTGAGGTACCGGTAACATTAAAAACCCGTTTGGGCTGGGATGATGAGCATCGCAATATTTTAACCATCGCCCGGATGGCTGAAGACGCCGGTATTGCTGCATTAGCGGTACATGGCAGAACCCGGACACAAATGTACCGCGGTGAAGCCTGTTATGATTTATTGTTGCCTTTGCGCCAGCAAAGTAAGCTGCCTTTGTGGGTAAATGGTGATCTGACCAGTCCGCATAAAGCCTGGCAGATATACCGGCAGACCGGTGCGGATGGGGTGATGATCGGCAGAGCAGCACAAGGGCAGCCGTGGCTATTTCGGGACATGAGTTATTTTTTTCAGCAGGGTGTTTTGCCTGAACCGCTCAGTGTTGCCGAGCACGCCGAGGTCATTAGCCGGCATATTGCTGCCATCCATGCGTTTTATGGTGATTTTACTGGTGTGCGTATGGCGCGCAAACATATCGGCTGGTATGTATCCTTATTGCCTGAAGGTGAGGCATTTCGCCGGGTCATTAATCAGGTAGACAATGCCTTGATACAAAGACAGCAACTGGATCGTTTTCTGGATAAGCAGATCATGACACTGGCCGTCTGGCCTTGTCATTACCGGGCTGTTGTCTGATCTGGCATGGAGTGTGGTAAAGAGAAATGAATAAGGAAAATGGATTATGGATGAATCACAGCAGAACAGTATGAGCATTGCCCAATGTATTGAAATCAATGTCAGGCAGTATTTTGCTGATTTAGATGGAGAAATACCTTATGCGGTTTATGATATGGTATTACAGCAGGTTGAATTGCCGTTACTGCGCTGTGTGATGGATATTTGTGAGCATAACCAGACCCGGGCGGCTCAGATGCTTGGACTGAACCGTAATACACTGCGTAAAAAATTAATGCAATATCAATTACTGGGTTGAATGGGTATCAGTGGAACGATTTGATCATGATAGTGAATGGGGATAGGTGATGACAGTAGTAAAACGTGCTTTGCTCAGTGTCTCTGATAAGACCGGAATTGTTGAATTTGCCAAAGCGCTGGCACAGCTGGACATAGAAATATTGTCTACAGGTGGTACGGCGCAATTATTGGCACAATCTGGCATTGATGTGGTTGAAGTGGCTGATTATACCGGTTTTCCGGAAATGCTGGATGGACGGGTTAAAACCCTGCATCCCCGTATACATGCCGGTATTCTGAGCCGGCGCGATGATGAACGTCATGTGAAAGAAATGCAGCAGCAGGATTTGGGTTATATTGATCTGGTGTGCGTGAATTTATATCCTTTTGCCGATACAGTGGCTAATCCGGATTGTACTTTGGCTGAAGCGATTGAAAACATTGATATTGGTGGTCCAACCATGATTCGCGCTGCGGCCAAAAACTGGCGCGATGTGGCTGTGATTACTAATCATGCTGATTATGCTGCCATTATCCAAGAGCTACAGACTCAGCAGGGCGTGTTATCACAGGATAGATGTTTTGAATTGGCGTGTCAGGCATTTACCCATACTGCTCAGTATGATGCCATGATTGCCAATTATCTGACCCGGGTTGAAACACATCATCTTGATCAGGCCGTATCATTAAATCCATTTGCGCGGCAATTAAATCAGGGCTGGGTAAAGGTGCAGGATTTACGTTATGGTGAGAATCCGCATCAGAAAGCGGCGTTTTATCGTGATGTTCAGCCAGCGCCTGGCAGTCTGGCCAGTTATCAACAGCTACAGGGCAAAGCGCTTTCCTATAATAATATTGCCGATGCCGATGCGGCGTGGGAAGCGGTGAAAGCTTTTCAAATGCCGGCGTGTGTGATTGTAAAACATGCCAATCCTTGCGGCGTGGCGGTAGCCAATGAGGTATTAACTGCTTATCAGCGAGCCTTTGCCACCGATCCGACCAGTGCCTTTGGTGGTATTGTGGCGTTTAATCGTCAGGTAGACGCAGCCACAGCCAAAGCAGTGGTTACCCAACAATTTCTGGAAGTGATGATTGCTCCTGCTTTTACCGAGGAGGCCAGAACAGTGTTGTCCCAGAAAAAAAATGTCCGGGTACTGGAAATTGCATTATTGGCCGGCGCGAATGATTTGGAACTGAAACGGATTGGTGGCGGTTTGTTGGTGCAAACGCCGGATACGCATCAGATGACGTTAGCACAATTGGAAATGGTGACTCAACGACAACCGACTGCGCAGCAGTTGCAGGATTTATTGTTTTTGTGGCAGGTGGCTAAATATGTTAAATCCAATGCCATTGTTTTTGGTGTCGATGGACAGACGTGTGGTATTGGCGCCGGTCAGATGAGCCGTGTGGATTCAACCCGCATTGCCGCGGCCAAAGCACGGGATAATGGTTTTGATCTGTCTGGTGCTTGTGCGGCCTCTGATGCTTTTTTCCCTTTTAGAGACGGCGTGGATGTGATTGCCGAACAGGGGATTAAAGCGATTATCCAGCCGGGCGGCTCCATTCGTGACGATGAAGTTATTGCCGCAGCGGATGAACACGATATTGCTATGGTATTGACGCATATACGTCATTTCCGCCACTAGATAAAACGGATACAGTATTGAATGAATACCTGGGACGGAAACGTGATGTGTTTTGTCTCAGGTATTTTTATATAGGAGATGGGACGATGGCACTACAGATGAGGGTATTACCTGTAACGCCTTTTAAACAGAATACGGCATTACTCTGGGATGATGTTACCGCAGAGGCGGTATTAACTGATGCAGGCGGGGAGGCAGAGCGATTATTGGCAGCGGTGGCCGATAAAGGTCTTAATCTTCAGGCCATTTGGTTAACGCACGGTCATCTTGATCATGCCGGTGGTGTGGTGGATTTATGTCAGAAAAGGCCGGTACCGGTGCTTGGGCCGCACAAAGAGGACGCCTATTTATTGGCCGATTTACCGCAGATCACTGCTCAATATCATTTCCCGGTCAGTCCGGCATTTAAACCGGATCGCTGGTTAGCCGATGGTGATGTATTGCACGTCGGCTCTCATGCTTTTAAAGTCATGCATGTTCCGGGACACACGCCCGGGCATATAGTATTTTATAATGCCGAACATAAATTACTGATTGCGGGTGATGTATTGTTTCGACACTCGATTGGCCGGACTGATTTTCCGCGGGGCAATCATGCTCAGTTACTTGAAGGTATTCGTACTAAATTACTGACTCTGCCTGATAATACCCGCGTATTGCCCGGACATGGGCCAATGACCACTATTGGTGAGGAGAAACAACATAATCCTTATTTATAAACATCATTTTCAGGTTAAAGACAGAAAGATTATGATTTATCTAAGATATTCAGGTTTTGTCATGCCACGGTGCGACTTTAACCAGTAATAACATGCCTGGGATGGCTAGCGCAAAACATAACCAGAAAAAAGAAACATAACCCAGCCATTGTATTAATAAACCGCTACCCGAATTAAAAACCGTACGCGGTAGTGCCGCCAGACTGGTAAACAGTGCCATCTGAGTAGCAGTAAATGCAGGATTGGTTTCTCGCGCAATATAGGCCACGAACGCGGCCGTTCCCAATCCCACGCCACAAGCTTCAAAACCGATGACCAATCCCAGCATCCAGCGTTCGGTAGAGCCGATGTGACTGAAATGGCCGAAACCGGCCAGCCAGACAAACCCCAGAATAGAAACAATCTGCACCAGTCCGAATAGCCATAAAGCGCGGTTAATACCCAGTTTCATCATCCAGATGCCGCCAATAATGGCCGCTAGAAGAGCTGGCCATAAACTGGCGCTTTTAGCGATCAGCCCGATTTCTGTCTTACTGAATCCCAGATCCATATAAAATGGCGTGGCCAGGGCAGTGGCCATACTGTCGCCCAGTTTATATAAAAAGATAAAACTGAGTACCAGTAATGTATTCTGAATCCCTTTACGTTGTAAAAATTCCTGTAGAGGCTCAATAATGCTTTGTTTCAAAGTTTTGGGATGGGGCGGAGTAATATGCGGCTCATGCGCCATAAACAGGGTCATGAATAAGCCGGGCAGCATGAATAAGGCAGTAATGGGAAATACCCAATGCCAGGGATAATAATCCGCCAGAATCAGTGAGAGCGAGCCTGGTACCAGAGCGGCAATGCGATAGGCGTTCACATGAATCGCGTTACCTAAGCCAAGCTGGGTATCGGTGAGGATCTCACGCCGGAATGCGTCCAGCACCACATCCTGGCTGGCCGAAAGAAAGGCCACTATAAAAGCCACACACAGCACCAGATAAATATTGTGTGGATAGATAAAAGCAAAACTGGCCAGAGTCAGCAATAATAATATCTGGGTAATGGCCATCCAGCCGCGCCGTCTGCCCAGAAAGGGCGGGATGGTTTCATCCAGAATCGGTGCCCATAAAAATTTCCAGGTGAAGGGCAGGCCAATTAAAGAGGTCAGGCCAATTTTGACTAAATCAATGCCTTCACTGCGTAACCACACTGGCATCAGATTGATCAGAAAGTATAAGGGCAGACCGGAACTAAAACCGGTGAAAACGCAGATCAGCAGAGGTCGGCTCCAGAGCATATGCCAGAAGGAAGACAGGCGAGACCGCATCAATGACATGATGAATCCATAGTTAGGCCACAGAAAAATGAGACATTCATGAAATAGCAATCAGATGCGGCATTTTATCGCATCGCACACTTTAAAGCTTGGAATTCATGATTGTTATAACGAAAGGAAGGTCTTAACAATGATTATATCCACTAAGAATGAGCCTTCTTTATTGATGGTTTCATGGTTACATCAGTGGGATTCATTGGCGCGGGTGTCTGAGCCAGTGATGGGCTCATTATCTAGTTGCTGATAATGTTCGGGTAGCTGCTTACTGTTCTGTATGCCCAGTTGTTGCAGTTTTATGGCTCTGTTGATCAGATTACCGCGTCCGGAAGTGAGTTGTTTCATGGCTTTTTGAAATTGTTCCTGAGTCTGGTTCAGGCTTTTATCCAGCTGCTCCATAGTGCTCACAAAACCAATAAATTTGTCATACAGTTTGCCGCCTTCCTGTGCAATCAGCTGGGCATTCTGATTTTGTCGTTCATTGCGCCAGATATTGGCGATGGTACGTAATGTGGCCAGTAAGGTGCTGGGGCCAACCAGCATGATACGCTGGTTGAAACAATCATCAAAAATCTGATTATCCTGCTGCAATGCCATCAGGTAAGCGGGTTCAACCGGAATAAACATGAAGACAAAATCCAGCGTATTCACGCCTTCAAGCTGCGTATAATCTTTACTGGACAATTCCTTAATGTGTTGCCGTACCGAATGAACATGTGCGGCCAAGGCTTGTGCTGCCGTTTCGGCATCATCTGCCTGAGTGTAGCGCACATAAGCGGTCAGTGACATTTTGGCATCAATAATGATGTGCTTGTGGTCGGGCAGATCAACAATCACGTCGGGCTGTAAACGGCGCTGCCGCCCTTCGTCATCGGTCTGAATGGCAGAAGCCTGTATTCGGTATTCACGGCCTTTGTGTAAGCCGGAATTTTCCAATACTTTCTCCAGGATCATTTCGCCCCAGTTGCCCTGACGTTTATTTTGTGTGCCCGTGAGTGCATCGGTCAGGGCTTTGGCATCAAGGTGTAACTGATGATTCAGTTGTTGCAGCCGTTCTAATTGCACTTCCAATACAGACCGCTCTTTGGTTTCTTTTTCATAGGTATTGTGAATCAGCTGGTTAAAGCTGTGCAATCGCTCATGTAAGGGATTGAGTAATTGGTTAAGGTTATGCTGGTTCTGTTCGCTGAATTTGCGGCTTTTTTCTTCCAGAATATCATTGGCCAAGGTTTTAAACTGCTGGCTCAGGGTTTCTCTGGCCTCCGTCAGTAAAGCCAGTTTTTCTGTATGGGTTTCTTGCTGCTGCTTTAATTGGGTATACAGACGGCTATTGTCCAGTTTGGTCTGAACCAGTTCTTGCTGTAATTGCTGCTGCTCTTCATCCTGAAGCTGCCATTCCTGTTGCCGCTGCTGCCAATGGGTGATTTGTTGTTGAGCCACTGCAAGTGCCTGTCCGTGGTCTTGTAATTGCTGGCTTAACGTCTGGTTGTGCTGTTGTTGTTCACGTAATGCATTTTGTAATGCCGGCAGCTGCCGGTTTTCCGTTTCAGCAATGGTTAATTGCGTCTCTACTGTATGTAGTTCTTGCTGTAACTGAGCCATGGTAGCAGTAGCTTGCTGATGGATTTGTTGCAGCTGCTGCCATTGTCTTTGAGTTACTGCCAGTTCCTGTAGCAGATGGGACTGCTGCCTTTGTGCGTACTGACGGGTGAGTAACCAGACAATCAGCGTTGTGACGACAAACACAATCAGCAATAATAACCAGAATAAAGCCGGAACAGAAGTCATTGGGGTGATACCATGTTCATACTATTAAGGGTCACATCATATCATGAACCCGGACATGTTCTGTGCCTGATTGATGCTCGGGCAGCAGAAGTAATATGTTTATGATATAAGGCGTAATAAGATAAAACAATCTGCCTCATTGCCATGAATGGGTGCTATATAAAACATGATGGCTATGCTATGATAGGCGATGTGTCAGACATCTGATTAAGTTGATAGAACGGCTATAGGTTTTGAGTGTTTCAAGTAATTGGGATAATGAGGTTCAATGCCTGTATCGTTTATTCTATGTATCGGTATCTGAATTTATTGCATATGGATTGATTTGATTACAGTTATTCAAAGCAATGGGCTGGGCAGTTCAGCTTATCGTGTGATAGAAATACTATAAACACGTAGCGTCAGACAGCGTAAACCATTTAAATTTAAAATGGGATTCTTACTGACCGCCAGCTGTTGTCTGAAACACGGTTGATTATTTTGGCCGGATGTACATATTCATATAGTTAGGCATCATTATTGATGCCATGATGAGATTAAGTGATGGCTTTTTATTAAAGCCGATGCCGCATTATTTATCTTTGTGATCAGAATTTAGAATTAATGAAAAAAACCAATCAATATTACTCTTTACCACAATTGTATCGTCATCTTTACCCCTACATGCGGGGATTATTCAAATTCTTTTTTATTTCCGTACTGGCCATGATTCTGGTGGGTATCGCCGGACCTTGGTTTGCCGCCTTATTGAAACCGATCATTGATAATGGTTTCGTGGATAAGAATATTGAAGCCATGAAATGGGTACCGTTAGAGATTGTCGGCTTATTTATTCTGCGCGGTGTGGCTAACTACATTAATGAATATACCAGTGCCTATATATCCAATGTGATGGTACAACATATTCAGCGCGATCTCTTTCGTAAAATGATGATGTTGCCGGTGGGTTACTATAGCGACAACAGCCGCGGTCATATGGTTTCCCGCATCACCAATGATGCCCGGAATATCACCGGTGCCGGTTTTGATGTGATCACCATCATTGCCAAAGATGGTGTAACAGTAGTAGGTTTATTGTGCTGGTTATTCTGGCTTGACTGGCAGCTGACACTGATTACCTTTGCCACCATTCCTCTGATTGCATTACTGGTACGAAATATCAATGGGCGTATCCGCCGCCTGGCTTCCAAAGCACAAAGTGGAATGGGCGAAATACTGCAAATTCTGACTGAGGCAGTAGATGGTACCCGGGTAGTGCGGGTATATGGTGGCCAGAAATATGAAGCCGACCGTTTTGAAAAGGTCAATAAGGAAATACGACACATTTCTGTTCGCCGTCAATCGTATACTTCTATCGCCAGTGCCACAACTCAGTTATTGGTGGCTACCTCGCTCTCCATCATTCTGTACGTGGCCGCGCAAAGAGCAGCTCATTCCGGATTTTCAGCCGGAGACTTTATGTCTTTTCTCACCGCTATGCTGATGATGTTTGATCCATTAAAACGCATTACCAATGTCAATTCAGTATTACAAGGCGGCATCATTGCCGCAGGCAGCGTTTTTACTTTTCTCCAGGAAAAGGACGAACCCAATACAGGTACTTTGCTGATGTCTGACGATCCGGGCGATATTCAGTTTAAAAATGTGGTGTTGCATTATAAAGGTGCTGAGAAAAATGCCATTAATCACCTGAACCTCACCATATCCAAGGGATCTGTCGTTGCACTTGTGGGTGAATCGGGCTGTGGTAAAACCTCCACAGCCAACCTGATTCCGCGGTTTTACGATGTCACCAGTGGTGTGTTAAGTATCGATGGTCATAATATTCAGGATTATGAATTACACAGTCTCAGAGCACAGATGTCTCTGGTCAGCCAGGATGTAGTGCTGTTTAATGATACTGTTGAAAACAATATTAAATATGGTTCGCCGCAAGCCACAGAAGAACAAGTGATTGAAGCGGCCAAAGCGGCCAATGCCTGGCATTTCATCTGCCAGATGCCCGATGGACTGAAAACCAAAGTGGGCGATATGGGCATGAAATTATCGGGTGGTCAGCGTCAGCGCATTGCCATTGCCCGTGCCTTATTGAAAAATGCGCCGATATTGATTCTGGACGAGGCAACCAGCGCACTGGATACCGAATCAGAAAGACTGGTACAGGCTGCACTGGATTTATTGATGAAAAACCGTACCACCATTGTGATTGCCCACCGCTTATCGACGATTGAAAACGCGGACAATATTGTTGTCATGCATGAAGGTAAGATTGTGGAGCAGGGTAAGCATGAACAATTATTGGCGGCTAACGGGCGTTATGCCAGTCTTTATAATATGCAGTTTAAAGAAGCATAAAGATTCACTTATTGGGCTTTGACTTTATAAATATATATTCTAAAATTGAATATATCCGAAATATGGGCTATTTCTCTGATAAAATTAAATAAATGAAAGATTTACTTTCTGTCATTATTCCTGTTTATAATGTCAAATCCTATTTGGCTATCTGTCTGGACAGTATTCTTCAGCAGACTTACCCACATTTGGAAATTATTTGTGTGGATGATGGTTCAACCGATGGTTCAGATATCATTCTGGATCAGTATGCTGGTCAGGATGCCAGAATCAAGGTCATTCATCAGCAAAATGGAGGTATGTCTGCGGCCAGAAATGCAGGAATTAAAATAGCAACAGGCCAGTATATTACTTTTGTGGACTCTGATGACTATATTAATCCTGAAACGTATAGTTTATGCATACCATTATTTTTAATGGATATTGATGTGGTAATATTTGCCGCTCAATTAATTGATGGTAAAAAATACTTGAATAAAAATGATGATGATTATTTTGAAGTCCATCACCAAAATAAAGTACAGATAACGCCTGAAGTTCTGAGCCATGAGAATGTAATGGCTTGGAATAAAATTTATAAAAGTGACATTATAAAAAGTAATAATATACTTTTTTTTGACGGATTATGGTACGAAGATGTTGGTTTTTTTTGGCAATACATGAGCTTTGTCCAACATGCGTATTTTTTAAGAAATCAGCTTTATCATTATAGAAGGCATCCGGGCACTATTATGTTTTCCACATTTCTGGGTAATGATAGGGCTATTGATCGTTTAATTATTTATTCAAAATTATTGTCATTCTGGCAGACAAATAAAAGATTTAAACCTTTTATTGATGAAGTTGGCGCTGTGTTGTTTGAAAAAGCGTTTTATTTTGCATATACCCATTCTTCGATGCTTGCTAAAAAGTCTGTTATAAAGCTGGCCAGAGAAATTATATCCAATTATCAACTGGATCATTTATTTCCTTCTAATCAATTAATTCAGGATTTTGTCTGTGATAAGTTATGGCGGTATCCATGGATTGATGAATATTGTTTCAGGCAATACCTGTATTCAGTTAAAAAATTCCATTATGACAAAGTTATTTGTATTCTAGGTCGAAAATTCCGGTTTAAACGTAAAAAATATCAAGATAGAAAACATTTACTTTAAATATTCTATTTATATATATTCTACTGGTATTATTTTTATAATAAAAATTAAGTTTTATTTTTTATTATAGTGACCAGTATCCATCAATTGATTAAAGGTAGTCGCAGATTGATCCTTCTGTGTCTGCAAAATCGAATTTATGGTTTCAAGTGGCCAGTGAATCTTGAGTATGGGATCATTCCAGAATATTACTTTCTCATGCTCAGGATGATAATGAGCAGTGGTCTTATATAAAAGCTGGGTGTGGTTTTCCAGTGAAAGAAAGCCATGAGCAAAGCCTGGCGGAATCCAGAGCTGTTTATGGTTATCAGCACTCAGTTCAATTCCGAACCACTGCCCAAATGTATCTGAATCTGGCCGGATATCTACTACCACATCCCAAACTTTGCCTTGTATGACCCGTACCAGTTTACCTTGTGCATGGGGCGGTATTTGATAATGCAGCCCTCGGAGTACACCTTTGTGTGATAGAGAGTGGTTGTCCTGTACAAAAACAGGGGCTTCAAAGCCGCGCTTTTGCAGTTCCTCGTTAAAGACATGCTGATTAAAGCTTTCCATAAACCAGCCTCGGTGATCCGTAAAGATATCGGGAATACAAATCAGTAATCCTTTAAATTTTGTATCGATAATATTCATTCACAGTAAATCTCAGGTTATGGGTTAAAGCTAATTAATCAGACAATATATCTTGCTATGGCCAAGTTTAGATTATAGGGGTCTATGGAGAAAATATAGGTATTTGTAATATGATTTTATCGATAGAGGATGTTAAAGTTATTTGAATTGTAAAAATATTTTCAAGGTTATACAAAAGAATAATTAACCGGGTATGGCCTATAAAAGCAGACTATGGACAATATATTCTATTAAAGATAGCCATACTGATTATACTGTTTGCCAGCCCATAAATTATAGGGTAATTGAAAAATTAGTTTTCTCTGTTGATGTTTTATATTATGTCTGATGGGTTAAATACCATTGCACGGTTTTTAATAACCCCGATTCAAAATCCTCTTGTGGCCGCCAGCCCAATTGCCTTTGTATTTTACCGGCATCGATGGCATAACGGAAATCATGACCAGGGCGATCAGTAACATGGGTAATCAAGTCAGTATATTGACGAATATGAGTAGGCTTGGTGGGCGCCAGTTGTTCTAATAAGCCACAAATAGCCTGAACCACTTCCAGATTACTTCTTGATTGATCACCACTGATGTTATAGTTTTCCCCTATAGCAGATTGGGTGAGCACGGTGTAAAGTGCCTGGGCGTGGTCGTCAACAAATAGCCAGTCACGGATCTGCTGGCCATTACCATAAATCGGTAAGGGTTTGCCTGCCAGTGCATTCTGAATCATGAGCGGAATTAATTTTTCTGGAAACTGATAAGGGCCGTAATTGTTACTGCAATGGGTCATGAGTGTCGGTAAACCGTAACTGCGCTGCCATGCATGAACCAGATGGTCTGAGCTGGCTTTACTGGCAGAATAGGGAGAACTGGGTACATAGGGCGAGGATTCATGAAATAAGTGTTCTGAAGTGCCACAATCACCATAAACCTCATCGGTGGAGACGTGTAAAAACCGAAATGATTCTTGCTTTATTCTGGGTAGACTTTGCCAATAATTTTTACTGGCTTCCAGCAGTTGATAGGTACCCAGAATATTGGTGTACATGAAAACTTCAGTGTGAATTAATGAGCGGTCAACATGTGATTCTGCCGCCAGATGGATCACTGCATCCGGTTTAAAAGTCTCAAAAAGTGAATCTAATGCTGCACGGTTGGTGATGTCTGTCCGGGAAAAATGATAACGGGCATGATGCGTTACTGTTTGCAGTGCGGTTAGATTGGCCGCATAGGTTAATTTGTCAACATTCAGTATTTGATGTTCTGTGTGCCCAATCAGAAATCTGATGACGGCAGAACCGATAAAACCGGCGCCGCCGGTGACCAGGATATTCATGGTGTGAATATAAAAATAGTGAAGTTTATAATAATTACGGCTACTGTATGGTGTTATGGTATAAAGGTCAAGATGGATAGTAATCAGCTATTGCAGTATATTTAAAGCAGCTAAATGAATTAAACAGATAGTAGATTTTAATTAATGAAATATGAATTTTCTGTTTGTTGTATTTATATTACTTAAAGATTCAGGTTTCCAGTAGTTTTGGTTTATACTTTTGTTAATCTATCAGGTATTTGGAATATTTGATTGGATTATAGTAGAATAGAAACATAAATGAGTATTATTTATGCATATATGACCCAATATATTATATATTTCCATTAATTCATTGAAATGTACTTTATTGATATATTTGGATCACATCAATTTAATTGGAGCTCCATTTCATATTATATAGACTGTAATATTGTTTGTATGGATAGAATAATTGATCAGTTATAGACTGACTATAGGGAACCAATGTTAAAAACCTTTTTGATCAATCTTGATCGAAGAATCGATCGTTTCGAGTTTGTAAAGCAGCAATTAGATAAACTGGATATCGGTTTTGAACGGATATCTGCAATAGATGGTCAATTTTGCTCGGCTGAACAAATACAAATATTCAATCAAAATAAATTTCTTCTTCAGTGTAAAAGACAAGTTGTTCGAGGTGAAATGGGTTGTGCGTTATCACACCGGAGTGTATGGCAACGAATCGTGGATGAGCAGATTCCTTATGCTTTGATCTTGGAAGATGATATTGATATTGATCCCAGATTGAAATCTGTTTTATCTCAACCCGAATATTACCAGAAATTTGATTTTTTAAATTTGGCTCTTAAAGAACCTTATGAGCTCAGGGTAGAAGACATTAAAACTTGTACCCGGCAACAGCAATGGATAAGACCCTATTTCTGGCAATCGCGACGATCATGGCATAAAATTGAAAACAAAAGTATCGTACCATGGCGTATTTTTAATATACATGCACTGGATGATGACTTATTTATCTGTGAATGCGATCCTGCTCCGGCATTGGCTTGTTGTTATATTGTATCTTTAAAAGCGGCCAAGAGTTTTCTTGATAGTACTGAGACAATATTCTATCCAATTGATAAGGTATGGCATCATAGTGGCGGTTTATTAAAACAGGCGGTATTAAGTGAAGCTATGGCGTTACAAATTGCTGATTCGGATATTCAGAATAGAAGCAGGTTGAAACTGTCTTCATGGCAGCGGGTTAAAAGATTTTTAATTAAGAGCAGACGCTGGCAAAGAAGACTGGATGTTATCCGGTTATATGGCTGGGCTCGATTTTTTTAAAAATCAATGTATTTATATTAAAATTTAAAGGGAATAGATTGTAACTTATGAAGTTTAATAAAAAAAATAAAAATGCATGGAGAGATATTGATGATAATGTTGTTGCTGCTTTTCCTAAAATAATAGCAACGGAAATACAAGCTTATGTTCAGTCTCCCATTACTGTGGTGGCTTTTCATACAAATGATGAATTATATCGGCATGAAGCTAAACGACTATGCGCATCAGCATTACGAATAGGAATAACCGTTAAAACAACCGTAGTGCGGAATCAGCATGACTGGGTAAAAAATACGTCTTTTAAATCTGCCTATTTGCAACGGGAACGTGAGTTAATTCGAGGACCAATCCTATATGTTGATGTGGATGCGGTTTTTCATCGCTCTCCTTTATCTTATCTGACGCAATTAGATTATGATATAGCTGTACATTATGATTTAGGTGATGGTCATTTGATTTCCTCAACCTTGTTTTTTCAGGATACAGCTGCTGCGCGTGAACTATTGGCAAGATGGAATCAGCAATGTCAAGCCAGACCAGATGTATGGGATCAGAAAGTATTGGAAGACATCCTGACTGAAGATCAGCAACTTTTACATCCACGTTATCGCTTACATCGCTTACCAGTAGAATTTTGCTGGGTCTTTGACCGGAATACAAATGTAACTGCTCAAAGTGAAGCGGTTTATATCGAACAATTGCAAGTATCTCGTGAATATCATGCACCAAAGGGAAAGAATTCGTGGTTTGTATCCGGGTTATTTCACAAGAAGAAAAATAAAAATAAAGTGCAGCGTCGCATTGATCGTATCAGAGAAATTGAGGAAGTATTATTTTAATTATTTTAATTTTATTGGTGAGGCGCAATCACGGTTTTGTCATCTGATATGTTCAAAGTTGTGTTACATTTACGGATATTGAAATATTTTGCGGATTTAATGAGAAAGTAATAATGTTTAAATTAAGACGCAGGCATGCTTGGCGTGCTAGAAATCTTCAGGTGATTGTGCCTTTTCCTGAGGTGATTGAGGCTGACCAGCGAGCAGAGCCGGATTTGCCCATGACCGTTGTGGCCTATCATACAGATGATGAGTTGTACCGGAATGAAGCCAAGCGTATGTGTGCCTCTGCATTACGTTTAGGAATAAAAGTTAAAACTACTGTGGTTCAAAGCCAAGGTGATTGGGTACGGAATACTTCTTTTAAGTCTGATTATTTACTGCATGAACGTCGATTAGTCAAAGGGCCAATGTTATATGTTGATGTAGATGCGGTTTTTCATCGTTCACCACTGGCGTATCTGGCACAATTAGATTGTGATATTGCCGCTCATTATGATTTGGGTGATGGTCATTTAATTTCTGCGACCTTATTTTTTCAGGATACGCCGGCAGTACATGAATTATTGGCGCAATGGCATCAGCAATGTTTGGCGCGGCCAGATGTGTGGGATCAGAAAGTGTTGCAGGATATCCTGGAGGAAGACCAGCAATCATCTCAGCCCCATTATCGAATTGCCCGGCTGCCGGTTGGATTTTGCTGGGTTTTTGATCGGGAAAATAATTTAAAAGCCGCTAAGCAGCCGGTATATATTGAGCAACTTCAGGCTGGTCGCATGGTTATTGATAAGGACTGCTGGCGGGATAAATGGTTTTCTGTACGTAAAAGTAAGGTACAGCGCCGGCTTGATCGTGTGCAGGAGATTGAAAAAGTATTATTTGCTGATGCGCCGCCTATTTGAATGAATCTGATTATGGCATACACTACAGCGAAAATTTCAGCACTGGTGATTAATTTAGATCAATCGCCTGAAAGGCTACAGTTTCAGCAGCATCAATTGGCTGAATTGAAGATTACGATGCAAAGACTACCGGCCATGCGTACGATTGATATCACTGATCGGGATTATGAGAAGTGGTCTAATGGCTGGGAACGTAAAATGCGTAAGGCGGAAGTTGCCTGTTTCCTCAGCCATAAGAAAGCATGGCAGATGATTCTGCAATATAACCAGCCTATGTTAATTCTGGAAGATGATGCATTACTTTCACATCAGCTTCCTGCTATTTTAGATAGTCTGATATTAAAAAACCATATTGATTATGTCAATTTGGAAACCAGACAAAGGCGTAAGCTATTGGATAATAAAGAGGTCATACTGACTTCAGATTATGCGATGCGTCGATTGTATCAGGATCGTAATGGTTCGGCAGCCTATGTGTTATTTCCTTCCGGAGCGCATAAATTACTGGCTCGAACCAGACGCCAGGCGCCTGCTTTGGCCGATGCATTTTTAAGTAGTGCATATGATTTATCTGCCTGGCAGGTATGCCCGGCAGCGGCGATTCAGACAGACCAGTGTGCTGCTTATCAGCTCCACCAAGTGAATCCCTTTCCTTCAACCATTACGTCAGCCAATCAATCTAAACCACCCGCCAATAGTCGTCTGGATTACTGGCGTTTTAAATACAGACGTGTTGCCGCTCAGTGTCGTATGGGATGGCGTCAATGTTCGGTTCTGGGGCGCGCAACACGTCTGCATGTATCCGTGCGAACAGTGGATTTTTTAGAGTAAATTACTCAATTTTCTGGCTATTGGGCTTATCATGATGCACTTAAGTATTCTCATTCCGGTTTATCGGGTTGCTTTTTATCTGCCTGCATTGTTGGACGTGTTGTTGCCACAATTAACCTCTGAGGTAGAAGTGATTTTCTATGACGATGCTTCACCTGATGAGTCAGTTACCATCATTGAGAAAGCCCGGCAGCAGTGGCCACAGCATGCATTGCGTTTGTTGCGGGGTGCACGAAATATCGGATTAACACGTGCCAGGGCACAGTTGCTGGCGGCCAGTCAGGCAGAATATGTCTGGTATATTGATTCAGATGATCGTATAGAGCCAACTGCACTCTCCCAGATTATGTCGGTACTAAAGCAGAGTGAACCGGATGTGGTTTTGTTTGACTATGATGTATTCTATGATGGTTCCGGCCAGATAAAACAGCGGGAACATCTGAATATTGCCCCGACAAATTCGCTGGCTGTAAATACAGGTCGGTTATACCAGATGGCTGTATTGGATGGAAAACATTATTTTTGGAATAAGGTTTTTCGTCGATGTGTTATTGCTCATATTGTGGCGTTTGATATTCCTGCTTATGAAGATATTGCCTATACGCCTATTTTATTGAATCAATGTAAAAACTATTATTATCTGACTAAAACGTTATTGCATTATCGTATTCGCCCTGACTCAATTGCACAAAAAATGGATATACAACAAATATATGGCCTGCAAGCTTATACAGAACAAGCTGATTATGCGTTCCGGGTGGCAAGAGATGGCAAAAGTCATGCTTATTTATTGTATAAAGTCTGTATTTATTATTTTCGAATGATAAAACGAACCACTAAAACATCACTTTCGCTTCAAGAGAAAGCAGTTTTAATGGCGCGTTTAAAAGACCTATATACACATAAACATCAGTCTGAATGGCAGATTATGGCTTTATTATGTCGACAGGCTATGTTTGGTAAAGCAATAAAATTATTTTTGCAAAAATTGACAGCTTAAATTCTTGTCATTGATTGATCAGAATCTGATCAGCGGTTACCCATTAAACAGGACGAATTTTATTTTGTCTGATAAATTCAGCCATTACTTGTTTTTCTCTATCCCAATGATGTCCTTCCCAGCCTTGATTGGTAAAGTTATGCACATAAATGGCATGGCCATTATATTTTTTTAATACATAATTAATAGCCAATAAACCGGTGCTGGGCTGAGGAAATTTTAAGAGGTCTATGCTGTGCTGAAAAATTTCGCTGGGAACAGTGTCAATGGTGTATTGATCTAGTTTAAAACGTTTTATCCATTTGGGAAAACGCCATTGATATTTAATTCGTTTATGTAGTGGGACACGCTGATAATGCTGATGCCAGATATCGTCCACAGTATAACGAAAAAAGATGCGCATATCCGGTTTAAATAAGTCATGGGAAGTAATGCATAAATGTCTGATTTGTACATAACCATTGGCAATGAATGCCCAATCAGCCTTTAAATCACAACTGGGATTAGGGGCATTAAACCGAATCACAATATCATCTTCGCTAATTAAGTGATCGATGCGATGTTGTTCATTCGCATTGCCGATAATAAAAAATTTGCTGTGGGGTTGAACAGGTTTCATGCTCTTGTGCTGTAAGGGTAAAATAATGAATTTATGGTTATTGCCAGTAATCTTTTAACCAAGGTGCGGGTAGTATCTTACGATACCATTTGCCCCCACCGCCTTTAATGGCATCAGGAGGATTGACTTCACCATGGAAAATAATGATTTTACCATATTCCGGATGGGTAGGTGGCTGCCATAAGGCAAATGGCAGTTTTTTTAACACATCGTATTTGTAGCTTAAGCACCAGCCGTCAGGCCAGTAACTGAGTTGGTGATATTGGCGGATATACCAGGACAAAAAAGCCTGCTCATGTCGGAACTGGTGCCGGATCTGTTCAAAATGGGCACGGAAATACGTCATCATTTCGGGAATAGCACCGATTTCAAAACGATAAACGGAGCTGTTACCCACCATACGCCAAGGTTTTTTCCAATCGCGGATAATCCACACTTCGTCAGATCGTTGTGCTGGCTGGGCGAAAAAACAATCAATATTATCAATGATAACAATATCAATGTCCAGAAACAGAGCGGTACCATGCAAACCATACAGATCAGCATTGAAAGTGGTCAGTTTATTCCAGCCGCGTTCGGGCAGGTGATCAGGCAAAGACAGCTCAGGTAAGGGATGGCAGACGATATGTGCATCAAGACCGGAAGGGTCATCCGTCAGGCAAACCATGGTAAAAGGCAGCGTCAGATGACGTTGAACCATATGATAGAGTCGGTTAACATATTCGGGGCCGTATTTCTGCCCCCATTTCATACATAAGATGTAATTTTGTTGTGTACTCATGTTGATATCAGGTCGGCTGCACAAAATGGTGAGGCCAGAAAGTATAACATTATATAATGTGGTGGTTAGGATAATTATAAGTTGACGGTTGTGGTATGTGATATGGTGCAATTGTCATTTATTTTATTAGCATAATAGATAAGAAGAGTCAGTGTCATTGGGTTTGTCTACTGATAAGGTGGCTTAAGTCAGGTTTATAAATTACACTGATCAATTGATGTGGATATTTGTCTATTCACAATGATGTAATTTTTAAACTGCGATCACGATTAAAACAGCAGGCCGGATTGGGTCGTGATTGGTGTGATCAACATTAACCGATTAATTATAGAGATTAAAGTTGAATAAGTATGAAAAAAATAATGTGGGTTTTGTTTCAGAGTAATCTGATTGCACGTATGCTGATCTGTGTGGTTGTGGGTGCTCTGATTGCAGCATTCTGGCCGCAGCTGGGGGTTAAGCTGGCGTTTATGGGGCAGATATTTATTCAGGCGTTGCGTGGTGCGGCACCGATACTGGTATTTGCCCTGGTTATCTCCTCCATTGTCAATAATAAATTTGATGATGCTTCCAGTATCAAATCGGTGGCGTGGTTATATGTTTTTTCAGTGTTGTTTTCGGCATTTCTGGCTTCTACCGTCAGTTATTTCTATCCCTTGCATCTGGTGATGAATATACCGCCAAGTGGTCAGCAGGCGCCAGAAGGTATGGCTGAGATTCTACATAATATTGTCTTGAAATTTGTGGATAATCCGGTTGATGCGCTGGTAACGGGTAATTTTCTGAGTATTCTGGCCTGGGCCACGGCTTTAGGTGTGGCTTTACGTCACAGCAGTGACAGTACTAAAGAGATGATTAAAAACTGGTCTGATGCCATTATCTGGGTGGTGCGTCTGGTAGTGGCCATTGCGCCCTATGGTGTGCTGGGACTGGTGGCTTCACATTTTACCAGCGATGGTCTGCTTAAATTAAAGAATTATCTGGAATTAATCGGTGTCTTGCTGGGTCTGATGATCTTTGTTGCTTTGGTGGTGAATCCTTTTATTGTATTCCTCAATTTTCGCAAGAATCCTTATCCTCTGGTGTTTACCTGCTTACGCTATAGCGGGATTACTGCGTTTTTTACCCGCAGTTCGGCAGCCAATATTCCGGTCAATATCCGTCTGGCGCAGCGGATGCAATTGCCGGAAGAAATTTATTCATTGTCGATTCCGCTAGGGGTGACCATGAGTATGAATGGGGCGGCCATTACCATCACCACCATGACCATGGCCACTGTGCATACACTGGGTCTGGAGGTGGGATTGTTGCAGACAATTCTGTTAAGTATTCTGACCACGGTGTGTGCTTTGGGTGCTTCAGGTGTACCCGGTGGGTCTTTATTGCTGATCCCGGTCGCCTGTAGTATGTTTGGTATTGATCCGAGTATTGCTGCGCAGGTGGTGGCGATTGGCTTTGTCATCAGTGAGATTCAGGATTCAGCCGAAACGGTGTTGAATTCATCCAGTGATATGTTGTTTACTTCGGTGGTTTCATTAAAGCAGCAGGGACGTGATCCCAGTAAGATTGAATTGCTGCCTGAGTAATGTTTGAGTAAATGGTTTTTTAAAAATCCTGTCTGTCTGAATGGCAGACAGGATTTTTGTTTTAATCAGGGTAGGTAGTCAGGCTATTGCTTTTCAATTAAAAAGGCCTTATGTGGTCTGTATGAGTATGTCTAAGATGGAGATTGGGTATGAGTATTCCTTTATCTGTATTAAATCTGGTGCCATTGCGGGCTCATGGCAGTGTTAAAACGGCGGTAACGGATATGGTGCGGCTGGCTCAGGCAGTAGAAGAGCTGGGTTACCAACGCTATTGGATTGCAGAACATCATAATCTGGCCGGTGTGGTCAGTTCGGCCACTCAGGTACTGGTCGGCCACACGCTGGCACAGACCCAACGGATCCGCGTGGGCAGTGGTGGTGTGATGCTGCCCAATCATAGTCCGCTGATGGTGGCGGAGCAATACGGCACTCTGGCCAGTATCTATCCTGATCGGGTTGATCTTGGTCTGGGGCGGGCGCCGGGAACGGATCAGGTAACGGCGGCGGCATTGCGCCGGCAAGAGCGTGATGTATCGCTGCGGTTTCCGGAAGATGTGGCACAGTTACAACATTATCTGGGTGATGCAGACGAACAAGGGGTGGTAAAAGCTTATCCGGGCGTAGGCACACATGTACCGATTTATATTCTCGGCTCCAGTACCGATAGTGCTTATCTGGCGGCCGAACGGGGTTTACCGTATGTGTTTGCGGCTCATTTTGCGCCGCGGTTTCTGGCGGAGGCGGCAGCGATCTATCGGGCACATTTCCAGCCTTCAGCCGAGTGTGAACGACCCTATTTTATGCTATGCCTGAATGTGGTGGCCGCTGATACGGATGAGGAAGCGCAATTTTTACAGACCTCACATTTACAATCGATCCTGGGACTGGCGCGCCAGCAGCACCGTGCCTTACAACCTCCCTTAGCCAGCATGGATGGCTTGTGGTCACCGCAGGAAGAACAGTTTGTGCGTAGTTTTACTGCCTGTACTTTATTGGGCAGTGCAAACAGCATACGGACACAATTGGCCGCCTATCAGGCCAGATTGCAGCCTGATGAAATCATGGCGGTAAGCTATATTTATGCGATGGATAAGCTGATTGATAGCTATCGTATTCTGGCTGAAGTGGCTCAGTAGACCGGTTTTAGTTTGTCGATATTTGCGCCATATCAATAATACTGGGCAGATGATTATGATATGATAAATATCTGTTGAATTTTTAGTTGGATACATGGTGTGATCTCACTGGGTAAACATGCAATCGGGAGTGGAAGTATGAGTGATCGTGATGAGGTAATTAAGGTTTTTGTTGGTTGTGATCCGAATAACTGTGATCTGGAACAAATGATGGTAGTGGATTACAGTATCCATAAGCATACTTCGCAACCAGTACAGATTGAGTGGATGCAGTTAAGCCATGATCCGCAAAGCCCGTGGTATGTTGATGTTAACCATGGTCAGGGCTGGCATACGGAACACTGGGCTACGCCATTCTCCGGCTTTCGCTGGGGGATTCCGGCTGCCTGCAATTACGAAGGGCGGGCGATTTATATGGATGGCGATATGATTGTACTGGCTGATCTGGCCGAGTTATGGCGTCATCCGATTGAGGGTGATGCTATTGTGGCCGCCAAGGAAGTGCATGATCATGCCAAAGGCAAAAAATTTACACGCTTGTGTACCTGTGTGTGGGACTGTGCTAAAGCCAAAGACAAACTACCGGATTTGGCCACGCTACGGGCTGATCCGGAACAGCACCGTAAATTGATGGCCAAATTTAAGAAGCATCCGGAATGGGTACAGCCTTATACTCAGGCATGGAATTGTGTCGATGGCGAAGGATTGCCAATTGAGGACATGAAGATTTTACATTATTCCGATATGGGTACACAGTTCAGCCACCGTTATTCATTACCGCGTTTGCAGGCTGAGGGACAAAAACACTGGTTTGATGGTGAGATTCTGCCTCATCCGCGTGCTGATCTGGTGGCTTTATTCGATCAGTATTATCAGGAAGCGCTGGATGCAGGCTATAAACTGGATGACTACCGCATTCAGGCTTTTGGTGCTTTCCCCAAGAAGTCACAAGTGGGCTATACCGGCAATGAAGTGACGCGTTCACATAAGGATCGTCCTAAATCATGGCTGTCCCGTGCATGGAATAGTTTGCGCGGCCGTTCCTGAATATTCAGAAAGAACGGTACACTGCCATTCTGATCATTGTTGTGATTGCTGTTATTAACCCTTTGAATTTTGGCATTCAAAGGGTTGTTTTTATTTAAGGGTGATCTGCTGGTGGTATTGGTTACTAAGCTGATTGACCCTTAGGGTACTGATGGCGATTCATGCTTATTCAGTTTTTTTATATGTGTTGAATATGGTTTTCCATAGCATGCAGATCATGCTTTTTATACTCATCAGACGTGACGTACTGAAAGATTCAGACAGTTTGAAAAATCTCAGTAGGGTGGCTGGTCATACAGGAATACAGAACATTAATCACATGGTGATGGCTGTGGTGTCTGATTAATAGGATGGTTATATGATGGCCGGCCGGTTGCAGCTCAAAAGATGGTTCACCGCCATTACATTTCCAAAGGATCAACATCAATCAGCCAGCGTGTGTGTGGCTGGTCGTTCTGCATATAAATCAACCAGCTTTGCCATACCGATAATGCCTGATGCAGGGCGCGCCTGTCATGACTTTCCAAAAAGATCTGTGCCCGTTCATGGCCGGCCAGCCGTGCCATCAGCATGGGTACGGGTCCGAAAATACTGACCTGATCGGTGTGTTGTTGGTGCTCGTCAATCTGTTGCTGTACTGCACGCAGTAATTGCTGTGCCTGAGCCATGGTGCGGGCATCGGCGCGGATGGCCGCCATGTGCTGAAATGGCGGCATGTGCATGAGCTGGCGTTGTTGTAGTTCATGATTGGCAAAATCAGCGTAGTGCTGGGTTTTCAAGGCCTGAAAAACCGGATTTTCCGGTTGCATGGTCTGTACCCAGACATGTCCTTGGTGTTCGGCCCGGCCACAGCGTCCGGCCACTTGCATTAATTCCGCAAACAGGCGCTCTGGTGCTCGGAAGTCGGCGCTGTAGAGACTACCATCGGCATTGACCACCACCACCAGATTCAGACGACCGAAATCATGCCCTTTGGCCAGCATCTGGGTGCCCACCAATATATCCACCTGCTGTGCTTCGATTTGCTGGTAAATCTGAATCCAGTCCTGCTTATGGCTGGTACTGTCGCGGTCAACGCGTAAAATACGTGCTTGTGGCAGTAATTGATGTAAAGTTTCTTCGACCCGCTGGGTGCCGTGTCCGACGGCACTTAAATCCTGATTGCCACATTCAGGGCACGCTGCCGGTACGGCCAGGCGGTAATCACAATGATGACAGCGCAATTGGGCAGCGCGCTGATGCAGTACCATTTTGGCTGAACAGTGCGGGCAGCCGAAGGTATGACCGCAGGCAGAGCAAAATAATGCCGGTGCAAAACCGCGCCGGTTCAGATACACCATACTCATGCCGCCGGCAGCAAAATTGGCTTGTAATTGTTGTTTAATGGGTTCGCTAAAGCCGTTGTCTAGCGGTAAGCGGCGCGTATCCACCAAATGGATATCAGGTAAACGGGCGCGTGTGTGTGCCCGCTGCTGAAGCGTCAGCAGTTGATATTGCTGCTGTTGTGCTTTATGCCAGCTTTCCAGCGAAGGGGTGGCACTGCCCAGAATGATCGGGCACTGAGCCTGTCGTGCCCGCCAGATGGCCAGATCGCGTGCCTGATAGCGTAATTCACTGTCTTGCTTGAATGAGGGATCGTGTTCTTCGTCTACCACAATCAGCCCCAGTCGGGGCAGAGGAGTAAAAACCGCCAGCCGGGTACCGATCACCAGTGCAGCCTGATTCAGTGCGGCACGCAAATAATTCTGGGTGCGTTCGCCAGCAGCCGTCTGGCTATGCAGTACCGCGGTGGTGGTATGGGCAAAACGTTGTTGCACCCGTTGCAATAATTGTGGCGTTAAATTGATTTCGGGCAGTAAAAACAATACTTGCTGCCCCTGTTGCAGCACTTTTTCCATCACATCGAAATATACTTCGGTTTTGCCGCTGCCGGTAATGCCGTGAAGTAAAAACGGGGTGAACTGGTTCAGATGCTGCTGTATGCAGTTACTGGCCAGTTGCTGCTCGGGATTCAAACTATGTCTGGCCAGTGTTGGCGCTGCATGTGGCTCAAGGGTGTGTTGGCTAATCCAGCCTTGTTGCTGCCATTTTTGCAGATATTGCCTGGCTTGCGGGTGCAGTATTCTGAGTTCATCCAAAGTAGCGGCGGTCTGGCTGAGTCTGTCCCATAAGGCGCGTTGTTTGTAGAAACGTGTGGCGGGCGGCTCATGTGCCTGACCTTGTGCTGACAATTGATAGGCCAGCGGCAATGAGGGTAAGGTCATGGCTTTGGCTTCGCGTAAACCGCGTGGCAAGGCAGCCATCACCGCCTGTCCTAAGGGATAATGGTAATAATGGGCAGTAAAGGTTAATAGCTGGCGCCAGCTGGCGGATAATATACCGCCATCATCGAACACGGTTTCTATGGGCTGAATCTTAGCCACATCAATATCTGGCTGGATATGGCTTTGCCACACCACACCACATACCCGTTTGCCGCGAAAGCGTATCGCCACGCGTGTGCCTTCGGCCAATGCTTTTGGATGAGCGTAGGTGAACAAGGTATAAAGGGGGACGTTCAGTGCGATGTGGTGGTAAATCAAAACAATGGTTTCATCAGAATAGATACAGAGATTGTAACCCAAAGCTGGCTACTTTTATCAGGCATTCAAATATGCGATAATAAAACCATATTTACATGCTGGTGTGGCATATCATGATGACTTCAGGCTATGGCTGTCTTATCAGCAAAGATCACCATGATTGTGCCTCTGGCGCTATCTGATTAACCCGTTACAGACGGGTTTTTTTGTGCATGAACTTTCTGGAATTTTTACAAGGTGGTGTGATGACCAATCCGCTTTATCGCCAGCATCTGATTTCGATTAACGATTTATCCACTGAGCAACTGGAATTTCTGTTACATACCGCGTTGCATTTAAAACAGACGCCACAGACTGATCTTCTGGCCGGCCGCATCATCGGCTCCTGTTTTTTTGAACCGTCTACCCGTACCCGTCTGTCTTTTGAAACCGCCATTCAGCGTCTGGGCGGACAGGTGATCGGCTTTGCCGATGGCGCCAATACCAGTGCCAAAAAGGGTGAGACTCTGGCCGATACTGCCCGCATCATCAGTCATTATGCCGATGCGATTGTGATGCGTCATCCCAAAGATGGTGCGGCGCGGGTAGTGAGTGAATTTGCGCATGTACCGGTGATTAATGCCGGTGATGGCACCAATCAGCACCCGTCACAAACCTTGCTGGATTTAGTCACCATTTATGAGACCCAGGGCAGACTGAATGGTTTGCGTGTGGCTTTGGTGGGTGATCTGAAATATGGCCGCACCGTGCATTCGCTGGTACAGGCATTAAGCCGCTGGGGGTGTGAATTTGTGTTTGTGTCGCCGCCCAACCTGGCCATGCCGGCTTATATCTGTGAGCAGCTCTATGAAGCAGGAGTGGCTTATCATGAAGTGGCTACTTTGGAAGAAGCCATTGACTGGGCTGATATTCTGTACATGACCCGGATTCAGCGCGAACGGTTTGACGCGCAGGAATTCGCCAATATTCGCGGGCATTTTCAATTGAACCGTGCCATGCTGAGCCGGGCAAAAGACAATATGCGTATCTTGCATCCGTTGCCCAGAGTGGACGAAATTCAGGCCGATGTGGACGACAGTATTCATGCGTATTATTTCCAGCAGGCACAAAATGGCATGTTTGCCCGTCAGGCCATCCTGGCGGCGATATTAAATGAACAGCTGGCTTTTGCCTAAGCCGCCACTGCTAACCATCAGCCATAGCATTGATAAAGGCCAATAAGATGAAACAAAATGTATTGAGTATTGAAGCGATTGAAACCGGCACCGTGATTGACCACATTCCGGCTGGGCAGGGGCTGGCGATTTTGCGGCAGTTTAAATTGCTGCATCATGGTACGGCAGTCACTGTGGGTTTTAATTTATCCAGCCGGCAGATGGGCAGTAAAGACATCATTAAAATTGCCGGTATCATGCTGGACGATCACGCCGCTAACCGGCTGGCTTTATTTGCACCACAAGCCACGGTAAATGATATTGAGGCTTTTAAAGTAGTACGTAAACGCGCCCTGACACTGCCGCAGACCATCAGCGAGGTTTTTTGTTGCCCTAACGGCAATTGTGCCAGTCATGGCGAGCCGGTAAACAGCCGTTTTTATGTTAGCACCCATGAGGGCGAGACCCGTTTGCGCTGTCATTATTGTGAAAAAACGTTTCCGCGCCAGCTGGTGACTGAAGTCTGAATAATAAGCAGGTAAGCGGATAGCGGCATAGGTTATGGTTGTCAGTATGAGTCTTACAGGTTTTAATCCTGAAATCCTGTCATCTGAGCCAGTCAGTATTCATCATGGCTATTTGGCAAAAATAGGCTGGTCAGGCGTTGGCTAGGCTCGTGTGAGTGAGCATGCATTAGGCCGGTCAATATCAATGATCGGCATATCTGCTTTAATACGGTCTTCAGGTTAATAAGGGTCGGGTTGAGGTGTATCCTGTTGAGTTTCCAGTATGGATTTGATATCAGCTTTGTGATCACCTGATCCTGACGGCCAGTCACACAATTAAGGCGGGGCTATTGGGGCTATTATTGATATTTCCGACGAAAATGTGACCAGATCGGCTGGCACTCCGCGGGCAAGTCCGGACAAGCACCCAATTGACCGCCACCAAAATCACCCTCCCGATGAAAATCACTGCCGCTACTGGCCAGAAACTCAAATTGTCTGGCCAGCAGTGCATAATTGATGCGGTCATTGGCCGACATACGGCCACTGTGTACCTCAATGGCCACACCACCCAGCGCTTTAAATTCACTGAATAAATTGCGTCGGGCAGTGGCAGATAAATCATAACGCATCGGATGGGCAATCACTGCCATACCGCCCGCTGCCCGAATCATGTCAATAACCGTGGCCAGATCAGCCCATTGATGCCGTACCCCACAGCATTTACCATCACCCAGATAGCGGCGAAACGCTTCCGCTTTATTGCGCACATGACCCTGTTTGATTAAAAAAGCCGCGATATGGGTACGGCTGACCATTTCAGGATGTATCGTTTCACTTAACGCACCTTCATAAGCGCCGCTGATGCCTTTTTGCGCCAGTCTGGCCGCAATCGCCTCTAAGCGCTCCAGCCGACCCTGACGCACCTGCTGTAATAATGCCTGTAAACCGGCATGTTGCTCATCAAAATCCAGACCGACAATATGGATAGTGCGCCCGCGCCAGGTGACGGATATTTCTACGCCATTAACAAAAGACAAACCCAGCGCATTGGCCTCTTGACGCGCCTCATTCAGGCCGCCGGTATGGTCATGGTCGGTCAGTGCTAAAAGTGTGCAGCCGTTGGCATGGGCGTGCCGCACCACATCGGCCGGTGCCAGAGCGCCATCGGAGACATAAGAATGGCAATGCAGATCAATGCTCATCACTAGAGGCCTTATGTTGGTTCAGATCGCGTTGTTGTGCATCATAAGCGGCTTTGTCGCGATAATACAGTTGCCATACACAGGCATCACCACAATCACTGTTACAACATTCCCAGTCTTCCGGCGCAACCGGTTCTGGCAGTAATTCTTTGTCATTCATCAGGATTGGCCTGATGGCTATCAATAATATCTAAAGTTTGCTGATGCATGCTGATGCGCTCACCGGCCTTGATTTTGGCGGTTTTACGCTGTTCTGGCTGCTGATTGCGCAGAATCTGCCCCGCACTGATCAAATGCTTGGCTTCGCCGCCGCTGTGTGCCCAGCCGCTGAGTTTGAGTAAATCGCATAAAGCCACATAAGGGTGGCCGGCTAAATCAAATTGTTGTTGCATAATGACCGACTTTTTAAATAATGGTTTATTGTATACCAAGATGATGGCTGGTGTTGATCCGGTCTGATTGTTGCCGGCCGGGTAAATATGCTATCTTTCTGTTGCAGACACTTCGCTACATCGGTCATAAAGGACAATAAATTCATGAACACCATTGATTGGTTAACCAAACTGATAGCATTTGACACCACCAGCCGCCTCAGTAATCTGGCTTTGATTGATGAAGTGGCCAATTATCTGACCGGATTGGGATTAAAACCGTGGCTGGTACACAATGAAGCCGGCAATAAAGCCAATCTGTTTGTCACCATCGCCGCAGCTGATGGGGCAGAAGAAGGCGGGCTGGTGTTGTCCGGTCATACCGATGTGGTGCCTGTTGATGGGCAGCAATGGCACAGTGATCCTTTTGTGGCCGATATCCGCGAAGAGCGTGTGTATGGTCGTGGCAGCAGTGACATGAAAGGTTTCATTGCCAGCGTACTGGCGGCGGTGCCACAAATGCAGGCGGCCAGCTTAAAAGTTCCTTTGCATATTGCCTTATCCTATGACGAGGAAGTCGGTTGTCTGGGGGCGCCGGTACTCTTGGCCGAACTGGAAAAGCGCGCCATTCGGCCACAACATTGTATTGTGGGTGAGCCAACCGACATGCGCATGGTGGTGGCACATAAAGGCATTAATACTTTCTGCTGTGAAGTACACGGTAAAAGCGTGCATTCTTCCTTAACCCCCAAAGGTGTGAATGCGATTGAATACGCCGCCAGACTGATCGTATTCATTAACCGGCTGGCGCATGATTTACAACATCGTGCCGATCTGGATCAGGCCTTTGATATGCCGTTTTCCACCATTGGCACCAATCTGATTCAAGGCGGTAGTGCCATTAATATTGTGCCCAATCATTGTACCTTTGAATTTGATTATCGCAATTTACCCCATATGAGCGTAGCCGATATCATTGAACCTATTGAACAATATATCCAGACCGAACTATTGCCGGCGATGCAGGCGGTTGATGCGGACAGTCGGATTACCCTGACCCAGAAAGTGAATGTGCCGCCACTGAATGATCAGCATAATCAGCTATTACATCAGCTGATTGAGCAGCTGGTGGATTCAGATCAGCGCGCCAAAGTGGCTTATGCCACCGAAGGCGGTCAGTTTGAACGCGCTGGCATCAAAACCGTGGTATGTGGCCCCGGCAGCATCAATGTAGCGCATCAGGCCAATGAATACGTGCCGTTAAGTCAGCTGGCGCGTTGTGATCGCTTTTTGCAGCAGCTGATACTCAGTCAGCAGCAATAAGATGCTTTGGTGGTGGTAAAATATTGATTTTATCGATAATAAAATTAAGCAAAACGGATATCAGCCAGACTCTGGCTGAACAGCCGGTTGATATTTGAAACATCCGTTACCGGTCATGAGTGTTAAAATAACCCGCGAACCGGATTGATTGATAAAGGAATGATCGAATGTTACGCACATTACTGCAAACCACCACATTGATAACGGTTTTAGCCACCGCTTCATTTGCTGCTTACGCGGCTGATGTGGGTGACAGCATGGATGCCATGATGATGGATTATGCCCGCTTTAATCGTGCCACTACTTCTGTTGAGGCGGCCAAAGCCTTAACCCAGATGCGCGCCGCCAGCATCGAAGCCCGACAGGCCAAACCAGCGCGGCTGGATAATGAGCCGGCCAATAGCCCCAGATTGCGTGCTTATCAGGCCGAAATGGATAAACTCATCGCTCAGATTGACAAAACCAAAGCACTGGTCGACCAAGGTCAGTTACCCCAGGCAAAAACCGAAGGTAAAAAATTAATGCAATTGCGTACTGAAGGCCATAAATTGTTTCGTTAAACAGCGCTAAAATGCAGATATACGGTACATTTAATATTTATCTCCCGGCTAAATAAATCAGACGGGAGATAAAATCAAACATCCATTGGCTTTAATCGGTCAGCGCGTAAATTTCGTCCAGATTGCGCCATTTGCCTGCTACATCCATACCGTAGCCAAAGACATAACGATTGGGCACATCCAGTCCCACAAAATCAGCAATCACTGGCTTGGGCTGATCAATCAGTTTATTAGCAAATACCGCGGTTGAGCAGCTCAAGGCGCCCAGATCCAGAATCTGTTTTTTCACTGCCGCCATGGTGTGGCCTTCATCCAGAATATCGTCCAAAACCAGCACGTGCCGTCCGGCAACATCATTTTTGGGCGCACGCAACCATTGATAATTACCTCCTCGTAATTTGTCACCGTAGCGTGAAATATGGATATAATCAAAATCCAGCGGAAAGCGCAATAAAGGCAACAATTTACCGGTAAAGACCACTGCGCCACCCATGACCGACAGTACCAGAGGATATTGATCAGCCAGCACATCGGTGATTTGTGTGGCAATATTGTCCAGTGCCAGATCACACGTTGCCCGATCAAAGATCACTTCAGCCTGATCAAGCATGGTTTGGGTATTGTGCCGCTCAGTATCTAAATCAAAATTATTCATGGATCCATCCATTATTATCAAGGACAAAACGGCTGACTCTGCGATGGTTGCAGTCCCAAGCAAAGCGTGTGATGCCGTTTTCTGGGGCTATTTTACAAGGAAACAGGCCTGGTTTTGCTGTTTAGATGCTCTGCGTGCGTAAATTCTGCGGATAGAAAGAAGTAAAAAAAGACTAACTCATTATCGCTTAATTATTTAATTCATGAGTGATTCAAACAGTACATGTCGATATCAGATATGATCGATTGGTCAGGTACCGATGATGACTGGATGCACAAACCCTAACGATATTATATGGGGCAACATGCATGAGCTGGTTTAGATGCGTATTATCCATGAGCAATAGAGATTAAAATAAACACCGGTAGCCGGCAGTCATCTTAAATCCATGCCATTTTGATCAATAACCAATAAAACCGTCACGCCTGCCATTGCTGGCAAATGGCCAGAATATCCTGGCCAAACCGGTCAATCTTCCGTTCCCCCAGCCCGTAAATCTGATTCAGATCAGATATTCTGGTGGGAGGGTGCTGCACCAGGTCTTGCAAGGTACGATCAGCAAAAATCGCGTAGGCCGGTACATTATCGGCATTGGCGCGGGTTTTGCGCCATTGACGCAACGCTTGCCATAACCGTTCTTCCCGTTCGGTGCGCAACCAGACATCATTATGTGTGCTGGTATGAATTTTTTCGCGTTTTAATGGTCGTAACCACACCGTTTGCTGATCTTTTAATACATTGCGCGCCGCCTGGGTAAGCTGTAATGCCTGATTGGCAATATCAACAATCAGGTAACCTGCCGCCACACACTGACGAATCACCGCTCGCCATTCTTTGGCAGTCAGTTCCTGGCCAATGCCAAATGTCGACAATTGCTGATGGCCAAAACGCTTTATCCAGTCGGTTTCCCGGCCACGCAGCACATCAATCACATGACCAGTAGCAAATCGCTGACCCACCCGATATACACAGGACAATAATTTCTGTGCCAGAATCGTGCCATCAAAGCGGCTGGGCGGTGAAACACAATTATCGCAATGACCGCAAGGCTGGCTGGTTTCATCAAAATAACGCAGCAACAGCTGGCGGCGGCAATCCACGGTTTCACAAAAGCCCAGCATGGCATCCAGTTTTTGCAGATCAATCTGTTTTTGCTGTTCATCACGATCCGCCAGCTGTATGCGTTCGCGCAATAACACCCAGTCGTTCAGACCATAACACAGCCAGCTCACCGCCGGTAAACCATCGCGTCCGGCACGTCCTGACTCCTGATAAAAATGTTCAATACTGGCGGGCATATCCAAATGAGCCACAAACCGCACGTCTGGCTTATCAATACCCATGCCAAAGGCCACCGTGGCCACCACAATAATACCGTCTTCCTGTGTAAAACGGCGTTGATTCTGCTGACGTACCGACCATTCCAGTCCAGCATGATAAGGCACTGCCGTAAGTCCCTGTTCATTCAGAAACGCGGCAATATCCTCCACCCGTTTGCGTGACAGACAATATACAATGCCATTTTCACCGCGCATCTGGCTTTTAATGAATTCCAGCAATTGCTTTTTACCATTGTTTTTTTCAATCACCTGATAATCAATATTCGGCCGGTTAAAGCTGGAAATAAATACCGGCGCATCGCTCAATTGCAGATAATACTGAATATCTGCCCGGGTCGCCGTATCTGCGGTGGCAGTGAGGGCAATACGCGGAACAGACGGAAATTCATCCGCCAGTATGCCCAATTGCTGATATTCAGGCCGGAAATCATGCCCCCACTGACTGACACAATGCGCTTCATCAATGGCAAACAAACTGATCTGACTCTGATGTAAAAATTGCAGAAAGCGCGGCATGACCAGCCGCTCAGGTGCCACATACAATAATTTTAATGCATGTATTTCAATAGCATCAGCAATACGGCGTATTTCTTCAGACGAAGTACCACTGTAAATACAGGCTGCCGCTACGCCATTATTCACCAAAGCCGCCACCTGATCCTGCATTAAAGCCACCAAAGGAGACACCACAATGGCAACACCATCGCGCATCAGTGCCGGAATTTGATAACATAGCGATTTACCGGCACCGGTCGGCATCAGTACCAGTGCATGCCGGCCTTGTGCCACTGTGGTAATAATGGTTTCCTGCTGGCCGCGAAATGCCGGATAACCAAATACATCGTGTAAAATCTGCACCGCATTGGTCACAAAGCAGTCCCTGATCATATGGAAAAGCATTATTGTACTGCAACTGACCCTGATTGCAGTGGTTAACACAGCTTGTTATGAAAGAATCAGCATGAACATGATCTCATTTTTCCGCTATGGCGCCCTTTTCAGTACGGCTCTTTTATTGGCAGCCTGTGCCACAACGTCACCTTCTGCCCCCGCCTTGAAAGGTCAATGGCAGATGCTGGGTGTTTCCGCTAGTGGCAACATCCAATACGAACTGGATAAAACCAGCATCAGCCGTCAGGGCAACAACGTGATCTTTCGTGATCGCAAAACCGTGATTGACCCCCGGCAGCAGTATTATTCCAATACCCCAGCCTATAAAACCGCCATCAGCACCACCCAGATGGATTGTGCCCGCAAAAATTTCCGCGTATTAGACGTCACCTTACTGGATCAGGATGGTGAACTATTGCGCGAAGACCATTTTACCGATACTGATCTGCGCCCCATGGGCATCACCAACGGTTCTGCCGCCCAGCAACAATATCAGGCATTGTGCCAGGATAAAAATCACTCGTTTAACCAGGAGTAATCACCATGAGAGTAATCACCATGAAATGTAAACATACCCTCTGGCTCACCTTGCTACTGGCAGCGGCTGCATGGGCAGACTCGCCCGCACAGATCGAATTGAGAAGCGCCCAGAAAGCCTATCAGGCCGCACTTTCGGCACAAAGCAACATTCAGGGTCGTGCCGATGCCGCACAATTGCAATTGCAAACGGCACAAACCCAATTAAAAGTGGCACAGGATAATGTCACCACCTTACAAGACAATTTCAACCAGATTGATGTGGAACGTCAGCAGGCCGATGCGGCGCTACAGGCCGCCGGTGCGCGTCTGGATGCGGCCTGGCAGGCAGCCCGCCCGGCAGAGTAATCAGCAATCAATCCGGTTTGCCTGACAAACAGAGCCCGCTCGCGTAAAATAGTCCCATTTTGCTCAATTAATTGTTTGCACACAGACAATGCTTCCGGACACACGGTAACACATGAATTATCCCATTGAATATGACGTCATTGTCGTTGGCGGTGGCCATGCCGGTACTGAAGCCGCTCTGGCTTCAGCGCGCATCGGTGCACGCACACTATTACTGACCCACAATATTGAAACTTTGGGTCAGATGTCCTGCAACCCTTCCATTGGCGGCATCGGTAAAGGCCATCTGGTGCGTGAACTGGATGCTCTGGGCGGTGCCATGGCGCTGGCTGCGGATCAAAGCGGTATCCAGTTTCGTCGCCTGAACGCCTCCAAAGGGCCGGCCGTGCGCGCTACCCGCGCCCAGGCTGACCGTATCTTGTATAAAGCCGCGATTCGCTCACAATTGGAAAACCAGCCGAATCTGGATTTATTCCAGCAGCAGGTTGAAGATATTGTGGTGGAGCAGGGACGTGCCTGTGGCGTTATTACCGCCATGGATGTTGTTTTTCGTGCCCGAACCATCGTATTAACCGCCGGTACTTTTCTGGCCGGCAAAATTCACATCGGTCTGGAAAACTATGCCGGCGGCCGTGCCGGTGATGGTGCCGCACAGCGACTGTCAGACCGCCTCAAAGAGCTGGCTTTGCCCCAAGGGCGGTTAAAAACCGGCACCCCGCCACGGATTGACGGCCGCAGCATTGATTTCAGTCAGCTACAGGAACAACAGGGCGATAATCCGGCGCCCGTTTTCTCCGTGCGCGGTAGCCGCGCCATGCATCCGCAACAGATATCCTGCTGGATTACCCACACCAATGCCCGGACACATGACATTATTCGCAGTGGTTTTGATCGCAGCCCCATGTTTACCGGCAAAATTGAAGGTGTAGGCCCACGGTATTGTCCATCAATTGAAGACAAAATCAACCGTTTTGCCGATAAGGAAAGCCACCAGATTTTCCTTGAGCCGGAAGGTCTGACCACGCATGAATACTACCCCAACGGTATATCCACCAGCCTGCCGTTTGATGTGCAGCTGGCCTTGGTGCATTCCATGCCCGGTTTGCAACAGGCGCATATCCTGCGTCCGGGTTATGCCATCGAATACGATTATTTCGACCCGCGTAATTTAAAAGCCAGTCTGGAAACCAAAACCATTGATGGGCTGTTTTTTGCCGGCCAGATCAATGGCACCACCGGTTATGAAGAAGCCGCCGCGCAAGGATTACTGGCTGGTGCCAATGCTGCCTTGCAGGCCAAAGGCGAAGAACCATTGATACTGGGACGCAATCAGGCTTATCTGGGTGTACTGGTTGATGATTTGATCACCAAAGGCGTGACCGAACCCTACCGTATGTTTACCAGCCGTGCCGAATACCGTTTACAGTTACGTGAAGACAATGCCGATATGCGCCTGACCGAAATAGGATACCGCATCGGATTGGTAGGAGAGCAGCAATGGCAGGCATTTGCCCGTAAACAAGAAAGCGTGGCCACCGAAATACAACGCTTAAGCCATGTCTGGTTTACCCCCCTGAATCTGCCGCATGCCGAACAGATACGGGTATTGGGACAGCCATTAAGCAAGGAATCCAGTCTCTTGGATATGCTGCGCCGTCCTGCCATCAGTTATACCGAACTCATGACCTTGCCAGAAGCAGCCCCCGCAGAAGCATTGAATGAGGACGCCGCCGAACAGGTTGAGATTCAGGTAAAATATCAGGGATATATTGATCGCCAGAACGAAGAAATCAACCAGCATCAGAATCTGGAAAAACTCCGTTTACCTGAACACATTGATTATACTCAGGTCAAAGGTCTGTCTGCTGAAGTACAGCAGAAATTAAATCAGTACCGACCTGAAACCGTAGGTCAGGCATCACGGATTTCTGGCATGACACCAGCGGCTGTCACCTTGTTAATGGTGCATTTAAAACGCGGATTTGAAGGAGCAAAATCATCATGAACCCGATGAAAACCATGTTAAGTCAAGGTCTGCAACAAATGAATATTGATTTGACTGCACCGCAGCAATTACAGCTGCTGGCCTTTGTAGACCTATTAAAAAAATGGAACAGTACCTATAATTTAACCGCATTACGCGACGATCAGGCCGTCATCAGTCACCATATTCTCGATAGTCTGACTTTATTGCCTTATGTTCAGACCGCACGCGGCGTTATTGATGTTGGCAGTGGCGGCGGTATGCCCGGCATTCCGGTGGCCATTGCCCGCCCTGATCTGCCGGTAGCGTTACTGGATGCCAACAGCAAAAAAACCTCTTTCTTGCAGCAAGCCGCCATTGAATTGGGTCTGTCAAACGTCCAAGTGATCACTGCCCGTGTTGAGGCCATGGTGGGTGAGCAGTTTGACGTTATTACCAGTCGTGCCTTTGCCGAACTGGGCGACTTTGTCAGCATCACCAAACAGCTTATGGCCAAAAATGGTCGCTGGGTCGCCATGAAAGGTGTTTATCCTTATGAGGAAATCGATCGCCTGCCGGATTCAGTGACCGTGCTACAGGTAGATAAACTCACTGTGCCTCATCTGGATGCTGAGCGGCACATGGTGGTATTAAGTAAGAAAGTATCAGCATGAGTGCGCAAATCATAGCCGTGGCCAATCAAAAAGGCGGCGTAGGCAAAACCACTACAGTAGTCAATCTGGCTGCTGCCTTTAGCCAGCGTAAACAACGGGTCTTGATTGTTGATCTGGATCCGCAAGGCAATGCCACCACCGGCAGCGGCATCAATAAAGCCCAGGTAGACACCGGTGTTTATGCTGTTTTACTGGGTAATAGCAGTATTCAGGAAGCGATTTTACCCGCCCCGAGTGGTGGTTATGATGTGCTGGCAGCCAATCGTGCACTGGCTGGCGCTGAAGTTGAGCTGGTGCAGGAACTCGCGCGCGAAATGAGATTGAAAAATGCATTGGCCGAAGTGGAATCCCAATATGACTATATCCTGATTGATTGTCCGCCCACCCTGACATTATTAACCATCAATGGTCTGGTGGCCGCACAAAGTATTATTGTACCCATGGTATGTGAATACTATGCGCTGGAAGGTTTGTCCGATTTAATCGCCACCGTTCGTAAAATCCGGCTGGCCATCAATCCCAAGCTTGATATCCTGGGTATTGTCCGTACCCTGTATGATGCCCGCAGCCTTCTGGCCAAACAGGTTGATGAACAATTGGCCAAACATTTTCAGCGCCAATTACTGCAAACCACCATTCCACGTAACATACGCCTGGCTGAGGCGCCCAGTCATGGCATGTCGGTACTCCAGTATGATCCGCAGGCGCGCGGCGCGCTGGCCTATATGGCGCTGGCTGATGAATTATTAACCCGATCAGAAGCATCAGTTTAAAATTGATGATATTGTTATTCAATATCCTGATTTTATTAAATGAACAATAGATTTAAAGAGCGAAAAATGGCAAAAGCAAAAGGTTTGGGAGCAGGATTAGATGCATTACTGGGTTCAGCCAATGAACCCAGTAATGGCGACCAGTTAACCACTGTAGCCATTACCGATATTGTGCCGGGCAAATATCAGCCACGCGTTCATATGGATGATCAGGCATTGCAGGAACTGGCTGAATCGATTAAAGCACAGGGCGTTATTCAGCCAGTGATTGTACGCGAGGCAGGCTTATCCCAATACGAGCTGATTGCCGGAGAACGCCGCTGGCGTGCCAGTCAGCTGGCCGGATTAACCAAAATACCGGCGGTGATCAAATCGATTTCCGATGAAACCGCACTGGCGATGGGATTAATTGAAAACATACAGCGCGAGAATCTGAATCCCATCGAAGAAGCCCAAGGCCTGAAACGACTGGTCGATGAATTCGGATTGACCCATGATATTGTAGCCAAAGCCGTTGGCCGCAGCCGTAGCAGTATTTCCAATAGCTTGCGATTGCTGAATTTACCCCAGCCAGTGCAGGATTTACTGTTTTCACGCCAGTTGGAAATGGGACATGCCCGTGCCTTACTCACATTGCCGGTTATGCAACAAATTGATCTGGCTAAAAAAACAGTTCAAAATGGCTGGTCTGTACGCGAAGTGGAACGTCGCAGCCAGATAAAAACTACGCCGGCAACAGCCAAAACCACACCCAGCGCAGAAGCCAGACAAATTGTAGAAATATTAGAACAGCGCCTGGCCGTGCCCGTAAAACTCTATAGTAAAGATCAACAAAGCGGCCGCATCGTATTACAATTTGATAATGCCCAAACATTAAATGATTTATTGCAAAGATTAGGCGTTAATTTGGATTGTTAATATATATCCATTCAGATTATGTCTATTCATTTCAAGTGTAAAAATCTAATTAATCATTATTAAACAATATATTGTAATTAGACCAAGACCAGTGGTTTTTATAAAATCACTTGACGTTAGCACCAAATTTGATTATATTAGTGCGGCTTATTGTAGTGTAATTTTAAGGTAACAGAATGAGCAGGATCATTATCTGGCAAACAATCATGTTGTTTGCCGCTGTTGGTATTTCTGCCTGCTTTTGGACAAAGGCTGCAGTCTGGTCTACCGTATGTGGCGGTCTCAGCTACCTGATACCTACAATAATGGCTGTGATTAATCTCATGGTCATGCAAAGAATACCTGCTTTACAACCCATGGCATTACTGGTGGCTGAATTTGGTAAAATTTTTCTCACCTCCTTAATCATGCTATTGGTGTATGTATATTATCCGGCAGTAGATTGGCTTGCTTTCCTTCTGGGGATCATCCTGGTGAGTCAGGCAGGTTTATTTACTTTTAGAAGAAGATTGTTATTATGAGCGGCACAACGATGACTCCAAGCGAATATATTAGCCATCACCTAATAAACTTTACACAAAGATCCCCCGAGGCTCAGACAAAGTTAGTGGATTTCTCCTATATTAATCTGGATACACTGATTTTCTCCGTGCTGACCGGTGTCATCGCCTGTGTTTTCCTGTGGATTGGTGCACGTAAAATGCGCGTGGGCGTACCCACCCGCTTTCAGGCAGCAGTTGAGCTTCTGATTGAATTTGTTGATAATCAATGTAAAGAAATGATTCATAATGAACGCTCCCGCAAACTGATTGCCCCGTTGGGTCTGATCATTTTTGTGTGGATTATGTTCATGAACATGATGGACTTTCTGCCGGTAGATCTTTTGCCACAAGCATGGCAGGGCTATCAGAATGATCCTCATGCTTTCTTGCGGGTGGTGCCAACGGCCGATCTGAATGCCACCATGGCCATGGCCATCTCCATTCTGATCTTGTGCATTATCTACAATATCAAGATTAAAGGTTTCGGTGGCTGGATGCATGAATTGTTCAGCGCGCCTCTGGGTAATAAAGTCTGGTTGTTTATTCCTAACTTTATCATGAATATCATTGAGTTTTTCTCTAAAACCTTATCTCACGGCATGCGGTTGTTCGGCAACATGTATGCAGGTGAAATACTGTTTATGGTCATCGCCCTGATGGGCGGTGCCTGGAGCATGACCGGTGATGCAGGTGTCAGTGATGTTGTCTTGTTTTTATTGCAAATCGTTGCAGGTCTGGCTTGGGCAATCTTCCATATTTTGGTGATCACGCTGCAAGCGTATTTATTCATGGTACTGACTTTTGTGTATTTGGGTCAGGCACATGATTCCCATTAAGGGTATTTTAATTGTTGTTTTATTCTTAAATTTAAGGAGTTAAGTAAATGGGTGGTTTAATCGCTATCGCTTGTGGTTTGATGGTAGGTATTTCTGCTATGGGTGCTTCCATCGGTATTGGTCTCTTGGGTTCTAAATATATGGAATCTGCTGCCCGTCAGCCAGAATTAATGAATCCGTTAATGGGTAAATTCTTCGTGATCATGGGTATGATTGACGCTGCGTTCATTATTTCCCTGGGTGTTTCATTCCTGTACTTCCTCAAAATCTAGTAGATTTGTTGATTGTTAACTGTTTAATTAATAAACACAAATTCTAAAGGTTTAATCGTGAATATCAATGCAACCTTAATTGCGCAAATCATCGTATTCATACTGTTTGTGCTGTTTACGATGAAATTCGTATGGCCGCCCATTGCAAAAATACTTGATGAGCGCGCTGACAAAATCGCAGAAGGTCTGGCCGCAGCTGAACGTGGTAAAAGCGATTTTGCTCAAGCAGAAAAACGTGTTGCTGATATCTTAGCCGAGGGACGCAGTCAGGTATCTGAAATGGTGGCCAATGCCGAAAAGCGTGCAGCCGCAATTGTCGAGGAAGCCAAAGCACAGGCTTCTGCCGAAGCTGCACGCATCATGGCTCAGGCCAATGCACAGATGGAGCAGGAAGCCAATCGCGCTCGTGAAACTTTACGGCAGCAGGTGGCTGACTTGGCAGTCAAAGGTGCAGAATCCATTCTGCGCAGTGAAGTGGATGCTTCACGCCATGCCCAGCTGCTGGATAACCTGAAACAGGAGCTATAATCCCATGGCTGAGTTCGCAACCATTGCCAGACCTTATGCCAAAGCATTGTTTAGTCTGGCGCAAGAGCAAAATCATATTGAGTCTTGGTTGAGCGAACTAAAGACGCTGGCTGAAGTTGTCATGCAGCCAAAAATGCAGGTTTTAATTGAACAGCCCGAATGTGAAGATATTGCCAAAGCTCAGGATATCTTATCTGTACTGGATAAGGAACCTGATGCAGAATTGAAAAATTTTGTATTACTGCTGGCGCAAAATAAACGCTTACTGGCTTTACCTGAAATTTATGCGTTATTCCAAGACTATGCTTTGTCACGTAATAACATCAAAGAAGCAATTGTTTATACTGCTTATCAGTTAGATGATACACAATTTAAACACATTGTGACCGAATTGGAACAGCATTTCAGCTCTAAGCTGGCCGTACGCCAGATAGTTGATGCCGAACTGATTGGTGGTGTGAAAGTGGCAGTCGGTGACCAAGTATTGGATCTGTCCGTGCAAGGCCGGTTAAATAGCCTGCATGCGGCATTGATGAATTAGGAGAGTTTTCATGCAGCTTAATCCTGCTGAAATTAGCGATTTGATTAAAGCCAAAATCGCCAACCTGTCGGTAGAAACAGAATTGCGTACCCGTGGTACCGTAATGTCTGTGACCGATGGTATTGTGCGCGTTCATGGCTTATCAGACGTAATGCAAGGTGAAATGCTCGAGTTCCCCGGTAATACATTCGGCTTGGCCATGAATCTGGAACGAGATTCCGTAGGCGCCGTAATTCTGGGTGAATCCGAGCACATTAAAGAAGGTGACGAAGTCACCTGTACCGGCCGTATTCTTGAAGTACCGGTAGGTCCGGAATTGATTGGCCGCGTGGTAGATGCGCTGGGTCGTCCTATTGACGGTAAAGGCCCAATCAATGCCAAACATACTGCACCAGTAGAAAAAATTGCCCCGGGCGTTATTGCCCGTCAGTCAGTAGATCAGCCTGTTCAGACAGGTCTGAAAGCCATTGACTCCATGGTACCTATCGGCCGTGGTCAGCGTGAATTGATTATTGGTGACCGCCAGACTGGTAAAACCGCCGTAGCACTTGACGCCATCGTCAATCAGAAAGGCAGCGGTGTTGTCTGCATTTATGTAGCGATTGGACAGAAAGCCTCTTCCATTGCCAGCGTTGTGCGCAAACTGGAAGAACAGGGCGCAATGGAGCATACCATTGTTGTAGCAGCTACCGCTTCCGAAGTGGCCGCTTTGCAATATATTGCCCCTTATGCCGGTTGCAGCATGGGCGAATATTTCCGTGACCACGGCGAAGATGCATTGATCGTTTATGATGATCTGTCTAAGCAAGCGGTTGCTTATCGCCAGATTTCATTATTGCTGCGCCGCCCACCTGGTCGCGAAGCTTATCCTGGTGATGTATTCTATTTACATTCACGTTTATTGGAACGTGCCGCCCGTATTAATGCCGATGAAGTTGAAAAACTGACCAATGGCGAAGTGAAAGGTAAAACCGGTTCATTAACCGCTTTGCCAATCATTGAAACACAGGCCGGCGACGTTTCAGCATTCGTACCCACCAATGTGATTTCCATCACTGACGGTCAGATTTTCCTGGAAACAGATTTATTCAATTCAGGTATCCGTCCTGCCATTAATGCCGGTATTTCCGTATCGCGCGTTGGTGGTGCGGCTCAGACCAAAGTGATCAAAAAACTGGGCGGCGGTATTCGTCTGGCTTTAGCCCAATATCGTGAGCTGGCTGCGTTTTCTCAGTTTGCCTCAGATCTGGATGAAGCGACCCGCAAACAATTGCGTCATGGTGAAGTGGTTACTGAATTAATGAAGCAAAAGCAATTCAGTACATTGAATGTTGGCGAAATGGCATTAACATTGTGGGCCATTAATAATGGTTCATACGATGATGTTCCGGTAGCCAAAGCATTAGCTTTTGAAGCTGAATTTCTCGGACATGTACGTACACAATGCCCGAACATTCTGCCAGACATTAATAGTACCGGTACACTGAGTGATGATAATGCCAAGGCTTTGGACGCAGCCATGAAGGCTTTCAAAACGTCTTACAATTATAAAGCGTAGGCGTCACTGAAAGGAGTCTGAAATGGCCGTAGGAAAAGAGATTCTCACCAAAGTTCGCAGTGTTCAGAATACTCAAAAGATCACTAAAGCGATGCAGATGGTGTCAACCTCTAAAATGCGTAAGACTCAGGAACGGATGCGTCAGGCGCGTCCGTATGCCGACAAGGTTCGCCAGGTAATGAGTCATCTGGCGCAGACTCATTCAACCCACAATCAGCCCATGCTGGCACATCGCGAAAATGTTAAACGTGCCGGTTTTATTCTGATTACCAGTGACAAAGGTTTATGTGGCGGCTTAAATGCCAATGCCCTGAAACTCTTTTTCGCCAAGGTACAGGAATATCAAAAACAAGGTGTTGAAGTAGAAGTAGTGTGTTTGGGCAGCAAAGGCTTGCTTGCCTGTAATAATGTGGGTTTGAATGTGACTGCCAGTGTAGTGGGTTTAGGTGATACGCCCAAACTGGCTACATTGCTGGGGCCATTGACTGCGATTTTTCAACGCTATGCCGATAAGGAACTGGACGCAATTCATTTGGTTTATTCAAGTTTTGTGAATACCATGCGTCAGGAACCGCGGGTAGAAACATTATTACCTATTGGTGAAAACGTTTTCGATGAAAAATCAGCAAGTACAGGATACAGCTGGGACTATGTTTATGAACCTTCGTCCACAACTGTATTGGCTTACTTGATCCGCCGTTATTTAGAGTCTGTGGTGTATCAGGCATTGAGTGAAAACATGGCAGCCGAACAAGCTGCCCGTATGGTGGCCATGAAAGCGGCTACTGATAATGCAGACAATGCAATTAAACAATTGCGTCTGGTGTACAACAAATCACGTCAGGCCGCCATTACCACAGAGTTGACAGAAATTGTGGCTGGTGCTGCTGCCGTATAGGCACAGCATACGCCAAATAAATTTAGGATGCGATAATGAGTCAAGGCAAAATCGTACAAATTATTGGAGCCGTGGTCGATGTGGAATTTCCACGTGACACCCTCCCGAATGTGTATGACGCACTCAAATTAGTTGATACCGACCTGACCTTGGAAGTACAGCAGCTGCTGGGTGATGGTGTGGTTCGTACCATTCCCATGGGTAGCTCTGACGGGTTAAAACGCGGTATGGCCGTTGTCAATACAGGTGCTCCGATTACAGTACCCGTGGGTAAGGCCACACTGGGTCGTATCATGGATGTATTGGGTCATCCGGTTGATGAAGCGGGCGAAATCAAAGCTGAAAACAGCCGTTCCATTCATCAGGAAGCGCCTAAATTCGATGAGCTCTCCAGCTCAACCGAATTACTGGAAACAGGCATTAAAGTGATTGACTTGCTGTGTCCGTTTGCCAAAGGTGGTAAAGTTGGTCTCTTTGGCGGTGCCGGTGTTGGCAAAACCGTAAACATGATGGAATTGATCAATAACATCGCCAAAGCACACAGCGGTTTATCTGTATTTGCCGGCGTGGGTGAACGTACCCGTGAAGGTAATGACTTCTACCATGAGATGAAAGACTCCAACGTATTGGATAAAGTAGCCATGGTTTACGGTCAGATGAATGAACCCCCGGGTAACCGTCTGCGCGTTGCCTTAACCGGCTTGACCATGGCGGAATATTTCCGTGATGAGAAAGATGAAAACGGTAAAGGACGCGATGTATTATTGTTTATCGATAATATTTACCGCTATACCTTGGCCGGTACCGAAGTATCTGCGCTCTTGGGTCGTATGCCGTCTGCTGTAGGTTATCAGCCGACATTGGCCGAAGAAATGGGTCGTCTGCAAGAACGTATTGCTTCCACACAGAGTGGCTCCATTACTTCCATTCAGGCCGTATATGTACCTGCGGATGACTTGACTGACCCCTCTCCAGCTACCACCTTCGCCCACTTGGACGCCACTGTCGTATTGAGCCGTGATATTGCCTCTTTGGGTATTTATCCCGCCGTAGATCCCCTGGATTCTACCTCACGTCAGCTGGATCCGGCCGTGATTGGTCAGGAACACTATGACGTAGCTCGTGGTGTGCAGATTATTCTTCAGAAATACAAAGAATTGCAGGATATTATTGCAATTTTAGGTATGGATGAATTGTCTGATGAAGATAAATTGGTGGTGATGCGCGCACGTAAAATCCAGCGCTTTTTGTCACAACCATTCCATGTAGCGGAAGTCTTCACCGGTGCACCAGGTAAATATGTATCTTTGCGTGATACCATTGCCGGCTTTAAAGCCATTTTAAATGGTGAATATGACCATTTGCCAGAACAGGCATTCTATATGGTCGGCAGTATCGACGAAGCCGCAGAAAAAGGCAAAACCGTAAATTAAGGAGCACTTGATGAGTACCTTGCAAGTGGAAGTGGTGAGTAATGAAGAGCGCATCTTCTCAGGTGAGGCCAGCTTTGTTGTGGTGCCCACCCAAACAGGTGAGCTGGGTATTTATCCACGCCATGAACCCATTATGAGCTTGGTGCGTCCTGGTGCCCTACGTTTAACGGTGCCTAACCAGAAAGAAGAGATTCTGGTTGCAGTATCTGGTGGTATTTTAGAGGTTAGTCCGGATAAATTGACGGTTTTGGCTGACGTTGCTGTCCGCAGTGAAGAAATGGACAAGGAACGTGCTGAGGAAGCCAAAAAAGCAGCAGAAGCCAATATTAAACAGGCTAAAGACGATCTTGCATTGGCAAAAGCCGAAGTTGCCCTGGCTGCTGCTATTGCCCAGCTGAAAACCCTGGATTATCTGCGTGCGCATAAAAAATTGTAATCATACTGATTAACCAGTGCTGTGCAGGTATAACAGTTATTGGTTTAATCACACAAAAGCCCAAGCTTAATACTTGGGCTTTTTTATTTATTTATCGTATTGAAGTTTGAATTCAAAAATATATTTATTTAAAACATTCCAAAGAACAATAAAAATAAATCTACAATATACATGCCTGATTTCAAAAAATATAAGCTATTGATTAAATAATATGAAAATATAATATTTTATCTGATCATCATTTAATCATAGTCATGTCTGACTCATGATTTGTGACAAATAAAATATCATCAACCATGCACGATATTTGCTTAATTACGAACATACTGTATTGATTGCCCGATATTCAAAATATCTATATATTTTTGATAAATTTATATAAAATATGGCTTTATCAAACCATTTATCTGAAATTAAATTTTATATTGAATCTATTAAAGACATTCAGTATGGTTTATATTTTTTTATCATGAAGGGATTCTGTATGATGAAGTCAGAATCAAAGCCATCACAATAGCTTTTTGTCCAAAAATAACCTCTAACAAACAATCTTAAATCACTGATGGGCAGTATCTATTTTGCCCGTATAACCCGTATAAAATATCAAACCAGCAGCATCACCTGAAAATACTCAGACAGATTGATGGGCGGCTTGTAAAGTATTATTTGCCGAAGATTGATTGGCATTATCTAAAAATGAACTGGCCAACTGAGCACAACAACCACAACAATTAGCCACACCCAGCTGATCTCGTAAATCAGTAAGACTGGTCGCACCAGCAGCTACAGTAGCTTTAATCTGGCGATCGGTAATGGCATTGCAAAGACAAACGTACATATCATTTCCTGCATGATCAAATTACTGAATGGTTATGATAGTCGATTTCATTTTCATTTGCAATACTATCAATTATAGGTAGTTAGCCTGAATATATTTAATTTATGAAAATTGAATGAAAACTAAGCCAATAGAGCTGATAGGAATGATCAGAAGTAATAATATGGATGACTTTATCGTCTATAATTCAGAATAAATCCAGATCAGTAGATAAATTCAGATAAGAAAATTTTATCATCAATCATTAATGTTTATTTAATATACGAATTTTATAAAATAAATCTTATAAAATTCGTACTAAATCGCCATTAAGCCTTTATATAGTTGCCATTAGCAGCCTTAAAAGTGAATAGATAACTACTCAAAGGAAGAACATCATTGAGCCAGATAATGATTGAAAAACTGACTACTGCTATTAAAGTAACGTTTGGCTTCAGGAGAATCTGGAGCCATAAGATACTGGGCATGAGATAAGCCTTCAAATATGATTAAGTCAGATATTACTCCAGCATCTCTGAGTTTTAAGTGCATTCTGACGGTATTACTGAGAAATAAATCCCGTGTACCACTAAATAATAGTGTAGGGGGAAAACCAGTCACATCACCATAGATGGGTGAAAGCAGTGGATTTTTCAAATTTTCTCCATGAGCATACAATTTGGCGGCATCACCTAACCAGCCATGGTAACTTACTAAAACATTATCAATACCTTCATGAGTGAAATAGGAATCTCCAGTTTTACTTAAATCGGTCCATGGAGTACCAGCGACGATGGCCGCAGGTAAGGGTAGTTTTTCCTCTTTGGCCTTGAGTATCAAAGCTAGTGCCATACCACCTCCGGTAGAAGTACCTATAATACCGATTTTATCGGCCGGATAATGTTGCAGCAGTACTCGATAAACCGTTAATGCATCATCTATGGCAGCAGGAAAAGGGAAATCAGGAGGCATACGGTAATCTATTGAGATAACTTTAATATGTCCATAGCCTGCCATTAAAATCGCTTCATCTGTGCCAGCTTCTCCGGGATTTAATACATAACCGCCGCCATGAAAATGCAGTAGAATGCGATTGGTATTTTCTGGTCGAATCCGTTTAGGTGTGAATACAAAAGCTGGAACACCGGCAAATTGATCAGACTTTACTGTTACCTGCATCTGTTTACGTAATGCTGGCAGTGATTGCATATTGTGTTGGGCTATCTGATCAACCCAGTTTTTCCATTCTTGCTGAGTTTGCGGGTGATCATTCCAGATTGGTGCCGGCATGCCTGTTACCAAAGGTTGAACTTGTTTACTGACTGTTGACGGGGCAGGAAAGCGACGCACCTGAATATTGTGCGTACAAGCAGAAAGAATAAGGAGCGACAGTATTGTTATATGGAATTTTATATCTAGAAGAATTTTATTTTTATGCATTATCATAAGTATTTTAACCTTGAAATATTTGTTTTATTTTTATAAATAGCGGATAAACATATTTTCCCTAATGGCTTTTGGATAGATTCAATTCAGATTAACGTAAGTCGAAGTCATCATATATATTTCCTAATCAATATAAATATCATTTAATGCCAAAAGCGGCTCATATAAGTAGCCATTTATCTTTCTGTATCGAACGAAGCTGGGTTTACTGGCAGAAAGTGATTTTACTGATTGGTAAAATCAGAAAGACCAGGTGGCAAGCTGAATCAGGCCAATAATCCATGATTGACCATATCTACTGCCTAAATGATAAAAGGCTGTTTTATAGACAGTAAAACGGTTATGCATATCAGTTGTTCCAGAAGATGAAGGAGCAATCGTGTGGCTGAATATATTGATCCTGATAATCATCATGCAAGTAATGGATACGAATACGCGAAATTAATGTTTATCTATTCATGATATAAAGTTAAATCAGAAATGGTTATATATTTCCTGATTAGAATTATTTTAAATGTGTTTTAAAGAATGTGGTCAGTTTACCAAATGGAATCAGATCAACTCTGTCATATAAATCCACATGGCCAGCATCGGGCACAATATATAGTTCTTTGGGCTGGGCAGCCTGCTGATAAGCCATTTTGCTGAATTCAATAGAATGCGCTATTTCACCGGCAATGAAGAGTATGGGCCGAGGTGAGATAATATCTATGTCATTTAGTGGATAAAAATTCATGAATTTTACATTGCTGGTCAGCGTGGGGTGAGTGGTTAAGTCTGAAGATGTATTTTCAGGGGTAAATTCACCGCGCGGTGTTCGATAAAAATCAAAAAATTCACGTTCAACCGGGCTGGAATCAGCATTAATTTTATGAACTGTGCCACTGGTGTATTTGGTTTCAGCACCGGTAAATTCAGCATCACGTTGTTGGGCTGCTGCTGCAATGATTTGTTTTCTTTGTGCCAAGGTCACTGAATGATTCAACCCTTGGCGATTGGCTGCGCCCATGTCGTACATACTGACCGTGGCAATGGCTTTTATCCGCGGATCGATTTTTGCAGCGCTGATAGCAAAACTGCCGCTGCCGCAAATGCCGATTACGCCAATATTGTTTTTATCAATAAACGATTGACTACCTAAGTAATCTACTGCTGCGCTGAAGTCTTCCGCATAAATATCGGCAGATACAGCATTGCGTGGCCAGCCTTCACTTTCGCCCCAGAAAGAAAGATCGAAAGATAGGGTAATAAATCCTTGCTCTGCCATTTTAGTAGCGTATAAATTGGCGCTTTGTTCTTTAACTGCCCCCATGGGATGACCAACAATAATGGCAGGATAGCGATGGTGTTGATTAAATGTTTTGGGTATAAACAGATTACCGACTACTTGCATGTTATACTGATTATTGAAAGTGATTCTTTGTACTGTGACTTTATTACTCTGATAAAAATTATCGGCGTGATGAGACATATCTTGGCCTATGGCGAAAGTTGATAAAAATAGACTACAGGTGATTATCCATATGGTGCTAAAGTCATAAATGCTGCGTAAAGGATGCAGTGTTAACATACGATCTTCCTTTGGCAATGGGTCAGTCTAGGTTACTGACATAAATTCAGATTCTCTTTTATGCTACTTTATGCGTTGATTGATAAAATAAATAAAAGCTTACTTTGATTAAAATCAGTGCAGTGGTCAGACTGCATGCGGCGACCATAAAAATACTTTCCATGCCTAGGTGATCAAGTGCCAAACCACCTATAGCTGCAGCCAGACCAATGGCAAGCTGAATGGCGGCTACAGATAAGCTACCCATCATTTCGGCTTTAGCCGCCAACGTACGGGTAATCCAGACAGACCAGCCGACAGGAATAAAACCAAAAATAAATCCCCATAAAATGGTTAAAATGATGTTGTTGCCTGTTTGATGATTGATAAAGAATAAAAGGGAGATAATGATTAAAATCAAATGAATAGCAATCATTACGCCACGGAACCATTTCGCCAGCAATCTACCGGCAATGAAAGTAGCCAGGCAGTTGGCCAGACCAAAAGCCAGTAAAACCATGGTCAGCATAGTGTTGGATAATGTCAGGTGGTCTTGTAGAAATGGCCTCAGATAGGTAAAAAAGACATGATAGCCACCGTAACTGAACATGGTGGCGCTGATGCCAGCCAGTAGCCAAGGTTGTTTTAGCAGCAAAAACATATTTTTGAAATCAGAATTTTCCTCAGCTTTCAAAGAGGGCAGAAGGCAATATTGACAGATCAGAGTGACCAGGCTGAATAATGAAGCCAGCAGGAAAATATTACGCCAGCTGATGGCAGTACCTAGATAGCTGGCCAGTGGCAGAGCGATAATAGTAGCTACAGAGACGCCAGCGTAAATAATGCTTAATGCCTGAGGAAGATCTTTTTTAGTGGCCAATTGCAATGCCACAGCAGATGCCATAGACCAGAAACCACCCACACACAGCCCAAGTATGGCTCGGCCAAATAGAAAAAACAGATAATTGGGTGCCAGTGCAATCAATAGATTGGAAACCACCAATAGCATCGATAAAAGCAGCAGTATAGTGCGCCGGTTAATGCTTTTGGTCAGCGGAGATAATGTCAGGCTGGCTATTACCGCCAGAATACCCACAATAGTCACACTTTGGCCGGCCATGCCTTCTGTGATGTTTAAGTCCTGAGCGATCGGTGTTAATAAGCTGACAGGTATGAATTCAGCCGCAATTAGGCCAGTAACACCGAGAAATAGTGAATAAACGGCCAGCCAGTGGGTTGTTGTCGGTTGATAATAGTTATCTGCTTTCATGTCGGTAATAGATCTGTCAATAATTATTCGTTGCGAATTCTGTGAACCAATACTTTGGTTCTATGAGTAATTTGCGTGGATATTCAGTTTATGATCATTACCAAGGTATGTAAAATACTACTATTTTATGGTAATCCATGCTTTTTAAGCATAGATTAAATATGCTTTTCAGTTTAATACCAGAGAGGAATAAATGAATATTAAGGTACTGCGTTATTTTCTGGCGCTGGCCAGGGAAGAGAGTATTACTGCCGCTGCTGAGTATTTACATCTGACCCAACCAACGCTATCCAGACAATTGCGTGAACTGGAGGAAATGCTGGGAACCACATTATTCATTCGTGGTCGACGTAAAATTATCTTAACCGATGATGGTATGCGGTTACGTAAACGAGCAGAAGAAATTATGGCGCTGGTCAGAAAAACAGAGACAGAATTTCAGCCATCTGCAAAGACAATCAGTGGCGATATTTTTATCGGTGGAGGTGAGAGCTATGCTATGGGTTTGATTGCAGATGTTATTAAAAAACTCCAGACTGATTATCCCAATATCAGGGTGCATATTTTCAGTGGGGATGCAGATGAAGTCACAGAACGTATTGATAAAGGTTTACTGGACTTTGGCGTATTGATTGAGCCAGCACACATCAATAAATATGATTTCATGGTTATGCCAGCCAAAGATTCATGGGGGCTATTGATGCGAAAAGATAGTCCGCTGGCAAAAAAGGCATTTATCCAGCCACAGGATTTGTGGTCTTTACCACTGATCAATTCAAAACAAAAACTGGTTGATGGCCAGATAGCTAAATGGGTACGATGCGATTATAACAAACTGAATATCGTAGCTACTTATAATTTGATTTTTAATGCGACTTTAATGGTAGAGAAAGGCATTGGCTATGCTTTATGTCTGGATAAGCTGGTCAATACCAATGCAGAAAGTTCACTCTGTTTTCGGCAGTTAAAACCGGCGCTGGAAGTAGATGTTGTTGTGGTATGGAAAAAATATCAGGTATTCTCTAAACCCGCAGAAGTATTTTTGCAACGATTACAAAATACTTTTAGCCGATAGTGATGAAATGGAAAAATGATACAAGATCTATCATGATGTCTGAGAAAGTGGGCAGGTATGCGTAAAATTAGAATCTGCTGATAACGCGATTAAATATTGCAAGCGGGAAGAGTAGTACTTAATAAATAACTCAATCAATAGTCTTACCGCTTGATTTCTCCATTACCATGGAACACCGTAAATAAATTAGCAGCCAGTTGATTATCGTGCTGGACGCAGTTATTTTTACTTGCGCCAATATTACTGATTATAGCGGTGCAGTGAAGCTAATGCTAAGGAAGATGTTGTTGATAAGGCTGCGGTTAGTGTGATATCTGGCTTTGATGTTTTTGTTTCATGCAATTTAAATATGACATAATTAGATTCATACAGACTCAGCGTTTGCTTTATCTATTTAACAGCAAATAACCGACACAAATAATCAGCAATAAGGTCAGAAGCATGATGAAAGATCCTCGGAGTTTATTACTTCTACATGATCAGATAATTGATATTACAATATTAATTGCGTCAGACCAATAAAATTAACTTATTTGTTTAACTTGTATCAATAAAGTATTTATATCCTGACGCACAACAGCGTTATTTGTCAGAGATGATTGACAACCACCAGAACCCAAGGCAAGATACTGGCGTTGCTGCCAATTCAGCAACCAGCTTTGAAAGGCTGATATGTAACGGTAGATTAACCGCCTAAATTCTATATTGTTTTTATGCGGTTTTATATCTATTCACCAACCATTAATCTATCCTGTTATCTATGGTAGACAATGGTAGGGAGGCATTATGCCTACTGGTTCGTTACACCAGCCTTTCAACCCTGCCATTTGTCTATCGCTTTTTTGTTTGAAAGGCATAAAAGCGAGTCATCAGACCGTAACGAAAGATAGATTATGATTATTTTTAAGAATGTTCTACACCCTGATTTATTGCAATCTGTGCATAGTTCATTTTATTTTCACTTGGATTCATTGCTGAATACTTCATTGTTTGATGATGAGGTAAGCCATGCATAAACTCACCTTTGATACCCAATATTACGATGCTGCGGCTAGTCTGCTGCACAATCATCAACTGATCTCCCTTATTCTTAATACCGATTTATTGCCACATGAAAAACGCCAGTATTTAGATTCTCGTGATCTGAATCTGGTCATTGGTGATTGTATTCAGGCAGGTGTTGTGTTTAATCAAATGGCCGAAACCATGGGTAAACTGTTGCTGGAAAGACAAACCATACAGCAACAGCAAATAGACACTAATCCCCTGGTTGATCATGAGCAGATGCTGCAATTAGCAGGGCATTTGTTTACTTTGATTGGTGGACTAAGTGCCAGTGTTGACCGGATTCTGCATCAGGCGGTTAATATCCGGCTGAGTGAAACAGCATAGGTTATTAAATATAAAAGGCTATTATCAATATTGATAATAGCCTGTTTTATTAATGGATTAAGAAATCTGTTTATCTTCGTTGCTGTCTGATATAGTCTTGATAGTATGGATTTTCAACCGGCTGATCGACACGATTACCATTTTTATCGATATAGTGCCCTTGTTCATCGATTAAGTATTGTGCCGGTGGTTGGGCATAGCCATTGGCCGGACGGACAGTTACGGTACTGCCTGAATATCCATTAACTTTAAGCTGCCGTTCAAAACGTGCAGTATCAGTACCACAGCCGTATAAGCTGAACAGAATACCAGACAGACAAGCTACTTTAATGATGTTTTTCATGCTATTAGTTCCTTTTGGTTAAGTAAACAGATTAAAACCGGATTAAAATAAAACACACTTGCATTGATAAGCAAAAGCCAGCCACCTATTAAATTTAAATTTTTAGTATCCTTTTTCCTTCAGACATTTATTCAGATATTTATAAAATTCATCTGTGCGCCTGCGCGATTCTTCTGAATGCGTAACTTCAGGAGTTATAGGGGGAGTGGGGGGGGGTTAATTTCCCAGAATGCATGTGTACATTCTTCATAAGCTTTGTTTTCAGCAGGGGGGGGATACCAACCATCATTATTCCAAAATCGCACTACAGAATCATAGCAGCCGGTTAAACTTATTAATAAACCACATAAAAATAAATATCTGATATTTTTCATTGTTGTTATAGTTAAAACCCTTTGTTTTTAACGCAATTTGCAATCCAATTAGCGCCTTTTGATCTTTGTACACGTGATTCCTCTGTCGCTAAGTTGGGATTTCGTGGTTCAGTATCAATTTTGTCATATTCATCCATACATTCATCATAAGCTTTATCTTCTGCCTTTGAAATATATGGACCACTATTCCAAAATCGCACTACAGAACCGTAGCAGCCAGTCAGACTGATTAATAAACCACATAAAAATAAATACCTAATATTTTTCATTTATTTCACTCCTGTTTTAGAATTTTTCGGTAATACCCTAATAGGTTTGGATGGATTAAGCAGATCGTGAGGCTTGTTTAATCCATTAACCCATAATTTCTCATGTTCTTTATAGTAGGGATTTTTCTGTTTTTGTTCTACACGATTACCATATTTATCAATAAGATGTCCCTGTTCGTCCATTAAATAATTTGTTGGTTTCTCCGCAAAATACCCACTATGCGAATACAAAAACCACTTGTCCTCAACGCCACCAGTAGGCGCATTGCCACCCACAACCCAAGGGCTACGCCCCACCAGCCATGGGCTGCGGCCGACAAAATCAGTGTAATGTACCGCTGAGGTAACGGTACTTCCCTCGAACTTATTCACATTCTCGAGCTGTTCGCGGAAACGGTCTACATTGGTAGCGGTGCCGTAGAATTGGGCATTGTTCACTGGTATCAGGATTAAGCCATTACTATTAGCGTCTTGCATGGCTACGCTGGTAGTCATACCGCCGCGGCTGTGGCTGTTGATGTTCAGCAGATAGTCATTGTCTTTGGCATAGGCAAAAATAGCCTGGTTGGTCTTTTCCGCGCTGGTAAGCGGTAGCCAGCCGCCCATCAGGTCGTTGACTTTGTCATAGCCGGCATACAGTAGTTCAGATACGTAGTAATGCCGACCATTCGTTCTGTTTACTAATATCCTTTTTCTCTCAAACATTTATTTATATATTCATAAAGTTCATCTGTGCGTCTGCGTGATGCTTCTGAATGCGCAACTTCAGGAGATATAGGCGGAGTGGGGGGGGGGTTAATTTTATCAAATGCTTGTGAACATTCATGATATGCTTGCTTCTTTGCTGGAGGGGGGTAATATCCATCACCATTCCAAAAACGCACTACAGAATCATAGCAGCCGGTTAAACTCATTAATAAACCACATAAAAATAAATATCTAATATTTTTCATTTATTTAATTCCTGATTTTGGTTTAGGTCTAACTAAAACTGGTTTAGAGGGATTCTCTCCAAGCTGGTTATGATTCTTACCTTCATTCCATTTTTCATTAAACTCATCTAAATAAGGATTATCCTGTTTTTGTTGTACACGATTACCATATTTATCAATAAGATGTCCCTGTTCGTCCATTAAATAATTTGTTGGTTTCTCCGCAAAATACCCACTATGTGAATACATAAAAGGGTGATTTTCTACTCCACCAGTAGGCGCATTACCACCAACCACTAAGGGGCTACGACCCACCAGCCATGGGCTGCGGCCGACAAAATCAGTGTAATGTACCGCTGAGGTAACGGTACTTCCCTCGAACTTATTCACATTCTCGAGCTGTTCGCGGAAGCGGTCTACATTGGTAGCTGTGCCGTAGAATTGGGCGTTATTCACGGGCACGTAAATTAAGCCGTTGCTGTTGGCGTCTTGCATGGCTACGCTGGTGGTCATACCGCCGCGGCTGTGGCTGTTGATGTTCAGCAGATAGTTATTATCTTTGGCATAGGCAAAAATAGCCTGGTTGGTCTTTTCTGCGCTGGTAAGCGGCAGCCAGCCGCCCATCAGGTCGTTGACTTTGTCATAGCCGGCATACAGTAGTTCTGACAGGTAATTACCAGTTGGCGGGTTCTGTATCACATAGATTCCTTGTGCATTGGCTGCCCATTCGTTTTGCTTGATGGCGTTCTTTTCAGCATCATTAAGCGGGTTCAGAATGCCTGGGTTGGAAATGGTGATGATGCCGGTTTCCGGATTGGGCATAATGTCGGCAAGGTTGAATATCTGCCGTTTATCGCCGATTTCCACAAAGGGATTATCTTCATAGATCGGCCGTTGTTTATCGCCATCGTAGCTGGTATTGGAACAATACAGGCTGTCTTGGGTACAGACCACTTTCCAGATTTGGGTAGGTCTGGTGGCGGCGCGGTAAACCGGTTTGACTACGGCACCACCGCCGGCATAGCCCAGCGCCCAGGCGTTGGTGCCGCCATAGATGCCGCCCAGAGCCAGGTCAACATAGAATCCTGCCTTGTCCCATTTATCCGCGCTGGCCTCAAGTGCCAGTGATTCCTGAGTATTATAGCCATTTAAGCCATTGATGTAATTGTTTTTACGTATGTCTTCGGCCTCTTTGCGCTTCTGATCAGCCACGGCATAAATGGTTTTTACTGCTTCTTTGCGGTTCTGATCAAATTCTTTGCTGACATCAACCTGGGTGTCTATTTCTTCCTGTACTTTATCCTTGTCAAAGTTGTTACTGAGATAACCGGCATGTTCAGCGTAGTTGTCGGTAGTAATGTTGGTGTGAACTTTATCAATATCCTGAGCCTGATGTTCTTTATCCGTAATATTGATATTGGCGGTATTGATGCCGCTGTGGGTGGTGCTCTTGTCGTGGCCTTTGTCACTACCAAAACCGACTGAGCCACTGGCGCCGGTGTTGCCCTGGTTCATGAGGTTGTGGCCGGCCAGCTGGGTGGCACTGCTACCGCCGGATAGACTGCCGCCTACACCAATGCCGATGCCTTCGCCTTTGTAGTCGCTGTGGTTGTGTAGGTCAGTAAAGCCGATGGTGCCTGTAGTCAGCTGGTTTTTATGTTCCTGTTCGGCTTTGTCGGTCGAAGTGATGAGGGCACCGGTGAGCTGGGTATGGCCACCTACATTGACGTTATAGCCGCCATCACCGGCAAAGATACCGCTTTGCTCGGTGACGCTGGCATAGTCGGCGTTGATCTTGCTGTGGCTGTAATCGGCTGAGCCTGAGGCACCGTAGCCGATGGTAGCCTCGGCGCTGATGTTGGTCTCGGTGCTGTGATATTTGGAAGTGTCCTGCACGCTGGCGATATTGAGGTTGGCGGCGTCTAGCTTAATGCTGTTGCCGGTGACCTGGGCACCTGTGATATTGGTATCACCACCGCTGTGTAATGTGGTGTTGCCGCTGGTGCTGCCAATGTGGCTGGTAAGGTAGCTGTTGCCATTACCATTGCCATGCCCTTTGCCATGATTGCCTCCGATGGTAACGCCATAGGCGGCGCTGCCATTGGCGTAACTGATGGCGGCACCGACATTAAAGCCGCTTGAGGTTTTTTTGCTGTGTTCGCTGTGCTGCTGTTCGGCAGCGAGTAAATTAATCTGGTTGTCTGCCCATAGATAGGTGCCTTTGTCGCCGCCCACGTCTGAGCCGATAATATTAATATTACTGTTCTGGCCAGCACCGCTGGCGATAAGGTTTACCTGGCCACCGGCGCCAATCTGGCTGGCGCTGGCGATGCTGTCGCTGCTGTGGTATTCCTCTTTGCTTTTCTGCTGGCCATAGGTGAGGCTGACTTTGATACCGGCGCTATTGGTCTGTGGATTGGCGTCAGTCAGGTGGTCAATGGCCTGATAGGTTTTGAAGGTGTCGTAACCGGTATTCATGACAGCCATGGCATTAACGCGGTCATTTTTGCTTTTGCCGACCTTGCGCGCGGCATGGTTGACTTTCTGCACTGCATCTATGACAGGACTGTTAACCGCTACGGTGAAACCACTCTTTTCATAGGTGTGGATATTGTCGTTCTGGTAAGTGTCCATCGCGGCCGCTACATTGATCTGCTGGGCGGCAATATTGATGTTGCCATTAGGTGCCAGCACGCTGCTACCGGTCTGGTTATAGTTGTGTCCGGCTACAATGGTAGTATCCCCGCCAAGACTGCCGACCAGGCTACCGCTGTGGATATGGCTGATGTCGGTATTGTCTATCGTATCTTTCTCTTTGCCAACGCTGAAACCAACACCGCCACCGGCACTCATCAGGCCGGATTTGGTCTTTTTGTGATATTCGTGATCATAGTAGCTGTTGTCAGCGGCGTTGATGTTGATGTCGTTACCGGCCAGTAATCGGCTGCCGTGGTCTGAAATAATGTTACTGCCTTCAACCTTGATATCGTGGCCGCTGGTGAGGCTGATCTGGCTGGCACCCAAATTGCTGCCAACAGCCTCATCATACTTGGCCTGATACTGGTCTAGCTGGGTCTTTTTGCTGGCAATGCCGTTGGTCTTGATGTAAACCGAGTGGTCTAATTCGGTCTGCTGGCGGCCGGCTTCGATATTGATGTCGTTAGTTGCGGTCAGGTTCAGTCTGCCCTCATCGCTGTTGATGTCGCCCTGGCGGATATTGATATCGTGGCCACTGATCAAATTAATGTCGCCATGGGTATCAATACTCGTGCCGGTTTCGCTCTGGTAGTGGTTTATCCAGTGGTTTTTATCCTGTGTACTGCCGCTGGCCATGTTCTGGCGTTCGCTGACGGTGCCAAGGTTAATGTCTCCCTCATGGCTGATCAGTTGGGTGGTGCCTGTCTGGCTTTGGTTACTGATCTGGGCACCGTGGCTGTTAAGGTCATGTGTGGCTTCCAGGCTTAATAAGCCGTGCACAGGGTTATTGTTATTGCTGTCTTTTTGGGTTGTGTTGCTGTTGGCCACTTCACCGGTGACATACACGCCGGCGACACGATCAATCAGTTGGCCACCGTTGCGGTCATCGCCATAATTGACGGTGGTGGTATTGAGGTTGATCTGGTCAGCTTTGAGGCTGAGGTTATCTTTGGCCACTGCTACGCCGCCATTAAAATTAATCTGATTGCTGGCTGTCAGGATAAGGTTATCGGCACTGATCAGACCGCTGTTGTCGATATTCTGCGCGCCGAGGCTGAGGTTATTACCGGCGCTGATGGTGCCCTGATTGTTGATATGGCCGGCGTTAGTAAGATTAATGTTGTTGGCGCTGATTAAAGCCCCGTCAGGGGTTATCTGGGTATTGGCGCCCACTAGGTAAACCTTGGGCACCAGTACAGTTTGACTGCTGCCATCGGCCAGGGTGACGGTCTGGTTTTCCAGCCATACTATGTTGCTGGTCAGTTGTTGCATTTGTTCGGC
>JAQTIE010000012.1 GCA_029433475.1 Neisseriaceae bacterium ESL0693 | reverse complement strand
TGGCTGTTGTGGTTGAGCCAGTCGGTGCCTTCAATGCTGAGATTACCGCCGATAATGATTTGTCCCGGGTCGCTTTCAGTCACGCGCTGGCGGTAGGTGGTGCGGTCAAAGTCCCACCAATGCACTTTACTGACGCTGTATTTACTCCAGGTCTTTTTACTGCCGTCGTTGAAGGTGAAGGTCAGTTTTTTACGGGATTTGTTGAATTTGCCGTCTTGGCCGTTGACCCAGATTTCAGGATTACCGCTTTCCTGATACTGCTGTATATGTTCTTTACTGGCCAGGTATTCCTCCACACTGAAATGGTTGTTGAGGTTCTGCAATTGGTTCACAGCAATATGGCCGTTGCCTGTGGCCTCAATACGGGCGCTGGCATTGATGAGGCTGTCAGCCCTGCCGGTGGCGTGGTGGTCTTTATCCAAGGCACCGCCAATGGCCAGATCACCGCTGCTGCTGATCAGGGCATGTTCCTGGTTGATGATGTGATGAGCGCCGATATCGAGGCGCTGGCGGGCGGCAATGGTGGCCGCTTTGGTCTGGCCGTTAATGCTTTCTTCGCGGTTGGTCAGGCTATCGGCTTGTAAGGCGATATGGTCGCCATAGATGCGACCGCTGCCGATGTTGGCAAGGTTCTGGCTGGCCTCAATCAGGGTCAGGCCGTTACTGTTAATCAGGCCGCGGTTGGTGAGGTTGTCGGCACTAAGCCAGGTCTGGTTATTGCTCTGGATAGTGCCTTCGGCTTTATTGTCGATACTGGCACCGCTGAGGCTGACATTGTGGCTGGCGCTGATGTTGCTGTGGTTGGTAATGTTGCCCTGGCTATTCAGATTCAGATCATGGCCAGCGGTAAGATCGGCGTCAACGCTGAAGTCATCAATCAGGGCAATAGTGGCGTTCTGGCCAGCGCTGATGTTGCCCTGATTGGTGAGGTGTTTGGCGTTTAAATTGAGATTCTGGCCAGCCAGTATTTTGCCCTCGTGGCTGTTGTCGATATCAAGCTGGTTGCTGGCAGGGTTGCCATTGATGCTGAGGTCTTTGGCTGAACTGATCTGCCCTTGTTGGTTGTTGAGGTGCTGGCCAATGTTGGCATTGAGGCTCTGGTTGGTGCGTAGCGCACCTTGCTGGTTGTTGACGCTGTCGGCGTTTAATTTGAGGCTGTCGGCATCAATGGCGCCTGCTTGGTTATTGAGATTTTGGGCAACAATGCCGGCCTCATGATTACTGATGATCTGGCCTTGATTGCTGTTGTCAATGCTGTTTGCTTCCAGAATCAGGTTACCGCCGGCCTGTAACTGGCCTGTCTGGTTATTCAGCTGGTTGCTGTTAAGGGTCAGATGCTGATTACTGCTGATCAGACCCTGATTACTGTTGTCGATGCTATCTGTTTGCAGCTTAAGATCAGCACCGGCCTGTAGTTTACCTTGTTGGTTATTCAGCTGCTCTACATTCAGATGAGTGTTGCCAGCTGCCCACATCTGGCCTGTCTGGTTATCCAGCTGGTTGCTGTTAAGCGTCAGATTCTGATTGCTACTGATCACGCCTTGATTGCTGTTGTCAATGCTGTCTGCTTCGAGACTCAGTTCACCCCCGGCCTGTAATTTGCCTGACTGATTGTTAATCTTCTGGCCGTTGATGTGCAGCTGATTATTGGCACTGATCTGGCCGTGTTGATTATTTACCTGCTGGCTGTTGATCTCAATTTTGCCGGCATTGATCTGGCCATGCTGGTTATTCAGTTCATTGCCGCTCATGCTGAGGCTGGCCAGATTAAGCTTGCCCTGATTGATCAGGTCTGTGCTGTTCAGACTGATGTCACCGCTGGCTTCGATCTGGCCACTGTTGTCGATGTTTCGGGCATTGATGTGGCCATCTGCAAAGACAGCGGGGGTAGAGCTGGTTGTTGTGCCGGTGGTGCTGTTGTCTGTGGCGGGCTTGCTATTGTTATTACTGCTGTTGTTATTGGTATTGTCGTTATTGCTATTGCCGGCGCTGCTGTTACTGGCGTTGTTATCGTTGCTATTGTTGTTGGTATTGCTGTTACTGCTGCCATTGGCATGACTACTGTCCGCCACCATTGCCTGGCCAATCCGGCCGCTTTGCTGATTGATCAGCTGGTCGCTATTGATGTTTAAGTCTTGCTGTCCGCTTTGGCTGATGTGGCCGCTATTATTCAGACTGTCGCCATCGATGCTTAAACGGCCGGCGTTGATGCTGCCGCTGTTATTCAGCTGTTGCTGATTCAGACTGAGTTCACCGCTGCTGGTGATCAATCCCTGATTATTTAAGCTGTTGCTGTGTATGTCGGCTGTGCCCTGGCTGCTGATGTTGCCGCTGTTGTTAACTCCCTGTGCGTTGATGTTCAGGCTGGTATTGGTCGGGTCGGTGTCGCTGCTGGCGACGATGTCGCCTGTAGTGGTCAGTATGCCGTCAGCGCTTAGGTGTATCTTCTGGCTATACAGCTTACCGCCCATATTGACGCCAAGGCCTTTATCGGTACCGATCAGGAAGATTTTACCGGAGTACATACCGCCAAGTAGGCCGGTATCAATGGCCACCTGCGGGCGGTTATTGGTGTTGCTGCTATCCAGTGCCTGCCGCTGGCCATCAGCGTCAAAGTGGTTATGGCCAGCCACAATGCTTAAATCATTCGCCCAGATGGCGGCGTTAATCTGTGCGGCAGTGGTCAGTATGCGGGTATAGTCAGTCTTACTGGCGTCCAGTCCCTGGCCATCAATGACGATGCGGCCGCGGTTAACATCAAGCCCCTGGATTCGGCCCTGATCATAGTTGACTTTACCGGTGGCCAAAGTCACACCGGCGGCATTGATAAAACCGCCGCCATTGATATTAATCCCGCTTGGGTTGGCAATGATCAGCTCTGCCCGCCGGCCGGCAACCTCAAGATGGCCATTGAGTTGACTGGGATTATTGCTGTTGATCTGGTTGACAATTACCCGCGCCTCACCACCGGCAAGATATGGATTACCCTGTACCATGCCGGCCAGTTGTGTACGGGCATTTTTACGGCTGTTGTTGAGAATGGCGCCTCGGCGGTCAATATCCATTTGCTGATACTGATTCATGGAGACGCCGTGTTTGCTCGGGGTCTGAATATTGACTTGTGGCAGGCCGTTGGCGGTTTGGAGAATGGTCGGACGCTGGTTTTTAGGGGCGTTGGGGTCGGCATGAATGGCACTGGCTTGAACATTAGCCAGACCTAAAGCCCATAATATTGAGAAAGACAGGATATTAACCACAACACTTTTACATAGGTTGCTTAAACTTTGATGGGTGCCGGCTGGCTGATTCTGGCTGTGTTTGCCTTCGGCAGTAGCGATCTCGGCTACGGCCATCATCTGACCACGTTTTTTATTGAAGATGACTTTGTAAAATTGTTTATTCATGGCCGATTCCCTTATGTTCCAGTGTTGTTTTGTATATGAATTTAGTATTGTGGGTTATGATAAGTAAACGGATATTAATACGAGTGAGATAAATTTATCAATTTGTTTTGATTGGGATTAATGTAAATCAAGGGGATATGGGTGTGGCAATAATCTATATGGAAGAATAATATAGATAATATGTATAGAAAATGCGTGATATTGATGAATTTAATTGTATAAAAAACAAATCATTATGCTTTTTAATTGTTTTATTAGGTGAGTATTTGGTTAATATGCGTTGTTTTGTTGTATGTGGTTAAAAAACAACAATTTTATAGAGAGATGGGGGGTAGGTTGGGTGAAAAATACGGGTTGGTGCTGAAGGGTGAGGAACGGCTGGTCTGGGTTTTATTGTCTGCTATTTATAAAAAAACACAGACAAAATCAAGTGATTTGCCTTGATTTTGTCTGTGGTGTGTCATGCTGATGTTTAATGATAAATGTACTGATGATCAGTCGGTATCGGTTTCGCCGGGCGAGGTGATGAGATCGACTTCGTTGTCGGTTTCGTCTTCTGCTTCGGCAATGCGTTCCAGGCTGACCAGATGTTCACCGCTGTCCAGGTTGATCAGTTTTACGCCGGCGGCTGCGCGTCCGGTTTCTCTGATCTGATCTACTTTGGTGCGGATCAGTACGCCGCCGCTGGTGATGAGCATTAAATCGTCGGTATCGGCCACCAGGGTGGCGGCCACCATGTTGCCGTTGCGTTCGCCCGTATCGATGGCAATAACGCCCTGTGTGCCACGACCGGATTTGCGGTAGTCGTCAACAGGGGTGCGTTTGCCAAAACCGTTGGTGGTGGCGGTGAGCACTTGTTTGTCGGTGTCTTCGGCCGGATTAAATGCCAGCAGTGTGATGACGTGCGCCTGGTCGGCAAGCTTCATGCCGCGAACGCCGCGGGCTGAGCGCCCCATGGCGCGGACGTTGTCTTCATCAAAGCGTACGGCTTTGCCGTTGTCTGAAAACAGCATGATTTCATGCTGGCCGGCGGTTTTAACGGCGCCTATCAGGTGGTCGCCTTCGTCCAGAGCCAGGGCAATGATGCCGGCGGTGCGGGGGCGTGAGAAGTCGGTCAGCGCCGTTTTTTTCACGATGCCTTGTTCGGTGCACATAAATACATATTCGTGTTCGCTGAATTCATGTACCGGCAGAATGGTGCTGATTTTTTCGCCTTCTTCCAGCTGGATGACGTTGTTGACCGGCCGGCCGCGGCTGTTGCGGCCGCCTTCCGGCAGTTTGTATACTTTAATCCAGTAACATTTACCCAGACTGGTGAAACACAACAGATAATCATGGGTATTGGCGATAAACAGGGTTTCGATAAAGTCTTCGTCTTTGGTGGCAGTGGCCTGTTTGCCGCGGCCGCCGCGTCTTTGCGCCTGATAGTCGTCCAGTTGCTGTGTTTTGATGTAGCCGCTGTGGGTGAGGGTAACCACCATTTCGCGTTTGGGGATCAGGTCTTCATCAGCGATATCGCCACCAAAAGGGTTGATTTCACTGCGGCGTTCATCGCCGAATTGTTCCTGAATGGCGGTCAGTTCGTCATGGATAATCTGGTTGACGCGCCCGGGTTTGGTCAGAATGTCGAGTAAATCCAGAATGACATCAAGTACACTGGTGTATTCGCTGACAATTTTGTCTTGTTCCAGGCCGGTGAGGCGTTGCAGGCGCATATCCAGTATGGCTTGTGCCTGGGTGTCAGACAGAAAGTAGCCTGTGCTGCCCAGGCCGGTTTCTTCGGGTAGGCCTTCAGGTTTGATCAGCTGGGCATCAATATCAGCGCGGGACAGCATGTTTTCAACCAGCTCGGAATGCCATAGCCGTGAAGTTAAGGCGGCTTTGGCTTCGGGCGGGGTGGCCGAGGCTTTGATCAGGGTGATCATTTCGTCTACGTTGGAGAGGGCAACGGCGAGTCCTTCCAGTACGTGGCCGCGTTCGCGTGCCTTGCGTAATTCAAACAGGGTACGGCGGGTCACCACTTCGCGGCGATGGCGCAGAAATTCACTCAGAATCTGTTTGAGATTAAGGAGGCGCGGCTGGCCGTCAACGAGGGCAACCATGTTAACGCCAAAGGTGTCTTGCAGCTGGGTCATTTTATAGAGCTGGTTGAGCACCACTTCGGCGTTTTCATTGCGTTTGAGTTCAATCACAACGCGCATACCGGATTTATCGGATTCATCACGTAAATCGGAAATGCCTTCAAGAATTTTGTTGTGTACCAGTTCGCCGATTTTTTCTACCAGCTTGGCTTTGTTGACCTGATAGGGGATTTCATCAATGATGATGGCTTCGCGCTCGTCATGCTTGCCGATGGGTTCGATGTGGGTTTTGCCACGAATGACGATACGGCCACGGCCGGTACGGTAACCTTCACGCACGCCGGAGAGGCCGTAGATAATGCCGCCGGTAGGAAAATCCGGAGCGACAATCAGGTCGATCAGGGCGTCCAGACTGAGGTTTTCATCGGCCAGAAGGGCTTTGGCGCCGCCGATGATTTCGGTCAGGTTGTGTGGCGGGATATTGGTGGCCATGCCAACGGCAATACCGGCCGATCCGTTGATCAGCAGGGTGGGAATGCGGGTGGGTAACACCGCGGGCTCGTGTTCGCTGCCATCGTAGTTTGGAATGAAGTCGACAGTTTCTTTATCAATGTCTGCCAGAATTTCATGCGCGATGCGTGCCATGCGGATTTCGGTATAACGCATGGCCGCGGCGCTGTCGCCATCGACAGAACCGAAATTACCCTGACCATCGACCAGCATGTAACGCATGGAGAAGTCCTGTGCCATGCGGACGATGGTGTCGTAAACGGCAGTATCTCCATGCGGATGGTATTTACCGATGACATCGCCCACGATGCGGGCGGATTTTTTATAGGCGCGGTTCCAGTCGTTATTAAGGACATGCATGGCGTACAAGACCCGCCGGTGTACCGGTTTCAGACCATCACGCACATCGGGTAAGGCACGTCCTACGATCACACTCATGGCATAATCGAGGTAAGAACGGCGCATTTCTTCTTCGAGGGAAACAGGAATCGTTTCTTTGGCAAACAAGGCGTCTGACATAATGACTTTTTAACAGAAAATATCAGCGGTTATTTTACCATAGACTCATTATGTTGTACGTTAATCTGTGTGGGTTTTATTTGGCTGATGTGCTGAAAAACCTTGTGGTTAAAGGATTTAGAAATATGTGCACAAAATCGGTGTATAAATCTGTGGATAAATCCGGCAAGCAGGGGGCAATGACTGGTATATTAAGCCTTATGTGTGGTTGCCTAAAAAATAAGCCTTAAATAAAAAATTAATATAAAACAATAAATTGTATTTTTTAAATTCTGTTTTTATAGGTAAAATGAATTGGGTTGAAAAAAATTAATTCTGGCTAGGGCATGTGGATAAAATCTGGCTTGTCAAGCTGATTTTGGTCTTGACAGCAGGGGTTTTTGGATAAATTTTGATATAGATCAGATTAAGAGAGCAGAATAAATATGTCTTTAATAGTGCCGTTTTCAAGTGATGGCCATATAGAACGTGCCTCGGTGTGGTTGTTTGTGCGGGTGATTGACAATTTTGGTGATGCTGGTGTGGGGTGGCGGCTGGCCACGGGTCTGGCGCACGAATTGAATTTAACGGTTTATTTGTGGGTTGATGAGCCGGCAGTACTGGCGCAACTGATGCCGGCAGACCATCAACAGTCTGCTGCCTTGATTCATGTGTTGCCGTGGCGCAGTGATGAAGAAGTGGCGCGGCAGTTGCAGGATCTGGCCGATCCGCACTGGGTGATTGAAACCTTCGGTTGTGATCTGCCTGCGCCGGTGTTGGCGCGTATGACCCGATGCCGCCCTCTGTGGCTTAACTGGGAATACCTGAGTGTGGAAGATTGGGCGGTAGAGATGCATGGTATGCCTTCGTTACAGCCAAATGCGCTGGCCAAGTATTTCTGGTTTATGGGGATTGATGAAAAAAGTGGTGGTTTATTGCGTGAACCGGATTATCAGGCGCGGCAGCTGGCCTTTCAATCCGACCCGCTACAGCAGGCGGCTTTTTGCCGTCAGTATGGGTTACCGTTGTCTCATCAGGGGGCATTATGGCTGATTTTTGCCTATGATGCTGATATCTGGCCGGCGTGGCTGGCGATGTGGCAGCATGGCGGCCAGCCAGTGACATTGTGGCTGGCTGGTAGTCAGGTCATCCATAGCTTGCAGCGGCTGGGTGTTATTCCGGTAACGGCGTTGCAAGAGGCGGGTGACCAGTATCAGTGTGGCGTGGTCACGCTGGTGCAGATTCCCTTTGTGCCACAACCGGCTTTTGATCAGCTTTTGTGGCTGGCTGATGGTGCGGTTGTGCGCGGAGAGGACAGTTTAACTCGCGCATTGTGGGCGGGATTGCCGTTTTTCTGGCATATTTATCCGCAGGCTGAAGAGGCGCACTGGCCTAAATTACATGCTTTCTGGCACAAGGTGGCTGATCAGTGGCCTTGTGCATGGGCTGATGATTTCCGGCTTTTGTCTGATGACATGAATGATGTGGTAAAGTTAACTTCAGCCGGGCGTCTGGCGGCCTGGCAGCGGCTGATGCAGCATCAATCAGCCTGGCAGCAAGCGGCCAAAACTGCTTCACTGACGCTTTATGATGTCCCCACTGCAATGGAAAAGCTAGCCAGATTCCAGCATGATACGCTAAAATAAGCCGATTATTGATCGCAATATTTTTTTGGAAAACAAAAGACATGAAAACTGCACAAGAATTGCGCCCGGGTAATGTGTTTATGGTGGGCAATGATCCGATGGTGGTGCAAAAGGCTGAGTACAATAAATCCGGCCGTAATGCTGCTGTTGTGAAAATGAAACTGAAAAATCTGCTGACCGGTGCGGCTACTGAAACCGTTTACAAGGCCGATGAAAAATTCGATACCGTGGTACTGGATCGCAAACAATGTACCTACAGTTATTTTGCCGATCCGATGTATGTGTTTATGGACGAAGAATTCAACCAGTATGAAGTAGAAGCGGAAAATATTGGTGACGCGATTAAATTCATCGTCGATGGCATGGAAGAACAATGTGAAGTGACTTTCTATGATGGCCGTGCCATTTCAGTGGAATTGCCCACCATTATTGTGCGTGAAGTAGAGTATACCGAGCCGGCAGTTAAAGGCGATACTTCAGGTAAAGTCATGAAAAATGCCCGGCTGGTGGGTGGTGCTGAAATTCAGGTTGCTGCCTATGTTGAAAACGGTGACAGAGTGGAAATTGATTCCCGTACTTTCGAATTTCGCAAACGCGCCTGATCATGGGGCACCCTGGTCTGTGGTAGCATGAAATTATTCTCATTTTAAGGAAAAGATCATGAGTGTACGTTTACTGGCCGAAGTAACCTTACCAGAGGCGGCCGTCGATCAGCTGGCCGATACCGTGACAGAATTGGTGGCTGCCAGCCGCAAAGATCAGGGTTGTTTGCAGTATGATGTGTTTAGAAAAGCCGATGGTTTTGTATTTATTGAACATTGGCAGGACGAGGCCGCATTGAAAGCACATGAGGCCACGCCTCATTTTCAGAAACTGGGGCGGGCAATTGATGCCAGCAATGCTCAGTTGCGTATTGAAGTGTTGAGTGAATTTATCGATAGCACACACTGATTGAATCAAGGTGTTGAGAGCAGGCCGCTTGGCAGATGTCGGGCAGCCTGTTTTGTTTTGCATAAATATGAATCCGGTGTATGGATATTTTTTAAACCATGTCGAGGCGACAGATGGTTGATTGTGTGTATTGAATGAGTGGATTATGTTATTTGGATTGAATCAGTATAGCCGCAGTGAAATGACTGCTGAAGGCAGCTATATATTAAAACTGGCGGTACCGATTTTAATTGCCCAGGCGGCACAGGTGGGCGTGGGGGCGGTAGATACGATTATGGCCGGTCATGCCAGCGCCGATGACTTGGCAGCAGTGGCTCTGGGTTCGAATGTTTTTCTGACGTTGTATATTACTTTTCTTGGGATCATGACGGCATTGCAACCGGTGCTGGCTCAATTATATGGGATGGGTGCCACAGCAAAAATCGGCGCCCATGGCCGACAGGGGTTGTGGTTTGGTCTCTTTCTGGGTGTATTTGGCATGCTGTTGCTGTGGGCATTGATTAAGCCATTGCAGTTGGTTTTAAACATGCCTGATGATTATGTTAATCAGACATTTGCCCAGTTTGTGTTTTACATTGCCATGAGTATGCCGGCGGCGATGATTCATCGGGCTTTTTATGCGTATGCGTCATCACTTAATCGTCCCACGCCCATTATGGTGGTCAGTATCATTGCCTTATTACTCAATATTCCGCTGAACTGGATATTGGTTTATGGTCAATTCGGTCTGCCTGCCATGGGCGGCGCCGGTTGTGGTCTGGCGTCAATGATTTGTTTCTGGTTTAATGCGGTTGTATTGGGTATCTATGTGACCCGTCATCGTTATTTTGCTGACTTTTGTTTATGGCAAAGGTTTGACTGGCCGCATTGGGGCGTACAGAAAAATCTGCTTAAACTGGGTATTCCGATCGGGCTGTCTTTCTTTCTGGAAGTGAGTCTGTTTACCTTTATCAGCCTGTTGGTGGCACGATTTGGTGTGACACAGGTGGCCGCCCAGCAAGTGGTGATCAGTATTACCTCGCTGATTTATATGTTGCCGCAAAGTATTGGTATTGCGCTGGCAGTGTGTGTGGGGCAGGCCATTGGCGCCGGCCAGCCGCAGCGGGCTCGGTTTATTTCTGGACTGGGTTTGATAATGGGGCTGATCATGGCGTGCTTCACGGGGGTATTATTGCTGGTGTTCCGTCATTTCTGGGTGGGCTTATATACTACTGATGTGGCAGTGATTGCTCTGGGGGCGAATTTATTGATTTTTGCGGCGGTATTTCAGTTGTCTGACGCCACGCAGACCATTACTTCCTATGCCTTGCGTGGCTATAAGCTGACCAAAGTGCCAATGATTATTCATGCCTTCAGTTTCTGGGGACTGGGACTGGGGCTGGGTTGTTTACTGGGTTTACATTTTGGCATGCAGTTATATGGTTTCTGGCTGGCATTGGTGCTGGCGCTGACCGTCGCTGCGGTGGCTTTGGTGTACTATTTGGTGAAACAAAGTCAGGCTTATATCATTCGGGTAGGACAACAGAAGTGATTACCGTATTGCCTCAGGCGGATTTACAGCCGTTACATACCTTTGGTTTACCAGTGCTGGCCAGAGCACTGGTGACCTTAACCGATGCTGCCCAATTGCCACAAATCATGCAATTGCCCGAATTTAATATGAATTCGGTATTGTGGCTGGGCGGCGGCAGCAATGTTTTATTTGCCGGCAACTATCCGGGGCTGGTGGTGCGCATGGCCAATCGTGGTATCCGTCTGATCGAAGAGCGGCAACATGAGGTAGTGATTGAGGCGGCAGCCGGTGAAGTCTGGCATGATTTCGTGCAGTATACGCTCAGGCATGGCCTGAGTGGTCTGGAAAACCTGAGCCTGATTCCGGGCACGGTGGGCGCTGCGCCAGTACAGAATATCGGCGCCTATGGCGTGGAAGTTCAGTCTTGTATTGAATCGGTGTGCTGTTTTGATCTGACTCATGGTCAGTTTATCCGTCTTCTGGCCGATGACTGTGCATTTGCCTACCGCGACAGTATTTTTAAGCATGAGGGCAAACAGCGTTATGTGATTACCGCGGTGCGCTTTCGTTTGTCGCGAACGTTTGTGCCACAGGTGGGTTATGGCGATCTGGCGCGAATCGTGGCGCAGATGAGTCAGACCAGCCCGCTGTCTGCCACGCTGGTGGCACAGGCAGTCTGCCATATCCGTCAGAGTAAACTGCCTGATCCGCGCATTCTGGGCAATGCCGGCAGTTTCTTTAAAAATCCCATTGTTGATTTATCGGTGGCGCAGGCATTACTGGCGCAGTATCCTCAGGCACCGCATTACCCTCAGCCGGACGGACGTGTAAAACTGGCGGCTGGCTGGCTGATTGATCAATGTGGTTTAAAAGGACATCAGATTGGTGGCGCCGCGGTACATGATAAACAAGCGTTGGTACTGGTGAATAAACACCAGGCCACTGCAACCGACGTGGTGGCGCTGGCGCGGTATATTCAGACCATGGTGGCGGATCGCTTTGGTGTGATGCTGTCAACCGAGCCGGTTTGGCTGGCTGGCTGAAGCGGCGTATGATGAATATCCATCATACTGATCGGGCTGGTGTTGACATCAGATACGATTAACCGATGGATTGGCAATTTAAAAGGATAATAACAATGGCAAAAGAAGCCCGTTCGACGACCTACAACCGTATTATTGATGCCAGTCTGTCCCTCTTTAATGAGGAAGGTGAACGTAATATCAGCACCAATCATATTGCGTCTCATCTGGGCATCAGTCCGGGCAATCTGTATTACCATTTTCGCAATAAAGATGAAATTATCATGCAGTTGTTTAAGCGCTATAGTGCACAATTGCTGGATTATCTGCATCATGTTGCGGTACCACAAAATATCGAAGACATTAAAAACTATATGGTGGGTGTATACGATATTATGTGGCAATACCGGTTTTTATTCAGCGATTTAAATGCTATGCTGGCGCGCAGTACCGAGCTTTTGGGAGAGCATAATAATTTTACCCGTGCCAAAGTGTCTCCTTTGCTGGTACGGCTTTTATTGCAGCTGACCCAGCAGGGCTTTATTGAAACAGACGATATGGCCAGGCACGACATGGGTACCAATATCTGGTTGATTACTAAATACTGGTGTGATTTTGACAGTGCGCTACATGAGCGCGAATTAACCGAAGCCTCAAAATTCCGTGGGATTTATCAAACACTCAGCTTACTGCGCCCTTATGTCTGTGCATCGTACCGGGCTGAATTTAATCAGATGATGTCAAAATTGTTAGATGATTATGCTGATTAAATAATTAACTGTCCGGTGAAATATTCAATCAAGTGCTGAATTGATTATTTTTATGTCGGGTTTTGAGTAATCGTATTTTTTATTATTAAATACCAGCCGGTCTGGTTTTATTTAATATTTAAACCGGATAAATGACCGCTAAAGGCAGTTGTGCCTCCTATTATTCTTGTGAAACGGATATCGTGGTCAGGCTGATTATGCTGGTCTGTTGAGATTTGGATATATAACAGCACAGTGATTTATGATATCATTTTAAATACATATATGAATATAATATTAATATGAAATAAAATGGTAATATAAAAAGCGGACAGGATTTATTTGAATGGCCTTTTATAGTGATTGCTTCATGACTGAAATTGATTATTCTGCCGTATCAGGTTTCATCGTGATGGTTAAGTCATCCAAGCCTGAAATATCAATAAAAAACCAATATTTAGCTGGTTGACACTAATTTAATATTTCATTATTTAAACTTAATTCGAATATTCTCCGTTTAAGATAATCCGTAATTTTTCAAGAAACTTTATATTAAATTCATCTTCATCATATTCTTTCTTGTCTTCTTCTGCCCATTTCAATGTAACAAGTGGATATTTATCCTTTATTTTTTTCAATCTTTTACTACATGTGACTAATACTGAATCAATTGTTTTTTCCAAATCCGCCTTTAAATGAACAGGTTTTACCTCACCTAGTTTAATAGCATTCTGGAAAATAAATAACCCAATGATCAGCTTTAATGTTTCTTTAGATACTTTATCTTCAGCTATCCAAACAACCATATCTTCCATATGGGTAATAAAAAAGACTACAAATTCATATCTGAATCCGTTAATAAACAAAAATGCAGCACCACAACTTAAAGATGTCCGTTTATTTGCATCGCAAAAACAATGATTCTTAATTAACGAAAATATAAGATGAGCCAACTTTTCAGAAAAAAAAGGATAATACTCATCATTTTTAATGTGATCTGCAATACTTTCTATGAGACCCTCATTAAGAATTCCATTTGATCCTCCGGTATCTTCAATCACTTTATCATGGGCTCTAATAATATCATTAGCGGTTAAATAGGCAAACTCCATTACTTATCACGCAATCTAATAAAAATATCCAAAATATCTTTATTTTTCATTAAACTACTCATCTCTGCATTTAAATTAACAGATTTCATGCGCTGTTGCCGTTCATTTAACGTAACACGTTCTGCCTCGTTAGCAAGCGCATTGCATTTATCATCTAAATCTTTTAGGAGGGACATATTCATAATTTTCTTCTACAATATATTAGCCCTGAATTATATATAACAGCATAGTTTTTTGAAAGTATATAAAATTAATACTTTGCGTGAAAGTCAGTTCTGAGGCTGACTGGTTCTTTAATCCATTACTTAAAACATATTTTATTGTTGTACGCGCTTGGAGGCTAAGGTGTATACCGCACTTCTTTCTCTTTTGCCGACTGCAACCACAACAATAATTAATTCATGATCAACCACTTTATAAACAAGCCTGAATCCTGACGCACGTAATTTAATTTTATAACAATCTGGCATACCACTTAATTTTAATGCGGGAATATGTGGATTTTCACAACATTTCTTAAGCTTTTTTGCAAACTGCTGCCTAATGACAGGGTCTAACTGATTCCAGGCTTTTAAAGCATCCTCTCTGATCCTGACCCGATACATTAGAAGTCATCCAGATTAAAGTCATGTACGGGTTCATGCTCACCAGCCTTAATTAATTCAATCAGGTGTTGATCATCTATCATATCAAGTAACTTTTCATACAATGCAGCAGGCACACAATAAAAAGCAGGTTGATTTCTATTTAAAATGGCGACTGGAAATCCATCTGCCGATGCTATAGTTGCCATGGGATTCTTTTTTAATTCACTGACACTGGCAGTAACATCTGATAACACAATATTTGGCATGATTGACACCTAGAGACCTGTTAATAGGTTTTATAATACTCTTAAAGAGACCTATTAACAAGTCATATTATAAAATACTGCTAAATTATCTACACGGCAGTAAACTGCAAGCGCACCATAAAAAATATTTAATAAATCAATGGTTAACTTGTTCATGCTGAGCTATTATCTCTGTGTGATGATGTATGCATTACCGTCGATCAGTCATTATGGGATTAATTCCACCACAAGTGATGGCTATTTTATCCTGTCTGCAAAAACATGCGGTTTGAAACCGATTATCTAATGATGATTTGATGGAAATCAATAAAAATGCATAAAGGATGATTTGTATATCCGATAAAAATCGGCTTATCAAGCGAGTTGATGTCATCAGCCATCATAAGTACAAGTGGTTATTTTATGCATTAGTGGTATTTTTTGAATCATTTACACCACTATGTCAAATAAATATAGAAAATAAAGAGGAAGAGTCTTTGGCGCTGTATATTAAGAAGTTAGTGCAATGCTAGGGGTCAATTTCTTTTACAGCATAGAATCACTATAATATATCAATGAATTAATGATTAAGAATCATCATCGTATTGTAACAACATATCAGGCAATATATGTTAAGCTGCGAATCATGGAATGATTGTATGGCATACAATGCGGTGCCATTGAATATAGTCAGCTCTTTACTCGAAAGGATAGATGATGTCGCGATTTTTACTGGTACCGGCAGGTACGCAAACGGCGTTGACCGATGTGGCACTGGGGTTGGTGAGTGCATGGACACAGACAGGCAATAACGCTTTGTATTTTAAACCGGTGAGTGATCAGGATCAGCAAACGGATCCGGCATTTGCTCTGGTACAGACATTATGGCCGCAATCACAGCCTCAACCGCAACCGGTGACGCTGGCACAGTTTGATCAGGCGCTTAGCCATGATCAGGCCGATGATGTGATGGATCGTATTGTTACTGATTTTCATCAGCTGATAAGTCAGCCACATGATGCGGTGGTGATTGAAGGCGTGACATCTGATCCGGATCGCCCGTATTTATTTGAACAGAATGCCAGAATAGCCACCTCATTAAATGCAGAAGTCATATTGGTAGTGGCTGTTGGTGAGCAAAGTGCGGCAACCATTGCCGGCAAACTGCAATTATTCAGCCAGCCATATGCACATAGCCAGACCCGCATTGCTGGTTTTATCCTGAATCAGTGTCCGGCTGATCTGGATAGCCACGATTATGTTGATCAGTTAAAACAGCAATTGTCACAACAAGGGCTGCATGTGCCTTGTGTGGGTGTGGTTCTGGCGCAAACCAGTACAGAGCAGCAGGCCAATGCAACCACCCGCATACAGGCACTGGCCGAATACTTTGATGTTGCATGGCTTAATGATCATGCCGGCACCGTGGTGTCTGAACGTTTGTCACCGGCAGCATTCCGTTATCAGATGATGCAGCGGGCACGTCAGGCCAATAAGCGCATTGTGTTGCCAGAAGGCAGTGAGCCAAGAACGGTGGCCGCGGCCGCCATGTGTCAGCGTAAAGGCATTGCCCGTTGTGTGTTGCTGGCCAAAACCGATGAAGTGCAAGAGGTAGCGGCCAGACAAGGCATTGTGTTGCCGGATGATCTGGAGATCATTGATCCTGACAGCATTCGCGAAGAGTATGTGGCACCGATGGTGGCGTTACGTCAGCATAAAGGGTTGACGCCGGAGCAGGCCGATAAGCAATTGGCCGATACGGTGGTATTGGGTACCATGATGCTGGCACAGGGTGATGTAGACGGGCTGGTTTCCGGTGCGGTACATACCACCGCCAATACCATTCGTCCGGCATTGCAGTTAATCAAAACCGCGCCTGGCGCCAGTCTGGTGTCGAGTGTGTTTTTTATGCTGATGCCAGAACAGGTGCTGGTTTATGGTGATTGCGCCGTCAATCCGGAACCCAGTGCGGCAGAATTGGCCGATATTGCTATTCAGTCGGCAGATTCAGCCAAAGCATTCGGGATTGAGCCGAAAGTCGCCATGATTTCTTATTCCACCGGTACTTCAGGCAGTGGTGCGGCAGTGGAAAAGGTTAAGGAAGCCACGGCACTGGCCAAAGCCAAACGACCGGATTTACCGATTGATGGCCCTTTGCAATATGATGCGGCCAGTGTGCCAGATGTGGCCAGACAAAAAGCACCGGATAGTCCGGTGGCCGGTCAGGCCACGGTATTTGTGTTCCCTGACCTGAATACCGGCAATACCACTTATAAAGCGGTACAGCGCAGTGCCCATGTACTCAGTGTCGGCCCGATGTTGCAAGGGTTGAATAAGCCGGTTAATGATCTGTCGCGTGGTGCCTTGGTTGAAGACATCGTCTATACCATTGCCCTGACGGCGATTCAGGCCACACAGATGTCATCATAATGGTGTTTAAGGTCTGATTGGCGTATTGTTCGGTTATTATCCGTTTAAGAATGAGTGGTGTTGGTTGCGCCACTCATTTTTAATGTCTGGCCAGCATGAATCTGTTGCTTTGGGTGACTTGAATCATTGTTTATATGAATCTAAATCATAAGAACCATTGTTTTTATTTATCAAAATTTGTTTGTCACGTCGACATGCCGGTGAATTGTTTCGATTTATGCCAATAATGTAACATTTAAATATAAATTAATTTTTAAAATTTGAAATAAAAAACTAAAAAAGGTTATTTAAAATTAGTTTCATGGTTTTTTAATTTAGTTAACCTGCAAAGCTTGCCAAAATAGAATATATAAATTACATTCTATTGCACAGGTTATGAACCTGAGAAAAGCCAAGAATACAAAGGCTTTACCGAGAGGAAGAGATCAAGTACCAGCCAGCCACCTGTTTAAACCAACAGGTGGCTTATTTATTTGCGGCAACAGTGGCAATATAATGGTCTGGTGGCCAGTTAAATCAACTGAAGTCAGAACAAAAGCATGATTTGATATTGGGCAATGAATCCATGCAAATGGTGTTGAGACCTGTATTTATGTCTGACAAATGGTCAATAGGCTATTACAGACCATCAATAATGGTCTGGATCAATAACTATTTTTTGTGTGCTAAAGGCAGTTTGATGTGTGGTTTGGCGGGTGTGGTCGCAGGAGGCTTTGGATTTGATTCCCGGGCAATTTCCTGTTTTTGCTTTGCAGACAATAGCCCTGACCAGTCACCATGGCGATACCACTCAACCCCGAAATCTTCACAAGGGTGGGGAATGCGAATACTGCCGTTGCCACATTGCAAATCATCGCTTTTGCAATACTTGTCACAGCCCCAGCAAATGCGCTCAGGGTGTTTAGGGTGTAGCGGAAAGGTTTTAGACATCGTCAAACAGGCCTACAATTAAATGAACTGACATACTATTTACTGTAACACAATCCCGACAGGAATCAATATGCGCAAAAAATTTGATGTGGCCATACTGGGCGGCGGCCTATTAGGGCGGCTTATGGCATGGCGGCTGGCCAGACAAGGACATCGGATCACGCTGGTGAGCGCCGGCAGCCGCGAAGGTGAAGGCGCCGCGGCCTATATTGCCGCGGCCATGCTGGCGCCAGCGGCAGAAGCGATTGATGGTACCGCCCTGGCGGTACAACTGGGTTATGACAGCTTAGGCTTATGGACACAGTGGATTCCCCAATTATCCACACCGGTATTTATGCAACAAAATGGTACGCTGGTGGTATGGCATGCTCAGGATGGTGCACTGGCACAGCAGTTTAGCCAGCATTTACGCCGCGCTCATCAAGGCCAGACCATCTGGCAGGACTGGCAGGCTGAAGAGATCAGTCAGGCTGAGCCCCAGTTAGGTCATCGTTTCGGACGCGGATTGTTTCTGGCCAGTGAAGGTCAGCTGGATAACCGGCAGGTATTACTGGCACTGGCCAATGAACTGGATCAATCAGGGGTTGAGTGTCACTGGCACACAACTGGCACACCGGAAAACTGTGCCGCTCAGGCCGATTGGGTGCTGGACTGTCGCGGCACAGGTGCCAAAAGCAGCTGGAACCGGCAAGGTCAGAGCCAGCTGCGCGGCGTACGTGGTGAAGTACTACGGGTATATGCACCTGAAATCAGCCTGAACCGACCCATTCGGTTATTGCACCCGCGCTATCCTTTGTATATTGCGCCCAAACAGAATCATTTATTCGTTATCGGTGCCACACAGCTGGAAAGTGAAGACGATGGCCCCATCAGTGTGCGCAGCGGACTGGAACTGATGTCGGCCTTATATGCAGTACATCCGGCTTTTGGTGAGGCGCGTGTATTGGAAAGTGCCACCGCATTACGACCCACCTTAAACCACGAAAATCCGGAAATACGCTATGATGCCGGTCAGCGTATTGTTGCCATGAATGGTTTGTTCCGGCATGGGTTCATGATTGCACCGGCGGTGTGTGAGGCAGGTTTGCAGGTATTGACCGCATTGATGCAACAACAACCATTGCCCGAAGCCGCCGCCTGCCATGGTATTGCTGTACAGGCCATGTTGTCTGAATGAGGGGCATCAATCAGATCACAAGTGGCAATAAAATCAACATCGATGGAGTGCATCTATGCAAATCAGCATCAATGGACAAAATGTTTTATTTAACGGGCAGACAATCAATGATCTGATTGCCGAACAAGCGCCGCAGCTGCCGTTTGCCATTGCGGTAAATACGGTATTTGTACCCAGACAGCAATATGGTGAGTATGATCTGAAAGCCAATGATCGGGTGGAGATTGTTCATCCGGTGGTGGGCGGGTAAGGGATTTTTGATTTTAAAATCCATTATTTTGATGTGTTGCGTCTCTTGCTGGCAGCTGGTGCTGTCATTAATGGTTAATTTCTAATGCGCGTTATTATAATGTGCGTTATTGAATAGCCGTACCATAATGGTTATTATATTCATATTTTGCTATTCATCTGTCTTAATCATGTCTCACTATCTATAGAATCTGGTTGAACAATGGTACAGACAGCAAGATCATGCATTCATTTTAATTGTTAATTTATATTAACGTAGAGATAACAAAATCCATTATAATCCCGGGTTTGTTAAAATATAAATATTAAATAGGAAAATTATACATGTTTAATCTATTTGTCAGAACCCGTCCGAGTACGCGCAATTATGGCGTGGCTTTGCTGGTGGGTATTATTGGCGGGATTATGTCCGGTTTTGTGAAATCGGGCACTGAAGGCATATTACCACCCCGCACCGCCGATCGGATTGCGCCACCCATACAGCTTTTACAGGATATGGGGATTGATTTGCATCAGATGGTTTATACCTATTCTGGTCAGCTGCTGAACTGGGGCGGTAGTGGCATACACATTGTCTTTTCGGTGGTGGCGGCCGTGATTTACTGTGTGGCCGCGGAAATTTTCCCGAAAATCAAATTATGGCAAGGTCTGGCGTTTGGTATTGTGGTGATGCTGGCCTCGCATGGTATTTTATTGCCTGTCATGCATTTGTCTCCGCCCGTATGGCAATTGCCGGTAGATGAGATTATTTCTGAATTACTGGGTACTTTATTGTGGATGTGGACCATTGAGATTTTCCGACGCGATTTACGCAATCGCATGACCAGAAAACCAGACCCTGAGTGGCAGTAAGCGGATACTGCCGGCCTGAATACAGGGCATACGTGGCCATGATGTTGCTGACATCATGGCCATTTGCTTTTTTTAGCCCATGAATCCACACCAGAATGTCATCACTTTATAGCCATTATTTTTTAAGCCGCAATTTATCCGTCAGGCTGTGGCTGGCTTCGTTGAATAAGCATGAGGGCTGGTGATTTACTTGATCAGGATGCATTGACTTCAGGCACAATGGTTTTCATTGTGGCAAAATAATATTTTGTTTACTTTTATGGTTAAACTATGACTTGGCAACTTTATGATCAAACCTTCAACCGGCGCCTGTTACTGGGTACTGCGGCTTATCCAACGCTGGATATATTGCAACAGGCCATAACAGGTGCACAGCCGGCAATGATTACCGTGTCTTTGCGCCGGCAAAGTGTTTCCGGCAAGGCGCACGGGCAGGCATTGTGGACATTATTGCATCAGCTGAATATACCGATTCTACCTAATACCGCTGGCTGTCTGAGTGTACAGGAGGCAGTGACTACGGCACAGATGGCGCGGGAAGTGTTTCAGACCGACTGGATTAAATTAGAGCTGATTGGCGATGATGATACCTTGCAGCCGGATGTGTTTCAGCTGGTGGAAGCGGCGCAGATACTGATTAAAGATGGCTTTAAGGTGTTGCCGTATTGTACTGAAGACTTAATTGCCTGCCGGCGGTTACTGGATGCCGGTTGTCAGGCACTGATGCCGTGGGCGGCGCCGATCGGCACGGGGCTGGGGGTGGTGCATGAATACGCATTGAAGTTATTGCGTGAGCGCTTGCCGGATACGCCATTGATTATTGATGCGGGGCTGGGGCTGCCGTCACAGGCGGCGCAGGTGATGGAATGGGGTTTTGATGGAGTATTACTCAATACGGCCGTATCGCGCAGTGGCGATCCGGTAGCCATGGCCAAGGCCTTTGCTTTGGCCATTGAGGCTGGCCGTATGGCTTATAAAGCTGAGCCGGTCATTCCGCGCCAGCAGGCGCAGGCCAGTACGCCGGTTATCGGTCAGCCTTTCTGGCACAGCAGTGAATATCAGACATCATGAACTGCATGACTTTAGACATGGATTAAGGCAGTCAGATACACTATGACCGGCCTTAATCCAGTCTGTGAATTATGTTATGACAGGCGTTTACGGTAAAACGGCAGCCACAGTGTCAGTGCAATAAACCATAAAGGGGTGGTGATCAGGCCGATGAGGGTTTCTTTTTGCTGACTGAATAAATACAGTGCAAACACAAAAAAGGCCAGACACACATAACTCATGGTAATACCCGCCGGCATTTTATAGCAGGATTTTCGGTGTGCTTCGGGATAACGCTGACGATAGCGCAGATACGCCACCAGAATCATGGCCCACACAAAAATAAAGCAGATACTGGAAACGGTGGTGACAATGGTAAACACTTTCATCACATTACCATCGGCATATAAAACCACCACGCCGATCAAGAGTAAGGCGCAGGAATACAGTAAGCCGTTATACGGCACGCCGCTGGTGGACAAACGACCAAACGGCACCGGCGCAACACCATTCTGCGACAGACCGTAGAGCATACGGCCGGTTGAATAAATACCGCTGTTGGCGGACGACAGGGCCGAGGTTAACACCACAAAATTAATAATGGCGGCGGCAGCGCCAATACCAATCAGGGTAAACATATTCACAAACGGGCTTTTATCTGCCGCTACCTGATTCCAGGGAGTAATGGTCATGATCACGGTCAGCGCCAGCACATAAAAAATGATGATGCGTACCGGAATTTTATTGATGGCACGCGGCAGATTCTGCTCCGGATTGGCGGTTTCGGCCGAGGCCGTGCCCACCAGTTCCATGCCGACAAAGGCAAAGATGGTAATTTGAAATGCGGCAAAAAAACCACTGAGGCCGTTGGGAAACCAGCCGCCATATTGCCATAAATTACTCAGACGCGCTTCCGTACCCATTGGATTTTTAAAGTGAATCAGCAATAAATAACCGCCACACACCACCAGGGCAACAATCGCCAGAATCTTGATCAGGGCAAACCAGAATTCCAGTTCACCAAACCATTTGGCCGACAATAGATTACAACACAGCAATAACATAATCGATACGATGCCCGGCAACCATAACGGGATATCCGGCCACCAGAACTGGCTATAACCCGTCACCGCCACGATATCGGCTATCCCCAGCACCACCCAGCAAAACCAGTATGTCCAGCCGACATAATAGCCCATCACCGGCCCGAGTAAATCGGCACAAAAGTCGACAAATGATTTGTATTCCAGTTTGTATAATAACAGTTCGCCCATGGCACGCATGACGAAAAACAGAAAAGCTCCGATAATGATATAAGTCAGCAGTACCGAAGGGCCGGCCAGGCTGATGGTACGCCCCGAGCCCATGAATAAACCGGTACCGATGGCACCACCAACGGCAATCAATTGCAAGTGGCGGTTTTTCAGGGTACGTTGTAATTCAGGCTGCTGGTTCATGCCTATGATTCCTCGATGAGATAAATACACAAAAATGCCGGCCACAGCATACCAAGGTGGCCATGCCCATTCAATAAAATGGTATTCGCTGGCTGCATATGACAGCAGCGACCACGGTAAAGCATAAAATAGTAGCATAGATTAAATGGTTAATTCACATAAACCAGACCTATTTTTTATATCGATCTTCGTTTTACTGCCATAACAAAGGCAGAAGCCGTAAAATAAAACTTCAGAAGATATTATCAAGAGAGAAGACAATAATGAATCGTCATAAAACAGTACATTATCTGAAGGACTATCGTCCCAGTGATTTTGCGATAGAAACCATTGATTTAACCTTTGATCTTGATCAGGAGGTGACGACAGTACAGTCACATTTACAAATGCGTACCTTACAGCCGGGCGTGCCGTGTGTGTTACAGGGCAGTGCCGAATTGGTACACATCGCCTTGAATGGCCAAATGCTGCCGGCCGATCAATATCAATTGACTGATGAACAACTGACCATTCATCAGGTACCTGACGACGCCTTTACGCTGGACATCACCACCCGCCTTTATCCGTTACAGAATAAAAGCCTGATGGGGTTGTATGCCAGTGGTGGCAATTTATATACCCAGAATGAACCGGAAGGTTTTCGCAAAATAACCTATTATCTGGATCGACCGGATGTCATGAGCAAATTCACCACCACCATTATTGGTGACGCCAAACGCTATCCGGTGATGCTGTCCAACGGCAATCTGATTGATCAAGGCACCTTGGCTGATGGGCGCCATTGGGTAAAATGGCGTGACCCGTTTGCCAAACCCAGCTATTTATTTGCCTTGGTGGCCGGTGAGCTGGCGGTACTGGAAGGCAGCTATACCACCGGTAGCGGGAAAGAAGTCGCGCTGAAATTCTATACCCGGGCCGAAGACCGTGCTAAAGCCGGTTTTGCCCTACAATCGTTACAGCACGCCATGCAATGGGATGAGACACGTTTTGGGCTGGAATACGATCTGGATATTTTCATGGTGGTGGCCGTGGGTGATTTCAACATGGGCGCGATGGAAAATAAAGGTCTGAATATTTTCAATACCAAGTATGTGCTGGCCAGCAGTGATAGCGCTACCGATGCCGATTTTGAAGCGATTGAAGGTGTGATCGGACATGAGTACTTTCATAACTGGACCGGTAACCGGGTAACCTGTCGTGACTGGTTTCAGCTGTCGCTGAAAGAAGGCTTAACTGTATTCCGTGATCAGGAATTTTCGGCCGACCGCGCCAGCCGTGCCGTGCGCCGGATTCATAATGTGCGCGTGTTACGACATTTGCAGTTTGCTGAAGATGCCAGCCCGATGGCGCATCCGGTGCGTCCGGCTTCCTATGAAGAAATGAATAATTTCTATACCGTCACGGTCTATGAAAAAGGTGCTGAAGTCGTGCGCATGTATCATACTTTGCTGGGCGAAACTGGTTTTCAAAAGGGCATGCGCTTGTATTTCCAGCGCCATGATGGCCAGGCGGTTACCTGTGATGATTTTCGTGCGGCGATGAGTGATGCCAATGATGTGAATCTGGATCAGTTTGCCTTGTGGTACAGTCAGGCCGGTACACCGCAAGTCAAGGTCAGCAGTGAATATCATGCCGCGAATAAAACCTTTACGTTACATATGCAACAGCACCTACCGGCCACGCCGGATATGGACGACAAACAACCGATGCTGATTCCGGTCAAAATCGGTTTACTCAACCGGCAAGGGCAGGCAGTGACCTTTATGACGCCAGACAGCCAGACACCAGTCACAGAAACCGTACTGGTATTGAATCAGACACAGCAGGATTTTGTATTACATGGCGTAGCGCAGGAGGTAATACCGTCATTATTGCGCGGATTCAGCGCGCCGGTGCAGCTGGATTACCCCTACAGTCATGAAGAACTGATGTTATTGCTGGCACATGATGATGATGAATTTGCCCGCTGGGAAGCGGTGCAGATTCTGTATCATCGAGCCGTAGAGGCAAATATGACCGCTTTGGAACAACAACAGCCATTGCCTGACCATGCACCGCTGGCACAAGCCTTGATGGCTGCTTTAAATGCTGATTTGGAACCGGCGTTTAAAGCTTTGTTGTTGCAAATTCCAACTGAAGCCGAATTATGGGAAGGTGATGAAAAGATTGATCCCTTGCGCTACACTGAAGCCAGACAGGCATTGTTACAGGATCTGGCTCAGCAGCTGTTGCCGGTGTTACACACCTGGCAGCAATGGGCGCAAGCGCAGGAACAAAACAGCCGTCACGCCCATCCTGAAGCCTACCACCCTGACCTGGCAGGAGTACGCAGTTTACGCAATGCTTTGCGGCAGTATCTGATCATTGCCGAGCCTGGCCTGATCAATGACTGGATACAGCAGGCCCGTCAGGCTGGCAACATGACGCATGAGTGGGGGCTATTAAGTGCTGTCAACCATTTGCCCGGTGAGGGGCGCAACCAGATGCTGGCTGCTTTTGCCGACCGGCATGGCAACGATGCGCTGGTTATGGACAAATATTTTATGCTGATTGGTTCCAGTCAGCGCGAGGATACGCTGGCACAAGTCAGAACTGCCTTAAATCATCCGGCTTTCAGCTTGGAGAATCCGAATAAGGTACGCGCACTTCTGGGCAGTTTCAGTCGCAATATGCGCCACTTTCATGCCGCTGATGGCAGTGGTTATCAGTTTATTGCCGATCATATTATCCAAATTGATCAGTATAACCCTCAGGTCGCGGCCAGACTGGTGCAGGCATTTAGCTTGTATCCTAAGCTGGAGCCACAACGGCGGCCATTGATGCAGCGTCAGTTAGCGCGCATCGGTCAGCAAACCAGCCTATCCAAAGACAGTCGCGAAATTGTGGATAAGATTTTGCACAGTTAAGGCGATGACAGCATCAGACAGCATGGTTTCAGACCATGCTGTTTTTTTATGGTTTAAGATTTATGTTGTTATTGGATATCCAGCCGTTTTCGTTCCCACCGGCGCGATAGCCAGCGCCATGAATTGGCCAGCCCGCGCAGCCATTCATCACAGGCAAAGCCGATCCAGATGCCCAGTAAGCCCAGTCCCATGTGCAAAGACAACACATACGCCACCGGAATGGATACGCCCCACATAAAAATCAGCGCCATCAGAAACGGGAAAAACGCATCCCCACTGGCGCGCAATGAATTGACCATGATCAGGTTCAACGTACGCCCGGGTTCCAGCACAATCGACAATAAAAATAACGGCAGCATGATGCTGGTTACTGAATGATCGGCATGGAAAATATCCAGAATATGATAACGCAGTAAATAAAAACACACCACCACGCCGGCAGTGACACTAAAGCCGATTTTCAGTGTGGTTAACGTGCGCCGGTAGGCCTGATCAAATTGTTTGGCACCCACCATATGACCGATGATGATTTCGTTACCGATACTTAATGACGCGGAAAACAGCATCATATAATAAGCAATCTGGAAATAGAAATTCTGGGCAGTCAGCGCGGTTTCGCCCAGTTTGCCGACAAACGCGGTAATTACCAGCGTCTGACCACTCCAGGACAGATTTTCACCGGCCGAGGGCAGGCCGATTTTGAAGATTTTACGGAAAATATCCCAGCGCCAGTTAAAGAATAACGACCATTGCAGCTTAATGCCCAAACTGTAAACCAAGAGGCAAAACAACAGAATCACCGCCACCAGCCGTCCCGCCACAATCGACCAGGCCACCCCGATGATGCTTAATTTGGGCAGACCAAAATAACCATACAGCACCAGAAAATTACCCAGAATGGTGACCACATTCATGATCAAGGATACATACATCACCACCCGCGAGCGGCCATAAACCCGTAAACAGGAAGACAGAATCAGGGCAATGGCTTCAAACATCACACAAATGCCCAGAATATGGAAATAATGGTAGCTTAAATCCAGAATCGCAGCGGGGGTATTCATCCAGCTCAAAACCCGATAGCCGCACAGGTTAATAAACAGATAACAGCCAATGCCGATCAGTACATTAAAAGCAATCGCCAGATGAATCACATGCCGCGCTTTATCCTGTTTGCCCGCCCCCAGGTATTGTGCCACCACCACACTGCAACCAATACCGATAAAATTAAAAATGGGAATAAAAATATCAAATACCTGATTGGCCACTGTGGTGGCACCAATGGTATGGGTCAGTTCAGACGGCGCTACCGCATGGGTAATCATGACCGTATTGATGGTTAAAGTACCCATATGTAATAAAATATCGATAAAAATCGGCCAACTCAAGGCAAATAAAGACATGGATTTGACGGAATCGACAGGTTTCATGGGCATTCTCTGGCAGATAGTGATGATGAGCGAAGATAACGGAACAAAGGATATCATTAATAAGTCAATATTTTATCAGCAACACGACGGTCTGATACAGAGAGGCTGACATGACTTTCTGATAAAAAGTTCAGTTATCAATCATTTGGTTTCATGCTAACATAATTTACCCTTATGAATGGTAATGAATTGCTAAATTATCAATCAATCCGCAGCATGAAAGGCAAGTCACCACCATCACCACCGTCTTCGATCTTAACGGTATGTATCTGGCGTGATTGTATGTTGCCAATAATCAGAGGCCGAATAATACAATAGCCATATACTGATCAGTATATGGCTATTGTATTACAAGGGGTTCAGACTGATTCAGGTGGATTCAAACAAAGTTCGTCCCAGATAATCCTGCTGATTCTTCATGCCGGGTAATACAAAATAGTAACCACCGCCAAACGGCGTGATATAGCGTTCCAGCGGTTCACCATTCAGCCGGTTCTGAGTATCAATAAAGCCCTTTTTCAAATCATTCTGATAGGCCACAAAAATCAGCCCCATGTCCAATTCTCCCGTGGGCAGTACACCGGCCGAATAGCTGAAACTGCGCCGGCGCAATCTGGCCACATGCCGCTCAGGGTCGCGCGGCTCTGCCCGGCGCATGTGTGAATCAAATAAAATCCGGTCACCGTGCGGGTCTTGTTTTAGCTGTGGGTCGTCCATTTCGTGCTTTTTGCCGATCGGTGCGCCGGTATGCTTATAGCGGCCAAAATCATTTTCCTGATCTTCAAGTGGCGTCCGATCCCAGAAGGCCAAATTAAAACGAATCAGCCGGATGGCCTGATAACTGCCGCCGGTACACCATGACGGTTCACCATTGGCCGCCGTTACCCAGACCAGTTCATCCATCAGTTTACTGTCAGCCGTTGAAGCATTGCCGCTGCCGTCTTTAAAACCAAAGAGATTAATGGCAGTGGTATGGCGGTCAATATCACGCGCCGGTAAAAAGCCATCCATTTTCCATACCGGAATCATTTGTGCACTGGTGTGCCGGATAATATCCCGCAGTGCATACAAAACACTTTCACGGCTGTTGGCGCAAAACTGAATGGCAATATCTCCGCCACACCATTGCGGCTGTAAGCGATCATTGGGAAAGCGGCTCATGCTGACCAGCTTTTTCGGTTTGCGGCTATGCAGACCAAAGCGCTGATCAAATAACCGGGCGCTGACAGACACAGTAACCGTGAGTGAATCCGGCTCCAGCAATGTACCCAGTAAACCGGATTCTGCCGGTGGCAACTGATCATTATGCTGTGGCTTCAGTTGTTGCGGCCGGGTCAGAAAAGCAATGCGTTGTGATATAGTCTGCAATAATTGCTGTAATGCCCTGGCCTGATTAACGGTCACATTAAAGGCCACAAAACAGGCTTCTTTGGTGTCTGGCGTAATCACACCGGCCTGATGCGCCCCGAACGCATTCACGCTTTGGGCATAATCATGTATACATGAGTTAGCCGATGCCGTGGCGGCGCCGGCTTTCAGTGCAGCCATACCCAGCCCTCCCGCCAGCAGCATTTTCATGCCTTGCCGCCGAGACCGGCTGGCGGGCTGATCAGGTGAGGGACGGTGTTCTTCAGACGGAAATTGTTGATTCTTGTCCATGATGCCAAGCCTCAATGTGGATATTGATAATAAACACGAATATTTAAAATAGCACGTAATTGCGCCAGGCGGTCAGCCTGCGTGGTTACTAAAGAATAAAGCCGGTCATGATCGGCACGGCTCAGCCGCCCAAAAGGCTGATATTGTTGCCCGGGCAGGCGGTAGGGTGCCAATACCTGCCTGATGTCCTGAAACCCCGCCTCAATCGGGCGCAATTGCGCCTGCGGAATAAAGGGCGCCAGATAATGCACAATATCCGCCGCACCTTCAATATTGCCATCGATATCCGCCAGATCGCTGTGACTGAACCGGTTTTCCTGTCCGGCCAGTTTACCATTTAAAATCAATTCCATAAAATCTGCCGCAGCCTGAACCATTTTGGCTGCGTCAATACTGTCCAGTGCTACCCGCTTTTGCAGATCCTGAATCTCGTATTGCAGATTGACGGCCGCCTCATGCGCTTTAGCAGGATTTTGCTGCCGGAATAACTCATATTCCAATAAATGAAAGCCGGTAAAACGCGGATCCTCTACCCCTTGCAGGTAATCACTGGCGCGCGAATTGATGTTCTGATTGACATTGCCAAATAAAGCCACAATGGGGCGAATACGTTCATATTGCTGGTGGGCACGAATATAGCTTTGCCGGGCGGCAGTCAATGACGGTTTCTTGGTATCAGACACGATAAGACTGAGCTGCTGATTGATGTGTTGCAGCTGAGTCTGAACATGTGCCAGATAAGCATGAATTGCCGCTTCATATTTGACCGGGGTGGGAATATCTCCCTTGGCGAGTACTGCATTCTGATCATTGATGATTGGTGCGCGCAAACCATGAGCCGCAGACCATGCGGGCAGTATAATGCACAATAGCATCACACCGATCTTATTCATCCCTCTTTGTTTCATTGCTTTTTCTGTCTCCGGAATAAAAGCCCGACCACCAGCCAGAAAACCACAAAAGTGATCACACTGATGATCATGGGTTGAGCCCGATAGGCAAACAATGAGGAAGCCAGTGAACCGAATAAACCATTTTCACTGATCAGCCATGAACTGTCCCAGGCAGGATTCACCAAAGTATCCGGTATTACCTCATCATGTTCCAGCAATAATACCGTACAGTCTTCAACCGCCTTTAATAATAATGATGCTGCCAGAAACAGCAGTATAACTCCGGTAACGGTAAAAAATTTCTGCCATTTAATCAATCGGCTGGTCAGAATAAAACCATAGAAAGTCAGCCCTGAAAACACCACCCCCAGCAATACCCCGACCAGAAAGGGCAGCGCATTATGCTGGTTCAACTGCATGATCTGGCCAGACAGAAACACCACAATTTCACTGCCTTCACGCGCAATCGCAATCGCCACGATCACCAATACCCCCCACCAGGAGTGTTTTTGCAAAGACTGTGCCATTTCCTGTTGCAATATAAGCTTCATGCTCTGCGCATGCTGACGCATCCAGTACACCATCTGCACAATCAGCACCGAAGCCAGCGCCGACATCACGATCATGAATATCGTCTGACTGTCGCCCTGCAATACATTGAATACCCCGTAAATAATCAAGGCCAGCAGAATTGAGGCCAATACCCCCGCACCCACGCCGCCATAAAGATAAAGTAAGCCATTTTTACGATCAGGGTGTTGTCGTATCCAGGTATACAGAATGCCGATCACCAATAAAGCCTCAAAGCATTCCCGCCATACCACAAAAATTGTTTGTCCCATGTTTTTACACCGGTTTATTGAACGATCAGTTTACCTTGCGGCTGATTCAGATGAAAGTCATCAAAAAAAACATAAGTGCCGGGTTTTTTCGGCGCGATAACCACCACCGAGCTGGCGCCTGGCGCCAATACCTTTTCTTTCACCAATTGCGTGCTTTCAAACTCTACCGGCCCTTTGCCTACATTGTGTACATTGATCCGGATCACCTTACCCGCTGGCGCATACAGTGTCAGCGGCGTCATTTCACCATCTTTCATGGTCAGGTCAAGCGTATATTTGTCTTCGGCATAAGCTACCGTATACATAAGAAAGCCCAGCAGACCCCATAATACAACATGTGCTATTTTCATTATCCCTAACCCCCTAAACCACAAAAGAGCAAGTATTATCTGCACCCAATAGGTTAAACGATAATACTTACTCAGGCTTAATGAATATCAGACAGATTAATAACTGCCTTTGCGTCCTACGCCGGTGTAATCAAAATCCCAGCTGACTTCGAAAGGCTTAAACCAGGGAGCCACACCGGTTTCTTTATCAATATGCCGCGCCATCTGATTGGCTGTTGGCGGCGCAATACGGTAAGTCACACGATATTTGCCGTTACCGTCCAGTTTGACATTATCGCCATAATGCGGCCCGTCACTGGCCACCATGGACATAAACTGACCTGAATGGCTGAATTTACCCTTGAGTTTGGTTACTGTATAACTAATATTCAGATTGGGAATCCAGTCACCTTCAGCAAAACCATTGGGATTACCCTCTATTGCATGAATATCGGCCTCCATATGCACATCTGCCTTGGCTGCCGGTAAATGATTGTCGGCATGGGTCATACCGTCTGTATCCATGGTAATAGGTGGCAGATACACACCGGCAATTTCCATGCCATTCTGAATGGTGGGTTTACCCATGGGATATTCCTGTGCCAGTGCCAGCGTAGAAACCAGCACGACACTGGCGACCATTGCTTTTTGAATCATCATGATTTTCTCCGGAAGTGGTGATTGTCAGTCATTATTTTGCCGCTTATTTTAAATAGTCTGAACTATGGCGATAAGCGAACTGATATGTATTATCAATATCAATCGCCTGTATGATACGCTCTTTTACCGCAGGCATAAACCTAATTGATCAACCGGCTTTGGGATTCATGCATAAATGTACAAAACCAAAGCACATGACAATAAAAACAGACATCAGTGACAAAAATATAATAGCGGTCTTAATCATATTCAGATACTAGTCCGTCATTTATATTTATCTGGTATTAAAGCGTTACAAATAAACTCAGTTATCAATATCAGGATTCAATAAAAACCGTATAACGTGTAAACAGAAAACTACCGGTAACTGCACCATAATAAATAGTGACACAGGCAGCCAGACTTATTTTTTAAACGCAAAATAAACCGCAGCCAGAATAAAGCCAAAACTGATTAAATAATTAAGTTTAAAACTGTCTTTTAAATAAAAAATCGCAAACAGCGCAAAAACCGTTAACGTGATCACTTCCTGAATGATTTTCAACTGAAAGGGCTTAATCTGCCACTGGGCGCCCAGATGATTGGCCGGTACCGCCAGACAATATTCAAAGAAAGCCAGACCCCAGCTGATCAGAATAATCTGCCATAAAGGAAAATGCTGATTACCTGGCTTAATATGCCAATACCACGCCACAGTCATGACCAGATTAGACAAACACAATAAACCCACTACCACCAACCAGCGCATGATCCGACTTCACCACTTCAAAATAGACAAACAACATCATACTATTGATAACCTGACATATGAAGACAAATCGGCCGGCTAAACAGTCATTGATCAATACAATCCGGAGCAACTCTAAGGGTTAACCCGATATGGCCTGAACATAACCCATCAATCACAGCCCCCGACAGGCATGGATGAAGCGGCTCACAGGATTGCCTCTGCTACAAACCAGTATTAACCAGATTATCAATAAGTATAAATATTTGATGTTATCCTCAATAGATAGTCTGTAGGGTGATATGGCTATGGTTTCTGGCCGCCGATGAGGTGATCAAACAATACGACATAACATCAGCGCGCTCATAATGATAAACTGCATCAAAAAGCCATTAATACTTGGTTTTTGCTCACAGGCTCTCACCAAACCGGTTCGTCTCTGTTGTGCCTTTCAGACTGCCTATGATGATCGAAACAAGCGGGATAGGGCATGTTTATTGGGATGAGGCACAGTATAAAATAGATTAATACCCAAGTGCCTGAAAGGTTAACATCATGTAATCGGCGTGAAATAAATGCTGGCTGAGGAATAAAAAGAACAATGGAAAAAATGATGGCTACCAGAATGGCCGCCAATCTCGGTTGCCCCTGAATAGTTATACCAAAGTCAGCTGAAATGACTGCCAATAATAGACTGAGTATGACAAGCACGCTCAGGGTGTATAAGAAAAAAGACCAGAATTCTTTTCTGCCGGCTTTGCCACTAAACCGGCTATATTCCAGCAATGGATCAATAGCGAAAACATCATCATCCCTATCTATATAACCATCAATGGCCGGATACGAAATATTTCTCATGCCAAAGCAATATGCTGTTTCAATTGATAAAAATCTATTCTTAATATTTAAACCGTGATGAGGTATTTTGTAATGATCATTTATTCGCGAAGAAAATATATTTAAAAAGCTTATGATGGAATCAAACCCTTTAAAGCTGGTAGAAACAATGATGTACAGCTTAAAAAGGGTAGCCAAAGATCTGATATGGTAACAAAAAATCTGCTTATTAATCTTCTGATTAATAAGCATCAATGAAGGTTAACAGAGTGGTTAGAATCGTCAATACCGGAATTTATGGTCAGATGGTGATAGATACCCTATTGCTCGTTGCTGTAATACTTTATTGCAGAATTGCACTATATGAAATATTGCCATTTTAATATAGGTCAGCCATTCAATAAGTCAATAGGAATCATGGTTGTGCTATGGGTATCTGTAATATTCAATTACCCGGATTATCCTGTAAAGGATCATCGCCGAATCGATTAGGCCCATATGACCCTTCTAAACGGCCTAATTTTATCCAGATAGCAATTAAAATAATCCAGATAATTAGATTATTATTATACATATAATGAACGATAACCAGTATCAAATAAGGCATTACCCACCAGCCCGAAAAATCCAAATCGTGTAATCGGCGTACCAGCAATGACATCTGAGGAATAAGAATAATAATCTTAAAAGACAAAGTAAATATCGTTATACCCCAATACCACCCTATTGATGAAGCCAAGCTTTCCTCCTCGGGGGGATCATCAAAAAGCGTAGGATCAGAAACTAAAAGATAAAATATTCCTATCTCTAAAATGAGTCTCAGAATAAATGCAAATATCAGACTGAATAGTATAAATGACCAAAGTTCTTTTCTGCTGGCTCTGCCAGAAAATTGTAGGTATTTTTTGGTCCAGCAATTGATAAAAAGGAAAAGCATGATCTATACCCGCCCATGAAATATAAATAAAAAATTATTTGGCATCATCTCGTAAAATTTTACAGACAGGTTGAATCTGAATGATCATGTTTATATGTTAATAAGGTAATATTATTTTTCTATGCATTCAGTCAGCTTATTTCTGCGATTAATGCCGGATAGCCAAATACTCATCATCTTTTTTGGCTGCATAGACATTCTTCTTAAAGCTGGTAGAAATAATGATATACAACCTAAAGAGAACAGCCAAAATCTGACCCTAAATCTTCCGATTAATAAGCATCAATCAAGATGGAAAGGGTAGTCAAAACCATCAATACCAGAATTTATAAACCAGATAGCGGTAGATATCTCTATTCTTATTGCCACAACAATGTATTGAATGACTGAACTATATAAGGCTCAATACAGTTCAGTCATTCAATAGTCAACAGCGACAATCATAACTATGCTATTGACACTTTTATTATTCAATCTTCCCAATTATCCTCTAAAGGATCATCGCCGAATTGATTAGGGCCGTCTGTTCCTTTTAAAAAGCCTAAGACTATCCAGAAGATAAGTGAAATAATCCCTATTTGGGGGAAAACCGTACACTGAATAATAGTTACTATCACATAAATTGTTACCAACCAGCCCGAAACATCTACATCATGTAATCGACGCACCAGCAATGACACCTGGGAGATAAATATAACAATTACAGATATAACGGAAAATAAAAACATACCCAAAATTAAGGCCGTCGCTTGAGTCGGATTCTCATTCTTCGTAGAGCCGTAAAGATAAGGTATTCCTACTGCTAGGATTAACGCTATGATAAATAAAAATATCATACTGATTGGCATAAATGACCAAAGTTCTTTTCTGCTGGCTCTGCCAGAAAATTGTAGGCATTTTTTGGTCCAGCAACTTATAAAAAGTGAAAACATGTTCTATATCTCCCATGAAAAATAAATATAAAAAATTGTTTGTCATCATAACGTAAAATTTTACTTTGTGTGATAAAAATTTTCTATTGTTTTTAGAAAATTAGGTATCTATATAAGATATAAATATCCAGAACATATCGCAGACAAACTGAATCTGAATAATCATGCCTGTATATTAATATAGAAATATTATTTTTTAATGTGATTAGTCGGATGATTTTTGTGGTTGAAGCCTGATAGGTAAGCATTAGTAATCTTTTGTGGCTGAATAGACATCAACTTCATTGATTAAATAAAATTAATCAATAAAATATAAATAATTATTCAGGAAACTAAGAGTAAAGTGACAACAAAACTCTTGTTTGCAAACCTGATTATATCCGACTAGTGTGAATATCATCCTTTCAATATCCATTAACCATTATCCAAAAAAATGCTAAAACATAATCAATAGACTGGCAGTCAATATGTTTAAAATGATCTGAAATTCAGTCTCGGATGTCTAATGGGTCATCGCCAAATCGATTCGGACCTTCCGTCCCTAGATAGCAACATATCACCAGAATAAACAGTTCAGCCACACAGCCGACTGCTAAGCTGATGACTGTGGCCAGTTCAGCCACATGGCCGACTGCTGGGCTGATTAATTTTAACGGTAGTATGACTGTGGCCAGTTCAGCCACATGGCCGACTGCTGGGCTGATTAATTTTAACGGTAGTGTGACTATGGCCAGTTCAGCCACATAGTTGATTGCTGGAATCTGATATAACAATAGCCACCATCCGCTGATGTCTCTATCATGTAATCTGCGTACCGTTACCGCCAGTCGCGGAATCAATAACACAAAATAAAAAAATAAATAAACAATAAAATACTGTTTTATGTGTTCACTATCTCGTAATTTTGCGTGTAAGATGATTAATATGCATGGAGTCGCCAATAAAATAAAATTGAACAACATAAACGGCCAGAATTCTTTTCTGCAAGCTCTGCCATCAAACTGGGCATATTTTTTAGTAAAGCAATCAATAAAAAGCGCAAGCATGGGCTTATCCTGTTTTTAAATCATCTTGTAAATTATTTGTCATCATAACGTAAACTTTTATTTATGATGATAGATATTTTTTATGACTATGTTAAATTGATGAGCTTTAAATAATAATTTAACAGCACTGAATAGTTTGATTGAGATAACAGCAAGCCCGTTTGGTTCAGCTCAGGAAAATATCAGCACACCAACGGCCAGTGACATCATTGAAATAACTGGCCGTTGGCTGATTCAAATAACACTGATATTAGTCTTGCGTCTCTTTGGCCAATGGGTCACTGCCAAACTGATTCGACCCGGCAGTTCCTTTGAAACAGCATAGAATCATAATAAGAATTTCAATTACTAAACCAATAAGATAGATGGAATCAAACAATTCGCATATATTTGCTGACAAATATAATAATGCCCACCAGCCGCTGATGTTCATATCATGAAACCGACGGACAGTAACTGCCGTGCCTGGAACTATGAATATGGCAAATAAAATATCAATCAGAATATCTACATTGGTTTCATCAATAATATATCCGGTAAATATAGTCAGTAAAAATGAGGATATAAATAACATAAGCAACATGGCAATGGTACAAAATAGTGCGAATGACCAGTATTCTTTACGCCGCGCCCGGCCGGCAAACTGCGCATAGTCTGTTGTGCAACAACGAATAAAATAAGCAAACATCATTTCTCCCAATGATAGATATTAATACAATGTATTATTTCTATATCATAGCGTAAAATGTGACTATTGTAATTAAATCTGGCTATTATTATCTGAATTATTCAAACAATCATCTGACATGATTATGCATAGCGTTTTAATCAGAAAGTAGAAATATTTTGCATTTCGTAGACATATCGGACAAGCCTGGAACGAATATCGGCTACCAAACCGGTGATGGGGCACAGCGGTATCTTGGAAATGAGGGTAAATCAGTCTGAAGCAACCACATCAGTTCCGCTGTTGTCCGGCTGATTGTGAAATTGATTGATGTTGGTTTCAATGGGCTTAATCACAGTATTAAATCACCAGAAAACCGTGTCTGCACCTGGTTTCAATTATGGTTTATCTTGTTTTGGCATTCTTTTTTATTATCGTTGTCACCATTTATGGCATGAATACGGCGTCTACTGGCATAAACAATGTCATGTGTTTGTATCAATAATATGTACGGTGAACGTAGTTTATACGCTCAGTATTTGCTTTAACTGAAAACCACCAATAAATCACACATACAATCAGCAGCAATAATAAAAGTATTATTAACGCTTTCTTGAAATTGATCATCTCTTCATGATCAGATAATTGATATTATTGCATTAATTAAATAATACCAATCAAAGTGATCAATTTTTTAACCTGCCTCAATAAAGTATTTATATTCTGATGGACAGCGAGGGTTATTTGCCAGAGATGATTGACAATAGTTGAAACCCAAGGCAAGATACTTGTGTTGCTGCCAATTCAGCAATCAGCTTTAGCAAGCTGAAACCTAAAGACAGATAAACCACATTAATGCATGTGGTGTTTTCATATCTGTTTACCTATGCCGTTAGTAAACCTTTCTATGGTGGACAATGGTAGGGAGGTTTATACCTACTGGTTCTTTAGGCCAGCTTGCTAACTCTGCCATTTGTCCACTTCCAATACGATTAGCAACGTTAAGGGAAGTATCTTTGACATCTAAAGAAAGGCATTACTATGGCGTTACGTCAGGGCAATTCGCGCCCTTATTTTATGCAATCTGTGCATATTTCCTCTTATTTTCACTTGGATTCATTGCTGAATACTTCATTGTTTGATGATGAGGTAGGCCATGCATAAACCCACCTTTGATACTCAGTATTATGACGCTGCCGCCAGCCTGCTGCACAATCATCAACTGATTTCCCTCATTCTTAATACTGATTTATTACCACATGAGAAACGACAATATTTAGATACTCGTGATCTGAATCTGGTCATTGGTGATTGTATTCGGGCAGGAGTGGTATTTAACCAGATGGCCGAAACCATGGGTAAATTACTGCTGGAAAGGCAAACCATTCAGCAACAGGAAATAGACACTAATCCTCTGGTTGATCATGAGCAGATGCTGCAACTGGCGGGTTATCTGTTAACCATGATGGGCGGATTAAGCGCCAGTATCGACCGGATTCTGCATCAGGCAGTTAATATCCGCTTGAGTGAAACAGCGTAGATTATTAAATATAAAAGGCTATTATCATCATTGATAATAGCCTGTTTTATTTAATAGATTAAGAGATCTGTTTATCTTTGTTCAGTCATCTGTTTTGTTTGGTGGTGTCGTTTTATACAGAGTTAAAACCTTAGGGCACCGTTCTAATGCATCTAAACGGTCTAAAGGCTGCTTTATTTGTTGCTGGTACTTACAGGGAAAATGTACCAGCAAAAATCTGATGATTCAAGTGACTTGCCGTTGATGTCAGTTGACAAGGTAATGAGCACTGATTGGCTGCAAACCCTTGTGTATACGGGGTTATGTTGATGTTGGTTGATGATCGTAGACAAAAAAATAACCGCAACAAGGCGGTTAGTGGTGGCCAGAGGCAGGATCGAACTGCCGACACACGGATTTTCAGTCCGTTGCTCTACCGACTGAGCTATCTGGCCACTTAAGGAGAGGCGTATTAAACCAGATATTGAGACTCTTGACAAGTTTTTTAGTATAAGGTGAGGTGTTATTCGGATAAACGCCTATTTTTTAAAATAATTAAATTGCTTGTCAAACGGGTGGCCTGAGCTGTTGCTTTGTCTGTCTGCTGGACGACGGGCAATGGCTGTATTAAGGTAATACTTTTGGTGGAAAGACTGATATGATAGAGCGGCATGAGCATTGGTCGGATGGCTGGTACCGGCCGGCCAGACAATGGCACTCGCCCCATTTTTGTGCACGGGCAGATGATGAAATCATTTCACTGGTGGTGATTCACAATATTTCCCTGCCACCTTTTGAATATGGTACAGAGGCGGTGAAAGCGCTGTTTACCCAACAGATTGAGCCGGATGAGCCGGATGTTTTTATGCGTTCTATACGGCATTTAAAGGTTTCCAGCCATTTTTTAATTGAACGCGATGGTAGACTGACACAGTTTGTTTCTTGTAATGATGCCGCGTATCAGGCGGGTGTTTCCTGTTTTGGCGGTCGTGCTGGTTGTAATGCATTTTCTATTGGTATCGAATTGGAAGGTTGTGATTTCGAACCGTTTACCGCATTACAGTATCAGCAGCTGATCGGGCTTTTGCATCAGATTGCTGATGTGTATCCGATTGAGGCGATTACGGGGCATCAGCATATTGCGGCAGGGCGTAAAAGTGATCCGGGTCACTTTTTTGAATGGGCTCAGTTGCAGCAGGCAGGATTGCCGGTGGTGACGCAATATCAGTATGCATGAGAGAGGCTGTGTGAACATGAAAATTTGGTTATAATTCAGTTTTTTTAGACCATTCGCCGTATTTAGTAGGAATGTGATGAATGATTCTGTTGTAATAATCCTGGTGGTGAGCGCAGCGGTGATTTTAGCGGTGCTGGCTTATAATATGTATCAGGAAAACAAATGCCGCAAACAGTTGCGCGATCAGTTTGGTCATGCCAATAAAGATGCGTTAATGGACAGTTCGGTGGATTCGGTACGTGATGGTCATGTGTCACCTTCGGTATCTGTGCCGGTTGCTGACGAGGCCGCCACCGGTGATACTGAAGCGGTCATGACGGTGGCCGATGATGATCAGGAAAAAGGCGCGCTGCCTGAAGAGGCTGTCGCTACTGAGCCATCACAGACCAATGATACAACCGGCAGCAAAAATCCGGCGCCGACATTTGCGCAGTTTTTTTCAGGCGGTCATATCAGTCAGGATAAGCGTAAGCCATTACTGGATGTAGAGGACATGGCCAGTCAGCCATTGCCCTGGTTTGATGTGCGCTTTGATTATCTGGCCTATGTGGCGTTGTATGAGCCCAGAGAATTACATGCCATGCCGAGGTTAAGCAGCCGTCATCGTTTCCGCCTGATCGGTTGTACCATGGATAATCGTTTTCAGATCGCCGAACCGATTCCGAGTGTTTACTATCAAGGCTTTGTGATGGGTCTGCAAACCATCAGTCGCAGCGGGCTGGTCAGTAAGGAAGAACTGGCACAGTTTGGCGAGCAGGTGGCCAAGTTTGTGGCACAGCTGGATGGGCAGTTATTGTTGACTGATGTAGATGCTTTTCTGGAAATAGCACAGCCTTTGGATGAATTGTGTGCGCGTGTGGATCAGACCATTGCCATTCATCTGGTGTCGCGTACCAACATCAGCGGCATGGAATTACGCACTGCCTTGGAACAACAGCAATTTGAACTGGCGGCTGATGGCGCTTTTTATCTGACCAATACGCAGATGCAGCCGCTATTCAGTGTGGTTTCTTTAGACAATACACCGTTTACGGCGGCTTTACTGGCCAATCAGAATTATCGTGGTTTCAGTATGTTGTTTGATGTGGCTCTGGTGGGCGGTGGTGAAAAATGTTTTGATCAGTTTATGGATATTGCGGTGAAGTTATCCAGTCAGCTGGGGCTGGATCTGGTCAATGACAAGCTGGAAGAATTGTCCACCCAATGGTTGCGTGAAGTGCGCCGTTATGTGATCGAGCGTCAGAAGGAAATGAATCAGGTCAATATTGAACCCGGTAGCGAACTGGCACAGCGTTTATTTTCCTGACTTTAAGTATTTAGTGCAAAATAGTGGCAAATCAGTGTTTGATTTGCCTTATTTTATTGATGGGTCTGAAAGGATCAATACCATGACAGTCAATCCAAAAGAACACATCATTGAATTAACGCGTTTACTTAATCAGTATGCGCATGAATATTATGACCTGGACACACCCACAGTACCAGATGCAGAATATGACCGGCTGTTTCGGCAGTTGCAGGCACTGGAAGCAGAATATCCGCAATGGCAACAGCCGGATAGTCCTACTCAGAAGGTGGGCGGTGCCGCAACGCCTGTTATTGCTACGGCTGAACACAATCAGTCGGTTGAACAACCGTCGACAGCACAGCGTTTTAAGGCAGTACGGCATGAAATCCCGATGTTGTCGCTGAATAATGCGTTTTCGCCGCAGGATGCGGACAATCATTTTGATCACAGTGAAATGTATGCTTTTGATCAGCGTGTGCGTGATGGTCTTGGTGGTGAGCCTGAATACATTGCCGAGCCTAAATTTGATGGTTTGGCCATCAGTCTGTTGTATCGCTATGGTCAGCTGGTGCTGGCTTCAACCCGCGGGGATGGTTTTACCGGTGAAGATGTTACCCCCAATGCCCGCACTATTGTGAATGTGCCATTGCAGCTGAAGGGAGATAAGGTACCCGAGGTATTGGAAGTGCGCGGTGAAGTATTGATGTTGAAAGCTGATTTTGAACATTTAAATGCGCGTCAGCATGCCGAAGGCCAGAAAAGTTTTGCCAACCCGCGCAATGCGGCTGCGGGCAGCCTGCGTCAGCTCGATCCAGCCATCACCGCTGAGCGGCGCCTGCATTTTTATGCTTATGGTGTGGCCAGGTTAAGCGCTGATTTTGCGGTTAAGAGCCACAGTGAAGAGCTGGCACTGATGCAAAGCCTGGGGCTGACTATTCCGCCAGAATCGGCGTTGTGTCTGCATGCCGATATTGAGCAGGTACTGGCATTTTATGAACATATTAATACTATAAGAGCACAATTACCGTTTGGTATTGATGGGGTGGTGATCAAGGTCGATGATCTGGCACAACAGCAGCAGCTGGGATTTGTGGCGCGTGCGCCGCGGTTTGCCATTGCACATAAGTTTCCGGCTGAAGAGATGTTAACCACCGTTGAAAAGATTGAGGTACAGGTTGGCCGGACCGGAGCGGTAACGCCAGTGGCGCGTCTGAAACCGGTATTTGTCGGCGGCGTGATGGTGACCAATGCCACCTTGCATAATGAAGGTGAGGCACAGCGTAAGGATGTACGCCAGGGCGATACAGTGATTGTCCGGCGGGCGGGTGATGTGATTCCTGAAGTGGTTTCGGTGGTATTGGCCAAGCGACCGATGCATGAAGTGCCATTAGCTGATCTGCTTGAAAAACCGCAATCTGTGCCAGTATTTCCACCGTTTCAGCTGCCTGTGCATTGTCCGGTATGCGGACACGAGATTATCCGTGAAGAAGATGAAGCCGTGGCGCGTTGCAGTGGTGGTATGCTGTGTCAGGCGCAGCGGGCACAATCACTGATTCATTTTGCCTCACGGCGGGCAATGGATATTGAGGGGCTGGGAAACCGGCAGATTGAATTATTGGTACAGCAGGGCAGAATACATCATTTTGCCGATGTTTATCGGTTGCAGTTGACGGATTTGCTGGCGATGAAACAGCAGGCAAAGCAGGAGGCGGTAACTCAGCCGGCTACAGGTGAAGCTATCGTGCCGTTACCTTCCGCTGATGCGGTAAAACCCGGGAAGCAGCCGACAAAATGGGCAGAAAATATTCTGCTGGGGATTGAAAACAGTCGCAGACGACCATTGGCTAATGTGATCTATGCTTTGGGTATCATGCATGTGGGTGAACGTACAGCCAAACAGCTGGCACAGGCTTTTGGTGATTTATCGGTACTGCGCCGAGCCACCGAGCCATTATTGGCCTGTCTGCCTGATATTGGCGCGGTAGTGGCGCATTCGGTGGCTTACTTTTTTGCCCAGCCTGATCAGGTGGCACAGGTAGATGATTTACTGACTTGTGGTGTGGTGGCAGAACCGCAAATGCATCGATTGCATCTGGCCGAATACTTTACCCCGGAAAACATCTTAATGCGCTTACCGCAAGCGGGTCTGACGGCTAGCCGGGCACAGAAACTATGGCAACTGGCCGGTCAGCAATGGTCTGCATTACTGACGGATCAGGCTTTGCCGCCCAGCTGGCAGGATTGGTGTGCACAGGCAGAAAACCGGCAGTTATTGCAGCATACCATTGCCTTGCGTGAGGAGTTACTGAATACCCAGCCGGTAGCCGAAGCCCATGGCAGTCAGGCACAGCCTTTGGCAGGTCAGACGTTTGTGCTGACCGGTACGCTGCCTGACTGGAGTCGTGATACTGCACAAAAATATATTGAGGCTGCTGGTGGTAAAGTCAGCGGCAGTGTGTCAAAAAAAACCGACTATGTGGTGGCGGGTGCTGAGGCTGGCAGTAAACTGGCCAAAGCCGAATCATTGGGAGTGGCTATTCTGAATCAGTCGGGTTTAATGCAATTATTGGGCATGGAGAAAAAATAATGTCGACACTCATCCATAAGTGTGTTTTTCCCGTAGCGGGTCTGGGTACCCGTTTTTTACCGGCCACCAAAGCCAGCCCCAAGGAGATGCTGCCTGTGGTTGATAAGCCGTTGATTCAGTATGCGGTGGAAGAGGCGGTTGAGGCCGGTTGTACAGAGCTGATTTTCATTACCGGACGCAATAAGCGCAGTATTGAAGATCATTTTGATAAAGCTTATGAACTGGAAACCGAGCTGGCTTATCGTAATCAGAATAAACTATTGGATTTTGTGCAGGATATTCTGCCGTCTAATGTGACTTGTCTGTATATTCGTCAGTCAGAGGCACTGGGACTGGGACATGCGGTTTTGTGCGCGCGGGCGGCGGTAGGGCGAGAGCCGTTTGCCTTGATACTGGCGGATGATCTGATTGATGCGCCGGTGGGGGCATTAAGCCAGATGATGCAGGTGTTTCAGCAAACTGGCCATAATGTGGTTGGCGTGGAAAGTGTTGCATTACAACACATGAGTGAATACGGTATGGTGGAAGTGGAAACCGTAGATCAATACGATTATGTACGCCGGATTATCGAAAAACCACAGCAGAAAGAAGTGTCGTCATCACTGGGTGTGGTGGGGCGTTATATTCTGCATGCATCTATTTTTGATTTTCTGATGAACCTGCCGCGCGGTGTGCATAATAATATTCAGTTAAGTGATGCCATTGCCCGGTTATTGCGGCAGCAGCCGGTCATTGCTTATGCACTGGAAGGGCGGCGTTATGATTGTGGTAATAAGCTCGGTTATCTGGAAGCCACGATAGCTTATGGCCTCAAACATCCGCAGGTGGGCAACGATTTTGCCAGCTTATTGCGCCAGATGGTATCTGATCTGGATTGATGTAATGATTATGAATAAAAAAGATGGCTTAAGCCATCTTTTTTATGAGTAACAACACCAAGGCTTAAATATCTACCTGGGCATTCAGGGCATTGTTTTCAATAAAGGCTCGGCGCGGTTCCACTTCATCACCCATCAGGGTGACAAATACGTCATCGGCTGCCATCGCATCTTCGATTTTGACTTTCAGCAGACGGCGAACATTCGGATCCATGGTGGTTTCCCATAATTGCTCGGGATTCATTTCACCCAAACCTTTATAACGCTGGATACTCAGGCCTTTCTGTGCGGCAGTCATCAGTAAATTCAATGCCTCTTCAAAGCCATGTACTTCAGTACGGTTTTCACCTTTAACCACACAAATGGGGCTGTCCATCAGACCGCTCAGCATGCCGGCGGTCTGGCGGATAATCTGGTAGGCGCGACTATCGGCAAATTTCTGATCCAGATAGCTAACCGCTTTATTGCCATGCAGCTGACGGGTAATTTTGATCATCTGTACTTCATCATCACTGCCGATGCGTTCCAGTGTGACCATATCGTCATGCATAATATCCGTCAGGGCGCTGATGGCTGTATCGGTGGTGGCCATGGTCGTCAGATCCAGTGATTGATCCCAGTGTAGTAATGCTTTAAGTACTGCCTCATCAATGATGCGGCTCTCCCGCATTACCATACTGCGTGCCAGCATAAACTGTCTGGCCAGCTCAGCCAGGGCATTATTTTCCAGAATGGTCTGCGTCTGTCCTTCACCCATCATCAGCCGGGCTTTATCAATGGCCAGACTCAGCAGAAACTGGTCTTTTTCCAGTTCGTCTTTGAGGTAGCGTTCTTGCTTGCCGTATTTGGCTTTGTATAGCGGCGGTTGGGCAATATACACATAACCACGCTCTACCAGTTCGGGCATCTGACGGTAGAAAAAGGTCAGAAGCAGGGTGCGGATATGGGCGCCATCGACATCGGCATCGGTCATGATGATGATGCGGTGATAGCGCAATTTCTCCGGATTGAATTCTTCCTTGCCAATGCCAGCGCCCAGAGCAGTAATCAGTGTGGCAACTTCCTGACTGGCCAGCATTTTTTCAAAACGGGCTTTTTCCACATTCAGAATCTTGCCTTTTAAAGGCAAAATAGCCTGAAATTTACGATCACGTCCTTGTTTGGCCGAGCCGCCGGCAGAATCCCCTTCGACCAGATACAATTCAGACAAGGCCGGGTCTTTTTCCTGACAATCGGCCAGTTTGCCGGGTAACCCCAGCCCATCCATCACACCTTTACGGCGAGTGATCTCGCGGGCTTTGCGCGCCGCTTCGCGCGCGCGTGCAGCATCCACAATTTTACTGGTGATGATTCTGGCTTCCGTGGGATTTTCTTCCAGAAATTCGATCAGGGCTTTATTCAAGACTTCATTGATCACCGGCCCGATTTCGCTGGAAACCAGTTTGTCTTTGGTCTGTGATGAGAATTTGGGATCAGGCAGCTTGACCGACAACACACAGGTCAGGCCTTCGCGCATGTCATCACCACTGGTGTCTACTTTGGCTTTTTTAGACACTTCGTTGGCTTCAATGTAATTATTGATGGTACGCGTCATCACCTGTCGCAGGGCGGTTAAATGGGTGCCGCCATCCCGTTGCGGAATATTATTGGTAAAACATTGAACGTTTTCCTGATAGCTGTCATTCCACTGCATGGCGCATTCAACTGCCATGCCGTCTTTTTCGCCACAAATGTAAAAGATTTTGCTGTGCAGCGCGGTTTTTTTGCGGTTCATGTATTGGACAAATCCGGCCACGCCGCCACTGAAGGCAAAATTTTCATGCCGGCCATCGCGTTTGTCGATCAATTCAATACCTACGCCATTATTCAGAAAGGATAATTCGCGGATGCGTTTGGCCAGTATGTCAAAATGATATTCAATGGTACCAAAAGTTTCAGTGCTGGCCAGAAACTGAACTTTGGTGCCTTGCTTGTTGGTGTCGCCGGTAATTTTTAAGGGAGTAACGGTATGACCGCGATTAAATTCAACAAAATGTTCTTTTTGATCACGATAAATGGTTAACCGTAACCAGTCGGATAAGGCGTTAACCACGGAAACGCCCACGCCATGCAAACCGCCGGAGATTTTGTAGCTGTTGTTATCAAATTTGCCGCCGGCATGCAGAATGGTCATGATCACTTCGGCAGCCGAGCGTTTTTCTTCCGGATGCATGTCGGTAGGAATACCGCGGCCATTGTCTTCAATGGTAATGGAGTTGTCCGCATTGATGGTCACGGTGATATTGTTGCAATAACCGGCCAAAGCCTCGTCAATGGCATTGTCCAGTACTTCGAATACCATGTGGTGTAATCCGGTACCGTCCTGAGTATCACCAATGTACATACCCGGGCGCTTACGTACGGCATCCAGACCTTTTAAAACCTTGATGCTGCTGGCACCATAATCTTCAGAGCTGTGTTCTGTCATAAGGAATCTTTGCTTATGGAAATGAATCGGTCGCGTTAAAAAGTCATTCAGAAGACATATTCAGTGTGGTTTCTGCTCTTAACCCATTGACTGAACATGGTTTGAATAAAGCCAATAACCGAATAATGAATTATAGCAGAAAAACCATTGTTTTTCAGCATAGATATTGATTTAACAAACTGTTTTGGCTGATTTTTTGAGGCAGGAAATATGAGGAAAAGCCGAGGCTGATATAAACTGTTTAAATCGCTGCAAATGTTGGCCGGATAAACGGTATGCCGGATTAAAGCCTGTGTCTGACACAGGCTTTGGCTGACGGGTTCAGATGCGCATGGGCATTACAATGTATTTGAAATTGGCATTATTCGGAATGGTAAACAAGGTAGAGCGGTTGGCGTCACCAAATGCCAGTTGCAGATCCTCACTGTGTACATTGCGTAACACGTCCATCAGATAATTGATGTTGAAACCCACTTCCAGTGTATCGCCCTGATAGGCGATTTCCAGTTCTTCACGCGCTTCTTCCTGTTCGTTGTTGTTACAGGTAACACTCATTAAACCAGCCTGAATTTGCAGGCGGGCGCCGCGGAATTTTTCATTGGCCAGAATGGCTGCGCGTTCCAGTGCGCCCAGTAATTGGGTGCGGTTAACCAGAAATATTTTATCATTATCCAGCGGAATCACGCGGTTATAGTCTGGAAATTTGCCATCAATGATTTTGGAAACGATGACAGTATCATTGCAGCGGAAACGAACCTGATTATGCAGAAATTCAATGGTAATGGCGTCTTGCGGGTGATTTAAGAGTTTAAAGAGTTCCAATACCGTCTTGCGGGGTAAAATCACTTCGGTTTTAGGGACATCTGCCTCAATGGTGGTGGCGGCATAGGCCAGACGATGACCGTCTGTGGCCACCAGACGCAATTGATCTCCTTCGGTTTGCATCAAAAGGCCATTCAGATAATAACGAATATCCTGTACCGCCATGCTGTATTGTACCTGCGACAGCATTTCACGAAATGTTTCCTGTGACAAAGTAAACTGGGCGCGGATGTCATCATCAATATTCATCAATGGAAATTCATCCGCCGGCAGGGTTTGCAGGTTAAAGCGGCTTTTGCCGGCTTTAAGTACCAGGCGGTTATTATCCCAGTCAAGGGATACTTCTCCTTCCGGCAGTGCCCGTAAAATATCCTGAAGTTTTTTGGCATTGGTGGTGATGCGAAAATCTTCGGCATCACTGGCCGGACCAATGGTATCAATCTGGATTTCCAGATCGGTGGCCAGGATTTTGGTCTGACCGTTCTGATTTTCCAATAGTACATTGGATAAAATCGGCAGGGTGTGCCGGCGCTCAACGATGCCGGTTACGGCCTGCAAAGGTTTGAGTAGGCTGTCGCGCTGGGCTTTCAGAATCAGCATAGTTTGTTCCTTGTTTAATCTCGTAAAATCATCATTAAGGTTTCATATGCCTTGGTGGTCTCGGCATCGTCTTTACGCAGTTTGGTAATGCTTTTTACCGCATGCATCACGGTGGTGTGATCGCGCCCGCCAAAACCATTGCCGATGGCCGGTAAACTGAGCTGAGTCAGCTCCTTGGCCAGTGTCATGGCCATCTGGCGCGGACGGGCGAGGTTGCGGGTGCGCTTTTTACCCACCATGTCGCTGATGGTGATGCCGTAAAATTTGGCTACGGTATTCTGGATGTGTTCCAGTGTCATGGGCTTGTGATTAACGGCCAGAATGTCCTGTAAGGCTTCGGTGGCCAGACCGACATCAATGGGGCGATTGGCAAAACGGCTCTGTGCTACCACCCGTTTAAAAGCGCCTTCCAGTTCGCGCACATTGCTGCGGATATTCTTGGCAATGAAAAAAGCGGCTTCGTCTTCCAGTTTCACATGCGCCAGTTCGGCTTTTTTCTGCAAAATGGCCACGCGCATTTCCAGTTCGGGTGGTTCCAGTTCCAGACTCAGCCCCCAGGAAAAACGTGATTTCAGCCGGTCATCCATGCCATCAATATGGGTGGGCAGGGTATCACAAGTCAGAATTACTTGTTTTTTTTCATCAATCAAGTGATTATAGACGTAAAAAAATTCTTCCATGGTGCGGTCTTTGCCAGCAATAAACTGCACATCGTCCATAATCAGTAAATCCACTTGCTGATAATGTTGCCGCATGGCGTCAAATGATTTGGCATGAAAGGCATTCATGATGCCGCGAATGAATTCATCGGCATGAATATAGCGGATACGGGCTTTGGGCACAGTATTAAACAGCTGGTTACCAATGGCCTGCACCAAGTGGGTTTTACCTAAACCAGTACTGCCATAGACAAAAAACGGGTTATACATGCTGTTGCCCGGGTTTTCGGCAATCGACAGCGCTGCAGCATGAGCCAGCCGGTTGCCTTTACCTTGCACCAGCGTAGCAAAAGTGTGTTCAGGATTGAGATTGGTATTAGTGTAACGTTGTTTTTGCGATGCGGTAGCCTTGTCCGCTTTGTCTTCGGCGCCTGCGTCATGATGTTTGACTGGATTGGCCGGTTTCTGTTCAGCAGCATTCATTGCCGCTGTTACGGTTGCCTCAATGTCTTTATTGGCGGCATCTGCCGGTTTATCGGCCTCATGCTGCTGGCGAAGACGTTTGGCAATGATGTCCTGGGCTGATTCATTGCGTTTGGGTTTGGTTGTATTGTCGGTGGCTGTTTTTTGCAGGGTATCTGTATTGGCAACCGCAGGCTCAGTGGTTGCTGTGGTCGCGGTTTTTGTTTCATGCCGGTTGCTGGTATCGGCAGGTACTGGGCTGGCTGCCGGTATGGTGGCCGCTTCCATCGGTTTACCCTGACCGATTTTTAAAACCAGCAAACTTAATTTGTCGTCCGTGGTCACGTTCAGTAATGCCGACTCAATGGATGACCAGAAACGTTCACGAATATGGTTGAAGGTAAAAGTGTTACGTGCAAATAAAATCCACTGGCCATTTTCTTCGCCGACAGTCAGGGGCGCAATCCACATCTGGTATTGCTGCACAGACAGGGTCTGCTTTAAATGTAACAGGCACAAAGGCCAGATTTCTGCAAAACTCATGGGACAGGCTTATCTATTTACATGTATGAAAAAGGGGAAGGGCGGTATTTGCTGCTTAAAACGCCTATTCAGCGCACACTGACTCAATTAATTATACGCAAAAAAATATATTCTGACCATGTATTGCCCTATAGTATAACGCGCCGGATACTGTGGTGCAGCAGACTATATTTATTGACAAAATGCTGTTCTTGTTGTGTAATGCAACGTTTTATCTAAGTTCACTCAGGAATCCATCATGAAACGCACATATCAACCATCTGTTACCCGCCGCAAACGCACTCACGGCTTTCTGGTTCGCAGTAAAACCCGCGGTGGTCGTGCCGTACTGGCTGCACGCCGCGCCAAAGGCCGCAAACGTTTGGCTGTATAACAGTGAACTTTGGTTTTGATAAACGTTATCGTCTTTTGAAAACGGGTGATTTTTCATCCGTTTTTGCGTTACGTTGTCAAAAAAGACGGTTCTGGGTACAGGTATTCAGGGCTGAGAATGGTTTAAGCCACCCGCGCCTCGGGCTGGTGGTGGCCAAGAAAGTGGCCAAGCGCGCCAACCGGCGCAATTACATGAAACGTGTTTTGCGTGAATGGTTCCGTACCCACCGGCACCAGTTACCGCCGGTAGATCTGATTATTCGTGTTCAGCAGCCTTTTGACTCAGGTCAGCGGGCTGAAGTGCTGATGACTTTACATAAACTGATGACCGGTTTTATGCAAGACACCACCCACACGATAAAATGAAACAACTGTTATTAATGCTTGTGCGTTTTTACCAGTATGCCATCAGTCCGCTGTTGCCGCCACGATGCCGGTTTACGCCGACATGTTCGCAATATGCGGTACAGGCATTACAAAAATATGGCGCGTTTAAAGGCAGCTGGCTGGCCTTTAAACGCATTTGTCGCTGCCACCCCTGGGGTGGTTGCGGCCATGATCCACTTCCTTAAGTGAGTACAGACGGAAAGCACCATGGATTTTAAAAGATTACTGATGTTTTTTGCACTGGCAATGCTGATTCTGCTGGGTTGGGAAAAACTGTTTCCTGCCCCGAAAAATGAGCAGCACAACGCCGTGCAGCAGACACCATCAGCGGCCAACACTCAGACAGAAAATAAGCTGAGTGTGACCACGCCGATCACAGTAACCACGGATACCGTGAAAGCGGTGATTGATGAAAAAAGTGGCGATCTGCGTCAATTGATTCTGAATCAATACAATGCCACCAGTGATGCCAGTAAACCGTTTGTGTTGTTTGATGACTCTAAAACACATCAATATATTGCACAATCGGTATTATTGAACCGTCAGGGTGATTATTTATTTAAAGACCTGAATTTCACCGCACCACAGAAACAATATACCCTTAATGGCGATAAGGTCGAAGTGCGGCTGACTGCGCCAGAGCAAGAAGGTATTCAGGTAAGTAAAGTATATACCTTCAGCAAAGGCAGTTATGAAATCGGTATGCGCTATGATGTTGTCAATCATACCAAAACACCCTTGCAGCTGGATGCGGCCTACCGTATTTTACGTGATGGCGAAGATCCTGATGGCAGCGGCTATTTTGACCACACTTATACCGGCCCTGTTTTGTATACCCCTGAAGGTAAATTTGAAAAAGTCTCTTTCAAAGACCTCGACAGCGATTATAAGTCTGGCCGTAACCGCGCCGATTACCAGTCTAAAACCCATACCGGCTGGGTAGGCATGACCCAGCACTACTTCATGGCTACCTGGATTCTGCAACCCAAAAATGCGGCCGACAGCGTGTGTGGTAAAGGCGAATGTCTGATTGATATCCGTAAACGCAGTGATGGTTTATATTCTTCCGGCGTGCGCGTACCGCTGGCGGATGTGGCACCTGAAGGCCAGACGCAGTTTGGTATCAATCTGTATGCCGGGCCGCAGGAATATTCCATCATCACCCAAGTGGCTGATCACTTACAGATGATCAAAGATTATGGCAAAGTATCGCTGTTTTCTTCACCATTATTCTGGCTCTTGAACTGGTGGCACAGTGTGGTACACAACTGGGGCTGGGCGATTATCCTCTTAACCCTGACCGTTAAAGCCATTCTGTTTCCGCTGACCAATGCATCCTATAAATCCATGGCCAAAATGCGGGCAGTGGCGCCGCGGCTGCAAGCTTTAAAAGATCAGTATGGCGATGACCGTATGCGTTTGCAGCAGGAAATGATGGCCATGTACAAAAAGGAAAAAATCAATCCTTTGGGTGGCTGCTTACCTATGTTGCTGCAAATTCCGGTGTTTATCGGTTTATACTGGGCTTTATTTGCCTCAGTGGAATTGCGTCAGGCTCCGTGGATTGGCTGGATTACCGATCTGGCGCGTCAGGATCCGTATTATATTCTGCCTTCCCTGATGGCGGTGACCATGTATCTGCAGACATTCCTGAATCCGCCACCGGCTGACCCGTTGCAGGCCAAAATGATGAAAATCATGCCAGTAGCGTTTTCAGTGATGTTCTTCTTCTTTCCGGCAGGGCTGGTATTGTACTGGCTGACCAATAATATCCTGACTTTGGCACAACAGTACTTTATTAATAAACATCTGGAAAAGAAATTGAAACAGCATCATCGTCTGGATGTTTAGTGGATTTGAATTAATTCATATCTGTATTAAAAAGTCACTCCGTAATTGTTCGGAGTGACTTTTTACATGTATGAAGGATATCTGCAATACGCAATGATTCAAAGACTCATACCAATAAATGCAAATCATTTGAAGGGAGATAATCCGGTTATTGTTGTATATTAAACGATTAATGCTGTGTTTTTTAATACATAACATAATCTGATGTAGTATAAGAATTAACACAGGATAATGTTATATCAATGAATCCATATTGAGCTATTATGCATGACGAAAGATTGGAAGATATCAGAACTGTATAAATTGAAGAAGATTCAATCATACATACATTGATTATACATTCTCATGTTGAATGATTGGGTTATCTGACAAGAAGCCTGATAGTCAGCATAAAATAACAATCTGCTGCGTTACAGGATAGTTATGTTTTTATAACTATCCTGTATGTCAATTTAGAGAGATGTCTTTTATGAAGATCATTTGATTGGTTTTTACAACATATTAAACATAAAAGATAATCTATTCCTAATAAATGTTAATGGTGCTTTATTTATGAAACAAAATATTTTGTTACTTTATTTTTTGTCATTATGTAAGTGAATAGCAGACTAATGATAAGCGGAAAGAGCAGATAAACCAGTAATTTCCATTCCGGAGAAATTGTAGTGAAATATAAACCGGTAATTGCTACTGCAATATAGATAAATATATAATGACATAAATAAATTCCGAAGGAATATTTGCTGATCGTATTTAAAAGGTGACTGGATTTGTTGTCAAATATCCGTTTAATTAATAGTAATAAACCAATACTGGAAATGAGAATAAATAGTGAATTACCATACCAATGTAAATCACCATTTATTTTATTGGTTCTGTAGTCAATATAAACCAATAATATGGTCGGTACCAGAATCATTAATAGATATAATAGCAGTGATTTATCTGTCAAAAAATGACGATGAATGATTAAATAGCCCAGGAGAAAATAAACTAAATACGAGCCAGTAAAATCTGTCCCTATTTTATATAAAGCACCCCAGTCTCCACCAAAAAAACTGCCTGTGAGTTTAAACTGATTAAAAAAGATACATAAACATATAAATATCAGAATTTCTTTATTGGATAAAGACGGCAGTAATTTTGCCAGAAAAGGTGCGATTAAATATAACTCAATGATGGTATACATAAACCACATCTGAATGGCATATTTATGATCACTAGGATAAATACCATTGTTATGAATTCCTTGAATGAATGATTCAGTTAAAGTCGCACCATCAATATAGTATTTAACAACATTGGTTAAAGTGGACCAAACGATCAGTAAAATAATAAATTGTGGAATTCTTTTCTTATAAAAAGTAAAAATATCAGTATTGTATAATTTCGGAAGTATCAATCCTCCTGAAATCATAAAAAATAAAGGTACTCCTAATCTATCTATACTATAAAAAACACTGACTAAAATATTGTTGGAGATAGATGCATTCTCATGTGCATGAGTGAAAACGACCAATATAATTGCAATAGCTCTGGTAGCATCTAGCCAAATTATTTTTTTCATAATAATGAATTACATAATAAAAATCCAACACATTATTATAGCATAATTTTATTAGTATAGCATAATTTTTTATTTAATATAATCAATGCATTTAACAGTTAATTGAGTTGAAAGGAATAAAAATAAATGGCCAACCTTGTGATTGGCCATTTATTTTATAAATCAGTAATTACTGTACTGTACTCGGTTGTACCGGATTAATCCTGATTTCAACACGCCGGTTTTGTGCTTTACCTTGAGCGGTGGCATTGCTGGCTACCGGATTGGCAGCGCCATAACCTACTGCATTGATGCGGTTGGGTGCTACCCCTTCCGAAGTCAGGAAACTGGCCACAGCCTGAGCACGCCTTTGGGATAATGGGATATTGATATTGTCATTACCACTGCTGTCGGTATAGCCGGCCACATTAATGCTGGTATCTACATATTTGGCCAGAACTTGTGATACAGAGGCCAGAGAGGTGGTGGCCGCATTGCTTAATGTAGCGCTATTGGTGGCAAAGGTAACATTTTCCGGCATCACCAGTTTGATTTCATCCCCTTCGCGTTGAACTTCTACATTGGTGTTGGCCAAACGGTCACGCAATAATTTTTCCTGATAATCCATATAACCACCCACGCCAGCACCAATGGCACCACAGGCCAGTGCGGAATTGCGTGCGCCTCTGCTGCCATGCGTCAACGCGCCGGCAATGCCACAGACAGTAGCACCGCCCAAACCGTATAAAGCGGTTTTGCTGACTTTCTGCTGTCCTGTGGTCGGGTCGGTAACGCAGCCTGCCAACGTGAAAGCAGCCACGGTAGAAAATACAGCTAAAGGTTTGAAAATAGACATAGTCGTTCCTTTAAGTAAATATAACTGCTTCAAATAAAATACAGTAAATCGTGCAGCGACTGTTACACTGTATTACACAGTGTAATACGGTCAGACATAATAATCAAAGGCTCGGCAGTTGCTTGACATGGCTGTTAAAATGATTTGTTTTGCGACAATAGAAATGTCTATATTACAGTGGTCGTTTGTCTTAACCAATGAGATAATTGGCGCCAGACACGGTAATATCACCATGAATGATACATGGTCAGACTGCCCAATTTGACTGAATTATCACCCATTAAATATCCGGAATGAAAAAATGCTCAGTTTGTACAATACTTTAACCCGTAAAAAAGAACCATTTATCCCGTTGAATCCTGAAAAAACCGGGTTATATGTCTGTGGCATGACTGTGTATGATTATTGTCATCTGGGTCATGCGCGGGTGATGGTGGTATTCGATATGGTATCACGCTGGTTACGGGAGCTGGGTTACAAGCTGGAATATGTCAGAAATATTACTGATATTGATGACAAAATCATTGCCCGTGCCAATGAAAAAAACATCAGTATTCAGGAATTAACGCAGTATTTCATTCAGGCCATGCATGATGATGCTGCTGCTTTGGGGGTATTACCGCCTGATCATGAGCCGCGCGCCACGGATTATATTGATCAGATGATCACCATGATCAGCGATATTATTGCCCATGGTAAAGGTTATGCCGCGGCCAATGGCGATGTATATTATGCGGTGCGTGAATTTCCGGCCTATGGCCAGCTCAGTGGTAAAAGCCTTGATGATCTGCGCGCGGGAGAGCGGGTAGAAGTAGACAGTTATAAACGCGACCCGCTGGATTTTGTGTTGTGGAAGGCAGCCAAACCACAGGAGCCGGCATGGGACAGTCCGTGGGGTAAAGGGCGGCCAGGCTGGCATATTGAATGTTCAGCCATGAGCCGGGCGTTATTGGGGCCTACTTTTGATATTCATGGGGGCGGGGCTGATTTGCAGTTTCCCCATCATGAAAATGAAATTGCCCAAAGCTGTGGAGCCGAAGGTCATGGTTTGAGCTGTGATCAGGCCGAAGAATTGCTGGAAAGTCATGTGAAATACTGGCTGCATAACGGTTTTATCCGAGTGGACAATGAAAAAATGTCTAAATCACTGGGCAATTTTTTCACCATTCGCGAAGTATTACAGCAATACGATGCCGAAGTTGTGCGGTTTTTCATTTTACGTGCTCATTACCGCAGTCCGTTAAACTATTCAGACGTGCATCTGAATGATGCCAAAAATGCACTAAACCGCTTATATACCGCCTTACGTGACACGCCAGCGGCCAATATCACCATCAAAGCGGAGCTGAATGATTATACCCGCCGTTTTTATCAGGCCATGAATGATGACTTTGGTACCGTAGAAGCGGTTGCGGTTTTGTTTGAATTGGCCAATGAAGTGAATAAAACCCATGATCCGCTGCTGGCAGGTTGCCTGAAGGGTCTGGCTGGTTTGCTGGGATTATTACAGCGTGTGCCCGAAACCTTTTTAAAAGGCACGGTTTCAGACACACAGGGATTGAGTACAGAAGCCATCGAAGCCATGATCGAACAACGCCAGCAGGCCAGACAGGCCAAAAACTGGCCGGAATCGGATCGTATCCGGGATGAATTACTGGCTGCCGGAATCATCCTGGAAGACAGTGCGCAAGGTACCCAGTGGCGGCGCGAATAATAACCAATACCTGAACGATTGACGCATGAAATAAATACTGATTTTATTTTGAATATTGGTATAAAGCGCGTATAATTGATCAATTCAGATATCCGTTTCAAGAAGCACAGGCACAACCCCTGTGCCCGTTTACTCAAGGACTTTACACATGAATAACAGTATTCAGCCTAATTATCATGACATTACCGTAACCTGCTCTTGCGGTAATACTTTTGTGACCAAATCTGCCATGGAAAAAGACAGTTTCAGCATTGAAGTATGCTCTGCCTGTCATCCTTTCTACACTGGTAAACAGAAAATTGTTGACTCTACCGGTCGTGTGGATAAATTCAACCAGAAATATGGCAATATGTTCAAACGCTAAATTTATCTGTGCAAACACATTAAGTTTGTTAAGATATCGGAAAAAGACTGCTAGAATGGCAGTCTTTTTTATTGTCCTGATCACTGAAAACTAAGCCATGGTTCATGCACATCTGACTACTGTAGGAACGCCGCTGTTTTATGCGGTTTTTATGCTGCTGATTATAGTCCTGATCGGCATAGACATGCTGGTACTGAAAAAAGAGGGTGCCCATCGGGTAAGTATTAAGGAAGCACTGACATGGACACTGATCTGGATCGGCGTTTCTCTGGGTTTTGCTGCCTGGCTTTATTATGAGTTAATTACACATTCAGGTCTGAGTTATGCCACGGCCACCAATACGGTACTGGATTTTTTAACCGGTTATGTATTGGAAAAATCGCTGTCTGTTGATAATTTATTTGTGTTTGTACTGATTTTTAATTATCTCAACATTCCCGCTCAATATCAGCAGCGCGTGCTCTTGTATGGCGTTTTGGGCGCAGTAGTCTTGCGTGCCATCATGGTGGCTCTGGGGGCGGTACTGATCAGCCGGTTTGAATGGATTTTGTATGGTTTTGGTGTTTTTCTGCTCTATAGCGGGCTTAAATTACTGTGGCCGCAAAAAGCAGAGCATGAGCAGAATCTGGCCGACCATCGCCTGATCGGCTGGATAAGCCGGCATATGCGCCTCAGTCCGCAGTTGGACGGACAGCGGTTTTTTACCCGTCAGCAAGGTCAGCGCATGGCCACGCCTTTATTACTGGCCGTGGTCATTATTGAATTGAGTGATGTGGTATTTGCGGTAGACAGTATTCCGGCCGTTTTTGCCGTTACTACAGATCCGTTTATTGTGTTTACCTCGAATATTATGGCGGTACTTGGTTTACGTGCCATGTATTTTTTATTGGCCAATGTGGTTGAAAAATTTGTGTACTTAAAATATGGTCTGGCTGTAGTACTCAGTTTTATCGGCCTGAAAATGTTATTGGCAAAATGGCTGCATATTAATTCCGCGCTCTCTTTAGGCATTATCCTGAGTGCGCTATTGATATCAATACTGGCCTCCGGCTACAAAGATAAATCCAAAGCAGTAAACTGATGGGAAGCTGATGATCGGTGGGTATCCATGATTTATTGTAATGATAACCGTAATCGGGATTGCATTTATTTATGGAAAACTACGATAGCGTGTCATGCAGTCTGACCATCCATGATGCTCTGTTTTGATGATGCCTTTTGGCTTTGTGATGATTATGCAAATACGCCGTGGTTTGCATACTGAGGATTTTTATGACTAAACCCCCTGTTGCTGTTTTATCTGTCTTTGATTTTGATGGCACGCTGACTAAGCATGACAGCTTTATTCCGTTTCTGCGTTTTGCTTTTGGTAACCGTATTTTTAGCCTGCGCATGATGCGCATGGTCATACCCGCTATACGCTTTTGGTGCGGGCAGATCAGCCGTGATGAATTAAAACAAATACTGATTGCCACTTTTCTGACAGGTGTAAAAGCAGACTGGCTGATGAATCAGGCACAGCAATTCTGTCAGCATGCCTGGCCGGATTTAATGCGGTTATCGGGTATTGAGGGTGTAGAGCATGAAATCAGATCCGGTGCTGAAGTGACTTTGTGTTCCGCTTCGCCGGCCTTGGTGCTTGAGCCCTTTGCTGAACGGCTGGGTATCAAGCTGATAGCAACAGAGCTTGAGGTGATTGATGGTCGTTTAACTGGTCGTATACAAGGCCATAATTGTCGCTGTATACAAAAAATAAAACGGCTGGAGCAGAAATACGGCGCTTTAAATCAATACCATCTGCGGGCATGGGGTGACTCCCGCGGTGATCAGGAATTACTGGCTGCTGCCAATGAGCCGCACTGGCGCTATTTTCATAAAAAATAACAATATAATCCATTGATCGCTGCTGACATTGAAATGATTTAAACGTCAGATTTCAGATGACGGGTTTTATTGATGATGGCTGCCATAATCCTTGTGATATTTGGTATTGCGGGCAGCCATTGCTGCCGTATTTTCAATAATATATGCATTATTTTAATCTGAGTGGGTTTCGCCAGAGGGTGAAAAGTCACCCATACAGATTTTTATATTTAGCATTTAAGCGATATTTAAGACACAAAATATCATGGCTTTGTGCGGGAGCCATACTATGGATATGGCTCATATGATACTGATATCTGAATCTGAAATATGGCTTCAGATTCAGATATGGTCACCCATGACAGGCCAGACAAACATCAAGCCATTTTGGCCGCAATCTCAGCCACGCGGTGAATATAATTTTTCACTGTTTCAATATCACCCGCCGGCACCTCATCGACGCTGGCATCTGAAGGGGTCTGCACCATGGCGCCGACAGACGCCCCCATATAATTGATGTCATTGCGTACAGTGGCTTTCATATTGGAAGGCAGTAAACCCAGACTTACCCAGATACCGCCATGCTGACAGGCAAAGGTTTGCAACCAGCTTAATGTCATCTGTTTGTCACCATTCATACTGGCGCTATTGGTAAACCCACCGAAAACCTTGTCTTGCCAGCCGCGCTGTGCCCATACTTTGGAAGAGGCATCGGCAAATTTTTTGAATTGCCATGGCACACCACCCATATAAGTGGGCGTGCCAAATACAATTGCCTGTGCGGCGGCCAGTTGTGCCCATTGTGGGTCTGTAATATTACCGTCCTGATCTATTTCAATCAGTTCCACCGGCAAATCGGCAGCGATCGCTTCAGCGATGTGTTGTGTATGCCCATAACCGGAAAAGAAAACAATGGCTATTTTATTCATCAATGTATCCTTGAAAATAGGTGATTGGTTTTTATCGCATGTTTTCAACCAGCATAACACACTCTATTCATGGTGGTCAGCCGTCAAAAAGTAATAATCCAAAAGGTTTATGAAAATATATTAATTTTAATATTTGATTTTTAAATAAAAATAACAAGATGTAATTACTTGAATACAGTCTGGCAAGCGTGGTTGCGGTAACTGAGGCCGGCAAGATATTTATTTATGCATTGAAAATACCTAATATTTAAAGATTTTTTCATTTAAATGATGAAAACACATGTTTTAATTATTTAAATTTGCAATTGACGGATATAAACCGGCCATGTATGCTTTTTGGGGTAATATATTTATATTGATAGTCAACATGTGAATTATTATTAATATATGTGGTTAAGGTAATGAATCATTAAAGTATAAAAGCATGTCACCAAGGAAAACATTATGGCTTATAAAACAGTAAATCCGTATACAGAAGAATTGGTTACTTCCTTTCCAAACAGCACTAATGCAGAAGTGCAAAATGCTTTGGAAGCAGGGCAGCAGGCATTTTCATTGTGGAGAAACAGCAGCTTCTCACAAAGATCAAAAGTATTATATAAAGCCGCGGAATTATTGCGCCAGCGCCGCGATGACTATGCACGCATACTGACGTTGGAAATGGGTAAACTCTATACTGAAGCACAGGCTGAAACCGATCTGGCGGCGGATATTTTTGAATATTATGCCATTCATGCCGAAAGTCAGCTGGCGCCTGAAATTTTACCGGTGGCGTCTGCCCAAGGCATTCGCGCCCGCATTGAATTTGAACCACAAGGCATTATTCTGGCGATCGAACCGTGGAATTTCCCTTATTACCAGATTGCGCGGATTGCCGCACCACAGCTGGCCGCCGGTAATGTGATTATTCTGAAACATGCGTCCAATGTTCCGCAAAGTGCAGCAGCCATGGATAAATTATTACGTGAGGCAGGCTTACTGGCCGGCGGTTTTCAGAATCTGTATCCTACCCATGAGCAATTAGCCCAGATCATGGCTGACCCGAATGTGTGCGGTGTGGCATTGACTGGTTCGGAAGGGGCGGGTGCTAAAGTGGCAGCGCAAGCTGGTGCGGCGATGAAAAAATGTACTTTGGAATTGGGCGGCTCTGATGCCTTTATTGTATTGAATGATGCAGATCTGGAAAAAGCTGCCCAATGGGCGGTGATGGGGCGCCATTGGAATGCCGGGCAGGTGTGTGTCAGTGCCAAACGCCTGATTATTGAAGAAGGTGTTTATGATGAATTTCTGCAATTGTATCGTGCAGGGGTACAGAAATTGCGGATGGGTGACCCGATGGACGCCAGAACCACGCTGGCTCCTTTATCTTCCCGCAGTGCAGTGGAAGGGTTGCAAAAGCAACTGGCTGAGGCCATACAGCAAGGCGCCAGTGCGGAAGAGATTCCATTGGATTTACCCCAAACCGGCTGTTTTGTACGGCCAGTGCTGTTAACCGATATTCACCGTACCAATCCGGCACGCCATTGGGAGTTTTTCGGACCGGTGTCTATGCTGTTTCGGGCTAAAAACTGTGATGAAGCCATTGAAATAGCCAATGATTCACCTTATGGTCTGGGCGGTTCTATCTTTACCCGTGATGAAGCCAAAGGGCTGGAATTGGCACGGCGCATCAATACTGGTATGGTCTATATCAATCACCCTACCATGGTTAAAGCCGATTTGCCTTTTGGTGGTGTCAAACGCTCCGGTTTTGGGCGTGAACTGCTGGATTTAGGCTTAAAAGAGTTTGTGAATGCCAAATTGATCGGTACTGTGGATATTGACGCACCGTTTTAAGCGTTAAATTTAGGTATTAAATCAGGCCTGCCAGCGGGTTTACCGGTGATCACCGGTAAACCCGCTGGCTGCTTCATCATTTCAATCAAGAAATAGACGACAGATTCTTTACTTGACCGGCGTATGGTTAGCGTCTATAGTCTAAAATCAATATTTTGATTTAACAGTCAATTATCAGAAATATGAATTGACCAATCATCAGAAGAATGGTTATTTTCAATTGGTCAGTTGCGCATTGGAACAAGATTTATCGTCATCAACAGTTCACCCTTAATCAGACAGGATAAAGCTTATGTTTACGATTATCGCAGCACCCACCAGCATGAATTTCAATCGCCCGCGTCTGACTGCAACCTATACTGAACCACAATTTTTACATGACAGCCAGACCTTGGTTGATTTGTGTCGACAACTGAATCTGAATCAGCTGGAAGAAGTCATGAAGATCAGCCCGCATCTGGCCAGATTGAATCAGCAGCGGTTTCAGGACTGGCATACCCCTTTTACTCCTGATAATGCATTACAAGCCATTTTTGCCTATGAAGGTGATATTTACCGTAGTCTGGACGTGGGAGATTTTTCTACCGAGGATTTGCATTATACCCAGAACAATGTGCTGATTTTATCGGGCTTGTATGGTCTGTTAAGACCACTCGATTTAATCCAGCCTTATCGCCTGACCATGAATACCCGCCTGGAAAACCCGAAAGGCATTAACCTGTATCATTTCTGGCAGCAAATCCTTACCGACTATCTCAACCAGCTGCCCACTGATCTTTTGATTGATCTGGCTTTTGATGAATACTTTAAAGTAGTGGATAAAAAGGCGCTGAAAGCCAAAGTGATCAAACCGGTTTTTCTGGATGAAAAAGACGGTAAATATATGAATGTCAATGCCTACAGTAAAGAAGCCATGGGCTTAATGACCCGCTTTATCATCAAACACTGGCTGACCTCGCCTAAAGACCTGATCGACTTTTCATTACATGGCTATCGGTTTGATCAGACCGAATCTACCGAACAACAGTGGATATTCCGGCGTTCCGCCAAAACAGCAGCCGAATATCCGCCGCTCTGAATATCGCTTTTTACGCGAGCTGGATAACCATGTTTTGCTGCATCATGCAGATCACTCCTGAATTTATCAGGCCATGATATTCAGATGCTGATTGCTGGATTAAAGATAAACATTATCCGTCATACGACTGGCTAAGCTATTGATCGTATAGATCATGAAATGGTTATGATTGTGGTTTTGAGTCTTGCCGGCATTAAATTGAATCGGTTATATAATTTTTTCAGTAAAATCCGCTACAATAACCGGCTTTAATGATCGAAGAAAGCCTGTGATGTCTGAAACAACGCCGATCTGCCCGCAATGTGGCAGTAATGAACATTATTTTGATGGTACTTTTACGGTTTGTCTTGGCTGCGGCCATGAGTGGGACGCCGATGCCGGTGCTGAAAATGAATCTTCGCTGAATGTTAAAGACAGCAATGGCAACCCATTGGCCAGCGGCGATGATGTCATACTGATTAAAGATTTAAAGCTTAAAGGCAGCAGCAGTGTGCTGAAAAAAGGCGCCAAAGCCAAAAATATCCGTCTGGTTGAAGGCGATCATGAGATTGATTGCAAAATTGATGGTATTAAGATTATGCTGAAAGCCTGTTTTGTGAAGAAGGTTTAGCAACCAGATTTTAAAACCTTGGGTAGTTCAGGTTAATAGATCGCTTGCGTTGCTGCATATCAGGTAAAGTATTCATTACTCTAAAGTTATGCTGTTAATATGCAATATTGATGGCCAATACCGGTGTGAGTGATGGTGGCCGGATAATCAAAAATGGTACTGTCCTGAATTAGACTATAAACAAGCCTCATGTACTTTTACATAGTACATGAGGCTGATTTATTGATGCTGGCTACTACTGATTTAAATCAGTAGCTATCATGCATGATGGTTTCAATCGTTTGGCTTTACTCCACCGTTACCGATTTAGCCAAATTACGCGGTTTATCCACATCAGTACCACGTGCCAGTGCAGTATGGTAGGCCAGTAATTGCACCGGAATGGTGTGCACGATGGGGGACAGAACGCCCACATGGCGCGGAGTGCGAATCACGTGCACGTCTTTGCTGGTGTTGTATTCGCTGTCCAGATCAGTGAAGACAAACAATTGTCCGCCACGGGCAGCCACTTCCTGCATATTGGCTTTGACTTTTTCCAGTAAATTGTCATTGGGGGCGATCACCACCACCGGCATATCCTGATCGACCAGTGCCAGCGGGCCGTGTTTGAGTTCACCGGCCGGATAGGCTTCGGCGTGGATATAGGTGATTTCTTTCAGCTTGAGCGCTCCTTCGAGCGCGATGGGGTAGTGTATGCCGCGCCCTAAAAACAGGGCGTTGTCTTTGCCGGCAAACTGGTGCGCCCAGGTAATGATCTGCGGTTCCAGATTCAGCGCATGCTGAACGCTGCCGGGCAATAGCCGCAGTTCATTGGTGTAGTTTTGTTCGGCTTTGGCGCTGACGCGGCCGCGCATTTTACCCAAAGTAACCGCCAGCCCGAATAAGGCCACCAGCTGGGTGGTAAAGGCTTTGGTGGAGGCCACGCCGATTTCAGCACCGGCGCGGGTATAAAGCACCAGCTCACTTTCTCGTGGCAGCGCCGACTCCATCACATTGCAAATGGCAAGGCTGTGTTTTTGTCCTAATGACTGGGCGTACCTTAACGCTTCCATTGTGTCCAGCGTTTCGCCGGATTGGGAGATGGTAATGATCAGTTGTCTGGGGTCGGCAATAACCTGGCGATAGCGGTATTCGCTGGCGATTTCCACATCAGTGGGTATGCCGGCAATGTCTTCCAGCCAGTAGCGCGCAGTCAGGGCGGCGTAGTAGGAAGTACCACAGGCAAGTATTTTAATGCTGTGGATATCATTGAATACCTCGGCAGCGCTGTCTCCGAAATTGGCCGGTTCGAAACCGCCCACCAGAAACACTTCGGCAGTGTCGGTAATGGCTTTGGGCTGCTCGTGAATTTCTTTTTGCATGAAATGGCTGTAAGGACCCAATTCCAGTGAGGCTAGCGACAATGCCGATACTTTGACTTCACGCGCAACGGTTGCACCGTGCTGATCCACCATGCGATCAATGCCTTGGGTAGACAGTTGCACCAGATCGCCATTTTCCAGAAAAACCACCCGGCGGGTCTGGGCAATGACAGCGGAAACATCTGAGGCCACAAAGCTTTCTTCTTCACCCAGCGCCACCAGTAACGGACAGCCCATGCGTGCTGCCACCAAAGTTTCCGGCGCATCCTGTGCGATCACGGCAATAGCATAAGCACCTTGAAACCGGCGGCAGGCGGATTGTACCGCAGCAAATAAATCGCCCTGATGGCTATGGGTGTATTCATAATGAATGCTGTGGGCAATGACTTCGGTATCGGTCTGGGATTCAAACTGATAACCCAGTTTTTGCAGCCGGTCGCGTTCGGTTTCGAAGTTTTCGATGATGCCGTTGTGCACCACGCCGATCAGTTCATGTGAAATATGCGGGTGGGCGTTGGGTTCGGTAACGCCGCCATGCGTGGCCCAGCGGGTGTGGCCAATGCCCAAGTGGCCGCGTAAGCCGGCCTGACGTGCGGCTTCTTCCATCAGTCTGACTCGGCCGACACGGCGTACGCGTTGCATGCCCTGGTCGGTTAATACGGCAATACCGGAGGAATCATAGCCGCGGTATTCCAGTCGTTCCAGTCCACTGGTCAGAAAATCCACTACATTATCTTGGGCGCGGACAGCGCCAACAATCCCACACATGTTTTATCCTTACTTTTTTGCCTTACGGTTTGTGCGACAATTTCGCTGGCATTTTTTTAATGATTGAGTGATTCAGCCGTCAAACGGATGGTCTATTTTATCAGTTTATGTTGGCTTATTGATTTTGGTGACGATGGTTTTTCGATGTGCTGCAATCGTAACATCTGGTTTTCGTTGTTCTAAAATACTTTTTGAGTATTTATCATACTCGGAACAGGGTTTAGACATTAGATCAATGTGTGGGCTGGTCTTGTTTTTTCAAATTTTATTGCGGTATTGGTCTGTAGGTTTAAGGATTAAAAATATTGATTACAGGTTTTGATGGTGTGTATAAAACAGATTTACGCACGGCCGCCGCACTCAAGACATGACTGCGATGCTTAACTTGAAGCGGGTATCGTATGGCTATTGGGGATAGATGGAAAGTTTTTGGGTTAATTCGTCATCAATGGCTGCGGCGGCGTCATATAATTTTTTTATTTGTTCCAATTCTGTTTCATAGTGTTTGATATCCTCTTCATTCAGCTCTTTAGTGTTTATCTCATTGCTCAATAGTTCTAAACGTTGGCTCATTCGATCAAATTTTTCGTTATTATTTGCCATCTGATCCAATAATGCTGTCATTTTTTCTGGAGATTGATGCTCATGAAAAATGCGCCAAAGATTACTGTAACGGATTTCCAGGTCAAAATCATCGGGTTTCTGATTGGGAATAAGCCATATTTTTTGATCTTTAATCCGATAGACAAACCGGCGTTTGCCACTAGAGCCGCACTCAGTCAATATGGCATTGTAATAACCTGAAATATGAGTTGTTTTCCCTTGTTTGCTGATGTATCGATTTAGATCATAAAATCTGACTGATTCAGCATTTTGAAGCCTCTCTTTAACTGCTTTCTGTGCGGCATAAATCGGGTAGTAGTGGTAGGCAGCATAACCGCCGCTGCCAATCATCATGAACACAATAATCAATAGCAGATATTTTAAACCGTGGTGCCATTTTGTTTTGTTTGGTTTTTGTGCTGCGGGTTGTATTGTGTTCTGGCAGTTCAGTTGTGTCTGAAGTGCTGGATAAGCAGCCAACAATGCGGCATTGTATTTTTGGCGTAATGCTTCATTCAGCAGGATATTATTGCATAATTGCAATTCACTGGCGCTGAGTGTCTGCTTTTTAGCTGCTTGATGTATGGCCTGTCTGATTGCTGCCATAGATGCGGTTGGCGCGATATTTAACAGCTGATATAAATTCTTGACTTCAGACACAGTCTGTTTCTCCCTGATTCAATGCTTTGGTTTCTGGTCAGTGTGGGTATGTTGTGTTGGTTATTTTTGGGTAAGCGGATAGTTTAGTCTATTTATGATTTATTATGCCAGCGTATTCGTAAAGTCGCTACAACATTGATAACAATTTTAAAATAATATATTTGCATATACATCAGATCAAACTGTATTGATGAATGAAACGATTTTGCTTATTTCGTTGTCGATATTGTCAATAATCTGCTTGGTTTTTTTCTCCGGCAGGCTGCCAAGAGATATATGTGGGGAATGGTTAAAGCGGCAACAGGTTTTATTTTTAGCATGACTTTGCTGGCAGTTGAAGCCTTCTATGTCATGATATTATAAATATATTATTGATGACATTAATCTTGTTGGTGTTTTTAGGGGGATTGTCTCCAAATTGAACCTGTCTGATCATGGTATATTATAATTAATCCGCTTCATCTGAGCAGATGGGTATTGCAGTAACTTGGTGTTTTTTATTGGCTGGTTGAATGACAATCCGGGGGTGTGTTGGTCAGGTTGCGGTTTGATGATTATTGCATCGCCGGTTTGGTGTATGTCTGTTAATATTCAAATTTCATATTCAGTATATTGATCATCATCGGATAGACAGTTGTCAGGCCATGAGGGTGGTCTCTTGGTATGGGTCAGTGTGGTCTCAGGTTGAGTAATCCATGAACATATGATGGATTATGGCTGATCAGTGTGAGGTAACAGTGGTCATGCCTGACAGCAACATCACTTTTTGTCTTTTTCCGGCCGTATCCAGTTGGGCAGAGTAACCTGACGGCTGCGTGCCAGTGTCAGCTGGCCGGGCGGGCAGTTTTTGCTGATGGTGCTGCCGGCGCCGGTGGTGGCTTTGTCGCCGATCTGTACCGGTGCCACCAGCATGTTGCCAGAACCGATGCGAACATGATCGCCGATGGTGGTGGGGTGTTTGTGTACGCCATCGTAGTTACAGGTAATGGTACCGGCGCCGATGTTGCTGTACTGGCCGATGCGGGCGTCGCCCAGATAGGTGAGGTGGTTGGCTTTGCTGCCGGTGCCGATGATACTGTTTTTGACTTCAACAAAGTTGCCAATGTGTACCTGATCGCCAATGTCAGTGTCGGGACGTAAACGGGCAAAAGGGCCGATGTGGGCATTCTGGCCGATGGTGCAGTTTTCCAGATGGGAATAAGGGGCAATGGTGGTGCCGCTGCCGATGGTGGCATTTTTAATGACACAATGGGCGCCAATGGTGACGTTGTCACCTAATGTAATGGTGCCTTCCAGAATGACGTTGATATCAATGCTGACGTCTCGGCCATGAATAATGTGGCCGCGCAAGTCAAAGCGTGCCGGATCGAGTAAGGTAACGCCTGCTTTTAGGAGTGTCTGGGCTTGTTGTTGTTGCAGAATGCGTTCCAGTTGTGCCAGCTGTATTTTATTGTTAACGCCGGCGGCCAGATAAGAGGCGCGTACGGGCACCGGTCTGATTTCGATGCCGTCCTGATGAGCCAGTGCGATGAGGTCGGTCAGGTAATATTCTTGCTGGGCGTTGTTGTTTTGCAGGGCGTTCAGCCATGAGGCTAATTTATGGCTGGGCAATACGAAAATGCCGGTATTGGTCTCGGTAATGGTTTTCTGGGCGGCGGTGGCGTCTTTTTCTTCGACAATGGCGACAACTTTATCCTGTTGGCGGATTATGCGGCCATAACCCTTGGGGTCAGGCAAGACATCAGTCAGGAGCGCAATCTGATCACCGGCAGTCTGACACAATTGTTGTAGTGTCTCGGCATCAATCAGCGGCACGTCTCCATATAAAATCAGGGTCTGGCCTTGATGGGAGAGATAAGGCAGGGCGGTTTTAACTGCATGGCCGGTGCCCAGCTGCTGGTTTTGTTCTACCCATTGTACATCGGCTTTAACCTGTTGTTGTACCAATTCTTTACCATGGCCGATAACCACGCTGATGCGTTGCGGTTTCAGGCTTTGGGCTGTGGCAATGACGCGTTCCAGCATGGTCTGGCCGCCGATGCGGTGCAATACTTTGGGCAGGGCTGAATACATACGCGTGCCTTTACCGGCAGCAAGAATGACGATGTTAAGTTCGGGTGTGGACATAAGGCAAATCAAAAAGCTGGATTGAACAAGGAACGGCGACCGGAACATGGTCGCCTGAATGAGAACAACAGGGGCTGCTATTCGGCGCTGCCGGTCGGCCAGTGGGTGTTGGGTGGCAGTGTTTCACGGCCATCGTTTACGCTGGGTTTTAAAACATGCGGTTCGGGACGCAGGCTGTTGTAGCGCAGGTTGTGTGAGTAAGTGCCATCCTGATAAACCACGCGACTACCGGGTTCATACTTCTGACGCAGTTTGGTTTGTCCATTAGCATCCTGATAGGTTTCCCAGGTGCAACCAGCCAGAAAACACAGACTACAGAGTAATGTTAGGGCAATACGCATGATGATTTCCTTAGGGATTGGAGCGGTCATTAAAGGGTTAAGCGCTATTGTAGAGAGTTTACTTAATGTCGTATAGGGTTAATGTTTAAGCTGGTGGCGATGTGTAATAATTGGTGCATATCGCAGGCAGTGGCGCTGATGGCAGTACACGGATAGGTATGCTGTCCGAACCAGATGGTATGCATGCCCAGCTGGCGGGCAGTGTGCAGGTTATTGATTTGATCGTCTACCATGATGCAGTGTTGCGGGAGGCGCTGGATATGGCGGCACAGTGCCTCATAGGCCTGTGGTTGCGGTTTATGGTAGAAATGAAACCGGTCGATGCCAAATAATCCTTGAAAATGGTCGGATAACTGCATGTTTTCGATGATGGCCTGAACGTAAAAGGTAGGGCCATTGGAAAAAACAAATTTTTCCCCGTCCAGCTGAGCCAGGGTAGCGGCCACTTGTGCTACTGGTCTGAGTCTGGGCAGAATATCGGGTATGGGATGGCTGGCCTTTAAAAAGTCAGCCAGATCACATTCGGGATGATGTTGTTGTAAACCCGCCAAAGTGGCGCCATAGCGCTGCCAGTAATGCTGGCGTAAACCGGACGCCTGAGGCTGGCTAAGTCTGAGTTTTTTTGCTATATAGGCGGTCATGTTTTGATTGATGATCTGGAATATGCCCTGATCGGCATGGTGTAAAGTATTATCTAGATCAAATATCCAGCAGATAGCGGTCATGTGATGTGGCTTGATGTGGTAAAACGAATGTGTTGATTTTATCAAAAAAGATGAGGTTGAAATGAAAATAGTGATTAGGTGGCTCTTCTGTGGATTATGGCTGATTTCAGCCATGACACAGGCACAGACGACATTGCGTCTGGTTGTGCATCAATCATTTAATTTACCGCCGGCTGAGCTGGCTTTGTTTGAACGTACCCACGATGTCAAATTAAACGTGATTAAAATGGGCGGCGCCAATGAAATGTTGAACCGGTTGATTTTAACGCGTGCCAATCCGATTGCTGATGTGGTGTATGGGCTGGATAACAGCAATATCATGAAAGCCCGCCATTTTGATGTTCTGGCACCGAATCAGCCGGCCAGCCTGCCCGCGGTGGTCAGTTTGCCGCAGGCAGTGGCGATTGATTATGGTTATGTGACGATTAACTATGATAAGGCATGGTTTGCCCAGCATCGTTTGCCGTTGCCAGCTTCGCTCAATGATCTGACTTTGCCGCGGTATAAAAATCTGCTGGCTTTACCCAGTCCGGCCACGTCCAATGTAGGACTGGATTTTCTGATGGCCAATATCGGTTCTCTGGGGGAAGAAGAGGCATTTGAGTGGTGGCATAAAATGCGTTTGAACGGGGTCAAGATTGGTCGTAGCTGGAGTGATACCTATTATACTGATTTTACTTTGAATGGCGGCAGCCGCCCGATGGTGGTGAGTTATGCTTCCAGTCCGGCGGCGGAGATTTATTATGGTAAGGGTAAATACCGCACATCACCCACTGGAAATCTTTTGTTAGATGGTGGCGTCTTTTTACAGGTAGAAGGTGCGGCGGTATTGAACCGTACACCCCAACCACAATTATCGGCCAAACTGGTACAGTTTTTACAAAGCCCGCGGATACAGGCGGCCATCCCTACTTCGATGTGGGTGTTTCCGGCCGTGAAAGGGACGCCGGTGCCGGAAGTGATGCAGCAAAGTATGATTAATTATCAGCCCAAACAAGCCAGTCTGGCCGATATGCAGGCCAAACAGCAAAGCTGGGTCAGCCGCTGGATTAAAACGGTGCTGCGCTAGTGTTGGCAGGCATCGGTTTTTAGAATACAGGCATGGGACATATTCCGGTGCCTGTTTTTCTTATGGATCTGAGTGATTGATGCGACAGCTACATCGATACCTTGATAGTGTGAGGCCAGTGACATGAACAGAATACAGATAAAATTCAGCCGTATGATGCCGGTTATGCTGGGAATATTGCCACTGGCTTTTCTGGTGGCCATGGTGTTGCTGCCACTCTTTCAGGTCATGCAGTATACACATGTCACTACGTTTGGCCAGGTCTGGCAGGATGAATATATGCGCCGCCTTTTGTCTTGGACCCTCTGGCAGGCTTTGGTCAGTGCATTTTTGGTTGCGCTTCTGGGGGTACCAGTGGGCTGGGTATTGGCACATATTGAGTTTCGTGGACGAAAATGGTTATTGCGCTTGCTGATCTTGCCTTTTGTGATGCCCACGCTGGTGGCAGCCGTGGGTGTTCTGGGTTTATTCGGTGAACAAGGCTGGTTATGGCGTGGCTGGAATGATACGCCTTATCTTTTGTTTTATGGCAATGTGTTTTTTAATCTGCCGGTGCTGGTTCAGGCCGTCTATCAGGGTTTATGCCGCGTACCGGCCACCCAGATGCAGATGGCACAGGCATTTGGTGCCACAGCCTGGCAGCGCTTCTGGCAGGTGGAGTGGCGGGTGTTGTGTCCGTGGCTGATCGGTGGTGTATGTCTGGTGTTTTTATATTGTTTTTCTGGTTTCGGGCTGGCGTTATTATTGGGCGGTGCCCGTTATGGTACTTTGGAAGTACAGATTTATCAGCTGATTGCGCTGGAACTGGATATGGATCAGGCCAGCGTGTTGGTTTTGTGGGCGCTGGCGGTGACGCTGATGGCAGGTTTAACTTATGCGGTATTGAGTAAATGGACGGCTCAGGAGGTGGTAGTGATGCCTCTGTGGCCGCAACCACCGCAACAGCGATGGCAAAAAGGGGCGCTGGCGGTGGCCTTACTGATTTTGTTGGTTTGCTGTGCTTTGCCGCTGGTGACTGTCTGGGGCAGGTTGTTACTGGCGGGGGCATCGTGGCGGGTCATGGCTGAGACAGAGACTTGGCAGGCGATTGGGAATATGTTGCGTTTCAGTAGCATGGCGGTATTGCTGGCAATGATACTGGGAGTCAGCCATGCGGTATTGGCGCATTATGTTAACTGGATACGCGGTCTGACTTTTTTACCGTTTATGGTGTCGCCCGTGTGTATCTCCTTTGGTTTACTGCTGTGTTATCCGGCCTGGATGGCTTCCATGAGTATGCTGGTGTGCACTTATGCCTTGCTGGCCTATCCTTTTGTGACCAAAGACGTACTGGCCGCGCTGGATGGCTTGCCAAAAAGTTATGTGGCGGCCGCCCGGACATTAGGTGCCACGCGCTGGCAAAGTGTAAAAACTGTGGTTGTGCCTTTATTAAGGCCGGCCTTACAGCGCGGTCTGGCCTTGGCGGCCGCCACCTGTGTGGGTGAATTTGCGGCCACATTGTTTTTATCGCGGCCGGAATGGCAGACATTGACCACCTTGATTTATCATTATTTAAATATCCCCGGCTCAGATAATTATGATCGGGCAATGGTCTTGACCGGCGTGTTGATGATACTGGCGACTTTGATTTTTATGTTACTGGAATGGCAGACATCTGCCCGCAGAAAGGGGCAATAACATGCTTATCTGGCAAAAAATCAGTAAACGTTTTGGGCATAAAGTGGTGGCACATGACTTGGATTTGCAGGTGGCTGCCGGCGAAATGGTGGCCATTCTGGGTGCCAGTGGCAGCGGTAAATCAACTTTACTGAACATTGCTGCCGGTCTGGTGGCGCCGGACAGCGGCCATATTTTTGATCACGATCAGGACATCACTGCCATGGCGCCGGAAAAGCGGCGATTTGCACTCATGTTTCAGGATTATGCGTTATTGCCGCATTTGAATGTGTGGCAGAACGTGGCGTTTGGTTTACGCATGCAGGGTATGGCCAAGGCGCCGGCCAGAAAAGCTGCTGAGGAGATGCTACAGCAAGTAGGGCTGGCACACGCGGCGATGGAGCCGGTAACCACGTTGTCCGGTGGTGAAAAGCAACGTGTGGCCTTGGCGCGCGCGCTGGTGATCGGACCGCGGGCATTATTACTGGATGAGCCGTTTTCTGCTTTAGACACCACCTTGCGCGGCGATTTACAGCGGCTGACACAACGATTATTAAGTCAGCAGCATTGCCCCAGTGTATTGGTGACGCATAGCCCGGCTGAGGCTTTTGCACTGGCCGACCGGATTTGTCTGTTGCGTGACGGGCAATGGGTACAAAAAGGCGATGCGGTTACCTTGCTGACGCGGCCACGCGATGCCTGGGTGGCGCGATTATTGGGCTGCGATAATGTACGCGATGATTGCTATATCCCGCAAAATGCCTTAAAGCTGGATACAAAAGCCGGTACGCCTACCCTCATACAGGCGGTTTCGCTGCGTGCTGACGCCTGTGTGGCCAGTGTGGTACATGCGCACTATGGTGCGCTGAATTGGTGGCTGCCGTTACAGGAACGGTTACCGGTGGCGGGCGAATACTGGCCATTGACGATTCTGCCTGAGCATATTGTGCATTTTCAGGCCTGACTGAACGACATGCATTCAGTCAGACATCGGCGCAAGAGCGGCCGGGCATGGTTTTCATGCAGCGATTAGCGCCATCAATGAAAGGGCAGTGTTATAATCCTGTCTAATCGACCCATTTATATTTAACACTATTCGGAGACTTTTATGGCTTTGGTTTCTATGCGCCAGTTACTGGATCATGCAGCTGAACACAATTATGGCCTGCCTGCTTTTAATGTGAACAATCTTGAACAGATGCGGGCGATCATGGAGGCGGCAGATGAAGTAAACGCCCCGGTGATTGTGCAGGCCAGTGCCGGTGCCAGAAAATATGCCGGTGCGCCATTTCTGCGGCATCTGATTCTGGCGGCAATAGAAGAATTTCCGCATATTCCGGTGGTGATGCATCAGGATCACGGCGCTTCGCCCGATGTGTGTCAGCGTTCGATTCAACTGGGTTTCTCTTCTGTGATGATGGACGGTTCATTAAAAAGTGATGCCAAAACACCCTCCAGCTATGAATACAATGTAGATGTCACCCGCAAAACTGTAGAAATGGCGCATGCGTGCGGTGTATCGGTTGAAGGAGAGATCGGTTGTCTTGGCAATCTGGAAACCGGTGATGCCGGTGAAGAAGATGGTGTGGGCGCTGCCGGTAAACTGAGTCATGAACAGATGCTGACCAGTGTGGATGAAGCAGCGCGGTTTGTGCAGGATACCGGTGTGGACGCTCTGGCGATTGCCATTGGTACCAGCCACGGTGCCTACAAATTTACCCGTAAGCCTACCGGTGATGTATTGCGGATTGACCGGATTAAGGAAATTCATGAACGCTTGCCCAATACCCATCTGGTGATGCACGGCTCAAGCTCAGTACCGCAGGAATGGCTGGCGGTGATCAATGAATACGGCGGCCAGATTCCGGAAACCTATGGCGTGCCGGTGGAAGAAATTGTCGAAGGGATTAAACACGGCGTGCGTAAGGTAAATATTGATACCGATTTACGCCTGGCCAGCACCGGTGCGGTGCGCCGTTTTCTTGCCACTCATCCGAATGAATTTGATCCGCGTAAATATTTTACTGAAACCATTAAAGCCATGAAGCAATTGTGTATTGATCGTTATGTGGCTTTTGGTGCCGCAGGCCATGCCAGTCAGATCAAGCCGATTTCGCTGGAAAAAATGGCAGATCGTTATGCCAAGGGTGAATTGGCACAGATTGTAAAATAAATCATTAATAGCACATGAAAGAACCGGCTGAGTATGAACCAGTCGGTTTTTTATTTTTAATGCAGTATCCCAAATGAAGGGCAGGCTGGTTTATCTTGTCATCATGATCGGTCTGGTTAACGCTCAAAAGGCAGTGTGGCCAAACTGGCGTTCGAAATACAGTAAAGCATCTTTGGTGGTCTGATCGCTATAAATATGGTCAATGGCTACATAAAAAATACTGTGGCTGCCGACTTCATGCCGTTCAATGATGTGGCCATGTAAATGAGCCAAGGCACCTTCCAATTGTGGCTGATTCGAATGCGGATGACTTTGCCACTGATTTTGTAAGAAGCGTTCATGATTGGACAATTGCGTCATGCCAGCGAAATGTCTGGCCACGTCAAGCTGATCGGCGGCCAGTACATTGACGCACAGCTGTCCATTGGCTTGCAAAACAGGTTGGATACCCGCTTTCTGATTGATACACAGCAGTAAAGTGGGTGGATTATCAGTGACAGAGGTTACCGCAGTCATGGTAATACCATAATGACCGGCCACGCCGTCGGTGGTAATGACATGAACGCCTGATGCCACTTTGGCCATGGCATCACGATAATTTTGTGCTGATTCGGAAGAAGATGTGATACGCATATGAATTTAATGGTTATCGATGGCTATTTTAGTAAATTCTTTCAATAGATCATCGAGTTGTTTTAATTTTTCTGGTGTGAAGCGTGATACAATGACTTCATAGCGCTCATCAACACTGGCACAGAAACGCTGATAAAGCGCTTCACCCGTGGGTGTCAGTTTCAGAAAAACGCGTCGCTGATCATTCGATGGTTTAAGACGTATCACCAGATCCAGTTTTTCCAGACGGGTCAGAATGCCGGTTAAACTGGGGCGCAGAATACACGCCTGTTTGGCTAAGTCCTGAAAATCAATGATGCCGTTTTCAGCCAGTAGACGAATAATTCGCCATTGCTGATCAGTAATACCGATATCGTTCAACATCGGACGAAAATAGGACATTAATGCCTCTCGTGCCTGCAATAAGGTGATATTCAGGGACAAGTATTTAGACGTACTGACCATGCGGTTGGACCCTCCACTTATATTAATATTCAGTTAAACTGATTCATATAGTATTCAGCAGTATTTAGCTTACACTGATTCCGGAAGATTTTACCTAAGATTTTTTAGTAAATGAATAAATTATATAAACTTAAGTTAAATTAAAAAGTTAATATTTTGTTTTCATGTCATTTAAATTTTTGTAAATGAATGGAAAGTTTGATTTTCAAAATAATGGGTTGCTGATAGCAACCCATTTGGAAACGTCGTGAATGTAATAGTTATATCAATGATTAATGGCTGTATTTCTGTAGCTGAGCCATAACCTGAGCCATTTTGTCCTGCCATTGAGCCAGTTCGGTGCGATCTTTCTCCACCAATGTCGCCGGCGCTTTGTCCACATAACCAGGTTTGGATAATTTGGCCTCAATCTTGTCGACAGCCTTACGGATTTTCTCCAATTCTTTATTCAGACGCGCGGTTTCGGCGGCTTTATCAATCTCCACCTTCAGCATCAGCCGCACACCCTGACAAACAGCAATCGGCGCATCATTGTCTGACGGCAGACTGTCTACCTGTTTGACTTCACTTAAACGCGCCATCATCGGCAGATAGGGTAATAAATCCGTAATATCGTTATCTTTGGCGCTTTCGATCAGAAGTGGCGGTTTAACACCCATACCCAAACCCATTTCACCGCGCAGATTACGGATCACCCCGATCATTTCCTGTAATTGCGCCATCCGCGCTAGTGCCGGCTGGCTGATTTTGTCTTCATCTGCCAGTGGCCATGCAGCCAGCATGATGCTGTCAGTGTGGCGGGCATTGGCCAGCGGCGCAATGCTTTGCCACAATTTCTCAGTGATAAACGGCATGATCGGATGCAATAGCCGCAATACTGTTTCCAAGACCCGTACCAACGTACGGCGCGTGGCGCGCTGCTGTGCTTCATCGCCATGCTGTAACTGTACTTTGGCCAGCTCCACATACCAGTCACAATATTCATTCCAGATGAATTCGTATAACGTCTGGGCGGCCATATCAAAACGGTAGGTATCAAAAGCGGTAGTGACCGCTGCTTCAGTTTCCTGTAAGCGCGAAATCAGCCATTGATCAACAAAGCTGAATGATAACGGCAGCGTTTCATCCTGACCGCAATCGTGATTTTCAACATTCATCAGCACAAAGCGGCTGGCATTCCACAGTTTATTACAGAAATTGCGATAACCTTCCGCGCGCTTGAAATCAAAATTAATGCTGCGGCCAAGGCTGGCATAGCTGGCCATGGTAAAACGCAAAGCATCGGCACCAAATACCGGAATGCCATCGGCAAACATTTTCTGCGTGGCTTTGATTACCTGCGGTGCTTTTTCCGGCCGGCGCAATCCTGTGGTGCGTTTCACCAGCAAACGTTCCAGATCAATACCATCAATCAAATCCACCGGGTCAATCACATTACCCTCGGATTTAGACATTTTCTTGCCTTCGTGATCACGCACCATGCCATGAATATACACATCACGAAACGGCACTTTACCGGTAAAGTGGGTAGTCATCATGATCATGCGAGCCACCCAGAAGAAAATGATTTCATAACCGGTTACCAATACCTGAGACGGCAAAAAGGCCTTCAGTTCGGCTGTATCTTCTGGCCAGCCTAAAGTAGAAAACGGTACCAGTGCCGAAGAAAACCACGTGTCCAGCACATCCTTATCACGCGTCAGTATCGCGTCAGCGCCCGCCTGTGCCTGCGCTGCGGCTTCATTGTGAGCAACATAAACCCGACCCTGCTGATCATACCAGGCCGGAATCTGATGTCCCCACCACAACTGACGCGAAATACACCAGTCCTGAATATTATTCATCCACTGATTATAGGTATTGACCCAGTTTTCCGGAATAAAGCGTACCTGCCCGCTCTCAACAGCATAAATACATTTTTCAGTCAGGGTTTTGCCTTTGAAGGCCGATTCTGGTTCAGGGTAGCTGTCGCTCTTGTCTGGCGTGCGCGTCATGGCCACAAACCACTGACTGGTCAGCATCGGTTCAATCACGCTACCAGTGCGATCACCTTTAGGCGTCATCAGTTTGTGATCTTCCACCTTAACCAGTAAACCCTGTGCCTCCAGGTCAGCCACCATCTGTTTACGCGCAGCGAAACGATCCAGACCAGCATAGGCAGCCGGTAAGGCAATTGTCTCCTGAGCCTGCCCCTGAAAATTGAATACTTCAGCCTGCGGCAGAATTCTGGCTTCCAGACTGAGTACATTAATCAATGCAGTCTGGTGCCGTTTACCCACCTCATAATCATTAAAGTCATGCGCCGGCGTGATTTTAACGCAGCCGGTGCCAAAATCTTTATCCACATACTCATCCGCAATCACCGGAATAGTGCGGCCAGACAAAGGCAGAATCAGCTGTTTGCCGATCAGCGCCTGATAACGCTCGTCATCAGGGTGTACTGCCACCGCCACATCGCCCAGCAAAGTTTCCGGACGGGTAGTGGCCACAATAACTGCCGTATCAGAGTCATCCGCCAGCGGATAGCGGATATGCCACATATGGCCGTTTTCTTCAATGTTTTCCACTTCCAGATCAGACACCGCCGTACCCAGCACCGGATCCCAGTTGACCAGCCGTTTACCACGATAAATCAGACCCTGCTCAAACAAACGAACAAATACTTCAGTCACAATACCGGCACGCGTATCGTCCATGGTGAAATATTCACGGCTCCAGTCAACCGAACAGCCCATACGGCGCATTTGCTCGGTAATGGTGCCGCCGGAGAATTTTTTCCAGTCCCAGATTTTGGCAATAAATGCTTCCCGCCCCAAGTCATGACGCGAAACATTTTCTGCTGCCAGCTGCCGCTCTACCACAATCTGCGTGGCAATACCGGCATGATCAGAACCCGGTATCCAGCAGACATTTTCACCCTTCATGCGATGATAACGGGTAAGACCGTCCATAATAGTCTGATTAAAAGCATGCCCCATATGTAAAGTACCGGTGACATTAGGCGGCGGTAGCTGAATACTGAAAGAAGGCTTGGTTAAATCCAATGTTGGTTGGAAATAACCGCGCTCTTCCCATGTCTGGTATAACGGAGTTTCGATTTCAGCAGGCGAATATTGACTGTTTAACATGGCTAATGTGTGAAGATAAAATAAAAAATAAAGACATTGATTATAACGCAGAACCCACGCTTTTGCCTGTAGCCATCACCATAACCAGGCCGTAATGCTGAAAAATAGAAACATGCCTCTTATCGATTTTCACCGGTTTAAGACTGTCAGAAGAAGACATTGACAATTGAATACCAGAATGACCATTCCTCCCTCTATAATGGCATGATGTGCCGTTTTGGCTGGTTCAGAAAAATCGGCAAATCATCTGTATGACATAGATTCTGATCAATTCATTGTCATATCGTCAATCCTTCATACAACGGTCAATGCTTAGAACCACCATTGCCACAAAACCCAGCCCTGAAAGATGCACAACAATAAGAAAAAATGTTGTCATCAACAGTTGTCCTAATTATATTAATATAATGAATTCATCATGATAATAATCATCAAGAATAAAATAGTCATAAATGTATTGATTTATTAATTATTTGATTTTATCCTTACAAAACTTACTTTAATTTAATATTAAATTAATCTTTATAACTTTTATAACCATTTTGTAATTTAATAGGATCTTTATGGAAAACAATAAATTGGCCAATCCAGGCCCGTTGGGTTTAATGGGATTCGGGATGACCACGATTCTACTGAATATTCATAATGCCGGATTTTTCCCTGCCATGACAGTAATCGTGTCCATGGGCATATTTTATGGTGGTCTGGCGCAAGTGATCGCTGGCATTCTTGAATTCAGAAAAGGCAATACTTTTGGCACAACCGCCTTTACCTCTTATGGCTTTTTCTGGATTAGCCTGGTCGGTATCTGGTATCTGCCCACCTCCGCCGCAACCGCACCCAGCGACGCTACTTTTGTCGGTATATTTCTTGCGCTATGGGGTGTTTTCACTGCCTTCATGTTTATCGGTACTTTAAAAGCCAACCGCGTAATACAATTTGTATTTGCCAGCCTGACCGTATTATTTGCATTACTGGCTTTTGGCAACATCACCGGTAATCATCAGATTATCAATATTGCCGGTTTTGAAGGCATCATATGTGGCGCCAGCGCCATTTATCTGGCCATGGCTGAAGTGCTGAATGAACAGTTCGGCCGCACCATTTTACCTATCGGCGCACCTAAAGGCGCAGCACATTAATTTTTGCTGTTATTCACCCCGTAATGGGGCAGATGTCGGCAATGTGCATTTGATGTTAGCCATTTTAAGAAAATCATCAGAATTTGCCATGAATAAACAAAAAACGGGCTAAGAACAGCCCGTTTTTTAGCATGGATAAACCATTTTTGATCAGTATCAGTCTTGTTATAGCCAATAACCTGTTTTCAGTCTGGGAAACAAAATATCAACAACCTGCGGCATGTTGACTAGCCGCTTAAAACAACGGCAAAAAACCAAGCACGCCATAAGAAAATTAAAAAAGCCCCGTTCGGAGCTTTTTTCTTAATTCATCATTCATTCCGGTACATGCTTTTTGGTACAAGGAGGAAAACACCAGTTTAATTGTTCTTTAACCTCCTAAAATGCATGAGAAAAATCCATTGTTTGCAGATAAGATGGCCTCAAATCCGGATTTAAGCCATAAATTAAGACTAGAGATATTAGAAATATCGTGTATGGCCTCAGCACACAACCTGACGGTTATCTCCGGAAAAAATTGATATTCATGACGCAGAGCAAACGCAAACGCATCTATTGCCTGTATAAACTCATCAGCCTTTGTTTCAATCTCAACCAATTGTTCTGGTGTCGTCTCTTGTTTATCCATAATCCATGATCAATGATGATTAGCCGCTGTGCCTAGTAAGTCAAAAATTCCATTTTGAGCTTTTCTAAGCTGCCTACGCGGCAGTGAACAGGAATCAAAGTCTCACAATCAGCTTTAAATTTTTCTAAGCTACCTATACGGCAGTGAACACAGGCTAAGGCATTACTTGATCTGAACTGCTTTTCTAAGCTGCCTACACGGCAGTGAACAATGATGGGGAAACAGGCTCATTCTATTTTATTTTCTAAGCTGCCTATGCGGCAGTGAACACGCAGGTTTCATACTAACAAAAGATTTGAATTTCTAAGCTGCCTATGCGGCAGTGAACTACAACCGGTCTTATGCGGAAAATCAAAAGATTTTCTAAGCTGCCTATGCGGCAGTGAACTGACTTCGTTAAGCTGCCAAGCCATTTATTTTTTTCTAAGCTGCCTATGCGGCAGTGAACCCCGCGACGACTCAGAATAATAATTCCCAGACTTTCTAAGCTGCCTATGCGGCAGTGAACGGCGCGGCAGAAGCTAAGCGATGCTTGCAGATTTTCTAAGCTGCCTATGCGGCAGTGAACGAAGGATAACGATTACTGACAATGTAAAAAAATTTCTAAGCTGCCTATGCGGCAGTGAACATAACGGTAAAGTAGGTAATAAAATTAATATTTTTCTAAGCTGCCTATGCGGCAGTGAACAGTAAGCATATCGTAAAAATACTCAATAAATCAAGTTAATATTCTGTTTTTGTTCAAAATACCCAAATTTTTAAGCCTATTTTTAAACCATTGTTTTTAATATATAAATATCAATGGTAAAAAATTTGGGTCTGAGTGGGTTTGGCGGTGATGGCTAAACTGGCGATTAACTGCCAATTAACTGCCAATAATAGCGACCATAAAGTAGCAGCGATAAAACGGTAGTCATAAACTGCAAAGCAAGGGCGATAAAATAAGCGGCCGGGTTTGGCCGCTGGGGTTGTGGTTTTTGTTGTGAATCAGTTCAGGTATTTTGTGGGCTAGCGTTGTTATCGGCATCAAGCAGATGGGATAAATCAGCCGACAGGTTTCCTGCCTGACAATTCTGGGCTTCGCTGGCCAGTTGTTCCAGCATATCGGCCAGTCGTTCGATTAAAACATAATTCTGGTGTTGGGCACTGTGTTGTATGCTTGCGGCCAGAATATCTGTATACCAGCTGAAATGTTCCAGTTTAAGTAAAGCATCGGCCGCGGCGGCGAGTAGATTGTGGTTGATGGTGTAGGTTTTCATGCGGCACCTCCGGATTGCACAGTGGTGCCCAGATTAAAAACTTGGGATAAGTTAAGCGATTTTACCAACATAATATTGCCTTTTCTGTATGGTCTTTAATCCCTCCGAATTGCTGCGACACAATTTCGGAAGGGGACAAATGGCAGAGTTCGCAGACTGGCATACAGATAACCAGCAGGCACAAGGCCTCTCTGCCATCGTCCACCATAGAAAGGAGTACGTTTGGCAGGGTAATCAGACGTAAAAACACCGCGCACTAAATCATGAGCGGCTCGTCTGCCTGTATGTATCAGTCTGCGACAACTGACCACGCTATTGAACGTAGTTCAGTTATATTGCGGTGTTGATTAGTGGTTGTCAATAAACAATTCAATGCCATATCCGGTTTTTATTTTCCCATATCTCGTTTTTTAATCATTAATTGATTGTTTTAAATTTGAAAATATCAGGGGTTCAAATTTGAATTTGACTGCATTGGCTGCGGGCGCTAAACAGCTGCTTGATTGGCTGGTTGGCGATAAAACCGCAGCCAGACCTGGTCGCCAAGGTTGTGGTTTTTGTGGTGAATCACTTCAGGTGTTCGATTGGTTCACATGGCCATTGGCAGCAGGCAGTACAATTCACCCGTTAATAGTTTTCACGATTACTAAGCATGGGTAAAGCGCCGGATGCTTTCGCATTTTTCCTCATTGCTTTTAAATCTGACGTTGTTTATAAAATATTTGGTTTTTTAAATTGGTATGATATATAGGCAGCGGTTTTAAACGGTGTGTTGAATAGAGATGATGTGACTTTTTAAGCTGTTTGTGTGGCAGTGAACAGCGCAAGGATTTGACCATTTGTTACCGTTATTTTTTAAGCTGCCTGTACGGCAGTGAACTAATTCAGAGTGCCTAGAGCGCCTTTCTAAAATTTCTAAGCTACCTATACGGCAGTTAACATGCAATAACCATTGCCATCAGAATGACCCACTTTCTAAGCTACCTATACGGCAGTGAACTACTGGCATTGTATTTCTCAAGATATAAATTATTTCTAAGCTACCTATGCGGCAGTTAACCACAAAAAATCTACTCGAATCAGAAAGAATATTTTCTAAGCTACCTATGCGGCAGTTAACGAAAATAAGGCACGCTATACAAAGTCCCTAACGTTTCTAAGCTACCTATGCGGCAGTGAACATCACCCGCCCAGGCCGTAGTGCCGTTATGCTTTTCTAAGCTGCCTATGCGGCAGTGAACGTGCTGGTCACGGGTTGAACCTTCAGGATGGCTTTCTAAGCTGCCTATGCGGCAGTGAACGATTCAGAATATGAACGTCGGCAGGAAATATTTTTCTAAGCTGCCTATGCGGCAGTGAACGATGCGGTGTGAAGCTTGTTTTGCTTCGATATTTTCTAAGCTGCCTATGCGGCAGTGAACAATAGAAATAAAAAATAAAATCAATGGTGTATTTTCAATCTGTTTGGTGCCCGGAGCCGGCAACGAACTTTATTTAATTTTCAATATTATATAACAAAGAAAATAACTTCAGGTTGCAATAGGAAAAAAAATTCAACCCATAATAAAAATAAAAATTTATAAAAAAGACTTGCACTAAACAATAAGCTTTTTATTTTCTATGAATACAACAGTTTTGTTTTATATTTAAACAAATTTGTTATAAAATACATTCATTCAATCAGGGAGGGGTGATGAAATACAGTGAATTTAAACGATGGTTAATACAGCAAGGTGTAGAATTCACAACACAAAGCAGAGGAAGTCATCAAGTGATTCGTTTAAATGGCAAGATTTCAATTTTCCCCAATCATGGCAGTAAAGAAATTGGAACTGGTTTAATGAATCGCATAAAAAAGGATCTAAATCTAAAATAAAAAATTAAAGAGTAAGTCATCAATGGCTTACTTCGCACTTTCGTTTAGGAAGCAATGATATATGTTAATTTATGAATTTGAAATGGAAAAAGACGACAATGGCACTTTTTTATTAACTTTTCCAGATGTCCCAGGTGCATTGTCTATTGTTGATGCTGATAAACTAGAATCAGCACAACAAAACGCACTGGAAGGATTATTAACTGCATTAGACGGTTATATTGAAATACGCAAACCAATACCTCTGCCCTCTGCGATTAAAAATCCGCAGCAAACGGTTACATTACCAGCACTTGAAACTGCAAAAGTATTTTTACTTAATGAAATGATCGCACAAGGTGTAAAAAAATCCGAGATGGCTCGCAGGTTAAATGTCCACACCCCGCAGATCGATCGGTTATTAGATTTACGACACAATACCAAATTAGATTTTTTAGAAAAAGCAGCATCAAAATTGGGTAAACACCTGAATATCAGCTTTTCTTAAAACAACAAGCCGGATCTACCCGGCTTTTCTCTTGTTTATAAATAAAAAAGTAAGACCAGATTTATTATAATTCCTTTAAATTACAAGATTATACTTTTGATTTTAAAATAACCTTGTTTATTATTCAATAAGTTCAAAATTACAGATAATAAGCACACTGCTTTCTGTAGTCTTATCTGCAATGAGTGAATACTTTAATTTTAACTCTTTGATCCAAAACTTGCTGAATAATGCGCTAATGTCGGAATGATTATTAATACTAAGCATCAGTCTTTATGATATTTCTTTCATTAAATTTACCAGTTTTCCAAATTGTGGCTATTCAAAATCAACACCATAACCAGCGGTTTTTCAATATTTCTAAGCTGCTTATGCGGCAGTAAACGAAGACATTCACGCAGCACAAAAGAAATGGCGTCAGACAATATTAAAACCATACTGCATAGGTATGGATTCTGAGCAGCATCACGTTGATAGTGTTGATATCAATGTTTCTCTTGGATATAAGGTTAAGCAACCAGATTCAGAAATTGACAGAAACACAAAACAGCCTGGAGATGCTGAGCGACAAAACGAATGGAATACAAGTAAGTTACTGCAATCGGAAAGACAAAAAGCGCATAGTGTGTGGCTATCAATCCGAAGAACACAGAACCATAGGGGAAGAAGGACGAATATTGCGAGATATTAACCAAAACATAAGGATAGATAATGACCAAGATAGAAACCATATTACTGAAAGTCTTGGAAGACTGCGAGCAGATGCGGCAAAATAAAGCGCAGCTCAGGCTATTGAACAACGAAGTAACGGCACTGAGAGAGCAAGTAAACGCATTGCAAAGCAAAAACATTATTTTGAGCGAGCAGCAAAAGCAATTAGCCAAGGCATGAATAGTCTTCGGGACGTCTATAACAAGCTTAAAGCAACGGTAGAGAACAGGTTGAGCGTGCGACAGGGACTGACTAGGAGAGAACTAAAAGGATTGAGATTGAGCCGAATGATAGGGATTAAGCCGAATCAGGTATGTAAATAAAAAGGGTTTGTACTGATTTTTATAAATGATAGATAGTCAAAAAGCTCCGTAATGGAGCTTTCTGTTAACACTCAAGGGTATTTAGCGTATTAGTGCCATAACCATGACCAAGACCATTCTCCTTGGCTTTGCCATGACCAACTACCACCGCCGCTAATACTACCACCACCATTACCACCATTACCACCATTACCACAGCTACTGCTACAGCCGCTACCAATACCAATACAACGTGTAGCTGGGGCAGCAGAGGCGGCAGCCATAGAAGTGCTTAAAATAGCCAATGCAGTTAAATAAGCTAATTTCTTTTTCATATCAATTACTCCTATTCATGTACATTTGAAGAATGCGTAATAATATTAACGATGGCTTAAATTTTTTTCAATGATTTGAAAGAGTAATTAAGAAATAAGATACTAAATGTTACTCAAAGGCCAAAATTGATTATTTAGTTTGTAAAATCCATTACTTAAAATATTTAAATTGTTCACTTATGAGCTGATGAAGGCCATAAATACGTCTGCCCTTTACAATAACTAAACAAGTGGCGATAAAGCGCGCTATCTTGAGCTATTTATTGTCATTTAAAAGTTGTTAAACACTTGGATATTGCTGTGTTGTGTGCACTATTAAAATGATTTGTATTACTGGCTCATCAATTCGATAGACTACCCTGTAGTTTGGATGGATAACCAACTCACGAGTACTAAAGACTAATCCAGTACGACCTAAATAGGGAAATGATGATAAATTTTGAACGCGGTTCAAGATCCCATCTTCAAGACCAAATCTTCAAGATCAAATGCCGCTGCTGGATTCTCCTGAAAGATATAGCGCACAATGATTCTAAGTCAGCCAATGCCTTATCTGTCCACCTGACTTGCATTTTTCAGCTCAGTCAGTAACTCGGCTCGGCGACGTGAAGAAATAGTAATTCCTTTATGATGATGGTATTATATTGTGCTTTTTAGTACAGCCTCAACTTTTCTGGTTAGCCATTGGCTATAATCATCTGCCTGATAGAATCAAGTTTTAGCATGTTTATTTTTCAGCTTTTTTACGGTCTTTATTCCGATTCAGATTTAACCGCGCTTCTGTATGTACCAGAAAGTTTAACAGTTCAGTCAGAATACAAATAGCCTGTAGTTTTTCTAAAACTTTAGCTTCATGCCAGATTTTATCTTCTGTGTGTACTGAATAAGCGGCGGCATAAGCGCCATGGCTAATGTCTTGAAAGCTGTCAGACAGCTCATAAAGTGCTTAATGAATACTTGGCTTAATTGAGTATGATTTGTCTTGTGTGTCTCTAAGTTGTCTTATAGCATCTAATTTATTATAAAAAAATTTCTAAGCTGCCAGCGCTTTCTGCGTTCTGCCATAATTTGTACCCTGATTTTATTGATCGTCTGGTAAAAGCCAGAAAGCCAAAAAAGGTTATTATCATTGCATTGATGCGTAAATTTGCTGTTTATGCATTTACTGTTTATAAAAAGCAAGAGTTATATATGCATACTGTATAACTGATTGTTTTTTCTATTTTGAATCCAGAATAATTTTTGGCTGACTTTATACGTCTTCAAAAAACTTGACATGTTACATATATCTACACGGTAGTGGACGCTGGCTCAGGGCTTTGTGTTTTACATGATGTTTCTAAGCTGCCTGTACGGCAGTGAACTAGTGCGCATTAACACTGTCTAACTCAGCGCATTTCTAAGCTGTCTATACGGCAGTGAACTAACTTGTATTGATTCGACATCAACCTCACATTTTCTAAGCTACCTATACGGCAGTGAACCGCGCATTGCCGCAATTGATCGCCGCCCCATTTTTCTAAGCTACCTATACGGCAGTGAACGAATATCATCAGCCGCTTTAAAAAATTCAAGGTTTCTAAGCTACCTATACGGCAGTGAACGCGCTACGAACCAGTGAGCGCAGTGGCACTTTTTTCTAAGCTACCTATACGGCAGTGAACACATGGGCAGGGAATTGGACCAATGCCCTAGCGTTTCTAAGCTACCTATACGGCAGTGAACAGTAAGCATATCGCAAAAATACTCAATAAATCAAATCAATATTCTGTTTTTGTTCAAAATACCCAAATTTTTGCCCTATTTTTAAATCATTGTTTTTATAATATAAATATTCGGAGTGAAAAATTTGGGTCTGACCGCTATGGCAGTAATCGCTAAATTGGCGATTGAGTGACATAAAACTATGGCTTGAACTGCCCGCCGTGATTGTAGTTTTTACGGTGAGTAACTTCAGATATTTGGTTAGATAACACCATTATCGGCATCAGGCAGACGAAACAAATCAGCCAACAAACCTTGTCTGACTACCTGAATTGATCACATCAGTGGTACCTATTTTTTAAGCTGCCTATGCGGCAGTGAACCAGAATACGTTTGAGTCATTACTAACACTGTATTTCTAAGCTGCCTATGCGGCAGTGAACGCTTGCAATATCAATTGATGAAATTTCAGCCATTTCTAAGCTGCCTATGCGGCAGTGAACGAGGTTGATTTTGCCGATTTAGACAGGCAATTTTTCTAAGCTGCCTATGCGGCAGTGAACAGTAAGCATATCGTAAAAATACCCAATAAATCAAATTAATATTCTGTTTCTGTTCAAAATACCCAAATTTTTAGCTTATTTTTAAATCATTGTTTTTATATTATAAATATTAGGGTTAAAAAATTTGGGTTTGAGCTGTCTGGCATCAGTGGTTAAATGAGCGATTGACTGATACTAAAACAGCAGCCAGTGCTGGCTGCTGCGTGGTGTTGTGTGTCAGGGGAAATAAATGGCTGTTCTAAAAATGTGTTGCAGGGTTGCAAACCAATAAAATGGCTGTCTTTATGGTGAAAGACAGCCATTGATTGGTATGGTTGAATCGGGGGTTTACTGCGGTAAAATGCCTTTCATGCCTTTGGCCATGCGCATTAATTTACCCATGCCGCCTTTGGTGAGTGATTTCATCATTTTCTGTGATTGCTCAAATTGCTTCAGCATTTTGTTGACTTCCTGCACGGATACGCCGGCGCCCTGGGCGATGCGGCGTTTACGGCTGGCTTTGATCAGCAGGGGGTGGCTGCGCTCTTTGGGGGTCATGGAGTTGATAATGGCTTCGACGCGGGACATGGCTTTATCGGCGGTGCCTTCGGGTACTTGTTTGGCTGCCTGTCCCATTTCGCCCGGCAGTTTGGACATGATGGATTCCAGTCCGCCCATTTTACGCATTTGCTGAATCTGGGTTTTAAAATCATTCAGGTCAAATGATTTGCCTTTGTGCAGTTTTCTGGCCATCTGCTGGGCGGTTTTTTCGTCAATGCCTTTTTGTACATCTTCGATCAAGGACAGGACGTCACCCATGCCGAGAATGCGTGAGGCCAGGCGATCAGGATAGAAGGGTTCAAGGCCGTTGATTTTTTCACCGATACCGATAAATTTAATCGGTTTGCCGGTGATGTGGCGCACGGACAGGGCGGCGCCGCCGCGGGAGTCACCGTCCATTTTGGTTAATACGATGCCGGTTAAGGGCAGGGCTTCATTAAAGGCTTTGGCGGTATTGACGGCGTCCTGGCCTTGCATGGCATCGACCACAAACAAGGTTTCCACGGGGTTGATGGCTTCGTGTATCTGCTGGATTTCCTGCATCATGGCTTCATCAATCGCCAGCCGGCCGGCGGTATCGACCATCAGTACGTCAAAAAATTGTTTTTTGGCATAATCCAGCGCTTGTCGGGCGATCTGTACGGGTACTTCGCCGGTGTGCGACGGGAAAAATTCTACTTCGACTTGTTCGGCCAGAAGTTTCAATTGTTCAATGGCGGCCGGACGGTATACGTCGGCTGATACTACCAGTACTTTTTTCTTCTGGTCGTGTTTCAAAAGCCGTGCCAGTTTACCGACGGTGGTGGTTTTACCGGCGCCTTGCAGGCCAGCCATGAGTACTACTGCGGGTGGTACGGCGGCGAGGTTGAGGCTGCTGTTTTCCTTGCCCATGAGTTCAGTCAAGGCATCGTTGACTACGCCGATAAATGCCTGCCCGGGGGTGAGGCTGCCCATGACTTCCTGGCCAATGGCGCGGTCTTTGACTGAGTTCATGAAGGTTTTGACTACGGGCAAGGCAACATCGGCCTCCAATAAGGCCATGCGCACTTCACGCAGTGCTGTTTTGATGTTGTCTTCACTCAGCCTTGCCTGGCCGCGTAAAGTCTTGGTGATTTTACTGAAACGATCGGATAAATTGTCTAGCATCGAAACCATCTCCGGCCATATTGCTCTACAGCCTGTTTGTATTGATCTAATTGCTGTTTATTATTTGTAAAACTAATAAAGTAGGATAAAACAGCGATTTGGTTATAAAATGGGGCATGGCGCCACAAATCCGCCTGATAAAAAGGTGGTGGCGCTGAAAAACGCTTTATTTTAACACTACATGCGACTGTGTGGGCGTATGGTTTTTTGGATCGACATCATGGATGGGTTGTTGTTACTGGTTTTGTGTTATGGAATTTTAACCGGTCTGACCTGGTGGTTCTGGCGGCATCAGACTGATGCCCATTATTCGCTGAAATATGAGCATGGTTTATTGTTGCTGATTCTGGTATGGCAGGGTGTGTTGATCTGGTCGCCGGTGTGGCAGCAGCATGTGTTGCTGATGGGGTTTGGGCCGGCACTCAGTCTGGTGAGCTGGTTAACGGTGCTGTTGTACTGGCTGGGTAGCTGGCGCCGTTCATTGCGTGGACTGCAATTGATTTTGTTTCCGTGTACCACGGTGTCGCTGTTGCTGGCGTGGCTTTTGCCGGGGCAGCCGGTGACTTATCCTTTGCATAATACGGCTTTTATGCTGCATGTGGTTTCGGCACTTCTGGCTTATGCTTTATTTGGTATCACTACCTTGCTGGCGGTATTGATGCTGGTGCGTAATCATTATCTGCACGCGCGTAAAATGGCGCCGCGGCAGCGGTTTCTGCCGCCCTTGCTGGCGATTGAAAAGCTGATGTTTCAGGGATTGCAGGCGGGGTTTTTATTGCTGACGGTGGCGGTGGTGAGTGGTACGGTGTTTGCCGAGGCGGTATTTGGCGAACCGGCACAATGGAATCATAAAACGGTGTTCGGGGTGTTGTCGTGGCTGATTTACCTGATTATTCTGCTGAAACATCACACGCAGGCCTGGCGTGGCAAAAAAGTGGCTTGGTGGGTGATTGTGGCGTTTATAAGCCTGATGCTGGCCTATCTTGGCAGTAAGTTTGTGCTGGAAATTCTGCTGCACCGTGCCAGCTAATTTTAAGCTGCCAAACAATACTCATTAAAGCCAGAATTATAGTGACAATGATGGATGTCTACTGTATTTTCTGGCGTTATTTTTGGCCTCTAGAGCCTATATAGAAAGAATCCTATTGATGATGTTAGCGGTAATCAGTCAGAAATTAGTCAGTTTGTCGGCTGCTGAGCGTAAGGTGGGGGAGTGTGCGCTGGCTCAGCCTAAATGGTTTGTTCAGGCGGCTGTGGCGGATATTGCCAGAGAGGCTGGGGTGAGCCAGCCTACAGTGATTCGTTTTTGTCGCAGTCTGGGCTTTCAGGGTTTGTCTGAATTCAAACTGGATTTATCAGCCAGTATCGGCCATGATGGTATGCCTTATGTGCATGAAGAACTCAATAGCGACGACACCATGCAGGATATTCTGGAAAAAGTCATTGGCAATACTGCTGCTGTGGTTTTGGGCAGTCGTAAATCTTTATGTGTTGCTGATCTGGAACAGGCGGTCCGGCTGATGGCCAAAGCCAGACGGATTGAGTTTTATGGTGCCGGTAATTCCGGTATTGTGGCCATGGATGCGCAACATAAACTGTTTCGTTTTGGTCTGTCTACTGTGGCTTATGTCGATAGTCATGTGCAGTTAATGGCCGCCTCGGTATTGTCAGCAGAGGATGTATTGGTGGTGATTTCGTATTCCGGTACTTCTCTGGATTTACTGGACGCGGTGGCCATTGCCAAAGTCAATGGTACGCCGGTAATTGGTCTGACGCCGGCAGATTCTCCTTTGGGCAGGATTTGTGATTGTGTTATCAGTGTGGTCTCATCGGAAGACAGCGCCAAATATACGCCGATGGTATCGCGGTTATTACAATTGATGGTGGTAGATATGCTGACCATCGGACTGGCTTTGTATCTGGGTGAGAATGTCAGTGAAATGCTGGCCAAAACCAAAAACAGTATCAAACTAAAGCAGCTGAACCAGCAAAACGAATGATAAAAGCTGATAAAATCAGCGGCAGGCATGAATCTGGTCATAGGGGTGTGGGGTGTCAGAGCCTTCTGTGACTTGTTGTTTAGTGGGTTATCGTTATTTAAATCAAATTTAAGAGTAAGTCATGGGTCGTAAAAAACAATCCCGTAATAAGGCTGCCAGCTCAATGGCAGCACCTTCGCAACCTTTACCCAAAAGGGGCTCGCCCATTCCGATTGTGATTTTCGGTCTGGTTCTGTTGCTGGCCGGTCTGTATCTGGGTGGCTGGTTTCATCTGGTGAAACCGGCAGAAATGCAGCAATGCCAGGCACATGTACAGCGTCTGTATCCACAGGCGGCGGATCAGAAGGTGTTGATGCCGCTGTGCCGTGACCGGCACATGATTGAAGGTATTGCCGCCCCCGGGCAGCAACGGCTGACTGTGGCCGAAATTCAGCATAGCCTTGATGTGGGTAAACGGGTAGATATGGTGGCGATGTTTATTGGGGGTGCGCTGATCGGTGCTTCCATTGCTGCCTTTGCCGCTGCTCATCGGGCATATAAACGTAAACGTGGTATCCCTGATGATGAGGAATAACCTCGCTGACCAATAAACCATTAATCCAATGTAAATGATTAATATTTTGATTCAATGCTGAGTCTCAATGAAAATAAAATGAACATGCAAGCTTTAAAACACACCATGCTTTGGCTCACATTGCTGTTGATGGTGGCCTGGGTACCGGCTTATGCCGACACTTTTCGCTTACAAGAGGGCGATCTGATTTTTCAGGAAGGGTGTCAGGGTGACATGAACGGTGCCATTAAGGCCGCTACCGGTATCGCCGGTAGTCGTCAGTTTACCCATGTGGGCATTGTGTGGGAAAAAAGCCCGAACCATTTTATGGTGATCGAAGCTACGCCACCGGCAGTTACAGCCACACCGCTGGCCGATTATCTGCATCCGCCACAGAAATGTCGCCCTTATTCGGTGGTAGGGCGCTTAAAACAGCCCTATCGGCATCTGATTCCACAAGCCATGGTGCAGGCACAGCAGAAAATAGGCAAGCTTTATGATAATGCTTTTGATATTAATAATGACCAGTATTATTGTTCAGAATTGATTTATCAGATTTTTAAGGAAGCCAATCATCAGCAGCCATTGTTTCCGCTGGTTGCCATGACATTCCGTTCAAAACAGACGGGGGAGTTTCCAGCCTATTGGGTAGAACATTTTCGTCAACTGAATATTCCCATTCCCGAAGGCAAACCAGGCAATAATCCGGCCGATATGTCCCGTTCTGATCTGATTGATCTGGTGCATGCGTATGGTCATTAAGCTGTGTGCTGGTTGATCTTGGGGTGATATTTCGTTGCAAGGGCAGGCAGGGCGTATTGGCTGCATTCTGGTTGTGATTCACAAGCGGTGTGTATGCAGCATTACCGCCGCTGTCTGATGCGGCTGTTGGCGTCATTAAGGGTATTGTTTGACAGATAGGCAGCGCAGATTGATTTATGTCTGACGCCTTGTATCACCTGAGTGTGATAAATAAGCTAAAGCCCGTATACAGCGCTCATGTAGTCATATGATGCTGATCGGTTGCCTCATTGTAATCCTTGCGAAATTATGGTGGCCAGACTGTAGTCGCCGGTATGGTATAAACCCATTGTTTATATTTTATGCAGTGATTGTCGGGCTGGTTTTCTGAAGCCTGATTGTCTGGCGCTGTTGATGTGATATTGATGACGCTATGAGAAGTGTATATCGCTGAATGGTATCAATGGCAGGATAAATCTCATGACTGATCAGTATCATTAAGCCAAAGCGATGTAACTGCTGGCTTGAAGATGGTGTGGTACTGATACTGAAATAGTCAGATTTAAGCCGCGGGTATCGTCTATCATCACATCGGCCTTGGTCTGATTGACGTCTGATTAATCAATATTCTGTCGCTTTGGCAATATGGTCATGAGGTTTTATTTTGTGGCCTGTGGGGTGATGGCCTATTGCTGCTAAGCGGATAGGCATCTTCGGCTTTAATCATAAGGTCTGTAAAAAGCGTTTGATGTCGGCGGTGATGAGTGGCATGTTCTGATGGAGCAGATGGCCACCAGCTTGATACATAATAATCTGGGTGGATTTTGGCAATAGTTGCCGGGTCTCGTAGGCATTCAATACCTGATCGTCTGCCGCCAGAATGGCCAGACGCGGTAATTCTGGCTGTAATGGCACTTTTTCCAGTTTGGCAAAGGCAGTAAAAATGGTCTGCTGTTGTGGAAACTGGTCAGAAAACCGGCTAGGCCGGCAGCAGGGGTTGAGTAAAATGGCTGCGCCCTGATAGTGATTGGCCAGCAATAATGCCCAGAAACCGCCCAGACTGCTGCCGATAAATATCCGCGCTGGTTGCTGATCAATCTGTGCGCGAAAATAGGGCAGACAAACGGCCGGATCATAGCTATCCGGATAGTCCAGCGGCAGTATGTGCGCCTGTGCTTGCAAATGCTGTTGTAAGTAATGAAATTTGGGTGAATGCCGGCTACTACTCTGATAGCCACTGAAATAATACGCAAGCGGTTTTTTCATCAGCGTCCATAAAATAAATGGGATAGCAATGATGATAATGGTTGTGATGATGGCTGACCAGTGTGGATTGATGATTAAGGTTAACTGACAGGAAATGATTTCTTAATGATTGGCTGCTATGTTTGCGGTTTGACGATGACTATAATAATTAACACATATGATGGTGGATATTTTAAATGCAACCATTGTGATTACATAAAACCACAAAATAGGGTGTTATGATGGTTTTATAAGGTCGGATTCAAATAATGAAACCCTAAGGAGCTGATATGAATAATGTCTTTATCGAAGCCATGGAAAAACGCCGTACTCAATATGCTTTGGGCAATGAGTTGTCTTTACCGCAGGAAGAAGTCACCGCGCTGATTGAAGAGGCGGTCAAATTGACACCTTCTGCCTTTAATTCCCAAAGTTCGCGCGTGGTTATTTTGTATCATGAGGCACATCATCAGTTCTGGCAATTTGTCATGGACGCCTTGAAAGCCATCGTACCGGCAGAGCGTTTTGCACCTACTCAGGACAAAATCAATGGGTTTGCCGCCGGCGCCGGCACCATTTTGTTTTATGAAGATCAGGATACGGTAAAAGCCCTGCAACAAGAGTATCCGAGTTATGCCGATAATTTTCCCGTCTGGTCAGAACAAAGCAGCGGCATGGCACAATTTGCAGTATGGTGTGCCCTGGCTAATGCCAATATCGGCGCCAGCCTGCAACACTATAATCCATTGCCTGATGCCGCTATTGCCAAAGCGTGGTCAATTCCCGATGCGTGGAAATTACGCGCCATGATGCCTTTTGGTAGCAATAAGGCGCCATTTCCGGTGAAAACGTTTATTGGCGATGCTGAGCGCTTTAAAGTGTTTAATTAATGCTGACAATATCCGGCGCAGGCTGTCAAACGCATGAATCAAGCACCAGCTCAGCCTTTACTGTGCGTCATGCCGGTGTTTGATTTTGGCTGATATCCAAACGCCTAGAGGACAACACCAATACCCCAGCGATCGGTATACACTTTATCTGTCTATTGAGTAGACAGACAAAGCTGTCTGGGATTAGTGGATAAATGAAAGTCAGACCATTTTGCTTACTTTATATTTTGCCTGCTTTATAAGAAATTCAGACCAATGATTGTGGCTTTTCGTGTTGATCAAACTGGATTGATCTGATTTATCTCTGCGCAGCAACGAATGACAACCAAAATTTGTCCTGGTCGATAAATTTTTTAAGCTGTCTGTGCGGCAGTGAACGGACTTATAACGTAGATCAGGTCAGATATGCTAAGCTGCCTATGCGGCAGTGAACGTCTTAATACGTCCAATAACATTCTTTTCAATGTTTCTAAGCTGCCTATGCGGCAGTGAACAACATCTATTGATAATAATAGCTCATGGTATCTTTCTAAGCTGCCTATGCGGCAGTGAACAACGGCCACCCCGTGAGGGGAATGAAATGAGCTTTCTAAGCTGCCTATGCGGCAGTGAACGACTGGATAATAAAACTTTAGCAGTGTAAGTCTTTCTAAGCTGCCTATGCGGCAGTGAACAGAAAAAGGGGTCACAATTGGCCGCTTTGCATTTTCTAAGCTGCCTATGCGGCAGTGAACTAATAGGAAAATCAAAATCAGGTAAGCCATTCTTTCTAAGCTGCCTATGCGGCAGTGAACGAACACCCCAAAAATTATTATGTCCGGGCTTTTTTCTAAGCTGCCTATGCGGCAGTGAACAATTTACCACGCCATTTGGCAATTATCGCGGTTTTCTAAGCTGCCTATGCGGCAGTGAACTCATTAATCACAGCTTTAATTCCTTCTCTTATTTTCTAAGCTGCCTATGCGGCAGTGAACATTGGCCGGATTGTGCTCTTTCTCCGAATAGTGGTTTTCTAAGCTGCCTATGCGGCAGTGAACCAATGAATATGATACATAGGCAACATTATAATTTTCTAAGCTGCCTATGCGGCAGTGAACAGTAAGCATATCGCAAAAATACCCAATAAATCAAATTAATATTCTGTTTCTGCTCAAAATACCCAAAATTTTAGCCTATTTTTAACTCATTGTTTTTATATTGGAAATATTAAGGGTAAAAAATTTGGGTCTGGGCGTTCTGGCGGCAATCGCTAAATTGGCATGAACTGGCAATAAAACAGCGGCCATATCTGGTCGCTGCGGTTGTGGTTTTTATTATGAATAACTTCAGATATTCGGTGGAATAATGCCGTTATCGGTATCAGGCAGGCGGGATAAATCAGCCGATAAATTCTGCGCCTGACAATCTGAATTGATTGCATCAATAGTATCTGTCCTTCTAAACTGCCCCAATGGCAATGAATTCGAGAAATAATGAGGCTGTTCTTTATTTCTATTTCCAATCTGCCTAATATGGCGGTGAATCAGCATAATGAAAGTGTTACCTAATAGGTTGTTCTCAACGATTCACGTAGCACTAAACATGCGTTTTCTGTGTCCGCCGGTTAGAGTATTGCCAAGTAGCCTTGTATCAACCGGCCATTCTGATTTATCAGCTGGTGCCGGTTGAGGTTTTAAGCATTGGCTGGTTTGCGACAGGCAATCATGTAGTTTACGTCCAGCCGGTCAGTTAAATAATATTTTTTATTTAATGGATTATAACTGAAACCACTGCTGCCGATCCATTCCAGCCCGGCCGCGCGGCATAAGCGCGCCAGTTCGGCTGGAGTGATGAATTTACGGTAATCGTGGGTGCCGCGCGGCATCAGTTTTAACAGGTATTCGGCAGCCACCACTGCTTGCAGGTAAGATTTGGGATTGCGGTTGATGGTGGAAAAGCAGACAATGCCATCAGGTCGCACTAGGCTAGCGCAGGCGCGCACCACGCTGGCAGGGTCGGGCACATGTTCCAGCATTTCCATGCAGGTGACCACATCAAAGTGTGCCGGTGATTCCTGCGCCAGTTCTTCCACGCTTACCACGCGGTAGTTAACATTTTTTACTTTGTTTTCCAGCGCATGTAGTTTGGCAATTTTCAATGATTTTGAAGCCAGATCAATACCGGTGACTGATTCTGCCCCTGCCTGAGCCAATGCTTCGGTCAGAATACCGCCGCCGCAACCGACATCCAGAATGGTTTTGCCGCTGATGGCAGCATAATCATCAATAAATTTCAGCCGCAATGGATTAATCTCATGTAATGGCTTGAATTCGCTTTCTTTATCCCACCATTTATGAGCCAGCTGGCTAAATTTATCGATTTCACCCGGATCAACATTCTGTGGTTGTGCGGTGGTGGTGGGCAAATTTTCTGTGGACATTATCGAGACTCCCTGGATGGTGTGGTTCTGACCCACAAACCAATAATATTGTGTTTTTCACGCGGCCGCGCACCTGACCAGATTTCTTCCCAGCCAGCGGCGGCGGCCTCGGCCGGATGGCGTTCCATCAGCTGGTAGTGGCATTGTGGCTGATCAGGCTGTAAAGTCAGCCAGCTGTATTGCTGCCAGGCAATGCGGATTGATGTTTCGCGGGCATTGACCCCGATACAATCTTTACCTTCACGTAGTGCTTGTTGTTGTGCCGGCGTCAGCGCTGCCTGCATCTGTTCTACCACTGGTCTGGCTGATTTGGCCGCATCCAGCCAGGGCAGGAATAAAGTCAGCAATAATGACCACACCAGAATCACACCGGCCGCCCAATTGGTTACTGCCTGCCGGCCGCGGATATGCTGGCGGGTAATGGCGCGCAGCCACAATGGTGTCAGCACACAGGCAACAATCAATGGGAAATAATTGACATTATAATGGTAATACGGGCTGAAATACATGGCTCGTTCGGCCAGTCTGGCCGGCCAGCCATAGTTCATGGCCGCAAAGCCAAGCCATAAAAACAAGGCCAGAAAGCCAAAGGCCATGATGCCAAACCAGTTTAGAAAAGCACTGGCGCCGCGCCGCAGCCGGTCTAATTGTGCCATGCTCAGAATGGCCAATGGTGGCAGGCACATCACCAGCAGATTTTGTAATTGCTCAACTGCTGCCCCTAAGGCGATTAAGGTAAATGCCAGCCACCATAGGCTCAGTATGCCCCATGCCGAATGGCGGTGATGGCGGTTAGTCAGCGTCCAGATGGCTAAAGGCCAGGCCGGAAAAGCAAACCAGATCAGATTTTTCAGGTAATAGCCCAGAGAAAAATCAAAATGAATCGAACGCAAGCCGCCAAAGGGATACAGGGCATAGTATTGCCACCATTGATTAAAGGCAGCGGCATTGGTCTGGTGCAGCGCCAGCGGCCACATCAGCATCAAAGGCCATGCCCATAACCATGAAATCAGCAATACCAGATAAAAACGGCGCGAACGCCAGACAGGCACACACGCCATCACCAATGATAAAAGCATCAGGAGCCATGACCAGAATAAGCTGCCACTGAGCGACAGAATCACCCAGCCGCCACCCAGCATCAGACTGGCCATCATCACCCGCCGGTTGGCGAGTGAAAAGCCATAGCAGCACATGGCTGCACCGGCAAACAGCACCGAAACGGAGTTGATAAAATGTCCGGGTACCAACAGGCCCGGGCAGCCCAGCAGAATCAGTACTGCCGTACGGCCTTGTTTGCGGCCGAAAAACTGCCGGCCGGCACCGCCGATACATAGAAATCCCAGCAACATGAATAAAACACTGACCAGACGCGTGGCCTCGTATTGATCCATGATATGCGGGCTGAAGGCATACTGGGCAGCGGCACCCAGCCACACATATAAGGGCGAAGCAGACCAGTTGGGTTCACCAAAAAGACTTGGCAGTGCCCAGCTATTCAGATGCCATTGTTCGATCGTACTGAAAAGATAAGGCTCACCCGGCGTCCACAGATCGCGATGAAACACGCCAGGCCACAACCAGACAAACACCAGCAACAGCAATAACCACGGACGTGTATAGTCAGAAGCAGAAGCACGGGTTACGGGTGGCGTGTAAGTGAGCATGAGTAACGATACAGAAAAACAAAATATTAATTAAGGATGGATGTGATGGTAGCCCAAAACAGGCCAGACAGCCAGTTTACCGGCATCATTGAACCGGATAAACCCAAAGCCGCACATCAGGGTTTGCGTATTTAGCGCATTTAATCCAACTCCTGGCTTAAATTCACCTCAGACAAAGGCACTTTATGCGTACGATAGCGCAGTTTATGGTAAACATAAAATAAGGCAAACACCGGCAGCCCCATATAGGTAATGCAGAACCGCTGCCAGTTAAACTGACCATGCAACAATAACTGACTGTCTTGTCCCACAATCACCAGAATACATAGAATCAGTGCCAGAATAGGCCCTACCGGAAACCATTTTGCCCGATAAGCCAGCCGGTTTAAATCATAACCTTGCAAAATCAGCGCGCGCCGGAAACGGTAATGACTGATGGCAATCCCCAGCCAGGCAATAAAACCGGTTAAGCCGGAAGCCGCCACCACATATTCATAAGCCCCTTCGTCCACACTTTCCAACACAAAAATGGCCAGAATCACCACCGCAGTGGCCAGTAAAGCCAGTACCGGCACACCTTGAGTATTTACCCGCGAAAAACGCCGGTGTGCCATGCCGTCTTTACCCATTGCATACAGCATACGGGTAGAGGCATACAAGCCCGAATTACCGGCGGAGAGGATAGACGTCAGAATCACCGTATTCATCACCGCCGCCGCAAACGCCAGCCCTGCGCGTTCAAATACCAGCGTAAACGGTGACTTGGCTACCTGATCCACATCGGCGCCGAGTAAGGCATCGCTGTTGTAAGGAATCAGCAGCCCGATCACCACCATCGCCAGAATATAGAAAATCAGAATGCGCCAGAAAACCTGCTTGATGGCTTTGGGAATGCTTTTTTGCGGATTTTCTGATTCTCCCGCTGTGATACCGATCAGCTCTGTTCCCTGAAACGAGAAACCGGCGATCAGAAATACCCCCAGAACCGTAAAGAATCCCCCCGACCAGCCATGTCCCAGAATCGGCGCATCGCCCACGGTAAAATTGGTCAGGCCGACATACTGACCGCCCAGAATACCGAAAATGGTCAGCAAACCCACCGCCAGAAACACAATCACCGTCACCACTTTAATCAGCGCAAACCAGTATTCAGATTCACCATACACCCGCACCGACAGAATATTCAGCAAAAATACCGCCGTAAAAAACAAAAGGCTCCAGCCCCATGCCGGCATAAAGCGCAAAGGCTCCCAATAAGTAATCACCAGCGCCGCAATCGAAATATCGGCCGCCACCGTAATCACCCAGTTAAACCAATAATTCCAGCCCAGCGCAAAGCCCAGCGAAGGATCGACAAAACGGCTGGCATAAGTGGAAAACGAGCCCGAAGTAGGCAGATAAGTGGCCATTTCACCCAATGACGTCATCAGAAAATACACCATTAAGCCAATCGCAGCATAGGCAATCAAGGCACCGCCCGGGCCTGCATCGTGAATGGCACTGCCGCTGGCCATGAATAAGCCGGTGCCGATACTGCCGCCAATAGCAATCATAGAAAGATGACGGGTTTTAAGATGGCGTTTAACCTGGTGAGAAGATGGAGTATCAGTCATAATTAGATAGAGTCTTTTTATGTTCGATCATGGCCGCCTGCCTTATGTCAATGACACAAAGCTCAGCAACACCGTATCCGGTTAATGAACATAAACAAACGGTAATGTTATTGTATTCCCAAATAATGAATAAGATGTACACGATCATCAGCCATCAGCGTCAAATCGCCTTGATGATATCAAAATACACAGCAAAGGCGCCATTATAACCATAAACATGTTGATATGAGTGATTTATACCGGTTTGCGGACACTGGCCACTGAAAAACCATTGTCCAGCATAATCTGCTTTTCCGGCCAGCGAAGTGCCGCCAGATGTAGTCTGGTCTGCTGCACACCGGTATGATTCAAACGCTCACGCCAGCGCGCACCTACCGAAAAATCAATACAAAAAACCTGCTGTGCCTGTCCCAGCCACTGCGTGGGTGATTCATGAAACAAACCACGCCGGTGTAATGCCGTCGGTTGCTGATACCACTGACGCCAGTAATGCCCCACCACCACCGCCACCCGATCATGATAATGGCGCCACCAGGGAGAACGCACCGTAAAACGCCAACGCCCATTAATATAAAAAGGCTGCGGCGACAAATCCTCGATACCACACGCCAGCGCCCTGACCGGATTGGCATGACTGCGCATCAGATCATAATGAGCCATACCCTCCAGAAAAGGCATCGCATAATCTTCATCATACAAATGCTGTTTCTGTAGCTGCTTTTCTGCCTGATAAATCTCAAACCAATGACTATTGGCAAAGGATTGCCTAAACTGATCATCGCAATACTGATACAACTGATGTAACGGCAGATGATCCACCAAAGCCAATTGCCGGATACTATCAGGCAACCACGCCGCATGAACCACCCGCAAATCCGGCCGCTGCAACACCAGCGGCCATTGCACCAAAGCCGCCTGCAACCGTTGCTTATCCACTTCTGGATAACTTTGCCACGGTGCATAGCGCTCTGTATCCTGAGTGCGCTCCTGAAAATACCAGCCAGAGCCATCCTTGGCCTCATTCATCAGTAAATTCAGCTCATGATTACCCAAAACCGCAAAAGCCCGCTCCGCTGCCACCGCCGCAATCACCCAGTCCAGTACTGCCGGACTGTCCGGACCGCGATCACACAAATCGCCCACAAACACCAGCTTACGCCCTTGCGGGTGTACCCCATCAGCACTGTATCCCAAGTAATAGAGTAATTGCTCTAGCGCCTGCCATTCACCATGAACATCGCCAATGATGTCCAAAGCATCAACCGCAGGTAAGGTACCGATAAACGAACTGGAAGCCATAGTCATGCAAACGCCTTTACTGCCCCATCACCAAAAATAAATCATCGTTTGAACCCAGGATAAATGCCGCCCGTATTCAATACGGTAAAAAACACAACAGAATTTTGCCGGCACAAGATACTGATCATACAACAATGGTTATTATTCGGGGGGTGTTTTTGACTGCCCGATGATTCAAATCCATATAAAAATCATGCCAGCAGCGCAAAAAATGCCATACAAATTAAAACCCCCTTTGCCAGAAACATAAAATTCAGTTACACTCACCCTTCTTTAAATGCATCCATAGCTCAGTTGGAAGAGTGTCGGTTTCCGAAGCCGGAGGTCACAGGTTCGATCCCTGTTGGGTGCACCACCGAATACCCCAAGACCAAGGTTTTAAAATGGCACAATGCAGCGGCCGGATTTAAAACCTTGGTCTTTATCTTTGCGTATCGCCCATCATGCCCATAGCGGCCGGACAAAAATATCACCCACATCACAAATCCGCGCTGGCCGGAACACCCATCGAGGCAATCATATGCTCTTGAAAATACATAAGCAATGTTCAAACCACTTCACAGACTTTATTTACATTAACCCTTAAGTTTAGAAAAAATACAGCATTGAAGAAAAAAATGCGCAATTGATAACATCATGCAACAAGCGATTACAAACGAGCAAAGAATCAGGAACAGTAAACTCAGAATTGAATAAACAAAACACATTATTAATACAGATAAAAAGCAGAAATAGTATGTAGACAGAGGTGATAATCGTTCTATGTAATTGAAAGGGTGTTAACTATAGATGAAATACCTTTTTGTCCTTTTTATGGCACTCTGAGATCTAATTTTCTTGTAATTTGTATGTTTTTCTATGTTGCTTATATCTGGGCATCATCGCCTTACTTGGAAACACTCATTAAAAAGGTTCTGTTTATTGCTTTTGTTGGTTTCTTTGTCTGGTTGATTTTTCCAATCCCACCTGTCTGCATCGAAAATTCTAAAAACATAATGTCTATTGTATACACTGTGGTTTTTGGTTTATTAAATGGCTTATTCTGGGCTTACGAAAAAGCAAAATCAAAAAATCAAAAAACCAGGACAAAAAGAAAATAACAACAGGCTAGATTCAATACAGCCTGTTGTTTATAGTTAAATCCATAATAAAACTATTTGCATAGGTGAGCGCCATTTCAATCTTACAGTTTGGTAACAAATCTTAGATGATCGGTATTTAACTATTTCGTCAACAATCATACTGGCTACTTTATCAAGTGCGTAATCAACACTTTCATTATAAGCAAAACGAAGTATAGAAAGAAAAGCGAATCCTGTTATTACGGGAACCGATAACAATTCAGAGAAAAGTTTCTGAATGGGTAGAGAAAAAAACGTTAGCATGGCTTTTGTACCATTTGCTGTTGCTTGTAACATAGTTCCAAACATAGCAACGGCATCTTCAGTAATCTGATCATAAGTTACCTGGATAGTCCCTTCAAAAAAGTAGTAATACTTTCAGCCATATCTTTTTTTCTTACAAAGTCATTGAAAAATCAGACACTTAAATTAACCTTTCTGAAAATAAATTCAATAGTTCAAAATACCCTATCAATCTACACAGCAGTGAACAGTAAACATATCGTAAAAATACTCAATAAATCAAGTTAATATTCTATTTTTTAAAATACCCAAAATTTTAAGACTGATTTTAACTCATTGTTTTTAATATTTAAAAATTATAAGTAAAAAGTGGGTCTGCGTGGGGCTGGAAATGATTGCTAAACCGGCGATTGACTGGGTGATAACAGCAGCCATAAAACAGTAAAGCAGGAGCGATAAAATAAGCGGCCGGGTTTGGCCGCTGAGGTTGTGGTTTTGCTGTGAATCAGTTCAGGAGTTTTGTTGGGTGGCACTGTGATCGGCATCAAGCAGACGAGACAGATCGGCCGACAAATCCGCCGCCTGACAATTCTGCGCTTCACCGGCCAGCTCTTCCAGCATATCGGCCAGACGCTCCATTAAAACATAATCCCGCTGGCGGGCGCTGTGTTGCATACTGGCCGCCAGCACGTCCGCATACCAGCTAAAGCGATCCAGCTTAAGCAAAGCATCAGCAACCGGCGCCAGCAAATCATGATTTACGCTATAGGTTTTCATGCAGTACCTCCGAAGGCCACAAAAACCACAGCACGATGATTTAATGAAATATTTTGCAACAAAACAGAGAACAGGCGCATGATATGCAGCCTGATCGGGCGTGAAAACGCCGTGTAGATAATCGCCATCATATGAACTTCTCCCGTTTGGGTCTAATGCCTTTAAACCATTGCTAAACGTTTGTAGAGAAAGACAACGGCAGAATAGAGACTGTACCAAACGAGCTAGCAGGCGCAACGTATTCCCGCCATTGTCTACCATAAAAAATGTAGCAATGACATGAAATCAGACATAAAACCGCCGCCTAAAAGGCAATTAAAGGCGGCTCGTCTGCCGTTTGGAAACAGCCTGCTAAAGCTGGCCACGCTATTGAACGCAGCAGGTTTATAGTGCGGCTTTTAGGCATAAGTGTCAATACCCAATCCAAATGGGCAGAAATGATTATCCAACACACTAAACCAGCGGTTGCTATCTTGAATCACACAAGGAAATAAACCCAGACAGTACCCCACGATCAGACATAAAACGCCTAGTGGATTTGCACCATAACATCAGTTTTCGTATTGATATCAAAAGCGCTAAATAAAGGCCAGCTGGCTGAGAAAGCCAATAAATGCCCGAATGGACAGGCTGAAATACACCAAAACACAACGCCGCTTGGCCATTGTCTACGGTATATCCGCTAACAAAGTGTAGCGAAGACATAAAAGCAGACATAAAAACCGCCGTCTGAAAGGGAAATTAAAGGCGGCGGTTGTTTGGGTGTTGCAATATGTTGAAGCTGTTTGTGTGACAAGAAGTTCTGAAAATTCTTTATACCATTACGACACAGCTTTCTAAGCTGCCTATGCGGCAGTGAACATGGTAAGCCTAAATCCTTGATGCCTATTCTTTTCTAAGCTGCCTACACGGCAGTGAACAGCAAATAGCTGGCTTTTTTATAGTAAACTTAGTTTCTAAGCTACCTACACGACAGTCAACACACACAAAAAGAAAATCCCACTCTAAGAGTGTTTCTAAGCTGCCTATACGGCAGTGAACTTACAACCATTTTTAATGGGAAAATCAAAATCTTTTCTAAGCTGCCTATACGGCAGTGAACAATCAGAACGCGGCATGGCGGCACTGGGCGACTTTCTAAGCTGCCTATACGGCAGTGAACATTACCCGCTCACCAGTGACCACACAGTCACTTTTCTAAGCTGCCTATGCGGCAGTGAACACTTGCTACTGGCTCGCATGAAACTAAATAGCTTTCTAAGCTGCCTATGCGGCAGTGAACTTCCGGTTTTTGAAGGTGCGTCGAATGAGTTCTTTCTAAGCTGCCTATGCGGCAGTGAACACTCTTGAAGTAACAAGAAATGTAGCTGGTAATTTCTAAGCTGCCTATGCGGCAGTGAACTATACAAAAAATGGTACAGAACGCCTGATTGATTTCTAAGCTACCTATGCGGCAGTGAACTAAACCAACAAAATCAAAACCCAGAACACGCATTTCTAAGCTACCTATGCGGCAGTGAACAAGATTGCTTAAACATGCTTCAAAGAGAAGAATTTCTAAGCTACCTATGCGGCAGTGAACCTTGCGCTATAATGCGCTCCCCTTTTAGGTAATTTCTAAGCTGCCTATGCGGCAGTGAACGAAATTCAACAAGCAACAAGCAAAGAATGCTTTTTCTAAGCTGCCTATGCGGCAGTGAACAACACATGTTGCTCATTCCATGACAACGGGTATTTCTAAGCTGCCTATGCGGCAGTGAACATAAGGCACACTCATGCCCGGTATGCCATAGATTTCTAAGCTGCCTATGCGGCAGTGAACAGTAAGCATATCGCAAAAATACCCAATAAATCAAATTAATATTTTGTTTCTGTTCAAAATACCCAAAATTTTAGCTGATTTTTAAATCATTGTTTTTACAATGTAAATATTCAGGGTAAAAAATTTGGGTCTGCGCGTTCTGGCGGCAATCGCTAAATCAGCGATTAATTAGCGATAAAACAGCGGCCAGAGCTGGCTGCGGAAGTTACGTTTTTATAGTGAATCATTTCAGATATTTGGTCGGCTAGTGTTGTTATCAATATCAGGCAGATAGGCCAAATCAGTGGATAAATGCATTATCTGAAATTCTGTATTTTGTTGGCCAGCTCTTCCTGTTTATCGGCCAGTCGTTTGATTAAAAAATAATTCTTTTTTGTCTGGTATTTAGTGGGTTTAAGAAACAGGTGTTTATCAGGTTTATGGTGTCAGCCATCATGATCAGGGGTGTTTATCGGCACTTCGCGCAAAAGAGATCAATATTGCCGTAATTATGAATCAACCAGTTTGGCTTAATGGCTCGGAAATATATTAAATGAGATATGATTTTGTCTGTATTTCTGACTGAATCAGGTGTTTAAACTGCTGTCATAGCGGCAATACATAGAAGATTATTTTATTTTTAATGATTATTGGCATGAATATTGCTTTATATCAAATTTCGATAAAAAAGAATTATTAAAAAATATTTTGTCACTATAATCCTACAGAATTCATGAGTGAATAGAGCAAAATATTAATGTTTATTTTAAAAATAGTTTTTATTGAAAATTTGTGCTGATTGAAGTAGCCATACGTTCTGAGTCAGGTACTGCGGTTTACATTTTACAGACTGATTGTTCTCCCCATAAAAGATTGCGTTTACATTGATGAGAAGGGATAAAATAATGATTTTATTTTCATATGAAATTGATATTTATTATCTAGTATTTTTTGTCATGGTTGTCATTATGGGTTCGGCCGTTGCTTATTTTATTTGCAAAGAGGAAAAAGGCGTTAAAAGCTATTTTGAATTATATGGTAAAGAGCGGACGGAGTTATTCAGTTTTCTGGTAAAAGCGATTTTTAATCTGGTGCCGGTTAAAAATGGGTATGCTATCTGGTTATTGAGACTGTGTTGTATGGTGGGTATTTCTTTTATTATTTCTACTGTTATCATTCTCTGGTTTATTCTCACTGCTGAGATATGATGATTTGAGATCACCTTTAGGTGGGCTAAGAGAAATGGCAGTGAAATAGTGACGATGGTTAATGGACAAAAAATTTTATCATCTGGTAAATCAATATAAATAACCACAGAAAAATAATATACACATGGTTTTATTTTGTACCAAAGGAAGTAGAAATAATTCATTTACAGGGGGATAAGCTGATCAGTCAACGCTTGATGGTGGTGATCCGTCTGAATGATAGGTCGGCCTGACCAGCAACTAAAATAACCTATGGCCGTAAAAGCCTCCAAAATGATGATGGGCGGCGATATTTCAGCAATGTATTCAAACTGATGCATGCAGTGATCAGATCATGATCTGATGGCGGAATATTAAACCTTTGTGTGCACGGCTGTTTAATATAAACCGGTTTTCTATACTGATTGCGGCTAGGGCTGTCATCAATATCATCAGGCTGTGCTGAGCCAGTAGTAGAATGATTATTTTAAGCCGGCAAAGGCATCGGTAGCGGCAATGAGGGCGGTCTGATTGGCGGGTTCAAAGCCGGAATGGCCGGCAAGGGTGATTATCAGTTTGGACTGAGGTAATGCCTGATGCAGCTGCCAGGCGCTTTGTATCGGGGTACACATGTCATAGCGCCCCTGAACGATAACGGTGGGAATATGGTGGATACATTCAATCTGGTTGAGCAGCGCCCGCTCTTCGGTTAACCAGCCTTGATGGACAAAATAATGGTTTTCTATGCGGGCAATCGCCAGCGCTTGTTGCGGGTCGGCATAGTCGTCTACCGCCTGCTGATCGTGATTGAGGTGAACAATATGGCTTTCCCATTGCGCCCATGCGCGCGCGGCGTTGAGGCAGCTGGCGCTATCGGTTTCAGATTGGCACAGTAATTCATGATAGGCGCCGATTAAGTCATGTTGCTTGGCTGGTGCAATCGGTGCCAGATAATCTGGCCAGTATTCGGGAAAAAATGCGTTGGCACCTTGCTGGTTAATCCAGGCCATTTCATGTGGCCGGCACAGGAAAATACCGCGTAAAACCAGCTCTGTTACGCGTTGGGGGTGGGTTTTGGCATAGGCCAGTGCCAGTGTGCTGCCCCACGAGCCGCCAAATACCTGCCATTGTTCGATTTCTAGAAAACAGCGCACTTTTTCCAGATCGGCCACCAGATCCCAGGTGGTGTTGTCTTCAATGCAGGCATAAGGCAGCGAGCGGCCGCAACCGCGCTGATCAATAATGATGATGCGGTAGTGTTGTGGATTAAAAAAACCGCGACATGCTGCCGATGCGCCGGCGCCCGGGCCTCCGTGTAGAAAAATCACTGGTTTACCCGCCGGATGGCCACATTCTTCCCAGTAAATCTGGTGAATGGGTGAAACTTGTAATAAACCGGAGCGAAGGGGCGCGCTGATGGGGTACATGGCTGTTTCCTGCAAGGGATAGGATTAATTCAAATATCAATAGTGGTGGCTATAGGCCTAACGAAACCATTTACGCACACAATCAAGGCCGCCAAAGCGGATGGCGATATCGGCCGCGGCTTCGGTACGCGGTTTGGCGTGGTAGGCAATGCCGATACCGGCTGCTTTCAGCATGGGAATATCATTGGCACCATCACCCATGGCGATAACTTGCTGTGGTTTTAATCCCAGCTGTTGCCGGTATTCGATCAGTAACCGCGCTTTGGCTTCGGCATCAATAATGTCACCCTGCAAAGTACCGGTGAGGCAATCGTTCTGAATCACCAGTTGATTGGCAAAAGTGCGATCTAAGCCATATTGTTGTTGTAAACGCTCGGTAAAATAGGTAAAACCGCCTGACACCAGCATAAAACGGATATGATGTTGCTGACAGGCTTGTAATAGCCATAGGGCGCCGGGTGATAAGGTCAGTATGTCATCATAGACGCGTTGTAAATGATGTTGTGATAAGCCTTTGAGTAAGGCAACGCGGGCGCGTAATGACTGGGCAAAATCCAGTTCGCCGCGCATGGCGCGCTCGGTAATGGCGCTGATCTCAGCCTTAATGCCAACACCGGCGGCAATTTCATCAATGCATTCAATGGTAATCAGGGTTGAATCCATGTCGCTGACCAAAAGGCCAAAGTCAGCAAATGCCAGATCGGGTATAACAGCATAATCAATCTGTTGCTGCTGTAGTCTGGCCTGTATGGTTTCTGTCAGGCAGAAATCAGCGGCCACCGGCTGACGTAACACGGTCTGATCAAAGGCATAACTGGCTAAAGTCAGTACCGGCTGAAGTGCCGTTAAATCACAGCTGGCCAATTGCGGATGTTGTAAAACCAGAACAAAAGACATGATGACGACTAAAGGCGCAGGAAAATGGCAGTATAGCCATGCCGCTACCGGCTGACAACCAAATGGCAGGATTTCTCTCTTTATGTAATAAATTGTAAACCAAGTGGATATTATTGATGATGCATGATCTTGCGGTGACACAAAAAAAGCCCACTTTTGTTGTATAATACCGGATTTTGCCTGAAACTGGGCGAAAAAGGCTCAAATCTGATGGACTAGCGTATTGATCAGCCATCAGATTGAAGTTAGACACAACTTGAAGGAGTATCCATGCAACAATCGTCTAACGCATCGTCAGCACACCAACATTATCGTGAGCTGACGCTACGTGGCATGATATTGGGCGCATTGATTACCGTGATCTTTACCGCTTCCAATGTCTATCTTGGATTGAAGGTTGGCCTGACCTTTGCCTCATCGATTCCGGCCGCGGTGATTTCCATGGCGGTGCTGAAATGTTTTCATGACGCCAATATTCTGGAAAACAATATGGTACAAACGCAGGCATCGGCTGCGGGTACTTTGTCGTCCATTATTTTTGTGTTGCCCGGCTTACTGATGCTGGGCTACTGGCAGGACTTTCCTTTCTGGCAGACGGCTTTAATCTGTGTTGCCGGCGGCATACTGGGGGTGATTTTTACCATTCCGTTGCGCCATGTGCTGGTGGTGGGCAGTGATCTGCCTTATCCCGAAGGGGTGGCGGCGGCTGAAATTCTGAAAGCTGGTGACCATCAGGCAGCAGAATCTGATGAAAACGGTAACTGCAAACAAGCGGGCAGTGGCATCAAATACATTGTCGGCGGTGGTTTGCTGTCTGGTCTTTTTAGTTTTTGCAGTACCGGATTGCGGGTGATCAGTGATGGTGCCAGCTGTTGGTTTAAGCTGGGCGGCGCCGTGTTTCAATTGCCGATGGGATTTTCTTTTGCTCTTTTGGGTGCTGGCTGGCTGGTGGGCATTACCGGCGGGATTGCGGTGCTGGTGGGTACCGTGTTCTCCTGGGGTATTGCCGTACCGTATTTTACCAGCCATGCCACGCTGCCCGAAGGTGCCAGTCTGGCTGCCTTTGCCGGCGAAATCTGGCGTGAAAAAGTGCGCTATATCGGCGCAGGCGCCATTGCCGTGGCCGCAGTATGGACCTTATTGTGTTTATTCAAGCCCATGATCGAAGGCATGAAACTATCATTTCAGGCGTTCCGTGCTGATGGGCAGAATAAAGCTGTTGATCGGGTCAATCAGGATTTGTCACCTAAAGTGATGCTGATGATTGTGCTGGTGACATTGCTGATTTTAACCGGTACATTTTACAGTTTTATTGCCGCAGCCCATATTTCCGCCACACTGGCCTGGACACTGGTGATCTGCGCTACCCTGATGGCGTTTTTGCTGGGGTTTCTGATTGCTGCGGCCAGCGGTTACATGGCCGGCCTGATCGGCTCTTCTTCCAGCCCGATTTCCAGTATCGGCATTGTATCGATTGTACTGATCTCATTGGTATTGATGTTTATCGGCCAGGCGAGCCATGTGTTTGATCATGTCGAAGGCACGCAATTCATGACTGCACTGGCTTTGTTTGCTACCTCGGTAGTACTGGCCATTGCCTGTATCTCCAATGATAACCTGCAAGACCTGAAAACCGGTTATCTGGTGCACGCAACGCCGTGGCGGCAACAAGTGGCGCTGATCATCGGTTGTATTGTCGGCGCCATGGTCATCGCACCGGTGCTGGAATTACTCTATCACGCCTATGGTTTTACCGGCGCCTTACCGCGCGCGGACATGGATCAGACACAGGCCTTATCTGCACCACAAGCCATGCTGATGACCACCATTGCCAAAGGCATTTTTTCACACAATCTGGAATGGACGTATATTTTTGTCGGCATGGGTCTGGGGGTATTGCTGATTGTGGTTGATCTGATATTGAAAAAAATCCGCCCGAACCTAGGCTTGCCACCTTTAGCTGTAGGCATGGGGATTTACTTGCCGGCCGCGGTGAATATGCCGATTTTTGTAGGTACTGTGCTGTCTTACTTTTGTATGCGTCATGTGAAAAAACAGCACCGCGAACCTGAAGCGCAACAGCAGGCCATGAAAGATACCGACCGGCGCGGTACTTTAATGGCAGCCGGCCTGATTGTGGGCGAGAGCATTATTGGCGTATTGCTGGCCATGGTTATTGTGGTATCAGTAGCCTCCGGCCATGATGAATCGCCGCTGGCGCTGACATTAAGCAACTGGGCGGTAAAAGGCCAGATTCTGGGACTGGTGTTTTTCGTGCTCGGCATTATTCTGGTATTGCGCCAGATCATGAAAAAACAGGCCTGATTAATCAGTAACTATGTAGCTTCCAGGACGCCAGACACAGCTGTCTGGCGTTTTTTATGGCTGTTAACATGTCGAACGGCAAATATTGTCTTCATAGATGTAAAAACCAATATGAAAATAGCTTTATGGCTGTTTCTGATGGCCGTTTTCACGCCCGACAATGGCGCATTCTTTGCACTTATACCTTTAATCATTCAATATAGTAAGCACCATTGCCTATCGGTATAAAGGGCCCTCGCTTTGCTAAACTGATATAAATTTAGCCATTGCATCCGCATTTTAAACCGTGTCATGATGTTTAATAGCATAAGCAGTTTATAAAACTGTTATCGATCAGACAGATCAACTACGCGAAATAAACCACCGCCAGCCAACAGACCCGTTTACTGTCTCATAAAGCGGTTTAGAATTATGGGTATGCCGATATGACCAATTCAGATGGTCAGGCGGGAAATCGGCTGATTTGTCTTGTCTGTCTGATGCCGATAGCAATATTATCCAATCAAACGTCTGAAGTTATTCACTGTAAAAACCACAATCGCAGTAGCTATGTCTGGTCGCGCAGACCCAAATTTTTCACCCTTAATATTTCTATTATAAAAACAATGATTTATAAATGGGCTTAAAAATTTGGGTATTTTGAACGAAAACAGAATATTAACTTGATTTATTGAGTATTTTTGCGATATGCTTACTGTTCACTGCCGCATAGGTAGCTTAGAAAAAAGGCAGTGTGATGCAAGTGGACGCCAGCTTGTTCACTGCCGCATAGGTAGCTTAGAAACCCTGATTGATTGTGCCAGTCGGCGGAATATTGTTCACTGCCGCATAGGTAGCTTAGAAATCTGCTTTTAACCTTTGCAATTCTGCCTCACGGTTCACTGCCGCATAGGTAGCTTAGAAAATATGGTCGTCCGGAAAGCGTTCATTGCGCTGGTTCACTGCCGCATAGGCAGCTTAAAAAATAGGTACCACTGATGTGATCAATTCAGGTAGTCAGACAAGGTTTGTTGGCTGATTTGTTTCGTCTGCCTGATGCCGATAATGGTGTTATCTAACCAAATATCTGAAGTTACTCACCGTAAAAACTACAATCACGGCGGGCAGTTCAAGCCATAGTTTTATGTCACTCAATCGCCAATTTAGCGATTACTGCCATAGCGGTCAGACCCAAATTTTTCACTCCGAATATTTATATTATAAAAACAATGATTTAAAAATAGGGCAAAAATTTGGGTATTTTGAACAAAAACAGAATATTGATTTGATTTATTGAGTATTTTTGCGATATGCTTACTGTTCACTGCCGTATAGGTAGCTTAGAAAACAAAGAGTCTTTATCGCCAAGCTGCTTACCCGTTCACTGCCGTATAGGTAGCTTAGAAAGACAATTAATATTGAACATTTAAAAACCGAGCGTTCACTGCCGCACAAGCAGCTTAGAAATTGATTACGAATATATTCATTACCTCCACCCCATCTGAAAGTAAAATTTTCTCTAAAATTTTAGCCTGTTGTGGGTTTTACTCTTAAGTATTGCCATATATGGCATCTACACTTCTCTATACTCATAATTAATAACAACAGAAACAGCAGAAGAAAAAGACAACAACATTTACTAGACTAAATGAATAGCTATAGTTACAATATTCCTGTTGCTATGTTTTTTTTGCAACCAGCTTTGAACAGCTGAAATTTGAATGACATAACACCGCCAACTTAAAATTGGCGGTCTTGTGTTGGCATCATGCTATTTGTCTATGGTGGACAATGGCAAGGAGGCTTATGCCTACTGGTTTTCATTCAATCCAGCTGTTCAACCTTGTCATTTGTCTGCCACCTGCTTTATCAGCAGAATCGGCATAAAGTGAGGTGCATCAATGTACTCATACACTCAAAAAATTCTGAATCTTGCCGAAATTCCTACACAGTTAAATCAGGAAGATATCCATCAGGCACTTTACGAACTGTCTTATAGTCTCCAAGGCATCAGTTATGGCGCTTATGCCGCCGCTTGTTCAGTGCATGCAGAAGATAAAAGCTGGCATGAAGCCAGAGCGCTAGAAAAACTACAGGCTGTCTGTATTCTGTCTGACCTCTTAAATTTTCTGATCCATGCAGCAGCAAGGGCTGAAAATCAACATACTGAATGAAAAAGACCAGGCAATTATGAACATGAGGGCGAGCTACGGTGTGGTTATCTGATGATACTTTAATTAAATAGATCAGCAGCCGCGCCGGGCAAGATTTTGATGCTTATTGTGTTATGGTGATGTGCTGCCAGACGTGATTAACGCGCCGGATAACATTTTTAAAGACACGAACGGCAAGAGCCATACACTGATTAAAAAGTATGGTGAGCAAATTTTGCTGGCTGTGATTAATTATATTAAGCGTGCTAATGAGATTTATGTTCAGTTGTACAGATTAATGAATGCAAAAAAATTGGAATAATCCATACATAAAATGAGATAAGTAGCTGCTGGTAAGGCTCGAATTCACTTACACACGCTCATGGCTGCGGTATCGAGATTATCACCGCTTTTCAGCAGCAGCACATGGCTAATATAGAGATCAAACTAGATAATAAAAAAAGAAATTTTAGCGCAGATACAACTTATTTTCTGATCTATGTGAACGCTCAGGCAAAGAGAAGTACAGAATCATGAGGCGGTAATTATTTGCCGGCATGAATAATGTGTGATTCATGCCGGCTGTGTTGTGATGTGACCAGTCAGACCTGATCTGGATCAGGTCTGACGGATGGACAACGGCTCAGGTATTAAAAGCGTAACCAGCCTTTAATAAATTCAATCATGGCCTGCCGCTTGGATTTGGGCAGAGCGTCCAAGAGCGACATAAGTTCAAGTTCTTCTTTCGTATAGTATTGATAAGCACCGGCTGGCTCCTGCATGGGTGTCGCCTTGTTTACGTCGGGGATGCCGGTCATGAGCCCAGTGCCTTTGGCTAACCATTCAAAATTCACATCCAGTACTTGAGCAATGCGTGACATGTTTTCAGTGGTGGGGTCGGTTTTACCGGTTTCCCATCCTGAGACACTGCTTTGCCGTACGCCGACTTCTTCCGACAGCCATTCCTGACTGCGTTGTCGTAATTTTCTGGCACGTTTTATTCTATTTCCAATCATGGGTTTGATTCTATAAGTAATACTTGGTAAAAAGAAAATTCGTATTGACTATTGCCACATTTAAACCTTATAACTATAATAGTTACCACCTTTATAATTAATGACGATAATGATGAATGCCATTAAAGAAGCAAGAAGGAACAAACAGTTAACTCAGAAGCAGCTGGCAGAGCTGGTGGGTTGCAGTGCTAGCTATATTTATAAGCTGGAAAAATATCGCGCAATTGCCTCGCGTAAACTGGCTATGTTGCTGGCGCAGACGCTGGACATTGATCCGATTAAAATCCTGTATCCGCCAGTCAAAGACTCTGACCAGAAACCTGCAAAATAAGCCTGTATCAGCAATGCGGTATAGATGAACCGGCATGACGGGCTATCTGGCTCTGTCAGACAGGGGCGGTATAAGGGTTTGATTCTTCTGCGGCTTAATCAATATGAAACAGGGTTTATGGATTACTCCGGTTGATTATCAATACGGGGTGTCAGGGATCATGATGTCTGATGTCCTGGTGTGATAAAAAATCAGGGCTAAAAGTGGTGTATGGTGTTGCTTAAACGCAATCAATGCGATCAATGGGGCGAAATATAACAAGGCATGGGTATTTTATTCAAAGGCAAAATCGATAATATGATGTTTTATTGAAACACACAGTCATCTTTTTTATTTATGCATGAATGTCATGTATCATAATGTAAAGAATATTGGTGTGTGCTGGCACGCCCACAGGGATTCGAACCCCGGTCGCTGCCTAGAAAGGGCAGTGTCCTCGGCCACTAGACGATGGGCGCATATATAAAGGGGCGATTATCGTCAATGTGTGTGAGGCTGTCAATCATGGCTCTGGTGCTGTCTTTGCCGCTTTATGGCAAGGGTCTGATCTAGAATTGGTTCATTAAATAGCCGGCGCCTGAGGTCAGTAGTAAGGCCAGTGTACCCAGTATCAGAATACGGCGTATGGCCGGTATGGCCGGAGCGCCGCCAAGACGGGCAGATAACCAGCCTAACAGGGCAAGGCCGGTTAATGTGCTAAGGCCTAATATGGGCATGAGCCAGTTAACCGGACTGAAGAGGGCGGTTAAAACGGGAACAATGGCGCCGCAGCTGAATGAAATGGCAGAAGCCAGCGCAGCTTGCAGCGGGTCGGGCTGGTTGGTCTGGGTAATGCCGATTTCTTCGCGGGCATGGGTAGCCAGTGCGTTGTGTTCAGTCAGGGCTTTGGCTACTTGTCCGGCCAGTTTTTTATTTAATCCCCGTTGGCGGTAGATATCGATCAGTTCCTGTAATTCAGTATCCGGATATTTATCCAGTAAGTATTTTTCATGACGCAAGTCCGCCGCTTCAGTGTCGCTCTGGCTGGAAACGGAAACATATTCGCCGGCGGCCATGGAGGCAGCACCAGACACCAGCGCCGCTATGCCAGTCAATAGCAAAGTCTGGGTATGCAGCATGGCGGCGCTTAGTCCCATCAGAAGGCTGGCAGTGGAGATCAGGCCATCATTGGCGCCGAGGACACAGGCGCGTAACCAGTTATTGCGTTGGGAAAAATGCGGCTCATTGTGCCATGAGTATTGCATGCTGTTCGTCTCTTTCTGTGCTTGATCTGGCTATCCTAACATTATCTGCATTGAAAATGAATCCGCCCATCTGGGCATTAATAAAAAATTTATTTTAAAAACAGTTGTTAAGATGCGATAAATGTCACTATCCCTGTTGGGCGGTGCGGCGGTGTGCGGCCATTTTCTGATTGTGGTTTGCATTATTTTAAAAATGATTTCAAGGTGGCTGTCGTATAATAAGCGGCCTTAGGCAATGGCATCATAGTCATCCAATGAGGATGGTTTATGCGTTGATGATGCTGACCCGATTTTGATTTTTTACAGGAAAGAATGCACTCATGTGGTTTAAACAGCTCAGTATTTATCCTTTTAGCGTTGATCAGTTGCCCAAACTGGAAGATTTGATGGACAAGCTTAATGCGGCTGAATTTGTGCCGTGCAGCGGGCTGGACTGGGACAGCAGCGGTTTTTGTGCACCGGTGCCGTTCGGGCCGGAAATGGTGTTTGCCACCCAGGGCATTTGGCGCATTGCGCTGAAGAAAGAGGAAAAAGTGTTACCGGCGGCTGTGGTGCGCGATATTCTGGACGAGAAAATCAATGAGATTCGTGAGGCCGAAGGACGCAATGTCGGCCGCAAGGAAAAGCTCGAGCTGAAAGACAATATTACTGATGATTTATTGCCGCGGGCTTTTACCAAAAGTGGTAAAACCGAAGCCATTCTAGACACCAGCCGTGGTTTTTTGCTGATTAATCAGGCCAATGCCAATCGGGCTGAGATGTTGCTGACCAAGTTGCGCGAGGCGCTGGGCGGTCTGGAAGCAAGACTGCCGCGAACACAGCAGTCGCCGGGCAGCCTGATGACGGATTGGTTATTACAGGGGCGGGCGGCCGGTCAGTTTGAATTGGATAGCGATTGCGAACTTAAAGGGCTTGGTGATGCGGCGCCGGTGGTACGCATCAGTCATCAGGATTTAACCGCAGAAGAAGTGGTGACGCATGTTAAAAACGGCAAAATCGTCACCCAGCTGGGGTTGTGCTGGCAGGATCGTATCCGGTTTGTGTTAACGCAGGATCTGACGTTTAAGCGAATTCAGTTTCTGGACGTGGTACAGGAAGAGGCGGCCGGACAGGGCGACGATATGCAAAGCCTGATGTTTGCGTCCCAATTACTGATGACAGAGGCTCTGGGCGATATGCTGACTGAACTGGTCGGCCATCTGGGCGGCTGGTCCGGGCAGTAACTGAATCGGCTGTGTTGTGTGTGGTCTGTCAGGTATAATGGCGCCATTTCTATCTTGGAAACCAAGCGATGAGTATTAAATCAGACACCTGGATTCGCCGCATGAGTGAAGAAGAGGGCATGATTGAGCCTTTTGAGCCCAATCAGATCAAAGAGCTTAATGGTGAAAAGATTATTTCCTATGGCACGTCCAGCTATGGTTATGATATTCGCTGTGCGCGTGAATTCAAAGTATTTACCAACATCAACAGCACCATTGTTGACCCCAAGGCGTTTGATACACGTAATTTTGTCACCATTGAGGAAGATTACTGCATTATTCCGCCCAATTCCTTTGCACTGGCGCGTACGGTGGAATATTTTCGTATACCACGCAATGTGCTGACCATTTGTCTGGGTAAATCCACTTACGCCCGTTGCGGCATTATCGTCAATGTCACCCCGTTTGAACCGGAATGGGAAGGCTATGTAACGCTGGAGTTTTCCAATACCACGCCACTGCCGGCCAAGATTTATGCCAATGAGGGTGTGGCGCAGGTGTTGTTTTTTGAAAGTGATGAAGCCTGTGCCACTTCTTATAAAGACCGTGCCGGCAAATATATGGGGCAAACCGGCGTTACATTACCCAAAGCCTGATTTATGTGATCTGCCCGCCGATCATTCAATAGCTGCCTTTGGCAGCTATTTTTATGGATAAGACAGCTTGGAAATAAAGATGAGGCAGCAAAACAGGCAGCCCTTCACTATTGTATAGATTCGGGCTTTTTGAAGATATCAAAAAGTAATCAGACAAAATGGAACGAATTCACCGCCATAGAAACTAAATCATCAGACAGTTTATTTGATCGCAGTTTTTTAAATGCGGTAACTCCATCAATCGTCTGTTTTCACACCAATGCAGTGATGATCAGCCATTTTTGCTTAGCAGTCTTTATTAATTGCTCTCAATACATGGTGGTTATCAGTGATGCCGAAAGGCAGATAAAGCGGGCTTAAACATAACAGACAGTAAATCTAACGGCCATAAATAATAATGATTATACAGACGCTTATTGCTGATGATCGTACTACCCAACCAAATGCCTAGAGTGATTCCCTGTAAAAATTTAACTTTTGCAGCCATGTCTGGCCACGGTTTTATTACCAAGCAATCTCTGATTGAGCAATTGCTACAAGAACGCGCAGACCCAAATTTTTTACTCCATATATTTATAATTTAAAAACAATGGTTTAAAAGTTAGCTAAAAATTTGGGTATTTTGAACGAAAACAGAATATTAACTTGATTTATTGAGTATTTTTACGATATGCTTACTGTTCACTGCCGTATAGGCAGCTTAGAAAATACCAATGGGTACAACCTGTAGATTGAAACCGTTCACTGCCGTATAGGCAGCTTAGAAAAGCATACATTAAAATTGCTGAAACCATTCCAAGTTCACTGCCGTATAGGTAGCTTAGAAAGACAATTAATATTGAACATTTAAAAACCGAGCGTTCACTACCGCACAAGCAGCTTAGAAATTGATTACGAATACATTCATGATCTCCACCCCATCTGAAAGTAAAATTTTCTCTAAAATTTTAGCCTGTTGTGGGTTTTACTCTTAAGTATTGCCATATA
>JAQTIE010000011.1 GCA_029433475.1 Neisseriaceae bacterium ESL0693 | reverse complement strand
GGCGCCAGTGGTAGCGCTGATTACAGCCACAGCAAGATCAACGCCGACTATGCCGCGGTCACCGAACAAAGCGGCCTCTTTGCCGGTGATGACGGCTATCAGGTTAATGTCGGTGGCCATACCCAGCTCACCGGAGCCCTCATCACTTCGACCGATAAAGCCGAACAGACAGGCAAGAACCAGCTCACCAGCGGCACCATCGGCTTTACCGACCTACACAACCACAGCAACTACAAAGGCGAAGGCGTCGGTATCGGCGCTGATATTACCCAGATCACTGGCATCGGTTACGGTAAGGATAAAGGCAATGATGCGAGCACTACCCACAGTGGCATCAATACCGCCAACATCAACATTACCAATCCTGATCAGCAACAACAGAACATCAGTCAGCTTCATACTGATGTAACTACTGATAATTATGCTGAACACGCTGGTTATCTGGCCAACAACTTTGATAAAGACAAAGTACAGCATGAAATTGATACACAGGTTGATGTCAGCAAGGAATTTAACCAAAATAGCCATGCCATTGTTAAAGACTATGTAGAAAGCAGACAGGCCGCCCTCAGAGATAAACTCAAACAAGCCCAGACCGAAGAAGAAAAGACCGCCCTGTTTGATGAAATCTACAAATTGCAATATCAGCGCCGCGTACTGGAAACCTTAATCAACATGCTCAGCGCAGACCCTACGCTGGCCATGAGTCAAGGCACGATTCAACTGGCGGCCACCAAATTCAGAGAGGAAACCTTAGCAAATTCGCGCAAACAACCACCTATCCATGGCACCGATAAAGACGGTAACCCACTGGATTTAAATAACGTATCGATGGAGAGCGGGTATTTTGATGGGGTGAAGCTGGGCGGGGTGCGGCTGGATAAAGAGGCAATTTGCGGGAACAATAATGAACGTTGTGTCCCTAATTCTGATGGCTCATTACAATATATTGGAGATGCACAGTTTCCAAAATTATCAGATGTGATTGACCCGAAAAAGAATCCTGATGAAAGAATTGAAAAAATGTATGGCGCTACTGGCGGTATGCAGGGACGGCCAGGCAGTATGTTTGGTAACTATAAGCCGGGCAGCTGGCAGGATATCGTAGTAGAAGGCTTTGCCGGTACTCATGACATTTTAGGGGGTCAGATGTGGGGCTGGTATAGTGATCTGGGTAATACTTCAGAAGGACGTTATAAACCGGAAAATCATGATAATTTCTGGTCTGGTATTACTACAGTAGCGGCGATACCTGCCGCCACACCTGTAGCCGCTGCGGATTTAATACCGCAAAATGTAGTACAAGCTATTTTTAAATTACTAGGACACTGATTATGAGAAAATTTACTTATATTTTAGGTTGTTGCTTTTTATCATTGAGTTTATCAGGTTGTTATTATAATTCTAAATCGGGTTGTTTACATTTACCTCAATCAGTACATTGTCCGATGAAAAATTATAAAAGCGATGTACAAAGGTATTACAAAATTGATGGCCAACCAGTCAGCGAAGAGCAGAAAATCAATGATATTAAAGCTTGTGGCGCAGTTCCTGATAAAGATGGTAATTTTTTAAGAGCCATACGGAAAGCTTATCCCGCTGATGGTAAGAGTTTGGATAGAGGTGCTGTCATAACAAGAAAAATTTATTTTTGCATGAAAGAAAAAGGTTACGATTATGACAATGTCTACAATTAATTACAGCCGCCGCACCACTAGCGGCCATAGATTCAATACCACTCTTAAAACTTCATGGTGTTGATTATGAATAAAATTATATCTACATGGTTTCTTATTTTTTTATTATCGGCTTGTAGTACTCATTCTAATTTAGGACCTAGTGAACCGATATCAAAGGCTGATAGTAGTGATCTTAAATCAGTAACTGATTGTCAGACGATCAATGAGAAAATTATTAGCTCTAAACAAGCTATTCAGCATTATAAGAAAACCAGAAGAATGAATACGACAGCAAATATTTTATCTGGTATCGCTACCGTACTATCGTTGGGTACTAGTAAAATTGATTATGTATCTAATGATGATTTTGATTTCAAAAATGTAATTAAATCATATGAAAATAAAATTAAAGAGCTAGAGGATTTACAATCCCAGTATTGTGAATCCGATAATCAAGAATAATTTTAGATATTATAAAAATTAAAATATTTAATTATTTACCTCTTAATTAATAAATAACAAAAGCTATTATTTTATTAATAGCTTTTGTTATTTATCAGATGCTTCACATTTTATCTCTATATAGATTCGGCCATTGACATCACCGCCAAAAACCTGCAATATCACGTCACCACGTTCAATAGCGTGGGCAGCTGTGGAAGGCTGTTTTGAGAGGGCAGACAAACCGCCTTTAGTTCCTTTTTAGGTGGTATTTTTATGTCTGTTTCCCATGTCATTGGTACATCTTTCTATGGTGGACAATGATAGGGAGGCCTTGTGCCTACTGGCTCACCTTTCACCAGTCTTCCAACCCTATCATTTGTCTGCCCCTACAATCGTTTGGAAGCGATAAAAGGAGCATAACGAAAGGTTTTACTATGGCTCTAATCTATCAGGCATTCTCACGCCTTATCCTAGCGCACTCTCTGCGCTTATTCTCTAGCCTCTCCCAGAATCATCAGCATAGGGTTTATGCTACTCTCTCCGGAGGTATCGTATGAACACTTATACCGTTGATTATTCCTTGCTGGCCACCTGTGCCGATGCTTTACAAATAACGGAGCAATTCAGCCAGTATGTCGAAATCATTGCCGAAGTCATGCAATTAATCGCGCTGCAATCTTTGCCAGATCAGGATTTTTTACTAAAACGTCTGGCCGATATGCTGATACAAATGGCTACTCATGTGCAAAATTGCGAAAGTGGTCGATTGGCAGCTAATTTGTGTACAGTGTTTGATGGTGGTGAGGAGATCAAACAGTAAAGATATTGATTTAAATATTCATCATTAAATATCTATCTTTCCCGCTTGTGATACTTAACCATATCACAAGCGGATTTTGAATAAGCTTTTAATAGCAATGATTTAATCATACGTAATATGTAAAATATTGTATACTATGGTACTTTTATCATAGCTATCAGTTGTTGTATGGTTAGGATTAATCAATTCAAAGCGGCCTATAGTCTGATCAGCCTTACCAGCGGCCACGACATCAAAGTCGAGGGCAGTAATATTATCTCAGACCACGGCACCCAGCTTATGGCCGGTAATGACATCAATATCAACGCCGCTGACAACAGCTATTACGACCACGAATACCACAAAACCACTAAGTCCGGCCTGATGAGTGCCAGCGGCGGCGTAGGCGTCAGTATCGGCAAAGAAAAGGACACCACCGACAACACCGACATCAGCCATATCCACAGCGGCAGCCT
>JAQTIE010000010.1:62173-261335 GCA_029433475.1 Neisseriaceae bacterium ESL0693 | reverse complement strand
TTACGAACTGTCTTATAGTCTCCAAGGCATCAGTTATGGCGCTTATGCCGCCGCTTGTTCAGTGCATGCAGAAGATAGAAGCTGGCATGAAGCCAAAGCGCTAGAAAAACTACAGGCTGTCTGCATTCTGTCTGACCTCTTAAATTTTCTGATCCATGCAGCAGCAAGGGCTGAAAATCAACATACTGAAACTTGAGCCAATTGTGTCTCAGTTTAACGCGGCAATAGCAGACTGATAACTATAACCCGTGGCTAATGAAAAAGTTGAAACCGCACTAAAAAGCAAAACATGACACACACATGATGAAGTAATTGCCATTTCCTTGCGTCGCCGAGTTGAATTACTGACTGAGCTGAAAAATACAAGTTAGGCGGACAGATAAAGCATTGGCTGATTTAAATATCATTGTACGATTATGTCCCAACAGCGACTAGATATGGCCGCTGTTTTTGCTAATCAATCGCTGATTGAGTCATTGCTACTAAACTACTCAGACCCAAATTTTTTACTCCTTATATTTATAATTTAAAAACAATGAATTAAAAATAAGCTAAAAATTTGGGTATTTTGAACAGAAACAGAATATTAATTTGATTTATTAGGTATTTTTGCGATATGCTTACTGTTCACTGCCGCATAGGCAGCTTAGAAACCAGACCGCCAGACACAGCATTTCCGATTGCTGTTCACTGCCGCATAGGCAGCTTAGAAAGTGAAGACGTGGGCGGAGTAATGACATTAAATGTTCACTGCCGCATAGGCAGCTTAGAAAGTGTCAGCCAATCCGCGTCACTCCAGTAAAAAGTTCACTGCCGCATAGGCAGCTTAGAAAATCAACTAACTCATTATCTGCAATATTAATAAGTTCACTGCCGCATAGGCAGCTTAGAAAGTTAAAACCAACTCTAAAGGTCTGGCTCGCTATGTTCACTGCCGCATAGGCAGCTTAGAAATGGGACGTAACGCAATTGATATCAGAGAAACGGTTCACTGCCGCATAGGCAGCTTAGAAAACTCAGAATGCTGCGGCATAAAGCAATGATTCGTTCACTGCCGCATAGGCAGCTTAGAAAAGAGAGTTTGGAACAACAAGACAAACCATTTTGTTCACTGCCGCATAGGCAGCTTAAAAACTTGCAATACACTAATAACACCACGGTTATGCTGGATAAATGCAACCGTGTGCCTGACTTGGAATTATTAGAGGTATTAGAGCATGATGGATATGATGTGGCCGGTGCCAAAGTACGAATATATGCTTTATATAATATTGTTCAATATCTTTTTGTAATGTGTCAGGATATAAATAAAGCACGGCAATATTTAGCTTATGTTGATAAGATAGTTGAGAAATACTACAGTAGAACGAGGGCTGAATGTTTTTTTGCAGAGAAACAAAAGGGAGCAGAACTTGAATTTCTTGAGTCAATATTTCTGTAACAACTAATCTTAATTAACCAATAGCCAGCTTAAATAGTTGGCTATTGGTGATCAATAAAAGGGTAAATCAGAAATAAAATATCCTTTATGAATATAATACATGTTAATATATAGTTAACAATATGTGTTAATTTATAAAAGGAGATGAGTAATTTGGATCAGTCATCGTTTATTAATGAACAACGCCATTTACATGAATTACTTGCAAAGGGAGCTATAACACAAGAGGAATTTGAAGAACGGAAACAAAAGTTATTGAATGAAGTTAAAGAATCTGCACGGGCAGAGATTCATAATGTTCCGAGTGAATCCTCTTTAAATGAAAAGCGTGAAGTTAGCTTTTTATTGTATCTAGGTATCCTTTTTTTACCGATAATTTTTGTGTGGTATTTATTAAGAAAAGGGCATAGTACCCCTGCGAGAATAATAGGATTTGTTTATTTTTCGGTAACTTTTCCTTTTTTATTTTTTTGCATGTTCATGCTAATTTATATAATGTTGATTTCAAATGGTTCTTTTGGTGAATTTGTATTGTTCACGTTCGCTTATTTGGGATTATTCTTGCAATGGATCTTTGGATAGTTTAAATAATCTATCTATAGTGATAGGGAAGTATCACCGAAAAATAGTCAGTCCTAGGACTGACTATTTTTCTATACACTTATTGATTTTAGAAAATAACAGTGATATCACAATGGTATCATTGAATTTATTTAATAGGTATGCTTAACCTTAAACAGCTCTTTCAAGGTTCTCAAACGGAAGAATTCTTGCATCCAAAAGAAACATAAGATAAACCGCCAAATCTGGCGGTTTTGTTGTATCAGTTGTGTTGGTTAATTTGATTAAGTGCGGCCTTGGCTAGAAAATTAGAACGGTTGTCATGTGTTAAGAGAACATGTTTATCAACTTTATCTAAAGCATATTTAGGCCTACTAACATTAAATCTTTCAGGTTTAAGGGTGAGATGAGATAGATCAATTTCTATACCAATCCACTGAGCGGCAGAATATTCAGGACTAGCGATCAGTGTATCAATGGATTGTTGATCTATATTAGGTTCTTCTCCGTCTTCTAATACGCCTTCAATATGCAATTGAATGGCTTCTTTAGCATTGGCAACAGTATCGTCTAATGTATCACCGTAAGAGAAGCAGCCAGGCAATGAAGGTACAGTAACGCCGTATCCGGTTTCTGCATTCTTATGAATTGCAATATAGAGAAACATAATTACCTTCTTTCTGTTTCTAAGCTGGGTATTTGATGCCAGTTTGTTTAAATATGTTTTTAACAGTACCAAGTGGTAAATTTTTTTAGGATGGGGTACGGTAACTCGTCCTGATTTACTAGCATGCTTGAATTGGTGGTAACTTCCTTTTATCGCTACTTCACACCAGCTATCAATTTCCAGAAGTTTAATTATCTTGGTGCTGTTCATATCTGTATTTCTTTTTATTGTGTGTATTATTACACACGGTGTGTAAAAAGTAAGGATTTAGATTATTATTGTTTAAGAATATTGTGCCTCACATTAAGCGTGGAGCTTTTTTATTGCGTGTAACAATTATGATTCTGACACTTAAAAACAAAATAGCAACGTTAAAGGGTGATCTGCTGGTGTCTGAGGCGAAAACAGGCACTTGGATTTGGCCGTTTTGTTGTTTTTGAGCAAGGAATTAAGTTGCGCTACATCATTAAATATAAACATAATGAATAGCATTGTGGCAATGCAAAAATATCTTTAATAGCCGGGCTTTTGAAAAAGTTGAACATGAAGCGATGGATTTTGTTTTAGGCTTTGTTTGGAAAGATGAGACGTCACTAATAATTTAATTCGTTGCAATCAAAAACAGAATTTCCCACTCTCTGCCTTAAAAAATTATTTAGACAACCCAAATTATTGGGTAAAAATAGTTAAAACAGGTGTCGTAATTAAAATCGATGATAAAGCAATCAATATAGATTTGTTCACTACCGCATAGGCAGCTTAAAAATATTACCAAGATGAAGGAAGACGCCGTTTTTCGTTCATTGTCGCATAAGTGTGCCTGAAAAAGATAAAAAAGTAACCGGCGAAGAAGCATTGTTCAATGTCATATAAATCATAAAATATTTTGTACGGGTGTTTTGGCGGCTGGGTATGGCTGCTGTTTTCATGCTATCGAATAAATCAATCAGGGTTAAAAAGGGTTGCCATTAGATAATGCCATTGGATACTATAAGCAAGGTGATAACAGGTTTATATAAGAATATAAGCTCAGGTGTTATGGTCATGAATGTGGGCGCTATATCATCTTGTTGTATGCAGAGAATTAATTGTTTTCTGCATACAGCTTGGTATTTAGTGGCTGGTTTTGATGGTTCTGGCGCCGGAAAAAAAGGAATTTATTTGTGAGTATTGTGCAGTCGTCACCGTATCAGGGTGCGGTGACAGGGACAAAAATATTGTTTTTTATACAGACTTTTGCCACGATGGGGTTTGCGGTACTGTATTCTACTTTGGTGTTGTATGCCACGCGCAAGCTGGGTTTCAGTGATGCTCAGGCATCGGTGATGATGGGGGTATTCGGGGCGTTTAATTATGGTCTGCATTTATTCGGCGGCTATCTGGGCGGCCGCTTTCTGAGTAACCGTAATCTGTTTGTTTCCGGTATGGTGTTACAGATTATTGGTTGTTGTGTCATTGCCTCGCTGACGGTTTCGGGTTTGTACTGGGGGCTGGCGATGTTTCTGACCGGCAGTGGTCTGAATGTGACTTGTCTGAATGTGATGCTGACGCAGCGTTATGCGGCTAAAGATCCGCGGCGTGAAAGTGCGTTTTTGTGGAATTATGCCGGCATGAATCTGGGTTTTTTTATCGGCTTTGGTATTGCCGGTCATTTTACCAATCAGAATCAGTATAATACTTTGTTTTTGCTGGCTACTGTCGGTAATGTTGTGGCCATTGCCATTTCTTTGTGTTTCTGGCGCCATCTGGCTGATCTGAGTACGCCGTTACTGAAAGCCGGCCGGCGCCAGTTCTGGCAAAGATTGTTGATCGGCTGGCTGATTTTGCTGGTGTTGATTCCGGTTGTGCGGCTGATGCTGAATAATGCCCGTTTCAGCAGCTATTTTTTACTGGTATTGAGTATTCTGGTGCTGTGCTATCTGATTGGTCTGACCTGGTGTCAGCGTGATCAGACAGATCGCCAGCATATGCAGGCGTATTTATTGCTGGCACTGGGTTCGCTGGTGTTTTTCTCGCTCTATCAGCTGGCGCCTTCCGGCCTGATGCTGTTTATGGAAAAGAAAATTGCCATGAATGTATGGGGTTATCAGATTGCGCCGCAATGGGTACAGAACATCAATACGGTGTGTATTGTGTTTGGCGGGCCTTTAATGGCCTATGGGTTCAGCTGCTTGCGTCAGCGTGGTTGGGCGATTGATATTCCGTCACAGTTTACTACGGCGCTGATTTGTATGGGGCTGGGCATGCTGGTGTTGCCGCTGGGGCTGGCGCTGACGCCGGCCGGGCAATTGGTGGCGTTTAAGTGGATTGTGTTCAGCTATGTGTTGCAAAGTCTGGGCGAATTGCTGATTTCGCCGGTGGGCTATGCCATGATCGGCCGTCTGGCGCCGGTGCGCTATCAGGGTTTGCTGATGGGTTGCTGGATGATGGTGACGGGGGTGGCGTCTGTGTTGGCCGGTTTTATTTCAGAGCAGATGTCTGATACGGGTACGGTGGCCAGTGATGTGCATTATAGTCAGACGTTTATGTTGCTTGGTGGCGCTTCCATGGGCATGGCGCTGATTTTATTTTTGCTGCGGCCTTTTTTAAGAAAGCTGATTCGCGCCGCTGATTAATGGGTTATGAGGGTCGGTTTTGCCGGCGCTCAGCCCGACTGGACAGGGTTATGGGTTTGTGTCAGGCATGTGTTTAAAGCCAAGGATTATTTTTGATCGGTTTTTAAGCGGCTAAAGGCTGTAAGGTGTGGTTTTTACCTTGGCTGATTGTGTTTTTATCTCTATTGCTTGAATCTGCCTGATAAATTGGACAAATAAGGTATAACAACGATTAAGTGACGCTGGATAAAAACCGCAGTGGCTCAGCTTTGCCACCGCGGTTTTTTTTAAGATCAGGCGGTTGGTTGCTTTTTGGAATTTACTGATCAATGGTTTGGGTAATAGTGTTATCACCCTGAGATGAATACCGCTTTTTTAGTTTAATTGGCCACCAGTTGCCATAAAGAGGTGGTTTCACGCTGACGCGCGGCAAATAAGGCGTTACCGCTATCTTGAGCTTTGGGGTGTTGCGGGCGCACGTCGGTTTTGTGTAATACGTGCAGACCGGCGGCCTCAATCCACTGGGGCAGTGCTGTTGGCGCGCGTAAACCCAGATGTTCAGCCAGATCAGACATGATCAGCCATACTTGGCCGTTGGGGTTTAAATGAGCGCTAACTTGCTGTAAAAATGCTTTTAGCATGTGGTGTTGCGGGTCATATAAGGCTGCTTCGATGGCATTGCCGGCTTTGGCCGGTAGCCAGGGCGGGTTGCAGACGATCAGATCGGCCTGTCCGGCGGGAAAGAGGTCGGTATGGCTGAGGGTCACCTGACCCTCGTAGCCTAACCGCTGTATGTTGGCGCGGGCGCAATCTATGGCGCGCTCGTTGGTATCGGTACCGATGATGGCAGGAATACCGCGTCTGGCCAGTATGGCGGCCAGTACGCCGCTGCCGGTGCCGATGTCCCACGCGGTGTTAATGGTATCCGGTAAAGCTGCGTTGGCCACTAAAGTCAGATATTCGCCGCGCAGGGGTGAAAAGACGCCAAAAGGCACATGAATCCGTTGCTGATCCAAAGCTTCAATGACAACGCCGGTTTTGTGCCATTCATGCGCACCGATATAACCCAGTAACAGGTGTAATGGCATTAGCCAGGTTTGCTGGTTGGGTACAGGATAAATATCGGTCAGGGCAGGAGAGATGTCGGGCGCGCGCGGGTTATCCAGCCGAAATCCCGGCTGTATTTCCACCAGCAGTAACTGAAATAAGCGGCTGTGCTGCAATTGCTGTAAGCGGTAACGATGAAAATCTGCCGCGGTTTTGGCCTGGGTACGTACCTGTTTTTTAATGGCGGCCAGTAATTGTTTGCCCTGATGGTAGTCGCCGCGCCAGATGATGCCGGTTTGCTGGTGCATCAGACGCAAGGCTTCGCGGCTATTGAGGTGGTCTGTGGCCATCAGGCGTGCCGGTGCGGGATTGCGCGGGTCATTTAACCATTGGGCGGTGTGGGCTTGCTGGTTTTCTGTCCAGCAAAGGGTGGAATAAGTCATGATAAAGCATTGGGCAATGGCATAGAGGGGTTATTATGGTGGTTAATCATGGCATCGGCCAGTATTTTTGCGAAACTGGCGACAAAATCTACCTTTGTGCCGGGGCGGTAACCATGGCTGTATCTGACTTGAAATCAATACACATTAATGATGACGGCGTGGCAGCCCTTAGATTGATGATGCGATGGGTAAAAGCAATAAAGACATTACATTAAGGGTGGTCTATATGTGCGCTAATTTTTGCCAGCAGCAGCTTTGTTACCGCAGATTGATGTTGGTCATTATGGTATTAAAGTAGATTATCCGGAGGATATTCCGGGCTGATGTCTGTTGTTTTGGTTATAACTTGTAACCGGTTTTATTGTCATGGTGGAATGATATTGTACTTTTATGCTAATCAAATTCAGGGTTATCGTGGTTTTTTTATGGATAATGGTACAGGGTTTACATGCCAGACAAATCAGGAAATAGCAATGTGCTTTTGCTTCTGCGGCTTTTCGTTAGCTACCGGCCAGAGACAATAAATCCCTGCGCTGAAGGATCAGGGCAGGGATAAAAATGGCTGAAGAAATCAGCGGTTATCGGCCAGTGCCAGTAAAATCTGCACCAGGCTGACAAAAATATTATAGATGGAAACAAACAGGGTTAATGCAGCGCTGATGTAGCTGTCTTCGCCGCCCTCAATCACGGTACGAATCTGCCACATGATCATCAGGGAACTGAAAATCACAAAGCCCGCTGACATCGTCAGATACAAAACTGGAATGCGCAGGAAAATATTGGCGACTATGCCCACCATTAACACAATGGCGCCTACGAACAGAAAGCGCCCAAGGGCATTGGTGTTGAAATTGACCCGTTTGCCTAGCATAGCCATGGTAAAAAACACGGCAGCAGTCATGATGGCGGCCAATTCAACGATGTGTGCCCCTACAGTGCTGTGCAATGCCAGCATTAAAACCGGGGTCAGCATTAATCCCATCACGAAAGTAATCAATAGCATAAACACCACGCCCACTGGGCTGTAGCGGTTTTTTTGCACCGCAAAATACAGAGCATACCAGACCAGTAAAAAGCCGATAGGGCCAGTCCATGAGGTGAAAAGCCGTATTATGCCGATATTCATGCCAATATAGGCGCCAAGAGCGCAGGGAATGAAAGCCGCGCCCATTAAGGCGTAGGTTTTACGCAAAACAGTGTTCTTGCGGCTATCTTGAGCCTGACCAAGCTGTGTGTAGTCGTAAGTATCACGTTGTTGCATTGTATTTATTCTCCGGTTAATTTAAGGTTAAAACAGTTTTTACAGAAAACCATTCAGCATTGTAACAGTTATCTCTATATATGCGGGAATTTAAGTATACCCGCTGATTGGGCATCAGATCAGGGTGTTATCCTGCTGTTGGTTTTGCCGCCATTATTGTGTGTAAGGGCAATGATGGGCTACTGTATTGGCTATAAATGGTTGCCATGACGGCATTTATCAAGTCCTTAGTCATGATAAAGATAAATTTAATGCCGGCCTGAGCGCCAGATAGACCAGATGACCCATAAACTGTTGGCAAAAGCGAGTAAATAGCCGATCAGACCGAAAAAGGATAGGCCAAACAGGCTTGGGCCGGCCTGAATACTCATGACAATGGAAGAACCAATAATGAGTGCGGCGGTGACAATGCCCATGGTCAGGCGATTGGCCACTTTATCCAGCTGGTTATTGAGCTGGTCTAATCGTTGTATATCCAGAGTGAGCGCCAGTTTGCCTTTACGCAGGCGCTGATTCAGGCGCAAGAGGCCGGGCGGCAGTTCATGCAGAAACTGAGCCAATAGCCGTGTCTGATTGCGGCTGTGTTGCCACATGGCTTGCGGGCGTAGCTGCCGGCGCATGATTTTGCGGATGATGGGGCGGGTGTGATGCAGTAACTGAAAACTGCCGTCCAGCTGTTTGACGACGCCATCTAAAGTCAGCAGGCATTTGAATAGCATCACCAGATCAGGCGGCAGAGTCAGCCGGTGGCTGCGGATAATCCGGGTGATGTCGCTAATGATCTGACCCAGACGTAAATCGGCGCTGTGGATGTGTTCATAGTCAGTCAGAAGGTTCATGACATCATCGCCCAGACAATCGCTGTCGCTGATTTCAGCTTTGGCCCAGTTTTCCAGTATATACTGTAATGTGCGGCCATCTCGGCTGATCAGTGCCTGTACCAGGGTCAGTATTTCCTGCCGGCGCTGATCACTCAGGTGACCAGTCAGACCGAAATCAATCAGGGTAAGGCGGCCATCAGCACCAATCATGATATTGCCCGGGTGCGGGTCGGCGTGGAAAACGCCATATTGCAGAATCATGATCAGCAGGGTGTTGGTCAGGGTGGTGGCCAGTTGCCGGCGTTGTGTGGCAGAGTACTGACTCAGATCGGTATTTTTTAATAATTTATCGTGAATATATTCCTGTACCAGTATCTGCCGGTTGCAATACTCAGGATAGGTGGCGGGAATATGAATGTTTTGCTGATGCCGACACAGGTCATGAAAACGCTGCATGGTGCGCTGCTCCAGCGATAAATCGGTTTCTCTGGCCAAAGAGCGGCTAAAATACTGTACCATCTGTACTGGGCAGTAACTGCGTAATTCCGGTATTTCTGATTCAATCAGAGTGGCCAGGTGTTGCAGAATGCGTAAATCGGCGGCAATGTTTGCTTCTATGCCCGGCCGTTTGATTTTGATCGCTACTGTCTGGCCATGGTGTAGCACCGCGCGGTATACCTCGGCAATGGAGGCGCTGCCAATCGGTCTGGGGTCGATGGTTTGAAAAATCTGTTCTGCCGGCAACCCCAGCTGGGTTGTAATCAGTTCATGAATGTTACTATTAGGCAGCTCAGTGGTCTGACTTTGTAGTTTGGCCAGTTCTTCGGTCCATTCTTCGCTGAAAACATCAACCCGGGTAGACAGAACCTGTCCCAGTTTGATAAAAGTAGGACCAAGTTCCTCAAAAGCCATGCGTACACGTTGCGCTGTGGTGAAATATAATTGTTCTTTCGCCGTGTTTCTGGCATAGCCCAGCCGGCGCCGGGTCGATAATTTAATGCGCACGATAAAGTCGCCCAGCCCATGCCGGGCTAAAACGGCGATGATTTCGCGTAAACGTGCCCAGTCGCTCAATGTGAATGAATTGGGTGAAAACATGAGTAATGCCTCTGATGCCATGCTGACTGTTATAGTCAACAGCATAGCAGAAATCAGTAGGGAAAATACGGATAATGTTTGAATGAAGTGGATCAGAAAATTCATGAAAATAGCAGCGGTTTGTGTGTGCAGCCATGCTGTTTTCATTTCTCCTGTCATTGCCGCACCGGCCGAAGGGCTGGACAATGACGCGCTGGAGCAATTAATTCGTCAGCACACGGCTTCTTCTTCACCGGCAACGGGTGATGATGCCGGTGATCTGATCATGAATGCGATGGGATTACTGGGGGTTGCTTACCATTTTGGCGGTAATTCGCCCACCAAAGGGCTGGATTGCAGTGGCTTTATGCAATATATCTTTAAGCGCAGTATGGGTATTACCCTGCCACGCAGTTCACGCCAGATGGCTACCACGGGCGAGCCGGTAGAGCGCAATAATCTGCAACCCGGCGATATGGTGTTTTTCAATCCGGGCAGCCGCGGTATCTCGCATGTGGGTATGTATATTGGTAATGGTCGCATGATTCATGCACCGCGCACCGGGCGCAGTATTGAAATCACCAGCATTGATCAGGGTTACTGGGCGCGGGTGTATGTGACGGCCAGACGGGTGAAACACACATGAACCATTTACCGCCGATGCCCAAGTGGTATGACGAAGAAGGCAACACAGTAGCCTGCACTGAAAAGATCAAAGTCATGCAGCAGAATATGCAGGAATTATATGATCTGGCGCAAGATGCTTTTGAAGATGGGTTATTGATGGGTTGCCGTGAAGATCAGCTGCGGCAGTATCTGGCCGATCTGATGGCGGCGTTACACAACCCTTATCGCTAAGCCGTTGCCCGCCACACAATAAGCGCACCCATGCAGCCCGGACTTGAAAACCGCATGCTCCGGTTTTGATGATTTGCCATCATGAATAAGATCAGCCAAAAATCGTTGCAGCGCGGTTTTTGGCTGACCGGTTCTATTCGGACTGATGCTAGAACAGATTATCCAGCCCCGGATCGGCTTTGGGTGTTTTCTGTTTCTGTATCGGGGTAACGGGTACGTCTGTATCAGGCTGTGGCGTGGCCGCTTCGGGCGCAGTGGCGGTGGACGATGGTATTGGTAATACCGGTGTTTCTGCCTGACCGGTGGCCGGTTTGGGCAAGGCATTGGTGCCGGTACGGGCTGTTGCCGTATCAGAGGCAGCCATGGCGCTGGTTGTCTCTGCTGCTGCTACAGATGCTGGTTGCGCCGGCGGGATAAAGACGCCATTGCTGTTTTGGGCGCCGGTGGGCGTCAGCATCTCAACGCTGGCGGCCAGTGGTTGTACATTAATGTCATTGGTTGCATTACTCAATGTGAGCTGCCGCCATGCATTATATACAAACGCTGCCGTTGCCAGTGCCAGAAGCAACAGCAATGTCAGGATAATTTTGGTATACAGACTCAAGCCCCGTTTTAAACCCCGTTTTTTGCTGTTACTGGCTTTTGCCGCTGTGGGTTTGTCACTCATAGACTGCGTGTCCTCAAAAAATGCCGGAATATCGGTTAAGCGCGAGATATTATACGTAAATCGAAGGTTATGCCAATATTTTGCCTGTTGCCGCCGCCACCTTGTCCTGTTATCCGCCGCAGGGTGGCTGTGGCTATTTACATCGCACTGGCCTGATTACCCGTCTGAGGCAGATTCACCGGTTCAAAGGTCTGATACAGGGTAACTACCTTTTGCACCCCTGAGGTGGTGCTGATGGCTTCGGTAGCGATATTCTGTTCTGCCGGTGTCAGAATACCCATGGCGTAAGTGACGCCATTGAAGGTGACTACTTTCAGGTGGTTGGACGAAATGCCTTTGGCTTTGAGTAGATTGGTGCGGATTTTTGAGGTAACCCAAGTGTCATTGGTGACATGGCCAAGAGAACGGTTCTGATTGATCACCTCAATATAGTTATATACCTGTTGTGCCGCCTGCTGTGAGCGCGCAATGCGTTCAATCTGGTTTTTATCGGCTTCATTATTCACCAACCCCAATAATAGAATCTGGCGGTTATAGCTGATTACGGATAAAGTTGGCTTGATATCATTGGTCAGCGGTTGATTGTTTAAATATGACAGACCTGAATTTTTAATCCGCAATTCCATGATCTGATCATCTGTCTGGGCGCCGGTGGTACGCCGGTCAGTGGCGGTTAATGTTCCTGCGGTCGCGCCGCCGCCCACCACCAGTGCCGCACAACCATTGAGTGAAGCCGTTAAGGCCAGCCCGAGCAGTAAAGCAGATACATAATTTTTCATATTTTATTCCTGGTATTTCTAAGTAGATAAAAACAACTGCAAATCAGGGTTATAAACTGCCCAGCAGGATCTGGTCAATCTGGGCACACAGCGCATGAATGGTCACCTGATGCGCTTCCAGTACACGCAAGGCGTGATCACTGGGGATATTGAGCCAGAAATCGTTATCCTGCAATAAGGCCGCAATTTCGCCGCCACTGCCACCAGTGATCGCCACCACATGCATATCGCGCTCATGTGCGGCATGAATCGCATGGGTCAGATTCACACACTGGCCGTCAGCGGATAACACACACAGCATATCATGCTGTTTACCCAGAGCATGTACCTGTTTGGCAAACACCTGTTCAGACAAGGTACCGCCAAAAGCACTCATCACTGAAGGGTTATTGCATAATGACAAGGCCGCCAGTCCCATTCTTTCATCTTGCAGACGCGTAACCATATAAGCCGCCAGCGTATTGGATAACGAGGCATAAGCACCATTGCCGGCGATCAGAAGTTTACCATCGCTCATCAGTGCCATCAGAATGCCTTGTGCCACTTCAGCGATCGGTTCGGCCAGTAAATCGGTACATTCGTTTAAAAGCTGTACGCTTTCATTAAAATGCCGGCGGATAAAAGCAGATTCAGTCATGATTTTATAGACTCATGGGTTAATCAGGTTAGCAGGTAATGTTGCGCAGCCACTGGGGTGCATCATCACCTTGCAGTATCACCGCATCCAGACGGCAGGGACAAGTAATGGCTTTTTGCTGTAAATAATATTCTGCACTGCGATAAAGTCTGGCCAGTTTTCGGGCATCAATACTGGCGGCCGCACCGCCAAAGGTGTGTTGTTTGCGATAGCGTACCTCGATAAACACCAGGCAATCGCCGTCTTGCATGATCAGATCAATTTCACCAAAACGGCAATGCCAGTTGCGTGCCTGCAATGTTAATCCCTGAGCCTGTAAAAAGGTCAGCGCCGCATTTTCGGCAGCCTGTCCTTGTGCATGATTCAAACGCATGATGTCTGGTGTATTGTCCTGTATCTGGCTATAGCCATCGTGGTATAGTACGCATTTACTGCCCATTGAAGTGAACTGACATGATCCGCCTGAAAAGGCCACATCAGTCAACGTGAACCCTATCATGCAAACCCATTATCAAAAAGCCATCAGCAGTATTGTACCGCAAACCCTTTATGTGGTGGCGACACCCATCGGCAATCTGGCTGATCTGAGTGTGCGTGCCCTGGCGGTATTAAGCCGGGCCGATCTGATCTGTGCCGAAGACACCCGTGTTACCCAGAAACTATTGCATGCTTATGGTTTAAGCAGCAAATTGATCAGCGTGCGCGAACAAAATGAGCAGAGCATGGCGGCCAAAGTCATCAGTGCACTTCAGGCCGGCCAGGTGGTGGCTCAGGTATCCGATGCCGGCACACCGGCCGTGTGTGACCCTGGTGCGCGGCTGGCCACGCGAGTGCGCGAAGCAGGTTTTGCCGTGGTGCCGGTGGCTGGTGCCAGCGCCGTCATGGCGGCTTTGAGTGTGGCCGGTGTAGCGCAGTCGGATTTTTATTTTGCCGGTTTTCTGCCGGCCAAAAGCGGCGAGCGTGAAAAATGTCTGCGTCAGTGGCTGAAAGCGCCCTTTGCTGTGGTGATGTTTGAAACTCCGCACCGGATTAAAGAAACCTTGCAGCAGATGAAGCAGCTGTTTGCTGACCGCTCTTTATTGCTGGCGCGCGAAATCAGTAAAAGTCATGAAACCTATTTAACCGGTACGGTGGCTGAGATTGAAGCCAAATTACAGGCCGATGATAACCACAGCCGCGGTGAAATGGTGTTGGTGCTGCATCCGGCGGCGGCAGAAAAACCTACTGGTCTGTCGCAAGAGGCCATGCGCGTCATGCAGATTCTGAGTCAGGCATTGCCCACCAAACAGGCTGCCACGCTTGCGGCCGAAATCTGTCATGCCCAGAAAAAAGCCCTGTATGACTGGGCGATTGCTCAGAAAGAATTGAACACTTAAAGCTGATGGCACAATCGTTATTGCGTTAAAATACATTGTTAGGTATTGTGCAGGCTTGCAGGCTTTGTTTATGATACCGCTTGAATCACCTGAAATTAAGATCAAAACTTAATCAGGTCAGAATATTGCAATTATCAAGGTGAATCGTTATGTTGAAAATAACCGCTATTCGTTCTGGCTGGTGTTTAATGGCATTGGCACTGAGTGCCTGTTCCTTTATGCAGCAACCGGCCGCACCAGCTGAAACCGGCGGCAGTAATACCGATACAGCAACGGCTGGAACCGCAGCCGCCGACAATCCTTATGGTAGTGCGCCTTATACCCCGCCTGCTGGCAATAGCGTGGCCTATCCGTCTGATAATAATGCCACTGCCGCGCCGCCTTATCCGGCCACAGCCGGCGGCAGCTACGTACCCAATTATGCACCGGTCGACATCACCGCCTCAACCTATACCGTACAAACAGGTGACACTGTTTATAATATTGCCAAGCGCTTTCAGATTAGTCAGGATAACCTGCGCAGCTGGAATAATATTGTCGATAACACCGTTAAACTCGGTTCAGTATTGCGGGTGAAACCGGAAGGCTATGTGGCGCCGCCCAATACCGTGCGCAGTACCACAGTCACCACTACGGCCACCACAACCGCGCCGGCAGCCACCCCCAGCCCAGCGCCTGCCGCTGTTGCCACCACCGTGACCACCAGTCAAACCGTTAAAAATGGCAGCAGCCGTACTGTCGGCGGTATTGAATGGCAGCGCCCCACCACCAGCACCAATATCCTGACCCCGTTCAGCAACGACAGCAAAGGCATTGATTATGCGGGTAATGCCGGCCAACCGATTTTTGCCGCAGCTGCCGGTAAAGTGGTTTATTCCGGTTCGGGGCTGCGCGGTTATGGTAACCTGATCATCATTCAACACAATCAAACCTATCTGACTGCCTATGGTCACAATCAGAATTTATTGGTTAAAGAAGGCCAGCAAGTCAAACGCGGGCAGCAGATTGCCACCATGGGCAATACCGATGCCAAGCGTAACCAGCTGCATTTTGAATTGCGCGAAAACGGCACCCCGCAAAATCCCAGCCGCTTTTTGCCCTGATCAGACAGATTTTATCCAGCCACAACAGACCATTGATGCCTGTTGTGGTTTTTTTATGACCTGAGATCAAGACGCCTGTCTTTTGCCAGCAGCAGGCGCCCAAGCAAAGCAATATTCAGAAACATATCATTGATGTGTTTATCAGATTAGAAACCAAACCAAAGCAGAATGTTTCTCAGTAGGGTACAGGGCTGCAAGCTATCGCCAAATACACAACTATCCTATGCCGGTCAATTCAAGTTTAAACACTGATTTATATTATCTATTTTAAAATTATTATCTTAATTCACACCAAATCACCGCTATTGATTTTCTGAATATAAAAAATAAGGCTGAATGGTATTACTTACCATTCAGCCTGAATACATTCAGCGTTTTCTGATCAGATATCAGATGCTACAACTGAATTACAAAACGTTTTTAACCACTTCGATCACATGATCTACCGTGAAACCGAATTCTTTAAACAATTGTTCTGCCGGTGCTGATTCGCCAAAGCGGTCAATCCCGATAACAGCGCCCTGAGTGCCGACATACTTATACCAGCCATCGCTAACCCCGGCCTCAATGGCAATACGCGGCAGATGATCAGGCAAAACGCTGTTCTGATAAGCCCGATCCTGCTGATCAAAAATACGGGTATTGGGCATAGAAACCACATTAACCCTGATCTGCTGTTCTGCCAGCCTGGCCTGTGCTTCTACCGCCAAAGCAACTTCCGAGCCTGTGGCGATAATCACCGCCTGCGCTTCTGCCTGTGCTTTTAACACATAACCACCACGACGAATATCAGCCAGCTGTTTTGCATCGCGCGGCATGAAAGGCAAACCCTGACGACTGAAAATCAGACAGCTTGGGTGATCATCGGCTTTGATGGCCTCGGCCCAGGCAACCAGTGATTCAGCACTGTCACACGGACGCCATACACTCATGTTTGGAATCAGCCGCAAAGTAGCGATCTGCTCAACCGGCTGATGGGTAGGACCATCTTCGCCCAGACCAATCGAATCATGTGTAAACACAAAAACCGGATTAATCTTCATCAGTGCCGCCATGCGTAACGCATTACGGGCATACTCACTGAACATCAGAAACGTGGCGCCAAAAGGTCTGATGCCGCCATGTAAAGTCAGGCCATTCATGATGGCACACATCCCGAATTCACGTACGCCGTAATGAATATAGTTACCCGCGGCATCGGCTGCCGTGATTGACTGACTGCCAGACCAGCTGGTCAGATTAGACGGAGTTAAATCAGCTGAACCGCCCACCAGTTCGGGTAAGATGCCGGCCAGAATTTCAATACTGTTCTGACTGGCTTTGCGGGTAGCGATTTTTTCCGCTTGCTGGCATACCTGCGCCAGCGCCTGTTGCACATGCTGATCAAATGTTTCCGGTAACTGCCCCTGCATGCGCCGGATAAATTCCGCTGCTTCCTGTGGATAGGCTGCCTGATAGCGTCCAAAGAGATCATTCCATTGCGCTTCTGTCTTCTGACCTTGTTCTTTGGCATCCCATGCCTGATAAATCTCAGCCGGAATGGTAAACGCCGGATAAGGCCAGTTTAATGCCTCACGCGTAGCGGTAATTTCTGCCGCACCCAATGGCGCCCCATGGGTTTTATGGCTGCCTTCTTTGTTGGCTGCTCCTTTACCGATTCTGGTTTTACAGCAGATAATCGAAGGCTTGCTGGTTTCTGCTCTGGCTGCTGTGATGGCGGCGCGGATAGCGGCCTCATCATGACCATCCACATTCGCCACCACGTGCCATTGATAAGCCTCAAAGCGTTCGGGAATATTTTCACTGAACCAATTGTCGGTTTTGCCATCAATGGAAATATTATTGTCATCATAAAGTACAATCAATTTGCCCAAACCCAGCGTACCCGCCAAAGAGCAGACTTCATGGGAAATACCTTCCATCAGGCAACCATCGCCGACAAAAGCATAGGTGTAATGATCCACAATAGCAAAATCAGGCTTATTAAATTGAGCCGCCAGTATTTTTTCAGCCAGCGCCATACCTACCGCATTGCCAATGCCCTGACCTAATGGGCCAGTAGTAGTTTCCACCCCTTCGGCATAGCCATATTCCGGATGCCCGGGGGTTTTACTGTGCAGCTGGCGGAAGTTTTTCAGGTCTTCAATGCCAAGATTATAACCAGTCAGATGCAAGAGACTGTATTGCAGCATGGAGGCATGACCATTGGATAAAACAAAACGATCACGATTATAAAATTTTGGGTTGGATGGATTGTGGTGAAGAAATTCACGCCATAATACCGTAGCCATTTCTGCCATACCCATGGGCGCGCCCGGGTGACCAGATTGAGCCTGTTCGATGGCATCGATAGACAGAAAACGAATTGCATTGGCAAGCTGTGAAGCCATATTGAAAAACCTTTTTATGGTATATAACTGTTTTTAATCAGTCTCTGCTTTTGATGAAGTAAAGAAAATCCAGACCTGAATTATCCGGATTTTGGCTGTGTACTTCAAGATGATCAAGGTTGAATCATCCGGATTTAATGATTCACTGATGTATATATCAATCACCACAATCATGGCTGATTCGGGTTGATGAATGGATCGTATTTTATCACCTTGTTAATACAAAAAATCATCAATGATAAAAATTACTGCTTCAGTAATAGCAATCAATCCGGCGCAATATCATGGCCGGATTTTTAACTGAAAATAACTTGTTATCGTCATTTATTTATATTATGCTTTTGGTCTTTTTAAGAAAAATAAAGGAGAGAAAATGAAAAAATTAATCATTTTATGGATATTAATTTTTTCTCTTACCCACGTTCAGGCCAAGGTCAACATCAATACCGCTGCGGCAGACACCTTACAAAAACTGCCGCATATCGGTGCAGTTAAAGCCAGAGCCATTGTGGAATACCGGCATACACATGGTGCTTTTCAGCGCAAAGAAGACCTCACCAAGGTTAAAGGTATTGGCCCGAAAATTTATGAAAAACTGAAAAATGAGATCAGCGTTGATGAGCACTTGGGCACCACATCCATAGCTGACAGCGCCAAAACAACCCATAAAGCGAATAAAGCCATCACTTATCGAGCCGCAAAGCCGATTACCCAACCCCGATAACTCCTGAGCATGAAAACCGGCTTAATCTGCAAACAATATCCGCATTGATGCAACACTAAAGCCAGTATCTTAATTAACAGCCAAACCGGACAACCAAATGATCATCATCTGGTTGCCCGGAAACAAACACCATAAACTAAATAGCCGCAATAAACAGCGCCACAATACATAAAATACCACCTGCCCAGACGGCCGAACGCGCAAAGGCACGATCATGGATATAACACCAGGTATAAGCAATGCGGCTGAAAATAAACAACACACTCCAGAAATTGATGGTTGCCTGCGCCGCATTACCCGTTGCATGGGCAATAATCACTGCTGCCGCAAACGGCGCAAAAACTTCAAAGCCATTTTGCTGCGCTGCATTGGCTCTGGCCGCTTTTCCTTCTGTATGCGCCATAAAGTCACGCGGCTGATGATTGTTCAGAGACGTGAAACCACCTTCTTTTTTAGCATAAGCCGCCGCCAGCCACGGCAGCAGCATCGCAATAAAGACACACCAGTAAGCAAGAGTCATAAGAGTACCTTCGAAGCATTGAATAGAAATGAAAACATAACATAAAATTCAGGCCACAGGCTAAGGTTGACAAAGAACCTGACTTTTCTGGCGCACCGCCAGCCGATTTCTTTACCTGCTGATCAAATTATAAGATAATAGCCTGTTTTTCAGGTAGTCTGAATATTGGATTACATAACGGCATTCAAATAGTTAATATCATATTACTTCTATCCATATTTCATAACGGATGTCCTGAAACACAAACGGCCTGTTTGTGTTTATTTTTATATTTTGTCTCAGGAACCAACCATGTTGTTTAAAAAATTGTCTGACCAGCAGCTCTCTGGCAAATCGGTGCTGATCCGTGCAGATATGAATGTGCCCATTGCAGACGGCATCATTACCGATGACACCCGCATTCGCGCCTCTTTGGCCTCTATCCGCTTCTGTCTTGAACACGGTGCGGCCGTGATCGTCATGACCCATCTGGGTCGACCCAAAGCAGGTGAACCCAAACCCGAAGACAGCATAGAACCCGTTGCCAGAAGATTGGGCGAATTATTACAAAAGCCGGTCACCCTGTTGGAAAACTGGCAGCAAAAAGCCCCCGAACTGGCTGCCGGCACCGTAGCCATGCTGCCCAATGTGCGCCTGAATATAGGCGAAAAGCAAAATGATGCCGAGCTGGCCAAAGCTTATGCCCGTCTGGCCGATATCTACGTTAACGACGCCTTTGGCACCGCTCACCGTGCCGAAGCCTCTACCGAAGCCGTGGCCAAAGCCGCGCCCGTGGCCTGCGCCGGTATGCTGCTGACGGCCGAACTGGAAGCCCTGAGCCAGTCATTGCAACAACCACGCCCGCCCGTAGTGGCGATTGTGGCCGGCAGCAAAGTATCCACCAAGCTGACCATCCTCGAAAGTCTGGCCGAAAAAGTCGATATACTGGTGGTCGGTGGCGGTATTGCCAACACCTTTTTACTGGCACAGGGGTACAAAGTAGGGCAATCGCTGGCAGAGCCCGACCTGATTGAAGCTGCACAACGCATCATGCAGAAAATGCAGCAAAAAGGCGGCCAGGTACCTTTACCTACCGATGTAGTCGTGGCCAAACAATTTGCCGCTGATGCTCCGGCCACCATCAAAGCCGTGGCCGATGTGGCCGAAGACGACATGATTCTGGATATTGGCCCCCAATCGGCCAAAGCCCTGTCAGAACTCATGGCAACGGCCGGTACCATTGTCTGGAACGGCCCCGTTGGCGTATTTGAATTTGACGCCTTTGCGCAAGGGACTGCCGTTTTGGCCAAAGCCATCGCCCAAAGCCCCGCATTTTCTATTGCCGGCGGTGGTGACACCCTGGCCGCCATTGCCAAATTTGGCGTAACTGATGACATGAGTTATATCAGTACCGGCGGCGGTGCCTTTCTGGAATTTCTGGAAGGTAAAACCTTGCCGGCGGTTGCCGCTTTATGTACCCGCGCTGACACCTAGATCAATGGTAATACACCAAAACACACCTAACGGAATCTGCACAAGATTCCGTTTTTTATTGCCTCTCATACCTCAACGTAAAATATATCCATGATTTATTATAATGTTTTACTCATCAGTAAGCTTGCTTAACACGAAATGTGCCTAACATAAACAGTAGGTTAATGAATGAAGGCTTATTTCAATTCTATTCAATGAGGAGCTAAGCATGAAAATATTCAAACAAACTGTAACAGCAACCGCCGTAATGACCACCTTATCTCTGGCCGCCATGACCGCAGTAGCCGCCCCGACGCATACCGCCTATCCGGAAGTAGTGGTTAAAGAATCCGTGCTGACCCAGCCGATTCAGCCACAAACCATCCAGTATCGCCATGCCGTAGCGGCAAATGCATTGAATAAACTCAACTTAACCACTACCCAGAAAAAAAAGATCCAGCAGATTAATGCCCAGTATCCGCAACCGGCACGAGTATTGACCGAAGACGATCGGGCATTACAATCCTTGCAACAACAACGCCATCAATTATTGCAGAGTAAGAAATTTGATGAAACCAGAGCCAGAGATATCCTGTCTCAGGAAGGCAAAATTCTGCTACACAAACAGCAACAACGCGGCGATTTTGAATTACAAAGATTAAAACGCGATCATGCCATTTATCAAGTACTCACCCCGCAACAACGCGACCAATGGGCAAAACAACGCGTAAGACAGCATATACGCTGGTAAGCACACCATAACGTAAAACACGGTAGCCGGATACAACCGGATACCGTGTTTTCAGCACAATTCAACAAACCCATCAGTTAAAGCAGACACAATTTAATACTTCTGAACTGCCTGCTACAGCAGTTAACCACAAGCATAACGCAAAAATACCCACTAAATCAAATTAATATTTGATTTTTCCCGCCATGCTTCGATTTTAAGCCCATTTTTAGTCCGTTGCTTTGATAAATAGATGCCTAAAACCGACTATACCACCCATGCAATCCAATCGCTGAATAGTGTAGTCCGGCCTGTTAATCAGGTTTCTAAGCTACCTATGCGGCAGTGAACTTCAAAGAGTTACCAGAACATTTGCGTAGTATTTTCTAAGCTACCTATGCGGCAGTGAACCGCGTGTGACTTTGCAGCTTCCGGTTTTTGAATTTCTAAGCTGCCTATGCGGCAGTGAACAGCCATAGCGGCAATTGATAAAGCAATTTTAGTTTCTAAGCTGCCTATGCGGCAGTGAACAACGAACAATGTTTAAAGTATCGGCAATCAACTTTCTAAGCTGCCTATGCGGCAGTGAACCAAATCATAAGCCACGCGCACACGCTCGCTGTTTTCTAAGCTGCCTATGCGGCAGTGAACTGTTGACTTCGTTATAGCTGCCAAATCTTTTATTTCTAAGCTGCCTATGCGGCAGTGAACCAGTACCACCGCCACCACCGCCAGAGCTAGCATTTCTAAGCTACCTATGCGGCAGTGAACACTAAGCATATCGTAAAAATACTCAATAAATCAAGTTAATATTCTATTTTTGTTCAAAATACCCAAATTTTTAAGCCTATTTTTAATTCATTGTTTTTACTATATAAAAATCTAGGGTGAAAAATTTGGGTCTGTGTGGGTTTGGCGGTGATGGCTAAACCGGTGATTAACTGCCAATAGCCAATAATAGCGACCATAAAACAGCAGCGATAAAACGGTAGTCATAAACTGTAAAGCAAGGGCGATAAAATAAGCGGCCGGGTTTGGCCGCTGGGGTTGTGGTTTTTGTTGTGAATCAGTTCAGATGTTTTGTTGGCTAGCGTTGTTATCGGCATCAAGCAGATGAGATAAATCAGCCGACAGGTTTCCTGCCTGACAATTCTGGACTTCGCTGGCCAGTTGTTCCAGCATATCGGCCAGTCGTTCGATTAAAACATAATTCTGGTGTTGGGCACTGTGCTGTATGCTTGCGGCCAGGATATCTGTATACCAGCTGAAATGTTCCAGTTTAAGTAAAGCATCGGCCGCGGCGGCGAGTAGATTATGGTTGATGGTGTAGGTTTTCATGCGGCACCTCCGGATTGCCCAGTGGTGGCCGAACTAAGAGTGTGAAATAAATTGAATAACTGCATAAACATGATACTGCCTTTCTTTCTGGTCTCGAATAAACCCCTTGCGCTGTTAAGCATTTAGAAGGCAGACCAATGGCAGAGCTGACAGACTGGCACAAAGAAACCAGCGGGCACAAAAGCACTCTGCCATCGTCTACCATAAAAAGGGGAATCAATGGCATGGGTTGCAAGCATAAAAGTCGCCTAGGGAAATCTCAGGCGATCTGCTTGCCTTTGTGCACAGCCTGTCAAAGCTGACCACGCTATTTAACGCGGCGGGATTATATTGCGGCTTTGGACAGGGGTTGTCAATCGCTAAAACCATTGATTTGGCCGTTGCGATGCGTTGTTGGTTATCCAAAAGAGTGGCAATCATGGGGCGGCTATTTATTTGCTGGTATTTGTGCGCCAAACAAACGCAATGCTAAAGCCGGATTTAAATATTCTGGCCAGAAAGCAGGTGAAAGCAGCTGTACGCGGTAGGCACGGGATAACGTATGAGCTATACGTGGTCATGGTTATTTATTTGCTGGTATTTGTGCGCCAAACAAACGCAATGCCAAAGCCAGATTTAAATATTCTGGTCAGAAAGTGGGTGAAAGCGGCTGTACGCAGGAGGTACGGGATAACGCATGAGCTATACGTGGTCATGGTTATTTATCTGTTGATATTTTTATAGTAAGCAAACGCAATGCCAAAGCCGGATTTAAATATTCTGGCCAGAAAGCGGGTGAAAGCGGCTGTACGCAGGAGGCACGGGACAACGTATGAGCTATACGTGGCTATGGTTATTTATCTGCTGGTATTTTTATAGTAAGCAAACACGGTGCTAAAGCCGGATTTAAATATTCTGGCCAGAAAGCGGGTGAAAGCAGGCGCAGGCACGGGATAAAGCATGATCATGGTCGTTATCTGTTAGTTAGGTAGCAAAAGTAAATTTGGGCTGAGGTTTGAAAGTAAATTATTTTTGTGTGGGTTAGAGCTGATGAATGTTGGCGGACTTGCTTTTTAATGTTGACTTGAGTATAGTTTATAGCTGTTAACGTTATTATTATGACTCTATAATTAGCATGAATATTAATATGACAAGTTTTAGGGAAAAAATACCATTTTTTTTTAATTTAAATCAATTTTTGGTTAATTTTTATATGATTTTTTTGTAAAAACCATTACACTGCAAATGAGTGGAAGTAGATATGTTTTTAAAAATTAGGAACTTTACGATGATAGCATCTTCTAACCTGATTTTATCTGTGGAATTGAATCATTTCAATGATAATGAAATTGATGAGTTGGCGAGAATTATTCTGGCGGCGATGTTGAGAGATGATGGCTTTTATAAGGCGATGCATCTTTGGAGTTTGCGTGATTCTGCGGGAAGGATTAAATCATTGCTGAGCCATGATTCGTTGGCCAGGGTCAATGGGGTTAGTCATGCAAAATATAATAAATCATACTTGATATCGGCAGTTGTTGAAACCATGCCTTGCCGGCTGGATACGACTTATTATATGGTGGATATGCTGAACGATATTCATAATGGTCTGATGTTGTTGTATATTGAGATGAAAGAGATTTTTTCTGGTTATATTTATGCAGGTTATCTCAAACAGGCGGGCAGGCATGAGTGTCATTGGTCCAAAGCCATTAAATATCTGAATGTGTTTGATGCGTGGTTGAATACCCGAATCAAGGGTAAGGGATATGTGCGGCTGGCGGAAACTTTTCTGGATTTGTTTGAGCATGTGGATGAACAGCAGATTATGCATATGCGTAATCGTTTTGCGTTGTATCATGAGTGAGTTTGCGCTATTCAATGTCAGGGATATTCAGGGCAAACGGTGTTTTTGGGTGTGGGTTTGAGATATACAGATAAGAATAGGTTTACAGAGGCAGAGATTAATTGAAGTGGTTAAAATTTTGGTGTGATGAAGTGTGTCATTATGGCGGTGAGGCCATCAATAAAGCTTTAGTATTATTTAAACTAAAAGTTACATTTTTAATGCTGCCTTTGGTAGTATAGCTTTAATGCAAGAGCATCTTTAAGACATGATAACCAGCGATCGGGTGTCTTAATTCGGGCAGGCTGATTGACGCTGATCAGAACAGTAGCTTAATCGGAGTATTGATTAATATCTGAACCTTATAAGCTAAAGATAGGCTGCGGCTACTTAATTTATTTAAAGCACCTGATTTATGGGGTGCTTTTTTGTATGCATTATTTACTGCCTGACAGGCTACTAATACGTATCCCTCTGGCTTGTGTTTTGCCATAAGCGGTTACGATGGCATAAATATTTTTATCTGAATACAAAACATTTCCAATACAACAGTTCCTACAAGAGAATAAATAACCGTTGGTCTGTATTTGCCATGATGTCGCTTAAATCTACCATGAGCTTTTGATTGTATGAATAATGTTTTTCAATATATGCAATAGCGCTGTTTATTACTGGTTCAATTTTTTGTTTTTAAGGACTTTTTTATATTGCGCTAAGATGTGAGTTGCGGCAAATCCATGATTGGATTTTTTATGCTGTTTATATTTTAAAACCATTTATTCAGCGGGGAAATTGCTACTGTATGATGGCTTTGATCATATTATTTTCAGAATAGATCATAGTTAATCTAATTTGAATGGTATTGAAGGTGTTCATATCATTATATTATTATGGTGCAGACAAGCATCTGTGGCAATAATAATATTTATCAATCTATTGGCTGTTTTACCGGTTTAAAAACTATTCCTGAAGCAGATTGTTTCTCAATCCTGTCTGATTGCTTATTTGATTTTATGACAGATGTTGGTTGTTGCCTGACTTAATCGTTAAATAATTATTGATGATTTATAATTTATTGGCATATTTTATTGAGATGATGCTGTAGACGCGGTCAGTGCATTCATGCTGGTTTCGTTTTGAAACCGATCGTTGAGCTGATCGAGGATATTTACGGTATCCTGATGGACATTCTGTACTTCTGAGGCGGTAGTCTGTGCTGTTGCACTGGCACTGAGTTCAGTCTCCTGCAAGCAGGCACTGAGACTACTGGTGAATAAGATAAGTAAAATGAGTTTTTTCTTCATGGGTCGGGGCGTTAAGTAAACGGTTTATAATGGTGGACAATCGCATAGGGTCAGTAACTGGCTGGTTTCATAAACAGGTAAACCCATAATGCCGGTAAAACTGCCGCTGATATGGGTGACAAATGTGCCGGCGAGCCCTTGAATGCCGTAAGCGCCGGCTTTATCCAAAGGTTCTTTACTCTCAACATAGGCATTAATCTGCTCGGCCGACAGCGGCGCAAAAGTCACTTCATTGATTTGCAGTATTTTATGCTGTTGGTTTTGCCAGTATACACAGACTGAAGTTAATACCTGATGGGTGCGGCCAGACAGGCTATGCAGCATTGCGCTGGCCTGCTGTGCATTATGAGGTTTACCCAGAATGTGCTGATCTAACACCACGATGGTGTCTGCGCTGATGATCGGATATTGGGGTTCAGGATTCTGGTTTAAGGCGGCTGTGTTTTTTTCAACGGCCATACGCTCTACATAATCAGCGGCTGGTTCTCCAGGGTGGGCGGTTTCATCAATGGCTGCCTCCAGCCGGATGACTTGGTAGCCTAACTGGCAGAGAATGTCATGGCGTCTTGGGCTGCCGGAGGCCAGATATACGGTGTGTCGGGGCATAATAACCATGGTGAAGAATGAAACAATGATTTCAGATTTTAGCACCATCATGGTTGTTAGGGTTAAATTCTGTGAATATGGAAATATTTAGTTTGATAAAATATTGGAAACGGTGATTTTATTGCGATCAAACATGGGCTTTGACTAAATCGGAATGTAAAGACAGATCATCAGACGGGTGGCTGATGATCTGGGATGTGATCAATGTGATTTATGGCCAATAGGCAGGTGTATGACCGGCGTATCTGCCTGAATGGCTGATCGGTGTTACTGAGGCAGGATAAACAGGAAGGTGAATAATCCGCTGTTGTTGCTGATTTCAGGCGCCGGATTCCTGCTGTTCTGCTTTTTCATAAGCATCAACAATTTTTTGTACCAGCGGATGACGAACCACATCCTCGCTGGTGAAGACATGAAAATATATGCCTTCGATGTTATCCAGTTTTTCACGTGCGTCTTTTAAACCGCTTTTAATGTGCCTGGGTAAATCAATCTGGCTGCTGTCGCCGGTGATCACTGCTTTGGAACCGAATCCAATGCGGGTCAGAAACATTTTCATTTGTTCGGGCGTGGTATTCTGCGCTTCATCCAGAATGACGTAGGCGTTATTGAGGGTGCGTCCGCGCATATAGGCTAAAGGAGCAATCTCAATCAATCCTTTTTCCAGTAGTTTGGTTACGCGATCAAAGCCCATCAGATCATATAAGGCATCATACAGGGGGCGCAGGTAAGGGTCGACTTTCTGAGCCAGATCACCCGGTAAAAACCCCAGTTTTTCGCCTGCCTCTACTGCCGGACGAACCAGGACAATGCGTTCAACCTGATGTTTATCGATGGCGTCTACCGCAGCGGCCACGGCCAGATAGGTTTTACCGGTACCGGCGGGGCCTAGGCCAAAGACCACATCGTGATTGAGCAGGGCGCGGATATAGCCGTGCTGGCGTGGTGTACGGCCACCGATGAGGCCGCGTTTGGTGTGTAAGGCATAATTTTGTGTGCTGCTATCGGATGCGGGCGGGGTTGAGGCTGACTGAGTTTTGGCCTCAACCGCGGCCAGTTGGATATCATGATGATCCAGTTCACGATGTGCTGCTAATGCGGCCAGATTATTCAGTGCGGCAATGGCCTGATCGATTTCTTCACCGGTGAAGGTAAAGATATCAGACTGGCGGCTGATTTTAACATCCAGTACATTGGCCAGTTGTCTGATGTTTTCATCTAATACGCCGCATAATCGTTGCAGGGTCAGGTTATCCAGTTGGTCAAACTGATGCTGTTTGGTTTCACTCATAATTTATCAATATAAATAAGAAAGATATAGACTTCAATTAATATGTAGTCATTGTGTTTGAAAGCAAGTATTGATTTTAAATATTATTTAAAAATGTCATTGGATTGATTAAGTTTGTAGTGATTGATTCATCAGGTGAATACGGCAAAGATAAGTTTGATGACGATCTATTTTAATGCTATATGATTGAAAACAAGAGTAATGTTCATCAAAAAATGCATACGTTACAATTTTCTTAGATTAATTCTGCATTCGGTGTTAATCTTTGGGATTCGAAAATTATGTTATATTCAGTTAATGCTAAACCTGTATTCCGGTTTGGCTAAAGCATGAAGAATAATGTATGGATGCAATTTTTGTTGTCTGTATTAGGGCATGAATAAGGAGTGAATACACATGCGTACTGCTACTGTTGTCCGCAATACCAAGGAAACCCAGATTGAAGTCAGCATTAATCTGGATGGCAGTGGAATAGGTCAGTTTGATACCGGTATTCCTTTTTTAGAGCATATGCTGGATCAGGTAGCACATCATGGCCTGATTGATTTGTCGGTTCGTTGTCGGGGAGATTTGCATATTGATGACCATCATGCGGTTGAAGATATTGGCATTACTTTAGGTCAGGCATTAAAAGAGGCGCTAGGCGATAAAAAGGGCATTTGCCGCTATGGCCATAGTTATGTGCCTCTGGATGAATCTTTAAGCCGGGTGGTGCTTGATCTTTCAGGACGGCCGGGGCTGGTGTATGAGGTTGATTTCAGTCGTGCCCGGATTGGTCACTTTGATGTGGATTTATTCAGTGAGTTTTTTCATGGTCTGGTCAACCATGCCATGCTGACATTGCATATAGATAATTTGCGTGGCCGTAATGCCCATCATCAGGCGGAAACCATTTTTAAAGCTTTTGGCCGGGCGTTACGCATGGCGGTGACTGAGGATGAAAGAATGAAAGACCAGACACCGTCTACCAAGGGTACTTTGACTGCTTAGTTTTATTTGATTTGAGCACAAAGATCCATTTTAGCGCTCATCTGTATTGATCAATCAATCATATTAAGATAAATTGTTTACGTATTTTAGAAAACTAAACTTAAAGTTTAGTTTTCTAAAATTCAAAAAAAGAGAAATTAGTGGTATAAAAACATCATTTTAATCACATATGGTGATAATAACTGTCATGATTCTGGCCGTATTTTTGGTAAATGACAGGATAATTTGATGGTTAAGTCTTGATTAACTGGGGTAACCGGCATCTGGCTAATTTGATGTCAATTACGTAGAAATAAGTAGTCTATAATGAGTGTAAGGAATAGCAGCATGTATCATTTGAAACGTAAAACATTAATATTGACGGCTCTTTTGGCAGTGAGCATGCTCAGCGCCTGTGGTGGTGACAAGACATCATCTGCCAGCCGCATGGATACATTACAAAAAATCAAGGATTCGGGCACCATTGTGCTGGGATATCGTGATTCTTCAGTACCTTTTTCCTATATTGCCAATCAGCCAGAACAACCGGTAGGCTATGCGCATGATCTGCAATTGAAGATTGTGGATGCGGTTAAGGAAAAACTGAATATGCCCGATTTGAAAATCCGCTATGCTTCAGTCACTTCTCAAAACCGTATTCCCCTGGTGCTGAATGGCTCAGTAGATATCGAGTGCGGCTCTACCACCAATAATGCTGAACGAGCCAAACAGGTTGATTTTTCAGATGCGTTTTTTGAAGTGGGCACACGGCTGATGGTGGACAAAAATTCCGGCATCAAGGGTTTTGCCGATCTGAGTGGCAAAACCGTGGTGACCACGGCCGGCACAACTTCAGAGCGTTTGTTGCGGGCTTATAACGAACAACAACGCCTCAGTATGAATATTATTTCAGCTAAAGAACATAGCGAAGCCTTTCTGATGCTGCAAAACGGGCGCGCACAGGCGTTCATGATGGATGATGTACTTTTGGCCGGTGAGCGCGCCAAGGCGGCGCAACCGGATAAATGGGTTATTGTGGGTGAACCCATGTCATTTGAACGTTATGGCTGCATGATACGTAAAAATGATCCGGCGTTTAAGGCGGTTGTTGATGGCGCACTGCAAAAAGTTTATCAAAGCGGCCAGATCAATCAGATCTACCATACCTGGTTTGAAGAACCGATTGCACCCAAAGGCATTAATCTGCAATTCCCCATGTCAGAGCAATTGAAAAATATTTTTGAACATCCCACTGATCAGCCAGTATAAGGCATTGCTTTTATAGTGACTGTAACTGATGAGGTGGTGTGGATTAAGCCATGAAACCACCCGTCAGCCAGTATCTGATGAACACAAAAATGGTTTTAAAAGGATAACAGTGTGGGCTATTCCTGGAATTGGGGTGTGTTGTTTGATCACACCGGTGTCGGCCAGCAGATTTATTTAGACTGGTTGCTGTCTGGCATAGGCTGGTTGTTTTTGATTGGCATTATTGCCTGGGGTCTGGCGTTATTGCTGGGCACAATGCTTGGCATCATGCGTACATTACCGTCATCACTGATGCAGCGGATTGCCGGTGCCTATGTGACTTTATTCCGTAATGTACCTTTACTGGTGCAATTGTTTTTCTGGTATTACGTGGTACCGAATTATATGCCTTCAGGCTTGAGAAACTGGTGGTATTTTGATTTGAGTCCCGGTCATTCTGCTTTGATTTCGGCGTCTGTGGGGCTGGGGTTATTTACCGCGGCGCGCGTGTGTGAACTGGTACGCACGGGTATTCAGTCTTTGCCGCGCGGTCAGGCGCAGGCGGCTTATGCACTCGGTTTTTCAACCGCCAAAGTATATCGGCTGGTGTTATTACCGCAGGCGTTCCGCGTGATTCTGCCGCCCTTGGGCTCTGAACTGACCAATTGCTTTAAAAATGCTTCCATTGCTTCTTTGGTGGGTGTGCCTGAACTCATCAGCCAGACCAAAACCATTGCCGAGTATTCACAAAGCAATTTTGAAATTTATACTTATGCCACGATTGTTTACGTGGTGATTAATATGCTGCTGTTTGGTCTGATGGCTTATCTTGAGCGGCGTTATCGTATTGTGGGCTCAGGTAAATAGGAGAAATAATCATGGCTTTCGGTCTACAGGAACTCTCAGCAGCTGCCCCGGGTTTATGGGCAGGCGCGAAGATTACCGTTGAAATTACTGTACTGGCGATTGTGGGCGGTTGTATGCTGGGCACATTATTGGCCATGGCCAGACAATCCACCATCAAACCATTGGCATGGCTGGCGACAATATATGTGAATCTGTTTCGTTCCATCCCCAAACTACTGACCATTATCTGGCTGTATTATGCAGTACCTTTAATGTATCACCTGATTACAGGGGGCTATCTTAATTTTAATACCGCTTTTGCTGCCGGTGTTATGGCCTTTCTGATTTTTGAATCCGCTTATTTTTCTGAAGTGGTTCGGGCAGGGATTCAATCGATTCCCAAAGGTCAGATCAATGCAGCCAAAGCACTGGGCATGACTTATGGTCAGTCTATGCGTCTGGTTATTCTGCCGCAGGCATTCCGCAAAATGACGCCATTATTGTTGCAGGAAAGTATTATTCTGTTTCAGGATACTACCTTGGTTGTGTCCATTGGTCTGGTTGATTTTTTCGGTGCAGCAATCGTACGCGGGCAGTCTATGGGTGAATTATCGCAATACATTATTTTTGCCGGTGTGGTTTATTTTATTATCAGCACAATCTGTAGCTATGGTGTGAAACGTCTTCAGAAGAAAATGCATATTTAGGGAGTGGTGTGAATGTCAGAACAACCTGTGATGATTGAAATTAAAGATGTCAGTAAATGGTATGGCGATTTTCAGGTATTAACCGATTGCAGTACCGAAATCCATAAAGGTGATGTGGTAGTGGTGTGTGGCCCTTCCGGTTCAGGCAAATCCACGCTGATCAAATGCGTTAATGGTCTGGAACCCTTTCAGAAAGGCAGCATCACCATAGAAAATACTCAGGTGAATGATCCTAAAACCGATCTGACCCAATTGCGCAGCCGTGTGGGCATGGTGTTTCAGCATTTTGAACTGTTTCCGCATTTAAGCATTACAGATAATCTGACCATTGCCCAGATCAAAGTATTAAAACGCAGTAAGGAAGAGGCGCGCAAAAAAGGATTGGATTATCTTGACCGGGTGGGTTTAAGTGCCCATGCGCATAAATATCCGTCTGAGTTATCCGGCGGCCAGCAGCAGCGGGTGGCTATTGCCCGCGCGTTGAGTATGGATCCGATTGCCATGCTGTTTGATGAACCGACATCGGCGCTGGATCCGGAAATGATTAATGAAGTGCTGGATGTGATGGTGTCATTGGCACGCGAAGGCATGACCATGATGTGCGTGACGCATGAAATGGGTTTTGCCCGTCAGGTAGCCAGCCGTGTCATGTTTATGGATCAGGGGCAGATTGTGGAAAACTGTACTAAAGATGAGTTTTTCAATACTCAGCGCGGAGAGCGGGTACAACGGTTTCTGTCTAAGATTCTTAACCATTGATTTAATCACCATACATTAAATTCTGCCTGAATTCAGGCAGAAATGAAGCTAAATTTTTTATGAATTGTGTCAGCGCATGATAATGAACGTGGCTATTGTTGATTATGGTATGGGCAATCTGCATTCAGTTTTAAAATCAGTGCAGACTGCCGGGCAGTTTGATGCGGCCAATATACACATACAATTAACGAATGATGCTGAAAAAATACGTCAGGCAGATAAGGTGATTTTCCCGGGTCAGGGTGCCATACCGGATTGTATGGCGGCTTTGCACAGCAGCGGTTTGGGGCAGGCTTTGGAAGAAGCATTAACCCAGAAGCCATTTCTGGGTATTTGCGTGGGCGCTCAATTATTGTTTGAACACAGTGAAGAAGGCCACATGGCGTGTCTGGGCTGGTTTGAGGGTCAGGTCAGACAGTTTGATGCCAATCTACAGACTGCGCAGGGTGGGCGTTTAAAAGTACCGCATATGGGCTGGAATCGTGTGCATCAGACTCAGCCTCATCCGCTTTTTAGCCGGATTGATCAGGACGAATGGTTTTATTTTGTCCATAGCTATTATTTTGCACCGGAAAATCAGGCTATTGTGCTGGCCAACAGTGATTACGGCCATGAATTTGCCTGTATTGTCGGACAAGACAATGTGTTTGCCACTCAGTTTCATGTAGAAAAAAGCTATCAGGCCGGTTTGCAGTTATTGGCTAATTTTCTACGCTGGGACGGTACGGTTTAGCGGGATAGTGTTGTTGTAACCTTGTTTTTTATTTAATTTTAATGATATTGATTTGATCGGGTCTGATATGTTACTGATTCCTGCCATTGATCTGAAAGAAGGCCAGTGTGTGCGTTTAAAACAAGGGCTGATGCATGAAGCCACGGTGTTTTCTGATCAGCCGGCACAAATGGCACAACACTGGTGTGCACAAGGTGCCAGACGGTTGCATCTGGTTGACCTGGATGGTGCCTTTGCCGGAAAACCACAGAATCTCACCGCCATTAAAGCCATTCTGGCTGAAGTGCCTGCTTCTGTGCCGGTACAATTGGGGGGTGGTATTCGCGATCTGGCTACGATTGAAAAATATCTGGCCATGGGGCTGCAATACGTCATCATTGGTACGGCGGCAGTGAAAGACCCGCATTTGGTTGAAGAGGCCTGTCGTCTGTTTCCCGGACAAATTATTGTGGGGCTGGACGCTAAAGAGGGTTGGGTAGCCATTAATGGCTGGGCGCAGATTACTGAACATCGTGCGACTGATCTGGCTCAGCGGTTTGATGCGGCAGGTGTGGACAGTATTATTTATACCGATATCGGCCGTGACGGTATGATGAACGGAGTGAATATTCAGGCCACTTGCCAATTGGCCGATGCCATCAATATTCCGGTGATCGCTTCGGGAGGTGTGAGTCATCTGGATGACGTAAAAGCGCTGTGTCAGGTGGCTAATCATCATATTATCGGTGCCATTACGGGTCGTGCCATTTATGAAGGCAGTCTGGATTTTGCCAGGGCGCAGCAGGCGGCTGATCAGTGGTGCTCAGACTTGGACGATTAATTGCTTTGGCCGTAATTAATCAGTTAAATTGATATTAATTGCCACATAAATTAAAAATATTATGATAAATTATGTAAAATCACTAAGTAATAATCACTGAATTTATCATGAATTATCCTGATGATATTGCTATATGAATGATTGAAACCATACCCGCTGATGGCGGAAAATACTGATTAAAAATACCTTTGATTATAAAATATATCATTGATTTTTATATGGAATATATTTAACATGATCTTGTATCTGTATGGATATCAATGATATACCTATGTGTCTGTTTGTGTTTTGATTATTACTCATTTTAAAAAGATAAATAAAAAATTATTAATAGAATCATAATAGAGAATGGGTAATCAGGATATTATTAATGTATTTTAAAATATTGATAATATAGATTATGTATATTAATATAAAAATATTATTTATATATCCATATAGAATATTTTTTGTTGATTCTTTATTCATGAGTGGATATTCATTTAATCAGTGATGCAGTAAACAGCGATATTTAAATTAAGGTTGATTCAGATATTTACACAGTATTTATTTTCTAAATGAAAAGGAGTAAGTAATGCTAGGTGCGTTGATTTTGGGTATTTGGCTATTGTTGCGGTTTGGCCATAAAAAATCTGCTTTTATTGAATCCTTTTTATTTACATTTATTCTCATGGCAATATATTACCTGTCTGACCGGACTATACCGGAAATAAATATGGCATGGTTATGTACCTGGGGTATATTGTGGTTCAGTGTTTTTATGGCCATGTGGTGGATAGAGGTAGTGTGTCTGAGTAACATCAGTGCCGCCATTTATGCGTTGATTGTGGCTGTATTATTTTATTATTTTCAGTTATATTTACCCCAATGGGTTCATACTTATATAGTCTGAGTTAGTCTGAGTGGACAAATTCAAAAACAGCAAAAACGGGGAGAAATGCTGTGGCCTTGGCAAAAAGAGTCATTCCTTGTCTGGACGTGAATAACGGCCGGGTAGTGAAGGGGGTTAATTTCATTGATTTGCGCGATGCCGGTGATCCGGTGGCGGTGGCTAAACGTTATAATGATGAAGGCGCAGATGAAATCACTTTTCTGGACATTACCGCCAGTACCGATAACCGCGATACCATTTTAAGTGTGATCGAGGCGGTAGCCAGTGCGGTATTTATTCCTCTGACTGTCGGCGGCGGGGTGCGCTCAGTGGCCGATGTGCGCCGGCTGTTGAATGCTGGCGCTGATAAAGTATCCATCAATAGCGCGGCGGTGGTTAATCCCGATTTGGTGAATGAGGCCAGCCAGTTTTTTGGGCGTCAGGCGATTGTGGTGGCGATTGATGCCAAAGCAGTCAATGATGATAATAGCAAGTGGGCTGTGTTTACCCATGGCGGGCGCCGGCGGACTGAGCTTGATGCCGTGGCCTGGGCGCAGGAAATGGCGCAGCGCGGCGCTGGTGAGATTTTATTAACCAGTATGGATCGTGATGGTACCAAAGCCGGTTTTAATCTGCCGCTTACTCGTGCCATCAGTGATGCGGTCAGCGTTCCGGTGATTGCTTCTGGCGGTGTAGGCAGCATTGATCATCTGATTGAAGGCATTACTGTCGGCCATGCCGATGCTGTGCTGGCAGCCAGTATTTTTCATTTTGGTGAAATCAGTATCAAAGAAGCGAAAAAGGCCATGCAGTCAGCCGGTATCGAAATGCGGATTGTTTAATATAATCGTTCAGGGAGTAGTGCATTGGTGGTTGATCAGGCTGTTTTAGAGGCGGTTAAATGGAATGAAAACGGGTTGGTCTGTGCTGTGGTACAGGACAAGGACAGTTTGCAGGTATTAATGGTGGCGTGGCTGAATGCTGAAGCATTGCAGGAGACATTATTAACCGGTTTTGCCCATTATTATAGCCGTTCCCGTCAGAAACAATGGCTGAAGGGTGAGGAATCCGGGCATAAGCAGAAAATCCATGCCATTCGTCTGGATTGCGATGGTGATGCATTGGTTTTTCTGGTAGAACAAGAGGGCGGCATTGCCTGTCATACCGGGCATCAAAGCTGTTTTTACCGCTGCTACCAGCAAGGTCAGTGGATGGAAACAGAAAAAGTAATCAAAACAGAAACGGATATCTATGGCCGTGCAGACAGCCATCATGTCTGAAAAGGTCTGACGGTCAGTGAATGATTCAGAAAGAAAAATATGGTTGAGCAATCAGATCAGTTAAATCAAATTCTGGCAGAGTTGGGCGATGTGATGCAACAGCGCCGGCAGGCCAGTCCGGATAGTTCCTATGTGGCGCAGTTATTGCATCAGGGCGAAGATAAAATCCTGAAAAAAGTGATTGAAGAAGCAGGTGAAGTATTAATGGCCTCAAAAGATGGCGATAAAGCCCATCTGGTCAAGGAAGTGGCCGATGTATGGTTTCATACGCTAGTCCTATTAACCTATCATGGTTTGCGCCCTGAAGATGTATTAAATGAATTACAGCGCAGACAGCATACTTCAGGATTGGTAGAAAAAGCCAATCGACAGCCGCATGATTAATGTTATCATTGGCGCCGGCAGACAAAAATTGAGTCTGGCAGAATGAACTGAAGTAAAGGACAGATGAATGGGCGGTCTTTCTATTTGGCACTGGGTCGTTGTATTGGTGATTGTGGTTTTGATTTTCGGTACTAAAAAATTGCGTAATGTCGGCAAAGACCTGGGTGGTGCTGTGCACGATTTTAAGCAAGGGCTCAATGAAAGTGAGCAGCAAAAAACCAAAAAAGATGATGTGATTGAACATCAGAAATCAGACAACGATGACCCTAAGGCTTAAGTAACGTATGTTTGGTCTGGGCTGGAGTGAAATCTTACTGATTGCTGTGGTGGCATTGGTGGTGCTGGGGCCTGAGCGCTTACCCAAAGTAGCGCGCACTACCGGTTTATGGGTCGGGCGTATCCAGAATTTTATCAGCCATGTCAAAACAGAAATCAGCACTCAGGCCGGTGTGGCTGAATTCAGGGAAGCGCGCGACAGTATTGAAGCAGCAGCGCGTTCATTTCAACATGAGATAGATGGCAATGTGCGCGGTCTGCGCGGTGAGGTTGATGCACTCAAACGACAAATCAGCGGTGATGAGGTCGTATCGGTAGTAATGCCTTCTTATCCTGCATCAATCGCAGAACCAACGGTTAAAACCATTGCTGCCCCGATGCCTTTGCATCAGGTATCCTTGCGCCGTCAGGCATGGCAACGTAAGCGTGATGTGCGGGCGCGGCGGGCATCAGCATCTCATTGGCGGTTACGGCGGCGTAAAAGCCATGAAAAAACAGAGTGAAGAATGTTTGATTTATGACCGCTGATGAAAATACTGAATTAACCCTGATTGATCATTTGCTGGAATTAAGGCGCCGCCTGATCTGGATTCTGGCGGTGTTGCTGGTGTGTTTTATTGCATTGGTGCCGTTTGCCCAGAAAATTTATACTTTTGTGGCAGCACCACTGATGCGCAGTTTACCGGCAGGGCATCAGATGATTGCCACCGATGTTATTGCGCCATTTTTTGTGCCGATTAAAGTCACATTAATGACGGCTTTTCTGATTACCTTGCCCCATACTTTATTTCAAATATGGGCTTTTGTCGCGCCTGGTTTATATCGGCATGAAAAAAGGTTAATTCTGCCTTTACTGGTCAGCAGCATATTATTATTTATTCTGGGTATGGCTTTTGCCTATTTTCTGGTGTTTCCGGTTATTTTTCATTTTCTGACCAGTGTGACGCCGGAAGGGGTAAGCATGGCTACCGATATTGATAAATACCTGTCGTTTATTTTAGGTATGTTCATGGCTTTCGGTATCACATTTGAAGTGCCGGTTGTGGTAATTTTATTAAATAGAATCGGTGTGGTTACCTTAAAACAGCTATACAAAGCCCGCCCTTATGTGATTGTGCTGGCCTTTGTGGTGGCCGCCATTGTTACCCCACCCGATGTATTGTCGCAAACCTTACTGGCATTACCCTTAATTCTTTTATATGAAATAGGTATGTTTATATGTCGTATACTGGGTGATGGTCAGCGTCGCCAGCCGTCTGCATAAGTATTCACGCAGTCGTTATCACTCAACACCGTGCGCAGGATATTGGCTGTCTGGATTATTCAGGCAGCCTTTTTATTGATTGGATACAGGCAGATATAGCCTCTGAGGGAAAACTATGACATCAAGACGGATAGATATACATCGCCATTGGCGGATTTTTCCGGAAAGCAGTGGCTGGTGGCTGGGAATGTTGCTGATCTGTATTGTTCCTTTTTTATCCAGTTTGCGCGTGGGTACCTTCTCCAGTTTTTATCTGGAAAGTGGCACCTTACTCTGTGTGATTTTCTTGGTCATGCTGACGGTACTGACGCAAAACCAGCGCGAGGCTTTGCCGCCGGCCAGCATGGTTTTATTGCTGTTTGCGGTTTTGCTGGTTTTACAGGCACGACTGATGTCGCTGCCCTATGCCAGCCAATCCGATTTAAGCGCTTTATTGCTGGTTTGCCTGGCAGCTCTGGCCTGGGCAGCACGGGCATGGGTGGTGCGTATCGGTCAGACTGAAGCAGTCAGCATTGTGGCCTGGGCTATTCTGATAGGTACCTTATTGCAGTCGATCGTATGTGTGATGCAGTTTACCGGTACCACCAGCTGGATTCCGGGCATGTTATCCGGTCCCGGCCAGCATTATGTTTATGGCCAGTTGGCACAACGCAACCACTTGGGCCATTATCTGATGTGGGGCGTGTTGTCATTGTGTTTTTTATGGCATCAGCGCCAACTGACGGCGTGGCTGGCCGTTATTTTATTGGTATGGCTGACGGCCATACTGGGATTGGTGGGTTCACGCACGATTATTGCCTATGTTCTGGTGATTGGCGCCTCTTTATTGTTCTGGCGCTGGCGGGCAGGCAAAGCCGCTAATCGTCTGATTTTGATGATGGCGCTGGCCATGGTGCTGGTGCTGTTGTTTCAGCTGGTATTGAGTCCTCTTTGTGCCTGGTTGTTTCATATTGATTTTCAATCGGGGACAGCCCGATTAGAGCAGGGCGGTTTTGCCCAGTCCGGCCGCCATATGGAATGGCATAAAGCCTGGCTGATCTTTAAAACAGCGCCCTGGTTCGGGCATGGCTGGGGCAGTTATGCCTATCAGGGTTTTGCACTGGAGCATGTGTATCCGCATGACTTTCGCCAATATGAAAGTAAGGTGTTATTTACCTATTGTCATAATCTGATTCTGCAATTACTGGCGGAAACCGGTCTGGTGGGATTACTCATGGTGGCTGGCGGCTTTTTATGGGTGATCTGGCCTTATTTTAAACGGGGCTTTAATCCCGCTGCCGTGTTGATGATCAGTATGATTCTGGTGACATTGTGTCACAGTATGCTGGAATATCCGCTCTGGTATGGCTATTTTTTAACGGTGTTTGTTTTATTCGTGGCACTAACGCCCTTACAACGACAACAGCAACGGGTAGTATTCTGGTCCAATACCCGTTTTTTTAAAATCGGCTGGACAATCACAGGGATGGTGGCTATTGCTGCTTTACTCTGGCAGATGTGTCTGTACCAGCGCTTGCTGAGTGTTCGTTCTGAGCAACACATTTTGGCCACCGAACAAGTCAAAAAAATGCAAGTACTGCGTCAACAAATGTATTTTTTGCAATATTATGTTGATATGGCCATGATTGAGAAACTGGATTCTGCCCAGGTACCTTTGCCTGAGTGGGGGCGGCAGGCATTGCAGCAGGCAGGGCGCTACCGGCCATACAGTAATACATTTTTACGGGGAATCTATTTACTGGAAGATGGAAGTATTGATAAATCGAAACAGTGGGTTAATGATATGGGACACTATTATCCGACTTCGCTGCCCAGTTTCCTGAAAAGTGTACAGCGCCAGCCGTCCGCCCGCATACTGGTACCACAAATAGCACAAATGTGTATTGATTATCAGCAAAAAACCGGAAACAGTTTAAACTGCACTACCGCAAAAGATAAATGATTTAACGTAACAATCAGATATGAAAAGATGAGCAAAACACAATCAATTGTAAAGAAGTATAGAATGTACGTGTTAAGATATTGCATGTTAAACAGATTTAATGATCTGTCTGACAGTGTCAGAATTTGATATGGGCACCCCCACCTAGGAGGATGATATGAATCGTATTTTATTAGTTGATGATGACAATTTACTGACTGAATTGTTGACAGAATATCTGAGTGCAGAAGGCTTGGAAGTACATAGCGTTGCTGATGGTGAGGCTGGTGTTAAAGAAATTTTGTCAGACCAGTATGATGTTGTTGTGTTGGATTCCATGATGCCTAAAATGAATGGGCTGGATGTACTGAAAAATGTCCGTGTACAAAACAAAGTACCCGTGATTATGCTGACGGCCAAAGGCGACGATATTGATCGTATTATTGGTCTGGAAATGGGTGCAGATGACTATGTGCCCAAACCCTGCCAGCCGCGTGAATTACTGGCGCGGATTAATGCCATTTTGCGCCGCACGCAGCAAATTAATGAACCCAATGGTTCACCCAACTGTATTGCCGCCAGCGGTGTGACATTATATCCGTCCAAACGTCAGGCAACCATTGATGATGAGCCTTTGGAACTGACCAGTACCGAATTCAATTTACTGGAAGTGCTGATGCGTCACGCCGGTCAGGTAGTGAGCAAAGATACCTTGTCACTGGAAGCACTGGATCGTAAGCTGGCCAAATTTGATCGCAGTATTGACGTTCATATTTCCAGCATTCGCCATAAACTCGGTAACCCGGGTTTGATTCAGACCGTGCGCGGTCTGGGTTATTTGTTTGTGAAAAACTAACATCAATCGGCTATTCAAAAGATAGCCGATTATGGTTTATCGTATGAGATTGTTTTCACGTATTTTCGCCACCTTTTGTACGGTGATTGTCTGTGCCATTTTCATTGCCAGCTTTTCGTTTTGGTTAGTACAGAACTCATTGGCTGAAAATCGCTTCAAACAGCAGCGTAATTTTGAGGAAAATCTGCTCAGCAGCACCATGAATGCCTTTCAGGCGCGTGGTGATGGTGGCATACGTGAGCAATTATTAGAATGGAGTAACAGCCCGGGCGGTGAAAATCTTTATGTCATCACCGGCGACAATAAAGCAGATATACTGGGACGGCCGATTGAGATGGAAGATATTGATCGTGCCCATGAATATGCATTATTGCACCCTGATTCCAAGCTGGTACAGATTGCCTATAATCCATTGGGTGAAGAGTATCTGTTTATGGTGCGCGGCTGGAATCATGAACGTGTGCCCAGACTACCCAGCCCGTTTTTTATTCCGGGTTTGCCGATAGCGCCGATATGGCATGAATTCATCATTCTTAATTTCATCATTGTGGTGGGATTACTGGCCGCTTATATCCTAACCAATAACATCACCAAACCCATACGGGTATTATCGCGCGGTATGGCCAGACTGGCCGGCGGTGAATTAAATACCCGTATTTCTCATCAATTGGTAGCTCGCCGTGATGAATTGTATTCACTGGCGGTACAGTTTGATCATATGGCCAATAAATTGCAGAAGCTCGTAGAAAAAGAACGCCATTTATTACACCATGTTTCCCATGAAATGCGTTCGCCACTGGCCAGAATGCAGGCTATTGTCGGCCTGATTCAGGTACAGCCACAAAAGCAGGAACAACACTTACAACGTCTGGAAAGTGAATTGTCCCGCATGGATTTGCTGGTGGGCGAATTACTGACCTTGTCCCGTCTGGAAACCTCTGAATTACCCATGACGGTTGAAACCATTGCTTTAGTACCTTTGTTGGAACAAATTGTTAACGATAATCAGGCAGTAGCCATACAGAATCAGCAAAAATTATCATTGCGCTGTGACATTCCGCCCAAAACACAGATTGAAGCCAACGAAAGTTATTTATACCGTGCATTTGATAATGTTATCCGTAATGCAATGAACTACAGTCCGGAAAACAGCGAGATTGTAGTACACGCTTATGATGGTGGTAAACAACGCTGGCAGATAGATGTCAGCGATAATGGACCCGGCGTATCCGAAGAACAGTTACCGCATATCTTTACCGCCTTTTATCGGGCAGACAGCAGCGCCAATAAAGAGGGTACCGGCTTGGGACTGGCGCTGACCAAGCACATTATTGATCGGCACCACGGCCGGATTTACGCTGAAAATAAACTACCCAAAGGATTGGTGGTTCATTTTCTGATCCCGAAATACACCCAGGCTAAAATGAAACAAAATAAATCCGCCATTAAGCTACCCCATGTTTAAGATAAATAACCGGCCAACGATTCATTAAAGTAACTGAATCTTAATTCTGGAGAAAACGCGATATGCTCAATTTAATCATGAATATTTTATGGGTAATATTTGGCGGCTTCAGCATGGCTGTAGGCTGGTGGTTTGCCGCATTACTGATGGCCATTTCTATTGTCGGTATTCCGTGGGCGCGCGCCAGTCTGGTGATGGGGCTGTTTGTTTTATGGCCTTTTGGCATGAAGATTGTGCCCAGACATCAGGTCACCAATAAGCATGACATCGGCACCGGTGCCTGGGGTGTGGCCGGTAATATCATCTGGTTTATCCTGGCCGGCTGGTGGCTGGCCTTAGGCCATGTATTTACCGCCATTTGCTGGTTTATCACCATCATCGGCATACCATTCGGATTGCAGCATTTAAAATTTGCCATGCTGGCATTGGCGCCCATTGGTAAAACCGTGGTTGATAAAAAAACCGGCGAACCACTGTGGTGGAAATTTTAAATATTCCTGATCAGAAAATTTCAGATGGAAATTCAAACATAAAATATGAATTTCCCTAGTCATCAGCAAAGACAAGATAGACCAGACAACAATCTATCCTGATGCTGAAAAAAGACCTACTCTGATGTTTCGGTTGTTGCCGGCAGGGCAGCATCAAACCAGGTTTGTGCAATCGCTTCGACTTCTTCCTGACCATATTTTTTCAGGCTGGAAAACAGCTGTACCGTCACTGTTTGTCGTTCAATATAAGGTTTTAACGCTTTTTTCACGCTGGCCAGCGTTCTGATCTGATCGTTTTTAGACAGTTTATCCGCTTTAGACAGCAGAATATGCACCGGCTTATTGGTCGTAGCAAAGAAATCCAGCATCTGCCTATCTAAGTCTCTGAGCGGATGGCGTGCGTCCATAATCATGATCAGCCCGATAATCTGCTGGCGTTTTTGCAGATACTGGCCTAATAAACCTACCCAATGAGTACGTATTGCTTCAGGCACCTGTGCAAAACCGTAGCCTGGCAGATCCACCATAAAGCCACCGTTAGACAGCTCGAAAAAATTAATGTGCTGCGTGCGCCCAGGCGTTTTGGACACATAGGCCAGGCGGGTATGATTGGTCAGCGTATTGATGGCGCTGGATTTGCCCGCATTACTGCGTCCCACAAAGGCAATCTCAGCCGGCGTATCAGGTAAATCATGAAGATGGTTTACCGTTGTATAAAAGCGTGCATGTCGAAACAAAGTCATTATCAGATCAGAGCAAAATTACAAACGGAATAAGCATACCATGTTTATGGATTCTTGCCTTTGCTCTACGCGTCAGCAATGCGTAAAAACATCATGTATTTCTCAGTCATATTGATTATTGATATAATCACCATTGTATAGATAAGAAAACTCTTTTCTTTATATCGTTAAGAATGAATCAATCTATGATGTCGGATTAAACGGCACATGGATTATGACTTGAAAGTAACTTGATTTTTTGCGATGTCCTGCTTACACTTAAGAAAATATTTACTGGAAATCATCACTATATGAAAGACGATGTCTCGCGTTATTGGTATCTTATCAATATCAGACGCGTTTTTCATTCATCTTCTGGCGGCCTGCTTAAAGTATGCGGGCTGCCTTTTATTGTCTGTTGAATAGGAAAAAAAATGGATTTTAGCTGGTTGGCCGAGCCGACTACATGGATAGGATTAATCACACTGGTGGTACTGGAAATTGTGCTGGGTGTGGATAATCTGGTGTTTGTGGCTATTTTATCCAATAAAGCCAGCCCCAAAAACCGTGATCGGGCGCGGGTGGTCGGCTTATGCATGGCAGTAGTAATCCGGATTGTTATGCTGGGTCTGATGTCTTTCATCATCACCTTTACCAAGCCCTTTATGTATCTGGGTGACTATGGCGTCTCAGTGAAAGACCTGATTATGCTGGGCGGCGGCCTGTTTTTATTATACAAAGCCACCACCGAACTGCATGAGCGGCTGGAAGGGCACCAGGCCTTGGCCAGCATGGGCGAAGTAAGCGTTTATACCGGTTTCTGGAGTGTGGTTATCCAGATTGTGATTCTGGACGCAGTTTTTTCGCTTGATTCCGTGATTACCGCCGTAGCGATGGTACAGCACATTACCGTTGCCATGCTGGCGGTGATTATTGCCATGGGCATGATGATCTGGGCCAGCCGGCCACTGACTGATTTTGTCGGCCGTCATCCCACCGTAGTCATGCTGTGTCTGGGCTTCTTACTCATGATCGGCTTCAGCCTGATTGCCGATGGCCTTCATTTTGAAATTCCGAAAGGTTATTTATATGCCGCCATTGCCTTCTCTATCCTGATTGAAATATTCAATCAGATATCCAGCAGTAATAGCCGGCGCAATGATATGACCAGCCGGACATGGCGTTATCGCACAGCAGAAAATGTATTAGGCATGATGGGACTGCGTGAAAAAGAGCTGGCGAAAAACGGTGATGAGACCCAGGACGAAGAACATTTTGAGGAAAATGAAAAATCCATGATTCGCAGCGTATTAACGCTGGCAGAACGCCCCATCATGGGTGTCATGACACCGCGCAACGACATTGAGCGGCTGGATATTTCTCAAAGCAAGAGCCAGCAGGACGAGCAATTACAGCAGACCCCGTTTTCACGCCTGATTGTGGTCGGCAGAGCAGGCATTGATGAACCCTTGGGTTATGTCAGTAAAAAAGATCTCTTAAACCAGCTACTTACCCTAAAAAAACTGGATATTCAGGAAGCATTGCGTCAGCCTCTGGTTTTGCCGGACAGCAGCACGGTTTTAGATGCGATGGAACTGTTTCGTTCCAGTAGCGCCAATATTGCTCTGGTGGTGGATGAATTCGGCGCCGTTCTGGGACTGGTGACCATGAAAGACGTAATGGAAACCATTGCCGGCGATTTTCCGGAAGAATACGAGCGCTCAGACGCTCCCAGCATTCAGGAAAATGCCGATCACAGCATTACCGTTGATGGCAGCCTGGAATATGCCACGCTGGCACAATATTTACAACTGCCCACCCTACCGGAAGATGCCAATTATCATACCGTGGCCGGCCTGATGATGGAGGAAATGCAGGATATACCGGCACAGGGTGATACCATCGATTATGCCGGCTACCGGTTTGAAGTTTTGAACAAAGAAGGGCATCGTATCGAACGGGTTCGCATCAGTAAAATACCGGTAGAGGAAGACTGATTCCCGCCAATAAAAAATAGCCAGTGTAATAACACTGGCTATTGATTTATCCGGTAAAGCCGATTATTTAATCTGGCTGCCGATAACACCACCCAAGGCAGCACCACCCAATGTAGCGCCGGTATCGCCGCCCATCAGATTACCCGCAACACCACCCACCACCGCGCCGGTAGCTGCATTACGCTGAGCAGTAGTCATATTGGAACATGCTGATAAAGCAGCAACCATAACGGCCATAGCAGCCAGTGTTTTCATAGAAGATTTCATGTCAACCTTTCTTTCAATGAGGTAATACAATTACGTTTATTTATATCATCATTATATTTACGTTAATCGGATATACGCTTTAATATAAAAATCATATTATCTAATTCAAACAACGACAATAGTTTTAGTCTAAAATTTAGTAGCACAGAAGTAAAGAATATACTTATTTTCATTAATTGTCTAATATTTACAATGGAAATAATTTATTCATAAAATGCCAGCCATGAATACTGATGCAGTAACATACAGAATTATATGTCTTTTTCATACGGAAAACTGCGCTGATCTATCCCATAATATAATTTCAATATATTGTTTTAAATAAAATTTATCTCTTATTTTTTAAATCTTTTTGCAATGGAATACCGCAAAAACACAGGGTAAATATCACGATGATGGTGATAAACAGCCATGAGGCAATTTAACCACTATTTTAGAATTGTCTGATCAGAAACACGCAACAAATCAATCAATCAATAATATAAATCATCTTGCTTTATTTTTGACTCAGGCTGGCGAGATTCGCTATTTTTCTTATTGTTCCGAGTTCTTTGGATTGATCAGCATACAAACTACGCGCTGCCTAATATTTAAGCACAATTGACAATCAGATCGTTTCACGGCAACATAATCCCGTTGCTGCCAATTCAGCAACCAGCTTTGGAAAGCTAGAGCAAAGAGACAGACAAATATCTTCTGGATAGTTGTCTGAACACCAAACCATTTTTTACCTATCTCTGGTAGACAATGGTAAGGAGGCCTTGCGCCTACTGGTTCTCTTTGCCAGTTTTCCAACCTTGCCATTTGTCTGCCTCTCTCTGCTTGGAAACATAGAGAGGTAATTTAGACCAAAGAGAAAGGTATTATCATGACATCACGTCAGGGCAGTTCGTGCCCGCATCTTATGCAATTCGTGCATAATTCATTTTATTATTCATTTTATTTTCACTTAGATTTATTGCTGCACACTTCATTGTTTGATGATGAGGTAAATCATGCATAAACTCACCTTTGATACTCAATATTATGATGCTGCGGCCAGTCTGTTGCACAATCATCAGCTGATCTCCCTTATACTTAATACTGATTTATTGCCAGATGAGAAACGCCAATATTTAGATACTCATGATTTAAATCTGGTCATTGGTGACTGTATTCAGGCAGGTGTTGTGTTTAATCAAATAACCGAAACCATGGGTAAATTATTGCTGGAACGGCAAACTATTCAGCAACAAGCGATAGATACCAATCCTTTGGTTGATCATGAGCAGATGCTGCAATTAGCAGGGCATTTGTTTACTTTGATTGGTGGATTAAGTGCCAGTGTTGACCGGATTCTGCATCAGGCGGTTGATATCCGCTGGCATAGTCAGGCGAATAGATAGGGGCGTTTATCTGCCGTTAAAACAGCAAGGGTTAAATGATCTGTATCAGGGATACGGGTTGTTTAACCTGTTGATATGAGATAGAGGTGTTTTATACGCCAAGCATGCTGATTCTTTTGATTCAGACATGGTTGGCGCGGGGGAATCAGTATTGGAAGTGTTCGCCCAGATACACGGCTCGTACTTGTTCGTTATTGACCAGTTCGTCTGGTACGCCGGAGGCGAGTACGCTGCCTTGATTGATAATGTAGGCACGGTCACAGATTCTGAGGGTTTCTCGTACATTATGATCGGTGATGAGTATGCCGATGCCGCGTTGTTTCAGGAAATCAATGATGTTTTGAATGTCTATCACGGCGATGGGGTCGACGCCGGCAAAGGGTTCGTCTAGCAGGATAAAGCGGGGGTTCATGGCGAGGACGCGGGCAATTTCTACTCTTCGGCGTTCGCCACCGGAGAGGGAAAGGGCGGAGTTGTTGCGCAGATGGCCAATGTGTAAGTCAGCCAGCAGGGTATCCAGCATGCCGGCGCGGTCTTTGGCCGGGTAGCTGATTTCAAGAATGGCGCTGATGTTCTGGGCTACGGTCATTTTGCGAAAAATAGACGCTTCCTGAGGCAGGTAGCCAAGTCCTAAATGAGCCCGTTCATAAATGGGTCGGTGGCTGATTTCTTTGCCGTCAAGGGTAATGCTGCCGGCATCGGCAGCGATCAGGCCGACGATCATGTAAAAACTGGTGGTTTTGCCTGCGCCATTGGGGCCAAGCAGGCCGATGACTTCGCCACTTTTTACATGTAATGCTACGTCATTTACTACCTGTCGGTTTTTAAATGCTTTTTTCAGTCCTTTGACACGCAATTGGCTGGGGGTGACAAGCGAAGTATCCATGAATATCCTGTTATTTATTTTTTGTCTGAGGTTGAATCAGTACGTGTACGCGATTTTGCCGGCCGCCGCTTTCAACGTTGTAAACCTCGGTGCGTGTGTTGTAGATGATTTTGTTGCCGCGTGCCATGTCGCCGCCGCGGTTAACCTGGGCATTGCCGGTTACGGTGACTATACCGTTTGAGCTTTCGTAATGAACTTGCTGCCCTTGGCCGGTTACCATGCCGTCTTTTTCCAGTTGCTGGCCAAAGGTGGCCAGATTGCCGGTGGCGATGATGGTTTGATTGCCGGCATTGTCTTTATGGGCGGTAATGCGTGCGGCATTCATGTACATGCTGCCCTGGCGCATTTTGACGTTGCCGGTAAAAACGGTGGTCTGGTTTTTCTGGTCGAGTGAGCCTTGGTCAGCTTCTATGGCGATGGGCTGATTGCGGTCGGTTTCCAGGGCTTGGGCTGTCAGGCTGCAAAAAGCCAGTAAACAGGCCAGAAAAATTTTAGTGTTGTTTCGGATCATAGATAATTGCCCTTACGCGGGAATCAAGATTAAGAAAACCTTGTTGTTTATTATACTCAAATCCCTGTGCGGTGCCGTGAGACAGGCCGTATGTATATTCAATCGGGGCGCTGGTTCTGGCTGACTGGGTTTGGGTATCGATATGTAATATGCTGGTATTCAGTTGTGCTTCGGGTTCGTGCGGGCGTGCATTTTTGTGCCATGAAACGTCGTCAATCAAATCAATCTGCCGGCTGTCGGTATGGTATTGTCCGGTTTTGGCGGTAATGTGATAGAGGGGCGCGGCTTCTGCATAGAGGTTAATATCGGGGTTATCAATATATATTACAGATTGTTGCGGGAATTGTTGTGCCTGTGTGGCGATCATGGTCTGATGAATGTTGCCTTCTTCATCAAATTGTTCACCTTGAATGTCTTTGATGATGTATTTGGGTTCGGTGGGATTCAGTGGCATTTCAACGGTTTTGATGTCGGTAATGCGATCCAGCCAGAAGCTGATGCCGCCCATGCCTATGGCAAGAATGAGCGGAAAAATCCAGTTACTGCGGCTGCGAATGGTGCTCATGCGATGTACTCCGCCATGTCTTTGGCCAAAAAGCCCTGAGCATCCAGAATCAAATCACACAATTCGCGCACGGCGCCTTGTCCGCCTTGATGGCGGGTGACATAGGCCGCCTGTTGTAAAACGAAATCATGGGCATTGGGTACGGCTACGGCTAAGCCGCAGCGCACCATAACAGGCAGGTCGACAACATCGTCCCCGATATAAGCGCAATCCTGTTCGGTTAAGTGTAAGTCTTGCAATAATTGCTGATAACAGCTTTTTTTATCGCTGATGCCTTTGAAGTAGTGTGAGATGCCCAGTTGTTGTACCCGTATGCCTACGGATGGGGCATCGCGTCCGGTGATGATGGCGGTGTGGATGCCGTGGCGGTGCAGCATTTTCAGGCCGTGGCCGTCCAGGGTGTGAAAGGATTTGATTTCTTCACCGTTATCACGGATAAAAATCCGGCCATCAGTTAAAACGCCATCAACGTCCATGATCAGAAGTTTGATTTTCCGCGCTGCTTCTAATATGGAGGAGACAGTAAAATCAGTCATGCAAAATTCCCGGGTGGCCTTTGAGGCCGATTTTAAATTAATCAAGTTTATACAATGCGTGCTTGCAGTAAGTCATGCATATTCAGTGCGCCTATGGGTTTTTGCTCGTCGTCAACCACTGCCAAGCCATTCACTTTGTTAGACTGCATGAGTTTTAAGGCTTCTGTGGCCAGGCGGTTGGCGGTAATGGTTTTGGGGTTGGGCGCCATGACATCGGCCATGATCAGGTTATTGGGTTGATCATGGGTCTGAAACAGCCGGCGTAAATCACCATCGGTAAACAAACCTTGTAATTTACCGGACTGATCGGCGACCAGCAACATGCCGAGACCTTTTTCACTCATGGTGATGATGGCTTGCCGCAGCGGGGTATCATGATAAACCAGTGGCAGATCGTGGCCGCTGTGCATGACATCGGCCACGGTCAGGAGTAAGCGTTTGCCCAGGCTGCCGGCGGGGTGGCTCAGGGCAAAGTCTTCCGGTGTGAACTGGCGTGCCCGCAGTAATGCCACGGCTAGGGCATCTCCCAGCGCCAGAACAGCGGTGGTGCTGGAGGTGGGTGCCAGCCCCAGCGGGCAGGCTTCCTGAGAGACATGGGCGCAAATGTGAATATCCGCATGTTGTGCCATACGGGATTGTGTTTTGCCGGTAATGCAGATAAGGACGACATTTTTACGTTTAATCGCGGGTATGATGGCGAGAATTTCTTCGCTTTCACCGGAATTGGATAAAGCCAGTACTACATCGCCATCAACAATCATGCCCAGATCACCATGACCGGCTTCTGCCGGATGCACAAAAAAAGCGGGCGTGCCGGTGGATGCCAGTGTGGCGGCAATCTTGCGCCCGACATGGCCGCTTTTGCCCATGCCGGTAACCACCAGCCGTCCCTGACAGTTCAGAATGCTGGCCACAGCCTGACCAAAATGTGCGTCCAGACCCGCCGCAACTTCCTGTAAGGCGTGTGCTTCAATGGTAAATACGTCTTTACCCCATTGTACATATTGATCAGGTGAATTCATTTGTCATTTTTGATTCAGTAAATTCGGATAATGCTGATTATACCTATAACTGTCTAGAAATGCTTGTTTATGCGGCTACCACCTGTATGATGGCGGATTATGGAATAGGTTTTACAGCCATGGACTTGCGATTAAATAATTAATGATTGCACAATAGCGGCTCTGAAAATAATATTTTATTCATCATTAAAAGCGAGATATGGAAATGACGGTATTAAATCAAGTGGCGGCTTTAGGACAACAGATATGGCTGGATAATCTGTCACGTTCATTAATTCAGTCCGGCCAGCTGGATCAATGGCTTGAAAAAGGCATCAGCGGCTTGACCTCGAATCCGGCTATTTTACAAAAAGCGCTCACCAATGATGCTTTATATGCAGATGAGGTAAGGGCACTAAAACAACAATCCCTGACACCAGAAGAGCGCTATGAGACCTTGGTGATTGCCGATGTACAGGCGGCATGTGACCGGTTGCGGCCTTTATATCAGAAAAGTGCAGGCGTGGCAGGTTTTGTCAGTCTGGAAGTATCACCTCAATGGGCACATGATGGCCACCATACCATTAACGAAGCCAGACGGCTGTGGCAAGAGATTAAACGTGATAATGTCATGATCAAGATTCCGGCCACTGCGGCTGGTATCGAGGCCATGCAGGTTTTGGTGGCAGAAGGGCTGAATATTAATCTGACTTTACTGTTTTCCCGCGCGCAGGTTGTGCAGGCCTATCAGGCACATGCGCGGGGCATACAGCAGCGGTTGCAGCAACAGTTGCCGGTAAAACACATTCAAACTGTAGCCAGCTTTTTTCTGTCGCGGATTGATACGGCACTGGATCCAACATTACCCCCTACATTACAGGGGCAAGCCGCCATCAGTCTGGCCAGAATGGCTTATGCCGATTGGCAAAATTGGGTAGGCAGCGCCCAGTTTCAGGACTTGGCCGCCCAAGGAGCCAATCCGGTTAAATTGCTGTGGGCTTCTACCGCGACTAAAAATCCGGCGTATTCCGATGTCTACTACGTGGATAATGTGATTGGTGCACAAACGGTTAATACTGTACCTGAGCATACGCTAGCGGCTTTTTGTGATCATGGGCAGGCCATACCATCTTTAATTCAGAACCGCAACCATGCGCAAGAGGTTTTGGCGCAATTACAGCAATCGGGCATTGATCTGGAAGCGCTGGCCAGCCGTTTGCAACAGCAAGGTCTGATTCAGTTTGAAGAGGCATTTGCGGCGTTGCTGCAATTACTGGCCTGATGATGTGGCCGGTTCATCGGTTTTGCCTGCTTTGCCGATGAACTGGCCAGAGGTAATCCACAGCTAATGGGCGTTGTTTTTCGATAACTGTGGCTCGCGGCAGGCAGCAAACATGTCCAGATTCCGATCATATTGGCGGGTTTTGACGTCCATAATCCCCAATACGGAATGGAAAATATAATCATGTGAGAAGGCTTTTGTCTGTGCCTTTTGAGCCAGACAGCGTTGATTAAGGCCTGTATGCTGGTAAAAACCTGCATTGGCCCAGAAAATCATCGGAATATGGGTTTGCTGGCTGGGTGCAATGGCATAAGGGGTGGCATGCAGATACATTCCTTTTTCACTTAGTGATTCACCATGATCAGAAAAATACCAGACCGCAGCATCAATATTCTTTTGTTGTTTCAAGGTATCAATGGTCTGTGTCAGCATATGGTCAATGTAGAGAATGGTATTGTCGTAGGTATTGCGCAATTGTTCATTACTGCATTGTTGGATCTGATTGGTATCACAGGTAGGGGTAAATTGCCGGAACTGCGGCGGATAGCGCTGATAGTAGGCCGGCCCGTGGCTCCCTATGCTATGCAGCACAATCACGCCATCATCTGGCATGGCATCAATTTCCTGCGTGAGGCCGGTGAGTAAATTCATGTCCAGACAACCATCACCGCGGCACTGGCTTGCAGGTGCATACTGGGTGATGATGATGTGTTTGATGCGATCACATACACCTTTACAGCCGCCATCATTATCACGCCAGCTGGTGTACAGTCTGGCATGTTGCAAAATATCCATTAAGCCTTCCTGATGCGCCGCCAGATTAGCGTCATAATGCTGACGGCGCATGTTGGAAAATAAACACGGCACAGAAACCGCCGTGGCGGTGCCACAGGAAGATACTTGCGGAAAATTGATGACGTCTGTTCCTTGTGCGGCCAATTGGGGTGTTGTCTGGCGGGGGGTGCCGTTTAAACCCCAGTTTTCAGCACGCGTGGTTTCTCCCAGCACAATCACCAGCACCCGTTTGGCGGATGATGTTTTGCTATGGGTGGCGTCTAGGCCGATTTTTTGTAAAGGCTGACGGCGGTCATATTCGTTATAGGCAGTTTTCACTACTGAACCGATGACATTGATCGGGCTGATCTGATGATTAATCGATTTATTATTGCGAAAAAATGAAGCATAACTCGGATAGGCGATCACGGTGATGAGAAGCAGTATCAGTATGGAACTGCCGACACTGGCCAGACGCCAGCCAACTTCCTTATACCAGGGCGTATGATAACGGACGTGTATTTTCCATACATAGCCAATGGCGGGCAAAATGCCGGTCAGGGTTAACCACAATAAAAACATCGGGGTCAGCCAGGCGCCGGCTTCGGCCGGATTGGTCTGGATGATGTTTTGTACCATGTCGGCATCAAAGTAAATGCCTTGTGTCATCACGGCGTAGCTGGCGGCTGCGCCCACAATGAGTAATATCGGTACCATGATTTTATGTAGCCACGGCCAGAACAATAGCTGTAGACAAAGATTCATGCTGGCCAGCATGAAAAACGGCATGGTCAGCCACAATACGATATTGTGATGAATACCAAAAGGTACATGAATGCCAAGATAGCGCCAATAATGAATATTGAACACCAGTATGATATAAATACTCAGTATCAGCATCAGCAGATTACTACTTATTGATCCTGTTTGTTTTTTCATTACACTACCATGAATGGTTACAATGAAAGGCAGTGTAAGTAATCAACCTTAAGCTAATCTTAAGAAACATCTGCTAACTTAACTATTTATTCTGGTCACAGGAATCAAATAATGAGGATTCTGATTTTAGAAGATGATAGTGCTATTGCCGATGGCTTAATCGCCGGTTTGCAACGTTATAATATGCATGCTGACTGGTTATCATCAGGCAGACTGGGTTTATCGGCGCTGGATACCACGCCTTATGATGCGGTTATTCTGGATCTGGGGCTGCCACAGGTAGACGGCATGGATATTCTGGCGCAATGGCGCGCCGCCGGACACAAAACGCCGGTATTGATTCTGACCGCCCGTGATGCCTTGCCTGATCGCCTGGCAGGGTTAAATAGCGGTGCTGATGATTATCTGTGTAAACCGTTTGCGCTGGATGAAGTAGCCGCACGATTGCATGCCTTGATCCGGCGCAGCCAGGGGCGCAGTCAAAGCGAGATTCATTACGGGGCACTGGTATTGGATACCATTGCCTGTAGCGCCAGCCTGCATGGTAAAGCCTTGAATTTAACCTCACATGAATGGCTGTTATTACAATTTTTGGTCACCCATCCGGGGCGGGTGCTGAGCCGGGCACAGATTGAAGACAAGCTATATGGCTGGGATCAGGAAGTAGAGAGTAATGCGGTGCAAGTCTATGTGCACCATTTACGTAAAAAAATCGGCCATGATTTCATCATTACCCGTCGCGGACTGGGTTATCAATTGGGTAGCATGCCACAATGAAACCAACCACCTCCATTAGCCGGCGGCTGATCTGCTATTTAGGTATCAGTTTACCGGCATTATGGTTATTAACCGCCTTATTCAGTGCCATTACCGTGTTTCATGAAATCAACGAAGCGGGAGACACGCAAATGAGCCAGCTGGCGCGCAGCCTGTTACAAGTGCCGATTGATCAAGAGGCACCGGCACAGGTAACCGAATTACATCTGAGTAAACAGCAACGCGGGCTGATCGATGCCGATGAAATGGGTTTTATTGTCTGGAATACGCAAGGCAAAATGCAATTATCCGATAATATCGGCCAGCAACTGCCTTATAAAAACCAATATGAAGGGTTTATTAATTATGGTGATTGGTGGCAAAAACATGCTTGGCGGGCATTCTATATGCATAATCGTCAGACCGGTATCCATGTGGCGGTTGCGGCCAGCCGGCGTGAACGCTTAAAAACCGTCAGAGGCGCCATTTGGGTACAGCTGGGCATATCATTGTTGTCATTACCATTGTTATGGTGGCTGATTCTCTGGAGCGTACGCAAGGGCACGGCGCCTTTGCATTCACTGGTTAAAGAACTTAACCAGCGTCAGGCCAATAGTCTTGAGCCGGTCAATGATCAGGTGCCGAAAGAAATTTTGCCGGTCGTATTGGCGCTGAATGCATTATTCCGGCGGGTGGACGATACCCTGAAGCGTGAGCAACGCTTCACTGCCGATGCCGCCCACGAATTAAGAAGTCCGCTGGCCGGATTAAAAGTTCAGACTGAGGTACTGGCGCTCAGTTTATCCAATCATGAAGAGCAATACAAAAGACTGTGTATGATTCAGGATACCATTGATCGCACCAGTCATCTGATCAATCAGTTGCTGATTTTATCCCAAATGGATTCATTAACCGCACCGAAATATACCCAGCCCATTGACTGGCACAGCATCAGTGATGAGGTCTTACAGAACGTCAGTCTGCAAGCCAGAGAAAAGCGCATACAATTAAAACGTATCTGTACTGCCGACTGGGCTGATATTCTGCCCCTGAATGGCGATGAAATGCTGCTGGTGATTTTATTGCGTAATCTGCTGGACAATGCCATACGCTATAGCCCGCGCCACAGTGTGGTGACCTTATGCCTGACGCCGCAATGTATTATGGTCAAAGACCAGGGCACCGGGGTGGATGAAGCCTCTTTGCAACGGCTGCATGAACGTTTTTTCCGGCCGGCTGGCCAGACCGAAAAAGGCAGCGGCCTGGGTTTATCAATTGTGGATTCCATTGCTCATTTACATGGCTTACAAGTGCACTATCAGAATCAGCAAAATCAGCAAGGCCAGACTGAAGGGTTCAAGGTTGTTGTAGATAAAGTGAAAGATTAAGTGTATCGGGAAATATCATTGATCAGGCACCGGAAAGAATTAACTAGCATTCTTTCTGGTGTTTTTAATCATGAACAGAAGAAATATGCGTACCTGCTCTGGCTAACTGCAGAATTTTGATTTTATGTCAGTCTATGATGGTTTAAAGGACGGTGTCAGCGATTTAAAAACCGTCGGTATTGATCTTGTTAAAATCAAAGACCATAGCATATGATTCATATGGTTATTGAATAAAAAACAACAGTCCTGCCTATTCACCATAAAATAAATATCCGATAATACAAAATCATAAGGAAATAAAACCATTATTTCTGATTCAGAATCGTCAATAAAGGCAGCAAAAGTATGGCCATTTTATCCAAAGACATCTTTATTCTGGCGATGGGACAGGCACTCACCACTACCGTAGTTGCCATGCTGACCACCGTATCCAGCTTATCTGGTGCTTATCTGGCGCCCAGCATGGCATTAAGCACCTTACCCGTAAGCGCTACTATTTTGGGTACATTAATCATGATCTATCCGGCATCGTGGCTGATGGCCAAACTGGGGCGTAAAGGCGGATTTATGCTGAAAGCCGGTGTGGGCGTGCTGGGTGGTGTTATCTGTGGTAGTGCGCTTTTGCTGCATTATTTTGCCTTATTGGTATTCGGGGCTTTTTTACTGGGGGTATTCAGTGCGTTTGGTCAATACTATCGTTTTGCGGCCATAGATGCTGCCCGTAATCCGGATGAGCACGCCTCTGCGATGGCCATGGTTATGGGCGCGGGTGTGGTGGGTGGTATTGCCGGTCCTTTTCTGAGTAGCCGTTTTGCTGGTTTATTTACCGCTGTTCCATACGCCGGCGCCTTTGTCGCCATGGTATTGGTGTGTCTGCTATTGGCCATATCACAATATTTTCTGTCTTCCTCTCTCGGGAGCGAGCAGCAAGCGCCTCAACCAATCGCCACAACAGAGCAAAAATTCATTCATGCCGATTTTATCTATACCAGTATGCTGTGTGCCATTGCTTTTGCTGTGATGACACTGGTGATGAACGCCGCCCCCTTATCCATGCAGCACGATCATTTTGCGTTATCAGCCACCTCAACCGTGTTGCAAGTGCATTTTATCCTGATGTATCTGCCTTCATTTTTTAATCCGGTGCTGATCAGATGGTTTGGCCGTCAGGGATTGGTTGCGGTTGGAATTATGGTCAGTATGATGGGTTGTCTGCTGACCTTTTTGCCTGAGCAGACCATGGCTGTTTATCTGTCAGAACTGGGTCTGGCTGGCTTAGGCTGGAACTTTATGTTTAATGGCGCTACTTTACTATTGGCACAGACCTATACGCCGGCCATGAAAACCAAGGCACAAGGCCTGAATTCGCTCATAGTCTATAGCGCCAATATTATGGCCTCTCTGGCTGCCGGTATCCTGATGTCAGCCGCCGGCTGGCCATGGGTGAATCTATTCTGTTTACCCTTATTGCTGTTTGCTACTCTTCTCTTATGGAAAATCCGGCAGGGTAGATGCATATGAATAAAGGTTTACGGATTTTTATGACTGGTCTGGTGTCTTTGTGGTAATCATTTATTGATTATGAATTGATTTAATGCTTATTTTGCAAGAGAATTTTTGTTTTATCTGCTTCATTGATGGTCAATGATCATTGACATGATTCGTTCGGTCAGATGAAATATTTGCAGGTTAGCCAATACCGGATTTAGCCTGATGTACGAGGAAGTATTTATCACCGGGCAATGGCAACATACATAAAATGATCAATAAAAGGACAATCTAACTTAATCAAATACATTCAGCCCATAAATAAACCAGAATAGAGAATAATCTCTGTTAAAATATAACACATCAAATATTTCATCCGAAATTTCAGGAAATATTTAAAGTAATGGATTATGTGAGTGAACAATAAGTGACAGCAATTTCTATTCTGGTTCCCGTCTATAATGTTGAACGTTATCTGACCCAGTGTTTACAAAGTATTCAAGATCAGACTTTTCAAGATTTTGAAGTTATATGTATTAATGACGGCTCTACCGATCATTCTTTAACAATCATTGAGCAATTCAGTCGTACAGATGATCGTTTTAAAGTAATCAATAAAACCAACAGCGGCTACGGCCATTCAATGAATACAGGCTTAGAAGCATGTACAGGGCAATATATCGGCATCGTAGAATCGGATGACTATATTGAACCCACCATGTTTGAAAAACTGTATCAAATGGCAATACAACATGATTTAGACATTGCCCGATGCAGTTATTATAAATTTACAGCAACATCAAAAAAACAACATCATTCACATGGTATTCCATTTAATCAGGTTTTATATCCATTAGATTGCCCGGGAATTTTTTATCAGACTCCTTCTCTATGGGTTAATTTATATCGGCACTCTCTGTTAAGTGATCACCATATTCGTTTTTTAGAAACCCCCGGTGCTTCTTATCAGGATACCTCATTTGTTTTTAAAGCTTATGCTGTGTGTAAAAGATTCATGCTGACTGAAGAGAGGTTATTAAATTACCGTGTAGATAATGTCAATTCATCGGTCAATAGTCAGGATAAAGTGCTTTGTGTATGCACTGAATATCGGGAGATAGTGCGGTTTATCAAGCAATATCCTGAAATATATGAGCAATTGAAATTTCATATTCCTGTCTTGAGATTTTCCTGTTATTCCTGGAATTTTGCCCGGATTCATCAGCGGTTTAAATGGTTATTTTTGAAAGCCTGGCAACGGGATATTGTTGAAGACTTGGCTGAGGGTCGCATTAATCGACAATATTTAAAAAGAAATCAGTTAAAGAAAATCATGCTTATTCGTTATTTCCCTTTAATGTATAAGTGGCGTAGACGAAAATTTTGATATAATACAAATTATTTTTATATTATTTTAAATCATGGCATCTATATATAACATCAAAATTTTGGTTTCTTATCATAAACCATCTGTATTGCTAAAAACAGATATATTCACTCCTATTCATGTCGGAAGATCATTACAAAAACGATTTTCTAAAGATGGTTTGATTCAAGAGACCGATTTGTCCTGGCTTGAAAATAATATGATAGCTGATAATACGGGAGAAAACATTTCTCATAAAAATAGAGAATATTGTGAATTAACTTCAATATACTGGGCTTGGAAAAATCAAGCCCAATTAGATTATCCTGATTACATCGGGTTTATGCATTACCGACGTCATTTATGTTTCGATTTAGAAAACCAGGAAACCGTTAATCAGTATGGTTTACTGGAATTAGAGCAATTGGATCAGAATTATATACACAAATATCATTTAAATGATATTGATGTGAGAAATTTAGTTGAAAATTATGATGTTGTTACTGTCGAAGCTACCGATATGACTAAATTAGGTAGTATAAATAATTATGATCATTATAAATTTTCTAGTCCGTATTTACATATCAATGATTATGACGTTACAATAAACATATTAAAAAAATTATATCCAGAATATAAAGATTCTATCAAGAAATATAATCAATCATCTCTAGGTTATTATACGAATATTTTTATTTTTAAAAAAGACTTATTTAATCAATATGCCCAATGGCTTTTTTCTATTTTAGATCAAGTCGAACAACAGATTGATATTGCTGCCTATAATGTTCAAGAGGCTCGAGTCTTTGGGTATTTATCTGAGTGGTTATTTGGAATCTGGTATACTCATTTACAAAGTCTAGGAACATATAAATATATTGATTTAAAAAGAACTTTGGTTAAAAATACTGAAATTACCAACCAATCTACGTCTTTATATCCAGCATTTAAGAATAATAATATCGCTATTTGTTTAGCAACAGATAAAAATTATGTTAATTATCTGGCTGTAACTATACAATCATTGATAAGTCATGCCAGCTCTGTTAATAACTATGATATAAATATCATTTACTCTGAATTAACTGATTATCAAAAAAAATCAATTTTAAATATGATACACGATAAATCAAATTTCTCCATTCGATTTATTAATATCAATCATTTCTTATCCGCAAATAAAAAAGAGAAAATTTCTTTATTTGAGTCAGGACATATTACCGTTGCCTCTTATTATCGGTTATTTACCTCGTTAATTTTTAAACAATATAAGAAACTAGCGTATTTGGATTGTGATTTAGTGGTGAATCAAGATATAGCAAATTTTTTTAATCATGAATTAAAAGAAAAAACATTAGCAGGAGTGGTTAAAGATACTGAATTAATCCGTTGGTATCACAGTGATGAGCATATATCCCAGTATATTGATAAAAAGTTGGAATTTCAAAATGTAATGACTTATTTTAATGCAGGTGTATTGCTCTTAAATATTCAACAGATGAATTTAGAAAATACTTTTGATAAATTTATGGATATTCTGGTTAATCAACTTGATGGTGAACCAAAATTTCATGATCAGGATATTCTGAATAAGGCTTTTGAAAACAGAACAACATTTTTAGATTTACGTTGGAATGTTTTATATCATATTCCAATTTTTAGTCCTAACTGGCAGGAGCAAATGCCGGCTTCTCTTCTTTATCCATATATTGAAAGCCGTGCCGAACCATATATTGTACATTTTGCCGGATGTATTAAACCGTGGCAAGATGCCAATAAAGAAATGTCTGAATATTTCTGGCATTATGCACGAATGAGTGATTTTTATGAAAAAATTCTCTACGCAAATATAATGAATATTTGCCAGAAAACAACAAATATTATTATCCGTGATCCCTATAGTCTTATAAAATTAAAATATTATAAGTATAAAATTTTATCAAAAATCTGTATCGGACAACGTCGAAAACATTACAAACATAAGCGAAATACCACCAAATTATTATTGAGAGCATATAAATCTGCATAATTAATATGCTATTAGAATGATAAATTATGTTTATTAAGATGAGATATAATATTTATTAGGTATATTTATATATCTAGATAAAATATATCTGAATAAAACAGGAAATAAAATGACTAAAGAAGCATACGATTATCTTATTGTAGGCAGTGGCCTGTTTGGTGCTGTATTTGCCCATGAAGCCCATAAACGGGGCAAGAAGGTTTGTGTGATCGATAAACGTGCTCATCTGGGGGGTAATGTTTATTGTAAAGAAATAGAAGGCATTCAGGTACATCAGTATGGGGCACATATTTTTCATACCAATGATGAAGCTATCTGGAATTACGTTAATCAGTTTGTTGCTTTTAATAATTATATTAATAGTCCGATCGCACTGGCTAAGGGTAAGCTGTATAATCTGCCTTTTAATATGAATACCTTCTATCAGCTTTGGGGTGTGAAAACGCCGGCTGAAGCCAGAATAAAATTGCAGGAAGAGACTGAGCGCTATGGTACTCAATCTCCGAGAAACCTAGAAGAGCAGGCTTTATCTTTGGTCGGCAAGGATATTTATGAGACTCTGATTAAAGAATATACTGAAAAACAATGGGGTAAACCTGCCACTGAATTACCCAGCTTTATTATTAAGCGCTTACCTGTCCGGCTGCGTTTTGATAATAATTATTTTAATGACCGCTTTCAGGGAATTCCTGTCGGTGGCTATAATCGTTTGATTGATGGTCTCTTGGCTGGCGTAGAAACACGAGTTAATACCGATTATTTTGCTGACCGGGCTTATTTTGATGCCCTAGCTGATAAAGTGGTCTATACCGGTAAAATAGACGAGTATTTTAATTATGAGTATGGCCATTTATCCTACCGTTCATTACGGTTTGAAACCGAAGTATTGGATACCGACAATTATCAGGGTAATGCCGTGGTTAACTACAATGATAAAACGGTACCGTTTACACGTATTATTGAACACAAGCATTTTGAATTTGGCACCCAGCCGAAAACGGTGATTACGCGTGAATATCCGCAAAACTGGGATATGTCTAAAGAAGCGTATTATCCCATCAATGATGAGCATAATCAGCATATATTCAAACAATATCAGACCAAAGCGGCAGCCATGCCTCAGGTGATTTTTGGCGGACGTTTGGCCGAATACCGCTATTATGATATGCATCAGATCATTGCTTCTGCTTTGAAGACGGTAAAAATGACTTTTGTAGATTAGAAGGTAATAGAGAGGGTCAGATCATTCATTTATATGATCAAGAATAAAGGATACTTGCCAGGGTAATGGTTATTCATGGTGTTGATTTTTGCGATTTATTGCATCGGAAAACTGTGGTTCTGTATCTTTTATTTATATATGATTGTTTTTAATTTATAGATTAGTCATATTATTGTCAGCTGGTATTGATCGTAAGCTGTACATGAATCAATGCAGCAATGATTAATAATATTTAATCGTTTTATTGGGCGTGATTTAATATACTTCAGCCCTGCAAATGGTCAGGGCTTTTTTCTTATTTGGTCTGTGATACTTGAGCAATACCTTGAATAACCAATTCATTCAGACTAATACCTTTGGCTGCTGCGGCTAATATTGCGTCTTCATGAAGTTTCGGGCTAATCCGAATATTGAAACGGCCTGAATAATTTTTATGTGGATTGATTCCATGTTCTTTACACATATCTAAAAATACTTGTAATGAGGCCTCACCTTCTGCCTTAAGAGTGGAAATATCTGCTCCATAAAAATCAGCACCACCATTTAAACCTTTAAATTCTCCTCTGAATAATTCAGTTTCAGGGTCATAAGTGATAACAGCTTTATAGTTATTAATGGTCATAATATTATTCATGGCTTTACTCCGTTTTCTTCAAACCAATAGTTAATACTGGCTATTGCACCTTTATCTGTATCAGGACTAGGATGTAGCCGGTGAAACACTTTTACTTGCCCAAATAATACAACACCAACACGAGATCCGGCACGCTCTTCTATTACTGCTCCCAACTCAATAAACAGAGCTTCTATATCAACCCATTTAATACTACCTGATACGGGTCTGCTAAAAATAAGTTTGAGTGTCCGGTGATGCTTTTTCTTCATATATTTAGTACCTGAATATAGTACTATTTTAACTATTAGTTTGGCTAATGCAAACTACCTTCCAATAGGTTTAATACACACCATAATACTAATTCAGTTACAGAATGATAGCGTTTCCGCTTTGGGCGGAATCGTGCGAGTGGGGTTATTTTTACATCACAAACCTATCCCGCATGCTCTTAAATAAGGGTTATTTTATGTTTTATCCTACGTTGCAAAATAATAAATATTTGATTTTATATAAAAATTTAATATTAGGCATAATCTGCAATCAATGTCAAAATTTAAAACCATTGATTTTAGGAGAGCTTGCATTTGGCCTCTTGCTAACCGCTGCCGGGCCTTGTCTGTTTTTCAGTAACTGTCTTGCATTAAGGTGTTTTTGTCGGGCTTGGTTGAGGCTAATCAGCGGGTAAGTGCCAATGGTCAGGATATTTTGTTTGCCATCAAGCTGGGTGTGTATTTCCATGCGGCATTACCATGGGGGCGTATCCACAAGAAGGCCATGGTTATCGGTAAGCTTCCGCTCCTGTTTAGTAGCCTCCGCCTGACCAATGGTCTTATCTCTAAATTACTAAAATCCATGATGTTTTATTAATTTTTTGGTCTTGTGCTGAAAATAGACCAACAAATATGCGTTGTTCTGGGAAAAATTCAAAATATGATATTGTACTGAAAAAGCGTTTTTTTAAAAGAAGGTGATTGAATTTAATTGATTTTTGTAGGGATAAAGAAGATGGTAAAAACTGGGAGAAAAAGGGTAACTGGTCTCGCCGACAGGAATCGAACCTGTATTACACGCTTAGGAGGCATGTGTTCTATCCGTTGAACTACGGCGAGTGAAGAAGGTAAAACTAGGATAACCTGGCGACTGAGCTTGTGGCTAAATCACGCATGGCCTGGGTAATTTCATTATCTGGCAATGCTGCCAGCGCATCAATCGCTGCTTGGGCGGCTTTATTGGCTTGCGCGGTACAGTAGGCTAAAGCATCAGACTGGATGACATGCTGATGGATTTTATCAAAATAAGATCGGTCGGCATGTTCAAGCGCGTGGCGGATATCGGTAATGGCTTGTGGTTTACCGTGTTGCATCAGATAGATCAAGGGCAGGGTGGGTTTGCCTTCAGCCAGATCATCGCCCACATTTTTACCGATGGTTTCAACATCACCAGCGTAATCCAGTACGTCATCAATAATCTGAAATGCAGTACCCAGATGCATGCCATAGTTTTTCAGGGCGGTTTCCTGTTGGTGATCGGCACCGGCCAGAATGGCGCCTACCTGTGCTGCTGCCTGAAATAATTTGGCTGTTTTATATTGAATCACTTGCAGATATTCGTTTTCAGAAATTTCAATATTGCCGATATTCATTAACTGCATCACTTCGCCTTCGGCGATGATGTTGGTGGCTTCTGCCATGACTTCAAGAATGCGCAGGCTGCCTGCGCCAACCATGAGCTGAAATGCGCGGGTATAGAGAAAATCACCCACTAAAACAGCAGCGGCATTGCCAAATAAATTATTGGCGGTCTTGCGTCCGCGGCGTAAATCACTTTCATCGACCACGTCATCATGTAATAAGGTGGAAGTATGAATAAATTCAACCATCGCCGCCAGCGAGAACAGGGGATCCTGATCATAACCGAGGACTTTGCCCGAAAGAATGGTGATGATCGGTCGTAAACGTTTACCACCAGAACTGATGATGTATTGTCCGATTTGTGAAATCAGTGCTACTTCAGATTCTACGGCACGGTTGATTACGATATCGACGCGATTCAGGTCTTCTGATAAATGGCGCTGGAAGTAAGGCAGATTTTCAAGCATGGCAAAGTTTTTATACAGGCTGTTTTCCAGTGAAGAAAATAGCGCAATGGGTTATCAGGAAACGTAACGTAAGAAGAGGCATTATAGCAGTATTGATTTAATGGTGCACGGCAGATGGATTGGATTTGGGCTGAATGTCGTGGATAACCCTAATGGGCGGTGGTTATTATTGGTTTTATAAATATGGAGAAGTTTTTTAATCAAGAGTTTATTTGGCTGGATAATAATGTGAAGGTGTGCGGGCAGTGATGATGAGACAGGTATTGCTGTCATTTTTCAGATTCAGGATTAATACTTTCTGGTTTGGTAGCGGGCAGGTTTGGCTGGCTGATGTTTTGTGCCCCATGATCAGGCGTTTGCCGTAAATTCTTTATTATTTGTATTTTTGATTAAAGTATAAGCAAGTTTTTTCAGAAAAAACTTTTATCATGCTTTTAAATTTGCGTTGAAATGGATCAGTAGAAACTGTAAGGTCATTTTTAGAAATGGTTACATACATATTAAGTCAATGGAAATTTGTCTGGTTTATGGCAGAGTCTGTGGCTTTATATTGAGTGGGGAGCTGGATATACAATCTGTTTTATTATTTACGCTTATACCAGAGCGAGAGAAAATGGATTGTTGGCTAAAGGGCTTAGTTTTAAAGTGCTGCTTAGGTTATTTACTGGGCTAAAAGGCATGAAAGTGATTATGCAAGGCGCTTTTGTCTTGATGCTGACGGGCGGCTAAAATCAGACGGATAGCCATGAATTGGGTTTGGATGAACTTTACTTGACTATTAAAATCAAGGCCTGATATAATCCGCGCTTCCCTTGGGTTATCCAAGGGTTACTTGTTTTGATTTTAGATTTTAAACCAAAATTCCTATTGGAGTTGAGTATGTACGCGGTCGTAAAAACTGGCGGTAAACAATATAAAGTTGCCGTTGGCGAAAAATTGAAAATAGAACAGATACCAGCAGAACTCGACAGCCAAATCGAACTGAATGAAGTTTTGATGATTGCTGACGGCGAAGCGGTTAAAGTTGGTGCTCCTTTTATTGAGGGAGCCAGGGTCACTGCCAAAGTGATTGCACATGGTCGTCATGATAAAGTACGCATTTTCAAAATGCGTCGTCGTAAGCATTATCAGAAACGTCAGGGTCATCGTCAGAATTTCACCCAGATTGAAATCGTGGCAATTGCTTAATTTAGCGAAGGAATAATACAATGGCACATAAAAAAGCAGGTGGTAGCTCACGTAATGGTCGTGATTCAGAATCTAAACGTTTGGGCGTGAAAGCTTATGGTAATGAGCTGATCCCCGCTGGTTCTATCATCGTTCGTCAACGTGGTACCCGTTTCCATGCAGGTGATAATGTGGGCATGGGTAAAGATCATACTTTATTTGCTAAAGTTGATGGTTATGTTGAATTTGCCACTAAAGGCGCATTAAACCGTAAAACTGTTAATGTTCGTCCTTATACCGGTGCAGATGAATAACTGATTCTATGAATAAAAAAGCCCTGCTATTATGGCAGGGCTTTTTTATTGTGATTTATCCTATTGGGCATGAATGATCATTGATTATTATTTGCTGAATGGATGCAGAAGTTGGGTAAATAGTTTGTCCTTCTCATAATATGTCAATGTATTTTATCTGAAGTCATATGCCTTTTATAAGTGCAACAGATTTAATCAACTTAATGGTATTTAATGGTTTAGTATTGTGTATAACTTTATTGATTTTTAAGAAGATAAACGATAAAAAGGCAGCTTGCCCTGGATAAAGCCTATCCAAATAGCGGGATATGAATGATTAATATTAAACCACTGATCTGCTAAAAAATATGAATTTAGATTATTTTATATCTTGCAAATGAAGATTTTGAAACTCGGATAGATCATCATGTTGATTTTATTGATGGTCATTGATTGTAGGTGAATTTTGTTCAGTAGTGGCTGATATTGGATTCGTTTTGAAAAGGCTCATCATCAAATCAATGCTATATCAACACCTCCTTTTGATCTTTTTGGCGGTTTTACAATGAAATCACTTGGGTTGACTGATTTACGCTATAAGGGTGCTACAATTGCGGGCAATGATGTACGAATGGGTCAGGATGTTACGGCTTTGGCTGCTATTGGCTTTGATGGGTATGGATGGTGTGTCAGTAAAAAGGTTGTGCTATCCGTAATTGTCGCTGATAAGTCTTATTAAGAAAATGGCCTGGCTCTTTGATGCTGAGATATCCATAAGTGTAGATTCGCTATAGGGGTAGGATAGATAGTGATAAAGTATTCGATTGATTATTAATGATTAATTGACAATGACTTGGAAAAGGTCAAGTGATCGTTTAAAAGTATGTTGTAATGATCGGGTTGTATCATAAGGCGGTAGCAACGGGTCAGTGATTATTTTTATCTGGGTATGCCTGTTTTTATTCTTTCTTTATCATCAATAATAAAGTTTCGGGCTAGGTCGGATTGGGAAGGTTATGGGTATGGTATAGGGGGTATAGCGAATGAATTTATCGCAGGATAGGGTTATTCGCTATGCTGATTATAGCCAGACTGTAGGCTGTACTGAATTCAATCAATAGTAATGTAAGGGTGAATATGAAGTTTATTGATGAAGCCAAAATTGAAGTGGTGGCCGGACGGGGTGGTAATGGTGCGGTTAGCTTTCGGCGCGAAAAATTTGTACCGCGCGGAGGGCCGGATGGTGGTGATGGTGGTCGCGGCGGCAGTGTGTGGGCGGTTGCCGATGAGAATGTGAATACCTTGGTGGAATACCGGTTTGTCAAACGCTATCAGGCCAGAAACGGTGAAAAGGGACATGGTTCAGATCGTTATGGCCGGGGGGCGGATGATATTGAATTGCCTATGCCGGTTGGTACCGTGATCCGCGATGTGGATACTGAGCAGGTGGTGGCCGATCTGACTACGCACGGCCAGCGTATTTGCCTGGCTAAGGGTGGTAAAGGAGGCTTGGGCAATATCCATTTTAAATCGTCTGTGAACCGTGCGCCCAAACAGGCAACGCCTGGCGAAGAAGGTGAAGCGCGTAGTTTGCAGCTGGAATTAAAGGTATTAGCGGATGTGGGTTTACTGGGTATGCCGAATGCAGGTAAATCAACCCTGATCAGTGCGGTATCGGCGGCACGTCCTAAAGTAGCGGATTATCCGTTTACTACCTTGTATCCTAATCTGGGGGTAGTGCGCAGTGATGAAAATCACAGTTTTGTGATGGCGGATATTCCTGGTCTGATTGAAGGTGCGGCTGAGGGCGCTGGATTGGGGCATCGGTTTTTAAAGCATTTATCGCGTACCGGATTATTGCTGCATGTAGTTGATCTGGTTCCCTTTGATGAATCGGTTAATCCGGCAGCCGAGGCGCTGGCAATCATGGAAGAGCTGCGCCGTTATGATGAAGCTTTGTATCACAAGCCGCGCTGGCTGGTGTTGAATAAGGTGGACATGCTGGATGAATCTGAGCGGCAGTCACGGGTTAAGCAGTTTTTAACCGATATCGGCTGGCCTGATACGTTACCGGACGATGAGTTTGAATTTGATGTTGCCGCGCCGCGGGTATTTACCATCAGTGCGCTTACGCGACAAGGGACACAGGAATTGATGCAGACTATTCAGCGCTATCTGGATGCCATGCATCAGCGGGAACCATCGGAACCCTTGGCTGATTCATCGGTTCCAGTGCAGGCAAATACGCTGATTCAACCGGAATGATCACGTGATTGATGATCGGAGAATCATCAGAGCAAGGCGGATTGATCGGATGTGTATTCAAGCTTAAAACAGCGGTAATATTTTTAGTTACAATGGCATTTTCTGCATGTATTCATGCTGTGCTATTGTAATAGAGTAGAACCTGTTCTTTTCAGGGAGATGATATGGTTGATGTACGTAAAAAAATTCAGGATTCACCTGATTTATCTGCGGCAGTTGATGTTCTGCATCGTCAGAATTCACTGATTCTGGCTACGGTAAATCAGGAAGGTAAACCTCATGCCAGCTATGCGCCATTTGCTGAATATGAGGGGCATATGTATGTTTTATTGTCTGGTCTGTCTGCGCATACGCAGCATTTATTGCACCAGCAGGAAACCGATGTCATGGTAATTGAAGACGAAGCCACGGCACGGAATGTGTTTGCGCGGGCGAGATTGAATTATACGGTCACGGTTGAGGTGGTGGATAAGGACAGTACACGGGCTGCCCCTATTTTGGAGGCATTACAGAATAAGCTGGGTAAAACGGTGAATGTATTGTCTGGTCTGGGAGACTTTATGCTGTTTCAGCTGACGCCGGTTCGAGGCCGGTTGGTAATCGGGTTCGGGCGGGCTTATGTGTTTGAGCCCAATGATATTGCCCATGCGATTCAGTTAGATGATAAGAATATTAATACGCTTGGCTAAGTGTGCGGGTCATTTTGTCTCTGAAGGCAGACATAAAATCTCGTACAATAGCCGTTTCATGGCTGTCAATCGGAGTAAAAGGCATGTGGGCTAGGCCAAAAAGGTTCTGGAAGATTGCGCGTACGGTTTATGTATTTGATCTCTTTGAATTGGTAGATCATCATTTGCATTCTTGCTGGCTGCGCCGCTTATTGCATGTGTTCCCACGCAGTAAACGTTATCGGGATTTGAGCGGGGCAGTGCGCCTGCGGCTGGCGCTGGAAAGTCTGGGTCCTATTTTTGTCAAATTCGGTCAGGTTTTATCAACACGGCCTGATCTGATTGCGCCGGAATATGCGCGGGAGCTGGCACGGTTGCAGGATCAGGTTCCCCCGTTTGATGGGGCGGTGGCGATCAATATCATTGAGCAACAGTTGGGAAAATCCATCACCCAATTGTATGCGCAGTTTAATCCGGAGCCTGTAGCCAGTGCTTCGATTGCTCAGGTACATGAGGCTTGTCTTTTTGATGACCGGGGCGGTGTGGGTCAGAAAGTGGCGGTTAAGGTATTGCGTCCGGATATTACTCCGGTAATTGAGCAGGATCTGGCTTTACTGAGTGTGGGTGCGCGCTGGGTGAGTCGCTGGTTTGCTGATGGTAAGCGCCTGAAGCCGCAGGAGGTGGTGGCTGAATTTGATAAGTATTTGCATGATGAGCTGGATTTAATGAAGGAGGCGGCCAATGCCAGTCTGCTCGGGCGCCAGTTTAAAAACAGTGATCAGTTGATTATTCCGGCAGTTTATTATGATTATTGTGCCACTAAGGTATTAACCATTGAGTGGATGAATGGTACGCCGATTGCTGATATTGCGGCTTTACGGGCGCAGCATATCGATTTACCGACACTGGCGCGGTATGGGGTGGAGATATTTTTTACTCAGGTATTTAAAAACGGTTTTTTTCATGCTGATATGCACCCGGGTAATATTATGGTGGCGCCGGACGGTCGTTATATTGCCCTGGATTTTGGTATTGTCGGTACGCTGACCGATTATGACAAACGCTATCTGGCGATTAATTTTCTGGCGTTTTTCAATCGGGATTATCATCGGGTGGCCACGGCACATATTGAGTCGGGCTGGGTACCGCCAGAAACTCGGCCGGAAGAACTGGAAGCGGCTATACGTTCGGTCTGTGAACCTTTTTTTAATAAGCCTCTGGCAGAAATTTCGTTTGGTCTGGTGTTGATGCGGTTATTTGAAACCAGTCGCCGCTTTAATGTGGAAATTCAGCCACAGCTGGTGTTGTTGCAAAAAACATTATTGAATATTGAAGGCTTGGGACGGCAATTGGATCCTGATCTGGATTTATGGGATACCGCTAAACCGTTTTTAACCCACTGGATGCATGATCAGGTTGGAATAAAGGCATTCTGGCGTCACATTCGCGAGGAAGCGCCGGACTGGGCACGCATTCTGCCGGCGTTGCCGCGTAAACTGAATGCACTGGTGGATGAGAAACATCAGCAGGAAATGCGCGATGCTTATGTTCATCTGGTGAAAACACAGCAAAAACAGAATTTCTGGTTGTCTTTGATCGTATTTGTTTTGTTGGCCAGTGTGTTGGTTCAGTGGCTGTGGTATTTTTTCTGAAGCATGTGTTTCCCCTGAATAATGGATTGTTGGCCATGAAAAGAAATGGTTTATTGATTGAATGTCTGTATTTGATGATGTGATTATTTCCAGCGTGATTATATTGTGTTATTGTCTCTATTATTGCTGAATACTGTTTTTTCAGAACAGGTTAGCAATAGATGCCGGCAGTTTACTGCTGTTTGGGACGATGAGTGTATCAATAGATAAGGAGTTGGTTATGTCACTATTCAGGTTAACAAAAAGCGATCATGGGCAATTTCACTTTAGTCTGGTCGATGAAGCGGGTGAGATGCTGGTACAAAGCGAAATGTACAATAGCAAAGCGTCTGCTTTAAACGGGATTGAGTCAGTGCGTACCAATGCAGAGCAAGAATCGCATTATGATTATCTGACCAGTAAAAATGGCAAATTCTATTTTAATTTACTGGCACAGAATAAACAGATTGTGGCCACCAGCAGAATGCATGAAACCAGACAGGACTGTGATACCACCGCCACTATTTTAAAATTACAGGCACCCAAGGCAAAAGTGGTTGAGGGATAATTCGCGTCTGGAGCGTAAATACACAGGCAGCCTTTAAAGGCTGCCTTTATTATTGGGCGACAATGTCGTCAATGATTCATCATTGACCGGTTTGATGATTAACTGTCTATAAATGCATGGCGCAGGGCATGATAGTGTTCCTCATTTTCGCCATGATGCCAGTAAGGCACAGCATAGCAGCGGGCTAAAGGCATTTGCCAGACATCACGTGCCTGTTGGCGTAACGGCATGACCAGACTGGCTTCACCGGCCAGCCAGATGAAGTGTTCCATGGCCGGCGCAGGTAAGGCGCATACGGCTGAAATGATCATTGGAATCTGGTTCAGGCTACCAAAGAAGGGATGCAGTTTTAGTCTGGCAGGCCGCGGTAATGTCGGCAGATCAGCGGGTTGTGGCAGCCATAGGAACAGATCACCGCTGGCTGTGGCTGGCATGTCTTCGAGCATGGCATCAATGGCGGGTAATGCGGTCAGATCGCCGACCATAATATAGCGGTCTGCCGGTTTAAGCATGGGCACCGGGCCGCCTGGTGCCGAGATGGCCAGGGTCTGTCCGGTGGTGACTTGCTGCGCAAACCGTGCCGCCGGGCCTTGATGGGGATGCATGGCAAAATCAATGCTGATGGTTTGTTGATGCGGATTGTAATGGCGTAATGTATAGCTGCGGCTAAAGGGTTTATCAGCCTGATCTGGCCAGACGGGGCCGCGGTCAGTCAGCTGGGGTAATACGGGTTTACTTTGGCCGGGTCGTGGAAAAAACAGTTTTACATGTGCGCCAGTGCATTGAAACGGATAATCCGCCAGCTCGGTGCTGTGAAACACGATGCGGCGCAGATGGGGGCTTAAATCCTGCCATGATTGCACATGAATGTAGCGGATGCGGCGCGGATGGATGTGATCCATGATTTTTCCCAATGTTAATTTTGCGGGGTGAATGGCTGGCTTAGTGCGTCCCAGAAACCTTCGGCCAGTAAACTGCCATGGGTATCGTGGGCATAAACGTTGTAACGTGTGGTCAGGCCAGGTATGTGGCGGCTCAGGTCATAATTTAATTGGGCTGTTGCCTGACTGCCGAGTTTACGGATGCTTTGCTGGCGTGCCAGCAGGTATTTTTGTCGCTCTTCGCTTAATGGTTGTGCCGGCGGCGGGCTTTCACGACCACTTTTCATGAGCCACAGAGTAGTGGGTGCTAATAGGGGAGGCTGTTGCTGCCATTGTCTGGCTTCTTCAAGAATAATGCCTTGCTGTTCCCACAGTGAGGGGTCGGCAGCAACATAATGCTGGAATAGCTGCGGCTGATGAAATAAGGTGTATAAAACAAACAGGCCGCCGTAGGAGTGGCCATATAAGGTTTGCTGGCTAGGATTGATGTCGGTCAGTTTGCCAATAGCGGGCTGGATTTGATCTTGAATCAGCGTCAGAAAGGCATCTGCTCCACCTAGCGGGCGTTGGTCGCTGCTACTGTGTTGAGTGTGTGGATTGGGCGGGGTGTAATCAAAGCTGCGTAAGCGCGTATCCAGACGTAAATCATTGGCATAGCCCAATAATACGATGACGGGTGTATCGGTTTGCTGGTACAGCCATTGCAATCTGGCCGGGGTCAGCTGTTCCAGCAGGGCATTGCCATCCAGACTGTAAAATACCGGAAAGCCTGTGGCCGGGGCGGCTTTTGCCGGAATGCCGACATAAACCCGGTAATGCCGCTGGCCATCGTCGGAATCAAAAGATAAGGTCTGAAAGCGATAGCCGGTGTGCGGTGTTGTCAGAATGGAGAAGTCGGCAGTACGGGTTAAGTCGGGAGCGGCCATGGTCAGAGTAGGAAGAATAAGGGCAATAAAAATAATGAATATTTTTTTCATGGTGATGATATTGGCAGGTCAGAGCCGGCAGTTGTAACGTGCATTCATACATTGTTGCCGGCTCATGCTGGAAACAGAGGCTGATTTAAAGATCTATTTTCATGCTGCCAAAAATGGCGCGACCATGCTGATTGTAGCTGGCTGCACTGCTGTTGGTGGCGGAACGATAGATTTTTTTATCAAATATATTGCTGATGCCACCGCGCATGGTGACATTTTTATTGAAGCGGTAGCCGCCGGAGAGTCCCCATAATCCGTAGCTACCCAGGGTTTCGTGTGAAAGCGGTGAGGTGGTGGCTTCAATGACGTTGGTGGCGTACTGGCGCGGTTTTTGTCGTCCGTAGTAGGTGAAGTTCAGCTCAGTATCCAGTTTATCGGTGGCCTGCCACGACAAGCTGGAATTCACGGTGTATTTGGGAATGACTGATAATGGGTTGCCGGTATCCTTGTTTTTGGACTGGGTCATGTAGGTAAAGTTGTTGACCCATTTTAAATATGGGTTCAGCGGCAGACTGATGTTACCTTCCAATCCTTCTGTAATCGCTTTTCTGGCATTTTCCCATTGCAACAGATAAGCGGTTTTTTTGGAGCCGGTATGGATATCAATGATTTTATCGCCGGCGACAATTTTGTTTTTATAGTCATTACGGAAGTAGGCCAGGGAAGCCAGATAGCCGTCTTTATTGAATTCAAAGCCGATTTCTTTGTTCCAGCTGGTTTCTGGGTGCAGGTTGCTGTTGCCTAACAGATAGCAGCGGCCACCGGCACTATTGATGTTGAGCGGGCAACCGTTGCCGCGGGTATACAGAAGGTAGTTGGTAGAACTCTGATACAGGTTAGGTGCTTTATAAGCACGGGCAATGCCGCCTTTTAAGAGCCAGTGGGGGTGCGCCTGATAAGAGAAATTCAAGCCCGGGCTGGTGTTGGCACCGGATTTACTGTTGTGGTCAAACCGCAGCATGGGAATCAGTTTGAGTTTATCACTGACAGTCATATTGTTTTCGGCGTATATTGCCCAGTTATTCTGGCTGTTTTTACCGCTGCGTTTGGCGCTAAGACCGGGAAATTGATCGGTTTGCCCCTGATCGGTCAGACCTGTGGTCATGGAAGAGGGGTCATTCAGGCCGTCATGCTGGTATTCGCTTCCCAATGTCAGGACATTGTCTATGCCTAATTTAAACGGAATATGGGCTTCAGCCGCCAGACGCGCAGTTTTCAATACGCTGCTGACAAATTTATCGCTGGTGGGCATGCCTTCGGGGCCACCGGTCAGGCCTTCTATTACATGGTTGTTGTTGGTGTGGTCGTATTGTGCTACCAGTTTACTGTCACCCCAGTCCCAGGCACCATCATGCGTTAAGGCATAGCTTTGGCGGTAAATGCGGTTGGTTTCGGCACCGATCAGTTTTTGCGCGGTACTGCCGGCCGGAGAATTGATGTTGTTGTTTTGTGTGTCGCCATTATAGATATTGCCCTGACGGCTATAGGCACTGTCCAGGGTTAAAGTCTGTTCAGGATTGATTTTCCAGGTGAAACGGCTGCCTAGGTCTTTATTGACCACGCCTTCCTGACCGGCGGCCTGATAAGTGCTGTTGCCAGTGTGCTGGTTAATATCGAAGGAATCGGCATCAGTTTTATTGTAATTGCCGTAAATCCGGTAAGACAGCACGTCTTTAATGATGGGGCCGCTGAAATTGAAACCGAGGCGGTTGGTGGCGCCTTCGTCTGCGTCTTTGGGCTGGTTGGTGTAGTAATTCAGACTGCCATGAAAGGTATTGCTGACTTTTTTGGTGATGATGTTGACCACACCACCGGCCGCGCCAGAACCATAGCGTGCTGCTGCCGGGCCGCGAATGACTTCGATGGACTGAATGTCTTCCACCGGAACCCAGTTGCTGTCGCCATTGGTATTACGCTCACCGCCCCAACCCATGCGGGCACTATTACGGGAAGTGACCGGCCGGCCATCAATCAGGATCAGGGTATTTTCTGGTCCCATACCACGAATATCAATCTGGCGTTTATTGCCACGCTGGCCGGAAGCGCTGTTGCCGGTCAGATTAACACCGGGCATGGTGCGAATGATTTCAGACAGATCATTGACCGGTGGTCGTTTTTCCAGATCGCTTTCGGTGATGACAGAAACCCCCAGGGATTGTTGTAATTGTTGCTCGGCGGTGACATAAACGTCGGCCAGTTGTGCCTGATCTGGTTGGGCAGCATAAGCACTGGGGATAAATAATGCTAAAGGCAGTAAAGAGTATAAAGAGCCGTAGCGAATGGCGGAAGGTATCATGGCTTTGGTCATGGTATTTTCTTAATATCTGTGTGGTTGGAGCTGTCTGGATTAAATATGATAATGATGAGTATCATTCTCATAAATTATAACACAGATAAATTAAAAAACTGAATGTAACGGCTCTCTTTGACCTGCGCTTATCATGATTATGATTCAGATCAGTCCGCATAAAGCCAGCATCCATCGGCTGAAATGGGTGTCTGCCGTGTTGGCAACATAAGGTAGGGGAATGAATATCAAAAGCATAGAATTCATACTTTTGATATAAAATGTTTACTTTTATTTAATGATCCGGAAAAATGAAACGATATGTTAAATATATGTTATTAGAATGAAGATTATTCGTTTATTTCAGGCTATAATTTGACTTTCAGGGCGTATATATTCAATGTTGGCGTAAAATATTTTGAAAAAACGATGATCATCCGTATGATTATGATGCATTTACCGGTCACACAAAGCATAAGCGGTCTGACTGGCTGAAAACAGAGGGTCATACTGCAACTGATTTTTATGGCTGATGTTGGTCTTAATTTGAATGAAAGAATAAAGAAGGAGTAGTCTGTGGCACGCATGTATCCTTACCCGTTGATTGCTAAAGAAGGCTGGCCGTTTATTGCGATCAGTCTGGTTGTGAGCATATTGGCCACATTATGGTGTGGCTGGTGGTCATTACCTTTGTGGCTGATCACGATTTTCGTGGTGCAGTTTTTCCGTGATCCTGCGCGGGATATTCCTGCTGATCCTGAGGCCGTATTAAGTCCGGCAGATGGCCGTATTGTGGTCGTGGAAAAGACTGTCGACCCTTACCGCGGTGTTGATGCATTGAAAATCAGTGTGTTTATGAATGTATTCAATGTGCACTCCAATCGCAGCCCGATTGACGGTAAGGTAGAGCGGGTCGATTATTTTAAGGGCAGCTTTTTAAATGCAGCGCTGGATAAAGCCAGTGTGCAGAATGAACGCAATGCTGTACTGGCGGTGACCAAAACCGGCCGGCCAGTGACCTTTGTTCAGGTGGCTGGTCTCGTGGCGCGGCGTATTCTGTGTTATGTCCACAGTAACGATATTCTGCATCGGGGCGACCGGTATGGATTTATCCGCTTTGGTTCACGGGTTGATGTGTATTTGCCAGAAGATGCCACTCCTTTGATTGCCATTGGTGATCAGGTACGTGCCAGCAGCACAGTGCTGGCGACATTGCCTTTGCAGCCATTGCCTTCTTCTGCTGATAAAAAAAATGATGGGGTGGCCGATGCTGATGCCGGGCAATCTGTGGATATAGCCAAGGCGGTGGATCAGGCTGTGGTGGCTACAAAACATGTTCTGTCGCAAGATAAACAATAAAAATAAAACAGACGATTTACCGGCAAACTCTTGTTTGCCGGTAAGAATGGCTGTCTGTAGTCAGGAGTAATCCAGGTGAGTAAAAATATAACCCGTTTCCAAGTCGATTCTCAGCAGAGACAACCTGAACGAGTGATGTTGGTGGGGGTGTCGCTGGCGGATGATTTTCAGGGAAATGCCCAGATCCGACATCAATTATTTCAGGCTGCAATGACTGAGGCGGGAGAATTGATACGAGCCAGTGGCGGTGAATTGGTGCATGAGGCGTCTTGTAAACGAGATCGGGCGCATCAGGCTCTGTTTGTCGGGCGGGGTAAAGCTGAAGAACTGGCTGAACTGGTGGCAGAATACGAGATTGATCTGGTGGTATTCAATCATGCATTGACGCCCACTCAGGAGCGTAATCTGGAACATGTTTTACAATGCAGGGTACTGGATCGTGTTGGTTTGATTCTGGCCATTTTTGCCCAGCGGGCGCGCAGTCAGGAAGGGCGGTTACAGGTCGAATTGGCACAGTTGACGCATTTATCCAGCCGGCTGGTGCGCGGTTATGGTCATTTACAAAGTCAGCGTGGTGGTATCGGCTTGAAAGGACCTGGTGAAACACAGCTTGAAACAGATCGCCGCCTGATCAGTCAGAAAATCACTACTTTAAAGCGACGTTTGCAGGAAGTGCGTCAGCAGCGAGCCACACAGCGACAAAGCCGTCATCACAACCGCATGAAAACATTTGCACTGGTGGGATACACCAATGCCGGTAAATCCAGTCTCTTTAACCGGCTGACCAAAGCCGAGGTATTGGCTAAAGATCAGCTTTTTGCCACCTTGGATACCACCGTACGCCGCTTGTATCTGAATGATGAAGTCAGCATTCTGTTGTCCGATACCGTGGGTTTTGTGCGTGATCTGCCGCATGAACTGGTGGCGGCGTTTGCGGCTACGCTGGAAGAAACGGCACTGGCTGATGTATTGATTCATGTGGTGGATGTCAGTCATCCTGAATATGAGCGCCAGATGGACGATGTGAACCAGGTGCTGAAGCAAATTCATGCAAATCATCTGCCCCAGTTGATTGTCTATAATAAAATTGATCAGTTACCCCCAGAGCAGCAACAAGCAGGTATCTGGCGCAATCACCAGCATCGGCCTGAAGCGGTGCGTATCTCTGTGCGGGATAACATCGGGCTGGATCAATTACGTCTGGCACTGACTGAGCTGGCTGATCAGCAAGATCAGAATGAGTAATTTTAAAACCGGCAAATGCTTTTGATTTGCCAGAAACGATAAAAATGACGCAAGAACCTTTAAAAATTTCTTCAGATTCTCCCAATACGTCTCGTTTGCGTGGCCGTTTGCGCGATAACAGTATTTATTTATTGCCCAATGCAGTTACTTTGAGTGCTTTATTTGCCGCTTTTTATGCCATTACCCAATCCATGCATGGTCATTATGAGATCGCGGCCATTGCGGTGTTTATTTCTATGCTGCTGGATGGAATGGATGGGCGGGTTGCACGTCTGACCAACAGTCAGAGTGCTTTTGGTGAACAATTAGACAGTCTGGCTGATATGGTCAGCTTTGGTGTCGCACCAGCCTTGATTGCCTATAAATGGCAATTGTTTCACTTTGGCAAGATTGGTTATTCCGTTGCCTTTATTTATTGCGCCTGCGCCGCTTTGCGGCTGGCCTTATTTAATACGTTGATTGGTAAAGTCAGCAAAAAATGGTTTATCGGCATTCCCAGCCCGACCGCAGCGGCACTGGTGATCGGGTTGATCTGGGTAGACCATAGTTTTGGCGGACTGCCTTATGTTAACTGGCTTTGCCTGGCCATTACGCTTTTTGGTGGTTTATCTATGGTGGCACAAATTCCATTCTGGTCATTCAAGGAAATCAATGCCTATCGTAAAGTACCGTTTTTTGTGATGGTGTTGGCGGTGATTGTATTACTGGTGGTGACATGGGAGCCGTCTATTGTCATTTTCACGTTTTTTCTGGTATACAGTTTATCGGGGTATGTCATGTTTATCTGGCGTAAATTACGCCGCCATCGTGCCCGATTGGCTGAATGATGGTATGATTGACGTGTGGTACTGATTCAGCCGGTTATTTAATAATCATAAAATCTATATGATTAATCTAATATTTTTTATATATTAAAGTTATCAAGTCTCATAAGGAAATTTAATTGTGCCTCAAACATTACTGCAAATAGCCAATGCTGTGAATAAATCGATTAATTGGAATGATTGTAATTTATTACTCATTGACATGCAAAATCAGTATTTCAGGAGAGAATTAAATTTAAAGGAACGAGGGCAGGAAGCTGTTTTGAATGCTGAAAATGTGCTCAATTTAGCAAGAAAAAATAAGGTCAATATTTTTCACGTAATACATGTGGGTAGCGATCAGGCTAACTTATTTAATTGCAATAGTGACGATGTCAATATTGTCAATGAACTTTCACCCATGGATGGCGAAAATATAATAAAAAAAACATTGCCTAATTCTTTTTACAAGACAGATCTTTATGAGCTGATGAAACTTACCGGCAAGAAACAAGTGGCGATCATGGGATTTGCCAGTCACATGTGTGTCACTGCTACGACGATTGCCGCTTTTGAACTGGGATTCGATAATTTTGTTTTGACGGATTGTTGTGCAACCAGAGATCTTCCTCTGTTTGATCTGACTATAGATGCTGACGTACTCCATAAATCTGCAATGGCGGCGCTGGGAGATCGTTATGCCACATTGCTAAAATCTGGTGATGTATTAAACTGATTCTGGCTTCATGCCTTGGATACTACCGGCTTGAGTGATGGCGTTTGGGTTATCGGATATTGTAGATGATTGGCATACGGATTCAGTTGATTATCGGTTTATTCATCAATATGAATACGCAATATGTTATTTATATTAGCTAAATGCTGAATAAATCAGCGGCCATCATCTTTGGTGAGCATGTTTTTATGGTGATGCTTTGAACTGGGCAGTAGCTATGGTCGTGCAATGGCCAGCCCATGATGTTTAAAACCATATCATTGTAATATATTGGGTCGTAATACCTGTCTCAGCTACACTCATTATTTTATTGATGATTTGCATTACGCACAGACGATTTATTGCGATTCTGGCCAGAAATTGGATTTAAGGTAGTAAAATAAAGGCATACTATTTAAGCCGGATACTGCGCAATCAGTTTAATCACGGCAGGGGAGGGTATATTCATGACCAAACATAAGTTTCCGGTCACTGCCGCTATTCGTTTTTTACGTGAACATGGCGTGGCGTTTGAGCCGCGCGAATATCCTTATGAACCTCATGGCGGTACCAGACAATCTGCCCTGTGTCTGGGGGTGGACGAACATGCGGTGATTAAGACCATTGTTTTGCAGAATGAACATAAGCAGGGTCTGATTGTATTGATGCATGGTGATAAACACATTTCCACGCGTAATCTGGCGCGCGACCTGGGTATGAAACACATTGAGCCGGCCAGCCCGCAACAAGCCAATAAATGGACCGGCTATCTGGTGGGTGGTACCAGCCCGTTTGGGCATAAGGCCGGTTTACCGGTATATGTGGAAAAAAGTATTTACGATTTACCTTTGATCTATATCAATGGCGGTAAGCGCGGCTTTCTGGTGGTCATCAAACCGGCTGATCTGATGTGTCTGCAACCACACGATGTACAGGTAGCTACCGATTTACCCTGATCGCGTGAAGCAGGATTCATGAATATGCATCAGTCAAATGGACGTTTTGACGGCAAAATTTAAAAATGATCAGATCCTGATGAGAAAATCATGATGATATTCTGTGCCTCTTTGGTGGAAAAAACAAAAAATAGTTGTTGCCACGAGTTTCGTCTATACGGTTTATCCCGCTCTGATAAACACGACTTTACTGGCAGATCAGACTTTGGTTTAGTGAATGGTCAGCCATACAGAAAATAATCATCGCAATGATGGTTTTAATTGACGGGTCTTTATTTATTTTTATCTATTATGCATTTATTATAATTCTGTCAATAAGACATGAATAGACGGTTTGAAATAAATGCCGCTTGCCGAATTTCGCTGTAATGGCATTATTATCATCAAATAGTTCAATAATCGTGAGCATTGCTTCAGAAATTTATGTCATTGAATGGCGGTTATGAAAAAATAGTCATTTCTCCGCTATGAATGATTGTAAGCAATAATAGCCAAGTTATTTGTGTTTATGTATATGCTATAAAGCAGAATAGATATATATAGGCTTGAAAACAAGTCAGACAAAGACGCCGGAAAACTGAAAATAATTACTGAAATTTATCCGTTATTTGATCTCTTATAAGAATAATGACTTTAATATTGTATCTAGCAGCAGATGCATGAATTAATATTTATATATTCCAGCAACCATCAGGGTATAACAGTCATGCTCAAACCATGAATCAGGATAATTCATCAATAAGAAAGATCAGATTAATTTAATAAGCTGATCCGATTAGAAAAACATTCAAAGTTTATGGCATAGATCGCCTTGCTGGAAACCAAGCCAGTCAACCTCTACATTCTTACCAAACGCTATTACCTTGAACAGTTCGCCCATCTCATGCTGATCCAGCAGCGTATGACAGGCCGCGGCAGCGCGGATATATTCAGGCTGCTCGGGTGAGGCCGTTTGTGCGAGGAGCGTGGTAATGCCCAGATTCAGTAAAAAATGGCTTTGAGTGGTATAACCGATCAAATCCAGATCATGATCGACGCCGGCATCAGCAATACGGGTGAAATTGACGTGTGCCGTCAGATCCATGAGGCCGGGGTGAAAAAAAACATCCTGTACCGTATGGTGGCGGTAATGACCAATCAGGCTGCCCTGATTGCGCTGTGGGTGATAGTATTGTTGTGCATCAAAACCATAATCAATCCAGATCATGGCACCGCGTTGCAGCTTTTGTGCCAGAGTGCTGACAAAGGCGTATTGCTGTGGATGTAGTTCAGATTGATACACTGTATCGATTGCCGGGAAAGTCTGCATGATCAGGGCAGCGGTTTCTGGTTTGTCCACCGGTTTTTCTGACCAGTCAGGCTGATTATTCTGCCAGACAACGCCCATTTCCATGATGCGGTCAGGATAGCGGCGATAAACCGGTACTGGCATGGCGTCAAGCACTTCATTTCCCAGAATGATGCCGTCAAAAACAGCCGGTAATTGCTTTAAATGCTGTACTTTTGCCGCCGCTGCAGGGGCATGCTGTTGGATATACTGGCGTTGGCGTTGCGCCAGTTCGGATGATAATTCAATAATGTAATAGTTTTTTAATGCTTCCGGCGGCAGGGCTTTAAGTAAAGTGGCGGCCAGATGACCATCACCTGCACCAAATTCATACATATTCCCCGCAGTCTGAGAGAGCAGAGGACTGATCTGGCGCGCCAGTGTCTGGCCGAATAAAGGACTTAATACTGGTGCGGTGACAAAGTCGCCGCTACTGCCGAATTTTGCCGAGCCATTGGTGTAATAACCATGCTGAGGAGCGTATAAAACGGTATTCATGTACTGATCAAAGGAAAGCCAGCCATGATGCTGTTGAATCTGCTGTTTTAAGACAGCCAGTAAAGCCTCGCTGTGGGCGAGTGCTTCGGTATCTGGCGATGGCAAAACGGAACGATCAGACATGATGATTAAACTCAGTAAAAAAAGAATTATAGCGAAATGTGGCGTCTGATTGATACATTAATACAACATTATTTTGAATGGGGGTGTAATGCACAAAAGTTAAAGTTGTTTAATATACATTAATGTTAAATGTGTATATATCTAATTTGTTTGAGGTTACTTGTTCAAAAGTCAGGCAAATCACATTGACCGCTCATAAAAATGTGCCTATAGTGTGGGCAAGTGTGTAAAAATGTTGCAAAGTGGGCGTAAAACCCGAAACAGGAGCGGATGCGGTGTTTGGTGGTGCTTACGAATTGAGTATCGACAGTAAAGGACGATTGGCCATTCCGGCTAAATTTCGTGAGTTACTGACACGCCATTTTACTCCTGCACTGGTAGCCACTTTGGAAAAGCGCAGTCATTTATTGCTGTATCCCGAAGCAGGCTGGCGTACGGTCGAATCCCAGCTTTTACAGTTGCCGGTAGCGGGTAACAAGGTATTGCAGGCCTATCAGAATTTATTGCTGCATAACGCAGACACACTGGAACTGGACGGTGCCGGCCGTATTCTGATACCGCTTCATTTGCGTAAATTGTTATCGTTTGAACGTGAAGTATATGTGGTTGGCCGTGCCAACCGCATTGAAGTATGGGGCAGGGCGCTTTGGCAGGAACAGAATAATGCGGCTTTGGATATGGATGAAGACATGCTGGCTGCTGAGCTGGGTAAAACCCAGCTGCAATTATGAATAGACAAGAGATGGAAACCCATAATCATATCAGTGTGTTGTTGCATGAAGCGTTGGCAGGGCTCAATATCCGGCCGGAAGGTATTTATGTTGATGGAACATTTGGCCGCGGCGGCCATTCGCGCCAGATTCTGTCGCAGCTGGGCAGTCAGGGGCGGCTGATTGTGTTTGACAAGGATCCGCAGGCCATTGAAGTAGCCAAAGCATGGGCTGCCGAGGATCAGCGGATTCAGGTGGTGCATGCCGGTTTTGCCTCGCTGACGGCGGTGCTGGATGAATTGGGCATTGATAAAATTGATGGGGCGTTGTTTGATCTGGGTATTTCTTCTCCCCAGATTGATGAAGCAGGGCGCGGATTCAGTTTCCGGTTTGATGCACCGCTAGACATGCGTATGGATACCACCACCGGACAATCTGCGGCTCTGTGGCTGGCTACTGCGTCCGAAGACGAAATACATGAGGTGATTAAGAATTATGGTGAAGAGCGGTTTAGTCGCGCGATTGCGCGAGCCATTGTGCAGCAACGAGCGCAGGCACCTATCGCCACAACCCGCCAGCTGGCGAATCTTGTGGCGCAAGTCGTCCATTCTCGCGAACGCGGGCAGGATCCGGCCACGCGTACCTTCCAGGCCATTCGTATCTTTATTAACCGTGAGCTCGAAGAGATAGCCGCCGTCTTGCCGCAAGCGCTGGCGCGGTTGTCGGTTCGGGGGCGTCTGGCAGTCATTGCATTTCATTCACTGGAAGACCGGATTGTGAAGCGGTTTATGCAAAAGTACAGTAAACCGGAGCCATTACCGCGCTGGGCGGTGGTTAAGGAGGCTGATCGTGCGGTGCCGCCCCTGAATTTAATTGGTAAAGCACAAAAGCCTTCCCTGGCTGAAATCAAAATGAATCCACGTGCACGTTCGGCGGTATTGCGTGTGGCTGAACGCAGTCATGGTTCATGGAATGGTTGATGTATTTATGAATAAGATCAATGTGATTTTATTGTTACTGGTACTGGCGTCAGCATTTGCGGTGGTGACAGTACAAGACTGGTCACGCCAGTATTTTATTGCTCTGGATAAGGCGCAGCGTGATGAAAATCTGTTGGATGAAGATTTCAGCCGTTTAAGATTGGCGCAGGTCAGATTGTCTAATCGTCAGATAATCCAGCAGGCGTCCGTAACACAGCATTTACAACCACCGACTTTGGCGGCAACAAGAATGTTGCCATTATCGCAACAGTAGGCTAATTGGAATCAATGGCATACTGTCTTGTCTGGCAGTGAAGATTATGTTAATTAAAAATGATTATAAGCCACGTATGTTATCGGAAAAGGCTAAATCCGCCAAACCGGTAACCACCAATGGTCGTATCATGCTGGTACTGAGCATATTGGCGTTTGCATTTTTACTGCTGATCGGACGTGGTATTTATTTGCAGACGGAACAGCATGAATTTTTAACGGAACAAGGCAATCAGCGTTTTGTACGTACCATTGCATTAAAAGCCACGCGTGGCACCATCACTGATCGTTATGGTGCACCTTTAGCCATCAGTGCGCCCACAGAATCCTTGTATGCTGTTCCTTCCGCCATAACCGAGATGCCTTCGCCTGAAGCGCTGCAAGAATTATCTCTTCTGATTGATGTTCCTGTAGCCACGTTACAGGAGCGGTTGGGACGTAAAGAAAAAGACTTCATTTATCTGAAACGCCAGTTGTCGCCTGAAGCGGCGGATAAAGTGAAAACCTTGAATATTAAAGGGCTGGCTTTTCAGCATGAAAGTAAGCGCCATTATCCTATGGGTGCTTTGTTTTCACATATTATTGGTTTTACCAATATTGATGGTCAGGGTCAGGAAGGGCTGGAGCTGGCACGTGAGAGCAGTTTGCATGGTCAGGACGGTGCCAAAGTGGTGTTGCGCGACAATAAAGGCAATATTGTTGACAGTATCGATTCGCCCCGCAATCGTGATCCGCGCAATGGTGCCAATATGGTTCTGTCGCTCGATCAGCGGATTCAGTCCATTGCTTATGATTCTTTGAATAAGGCCATGAATTTTCATAAAGCCTCTACTGGCTCGGTGGTGGTACTGGATGCCAAAACCGGTGAGATTCTGGCGCTGGTGAATGCTCCGGGCTATGATTCGAATAATCCGGCGGCGGTTGATAGTGATGTGCGCCGTAATCGTGCGGTAACGGACATGATTGAGCCGGGCAGTGCCATGAAGCCCTTTACCATTGCCAAAGGGCTGGATAGCGGCCGCATTAAACCAAATACCAGTATGAATACCATGCCTTATAAAATTGGTACGGCTACCGTGCGCGATACTCATAATTATCCTTATCTGAATGTCCAGGGAATTATTCAAAAGTCATCGAATGTCGGTACCAGCAAAATCTCAGCCATGTTCAAGCCCGAAGAAATGTACGATATGTATACGTCTGTGGGTTTTGGTCATCGCATGCATTCCGGCTTTCCGGGAGAGTCGCCCGGACTGGTGCGTGACTGGCATAAGTGGCGCCCGATTGAACAGGCAACCATGTCTTTTGGTTACGGTATTCAGATGAGCTTATTGCAATTGGCACGGGCATATACGATTTTTACCAATGATGGTGTATTATTGCCGGTCAGTTTTCTGAAGCTGGATCATGCGCCGGAAGGAACGCCGGTGATTCAGCCGCAGACCGCCCGCTTGGTTCGACACATGATGATTTCAGTGACTCAGCCCGGCGGCACCGGTCAGCAGGGCGCCATTGATGGCTTTGATGTGGCGGCCAAAACCGGTACGGCGCGTATGCTGGTCAATGGTCGTTATTCCGACAGTAAACATATGGCTACCTTTATCGGATTTGCGCCGGCAGATGATCCGCGGGTGATTGTGGCGGTGAATATCCAGAATCCTACCGCCAATAGTTATTATGGCGGGCCGGTTTCGGGGCCTGTATTCAATGATGTGATGGTTGGCGCTTTAAACGTATTGGGTATTTCTCCTACCCGGCCATTGAAGAATACACAGCTTACTGTACGATAAAATGAATGATTACCAGAGTGCATTGATGCCCATGCACTTTTTTATTTGTGGTTAGATATAAAAGCGATTGAATCATGTTCTCCCTTCAGCAGGCATTAGCCGATTATGATTTATCTGATGATGTGCGCGCGCAGGTGACTGGCCGTACTTTGCGGGCAGACAGCCGCCAGATACAGGCAGGTGATGTGTTTGTGGCTTATCAGGGTGAGTATGCTGATGGGCGGCAGTATATTGAAGCGGCCGTCAGACAAGGGGCTGCTTTTGTTTTCTGGGATGATGATGGCGTGTTTCAGTGGCCGGCACATCTGCCGGTGGCCAATGCAGGTATTCATCATCTGCGTGATCGTGCCGGTCTGGTGGCAGCTGCCTGTTATCAGTATCCGGCTGAGCGGCTCACCATCTGGGGTGTTACCGGAACCAATGGTAAAACCTCCATCAGTCAGTGGCTGGCTCAGGCGGCGGCTTTACTGGGGCAGAAATGCGCCATTATGGGTACCGTGGGCAATGGTTATTGGCAAAATTTGCATGACAGTACTAATACCACCATGGATGCGGTATCTAATCAGACCTGGTTGAAACATTTTGCCGATGATGAGGCCGATAGTGTAGCCATGGAGGTTTCCAGTCATGGTCTGGATCAGAGCCGGGTGGTGGGGGTACCGTTTACCAGTGCCATACTGACCAACCTGACGCGTGATCATCTGGATTATCACGGGACGATGGAAAATTATGCCGCCTGTAAAGCAAGACTGTTTTACTGGCAGGGTTTACAGCATGCCATTATTAATGCTGATGATGAATTCGGTCAGACTTTAATCACGGATTTGCGCCGTGACTGCCCAAAACTGGCGGTATACAGCTATGGTTTTAATCCACAGGCAGATATTCATATCAGCCAGTTTCAGGCTTCTTCCCACGGCATGCAGATACATTTGGAAACGCCTTGGGGGCAGGGCAGGGTAGAGACGCGGTTATTGGGTCGCTTTAATGCCCAGAATCTTGCGGCCTGTGTGGCGTTGTTGTGTGCCAATAGTTTTGCTTTAAAAGAGGTACTGGCGGTCTGGTCGAAGATACAGCCAGCCACAGGGCGTATGGATTGTCTGACCGATGATAACCAGCCTTTGGTGGTGGTGGATTATGCCCATACGCCCGATGCATTGGAAAAGGCATTATTGACTTTGCAGGAAATTAAACCCCAGAAAGCAAGATTATGGTGTGTGTTTGGCTGTGGTGGTGATCGTGATGCAGGCAAAAGGCCATTGATGGGCGCCGCCGCTTCAGTGGTGGCCGATTGTGTGGTGGTGACCAGTGATAATCCGCGTCATGAAGTACCTGAGGCCATTATTGCCGATATTCTGCCCGCGGTGCCCAAACCGACTCTGGTAGAGCCTGACCGTGCCCGAGCCATTCATTATGCCATTTCCCATGCTGATCAGCATGATGTGATTTTGATTGCGGGTAAAGGGCATGAAACTTATCAGGATATTAATGGGCACAAGCAGCATTTTTCTGATTTTGAAGTGGCGCGGCAGGCATTACAGGCGCGTGTTAAAGCAGCAATGAATGAATAAAGTTTCAGATAATATGACCGTTTTGGATTTGGCTTTTATCCGGCGGGTACTGACGCCCGGGATAACAGGAAAAAATGCGCCTGCTCAGCGTGTATTAACAGACAGTCGTCAGGTGCAAGCGGGTGATGTGTTTGTGGCGCTGCAAGGTGAGCGAATGGATGGCCATGACTTTATTGATGAAGTCATGGCTAAAGGTGCTTTAGCCTGTGTGGTCAGCCGCCCTGATCTGGCCGGCAATGCTGCCTGTATTCTGGTGGATGACACCTTAAAGGCACTGGGCACACTGGCAAAGGCCTGGCGTCTGGCTGTGAACCCGGCTTTGCGGGTGTTTGGTATTACCGGTTCTGCTGGTAAAACCACGGTGAAAGAAATGCTGACCACCATTCTGACTGCGGCCGTGGGTGAAAAAGCCGTACTGGCCACTGCCGGTAATTTTAATAATCATATTGGTTTACCGCTGACATTATTGCGCTTACGGCCAGAACACCGCTATGCCGTGATTGAAATGGGCATGAATCATTTTGGTGAACTGGCTTATCTGACTGATCTGGCGCAGCCTGATTTTGCTTTGGTCAATAATACCCTGCGTGCCCATGTGGGTTGCGGGTTTGAGGGTGTTAAGGATATTGCCCGGGCAAAAAGTGAAATTTATCAGGGTCTGGGTAAAGAGGGCAGGGCACTGATTCCGTGTGAGGATCAGCAGGTTGCGGTATTGCGCGCTGCGGTACATCCGCACCTGAGCCTGGATTTTGGTATTGATCAAGGCGAGATACATGCTCGCAAGATTCAGTTACAGCCATTAAGTAGTGAATTTGAACTGGTAAGCCCGCAAGGAAATCTGCACATTGATCTGCCGGTACCTGGCCGGCATATGGTACATAATGCCATTGCGGCAGCGGCACTGGCTTTAAGCGCTGGCATACCGTTGGCGGCAGTGTCAGCGCTGAATCATTTTAATAATGTTCACGGGCGGTTACAGCAAAAGAGAAGTAGCCGGGGTGCATTGTTGATTGATGATACTTATAATGCCAACCCCGATGCGTTTAAAGCGGCGATTGATGTATTGGCCAATCTGCCTTCACCGCGCGTGCTGGTGATGGGCGCCATTGGTGAACTGGGTGAGGAATCGCCGCAATTACATGCGGAAGTGGGTGCTTATGCGCGTAGCCGTGGCATTGAAACGGCGTTATTTATCGGAGTAGACACGGATCAGGCAGCCTGTGCCTATGGGCAGCCAGAGGCGTATTACACCGATAAGGCGCAATTAATTCTTGATTTAAAAACTTATGATGATGCAGGCGTCACCATTCTGGTTAAAGGTTCACGTTTTATGCATATGGAAACGATTGTTGCTGCCCTGATGTAAGTTTTGTCATTGTGATGGTTTGTTGTCGGCGTCTTTTATTGATTGTTGAATCTTTTCAAATCGATATTTGTGTGCATTGATGTTGTTAATACAGGTCTGGAATGTGTACTTGACAACAACAATGTGGTTTTACAGCCTCAAAGGCTTGATTAATGTGTTGCCGCCTCATTGGCAACAAGGAAAAACACCATGTTATTGTGGTTAGCAGAATTATTTCATTACTGGGTGAATGGCTTTCATTTATTCCAGTACACAACTTTTCGTGCAGTCATGGCAGCACTGACTTCCTTAACCCTCAGCCTGATGCTGGGGCCTTGGATGATTCGTAAACTGACTCAGCTGAAGGTGGGTCAGGCGGTGCGGCATGATGGACCGCAAACCCATCTGATTAAAACCGGCACCCCCACCATGGGCGGTACTTTGATTCTGATGGCCATTACCGTAACCACATTGTTATGGGCCAATCTGGCCAATCCGTATGTGTGGATTTTGCTGGCTGTCATGCTCAGTACCGGCGCGCTGGGTTTTTATGATGACTGGAAAAAGGTTGTCCATAAAGATCCGCATGGCGTATCAGCCAGATTTAAAATGATGTGGCAATCAGTGGTGGCGCTTCTTGCCGGCGTGGTGTTGTTTTATGCTGCTCATTTGTCGGCCAGTACCACCTTTATTGTGCCGTTTTTTAAAGAAATTGCCTATCCCCTGGGCGGTATCGGCTTTGTGATCCTGACTTATTTTGTGATTGTGGGTACTTCCAATGCGGTGAATCTGACTGATGGACTGGATGGTCTGGCGGCATTTCCCATTGTTCTGGTGGCGGCTGGTTTATCCATTTTTGCCTATGTCAGCGGCCATGTGGAATTTGCCCATTATCTGCAATTGCCGCATGTGCCCGGCGCCAATGAAGTGGTGGTGTTTTGTGCCGCCATTTGTGGTGCCTGTCTGGGTTTTTTGTGGTTTAACGCTTATCCTGCCCAAGTGTTTATGGGTGATGTGGGTGCGTTGGCACTGGGTGCGGCTTTAGGGACTGTTGCTGTGATTGTGCGACAGGAAATTGTACTGGTCATTATGGGTGGATTGTTTGTGGTGGAAGCCTTATCGGTGATGTTGCAGGTAGGTTCATACCGCATGCGGCATAAACGCATTTTTCTCATGGCACCGATTCATCACCATTTCGAGCAAAAAGGCTGGAAAGAAACTCAGGTAGTGGTGCGTTTCTGGATTATTACCATGATTCTGGTGCTGGTGGGACTGGCTTCGCTCAAAATACGTTAAATATCGCCAGTTGAGCAACAGCATAAATAAAGGCAGGATAGTGCCATGACGGATTGGCAAAATAAGAGCATTTTGGTGGTGGGGCTTGGACGCAGTGGTTTGTCCATGCTGGCATTTCTGACTCAGGCTGGCGCAAAGGTAGCGGGGTATGATGTTCATCTGACGCCTGAACAACAACAGTCTATTCAGGCACAATATTCAATACCGTTATTTTCAGGGGATTTACAGTCAGTACTGGCACAAAATGACTATCAGATACTGGCGCTCAGCCCGGGAGTCAGTGAACGACTGGCGCCGATTGCTGCTTTTAAAGCAGCGGGTAAAACCGTATTGGGTGATGTAGAAATCTGGGCTGAACTGATGTATCAGACCGATAGTAAAATCATTGCCATCACCGGTGCCAATGGCAAAACCACCACCACCAGTCTGGTGGGTTTTCTGTGTCAGCAGTGTGGTCTGGATACAGTAGTGGCCGGTAATATCGGCACTCCGGTACTGGAAGCTTATTTGGCACGCCAAAATCAGCCGGCCGCTGATGTATGGGTGGTAGAGCTGTCAAGTTTCCAGCTGGAAACCACGGCCTGTCTTGATGCCACCGTGGCCACGGTGCTGAATATCTCTGAAGACCATTTGGAGCGCTATGATGATTTACTGGACTACGCCCATGCCAAAGACCGCATTTTCTGCGGTAACAGCATACAGGTTTTGAATGCGGATGATGTTTTTTGTCGTGCCATGCATCGCAGCCATCGGTCAGTGCGATGGTTTTCATTACAGAAAGAGACTGATTTCTGGTTAGACCCGCGCGGACAGTTATGTGCCGGCAATGAGGTATTACTGCTTCAAACCGATCTGGCTTTACAAGGCACGCATAATGTGGCCAATGTGCTGGCGGCGCTGGCTTTGTGTGAGGCCATTGGCTTAGCCCGAACGCAGCTATTGCAACATATTTGTGCTTTTAAGGGGCTGCCGCATCGGGTAGAAACCGTTGCCGAGGTGAATGGGGTGACTTATATTGATGACTCCAAAGGCACCAATATCGGAGCCACCTGTGCCGCGCTGACTGGTCTGAACCGGCCGATTGTGCTGATTGCCGGCGGGCAGGGTAAAGGTCAGGATTTTACGCCGCTAAAAGAGGCGTTATCGCATAAAGCGCGGGCGGTTTTATTGCTGGGGATTGATGCCGGACAAATTGGCGCAGTCTTGAAGAATGAATCTTATCCGGTTGAATATATGACTGATCTGCCACAGGCTGTCCGGCGTGCACATGAATTGGCGCAAACGGGTGATATGGTGTTATTGAGCCCGGCCTGTGCCAGTTATGACATGTTTAATGGTTATGCCCACCGCAGTCAGGTATTTATTGAAGCAGTTAACGCCCTACAGGCAGCACGATCATGATCACACAGTCACGTCTTTTGGATCGTAAGCTGTTACGCCGTGGTGACAGCTTTGATCAGTCGTTGTTGTGGATGGTGATACTGATGCTGTCATTCAGCCTGGTGATGGTGTATTCCGCCTCGATTGCCTATGCAACCCATGATGGTGGCAGCCCTTATTTTTATTTGGTACGTCAGGCGATTTATCTGGGCGCCGGCAGTTTTCTGGCGCTGATTGCGGTCAGAATTCCGTTGCGAACCTGGAAAAAACTGACGCCATTCATACTGGTGGGCAGTCTGATACTGCTGATTATGGTGTTGGTACTCGGACGGGAAATTAATGGGGCAAAACGCTGGATTCATTTTGGTTCATTCAATGTCCAACCCACCGAGTTATTCAAACTGGCGATTATTCTGTATTTATCCAGTTTCTTTACCCGTCGGGCTGAAGTATTGAAAGAATTTAAAAAAATCTGGTTTGCCGGTATCCCCGTCGGCATGGGGCTGGGTTTGATTATTCTGGAACCGGATTTCGGTTCGTTTGTGGTGGTGTCGGTTATCGCCGTTTGTCTGTTGTTTTTGGCAGGGCTACCGTTTCGCTGGTTTATGGCTGTGGTTGGTTTTGGCCTGATTGCCATGGCGGCGTTGATTTTATTTGAACCCTACCGGCTGGCGCGTGTGGCAGCTTTTCTGGATCCCTGGTCTGACCCTTTGGGTAAGGGCTATCAGTTAACCCATTCGCTGATGGCCATTGGCCGCGGCAGTTGGTTCGGGGTGGGGTTGGGTGCCAGTCTGGAGAAGCGGTTTTATTTACCTGAGGCTCACACCGATTTTATTTTTGCCGTTATTGGCGAAGAATTTGGCTTTCTGGGTATGGTGGTGCTTATATTCTGTTATGTCTGGCTGGTGATCCGGGCATTCTCTATTGGTAAGCAGGCGCGTGATCTGGAACTTTTTTATAATTCGTTTGTGGCCAAAGGTATTGGTATCTGGCTGGGTATCCAGAGTTTTTTCAATATTGGTGTGAATATTGGTTTGCTGCCCACCAAAGGTTTAACGCTGCCCTTATTGTCTTACGGGGGTTCGGCCGTCATTGTGATGCTGGTTTGCATCGGCTTATTATTACGTGTTGACTATGAAAACCGGCGTTTAATGCGTGGTTTTAAAATATAGACAGATTTATGCCGTCTGTTTCGGACAGATTCAATAGGGACAATAATGAATGTAAAAACCTTTATGGTGATGGCAGGTGGCACCGGCGGCCATATTTTTCCGGCATTGGCGGTTGCCCAGGCCTTACAGGCACAGGGTCATCAGGTGTTGTGGCTGGGCAGTGAAGGTGCCATGGAAACCCGATTGGTTCCCCAATATGGCATTGAGCTTAAAACACTGGCCATTAAGGGCATTCGCGGTAATGGCATAAAACGTAAATTATTATTGCCGCTGACGCTGACCAAAACCATTTTAGCGGCGCGTCAGATCATTAAAAAACATCAGGTCGACATGGTGATTGGTTTTGGTGGCTTTGTGACTTTCCCAGGTGGTATGGCCGCGAAACTGGCCGGTATTCCGGTGGTGATTCATGAACAGAATGCCATTGCCGGCTTATCCAACCGGGTGCTGGCACATATTGCCAAACGGGTATTGTATGCCTTTCCGGAAGCCTTCCCTAATACAGACGGACTGGTGGGTAATCCGGTCAGACACGAGATTGCAGCATTGCCAGAACCGGCTCAGCGCTTTAAAGAGCGGCAAGGCAGGCTGAATATTCTGGTGGTTGGCGGCAGCCTTGGCGCAGATGTACTCAATCAGATTGTCCCTAAAGCTTTAGCGTTATTACCTGAACATCAGCGCCCCTGTGTGATGCATCAGACCGGGCGGCATAAACTGGCGGCAGTAGAACAAATTTACCAGCAATTGGCTGTTGAGGCACAATGTGTTGAATTTATTTCAGACATGGTATCGGCTTACCGGAATGCCGATTTGGTCATTTGCCGTTCAGGGGCTTTAACCATTGCCGAATTAACCGCTGCCGGTGTCGGGGCGTTTCTGGTGCCGTATCCTCATGCAGTAGACGACCATCAGACATTGAATGCAGGTTTTATGGTGCGTCATCAGGCGGCGTTATTACTGCCGCAAGACCAATTGTCTGCCGATTCGCTGGCAGGGCAATTGCAAGGATTAACCCGTGAAGAGTGTTTGCAAATGGCGTTACAGGCCAGGTTGTTGGCCAGTCCCGACAGTGCTGAAAAAGTAGCGCAGATAGCGCTGGGCTGTTTATGAGCAGAAGATGATCGCTTGACGGCATCATGAATATTCAGTTCATGATCAAGTCATCAGGTTGTAAGGAATATAGATGAAAGAAAACATGAAAAACCGTATCAGTCATATCCATTTTGTTGGCATTGGCGGTACGGGCATGTGTGGCATTGCCGAAGTATTGCATAATGAAGGATATTGTATTTCGGGCTCGGACATGGCGGTTAATGCGGCCACACAGCATCTTCAGGCCATCGGGGTAAAAGTCTACAGCGGACATCAGGCCGAACATATTATTGGTGCCGATGTGGTGGTTACTTCTACTGCTGTTAAAGCGGATAATCCGGAAGTACTGGCTGCCAGAGAACACAAAATCCCCGTGATTCCCCGAGCCATGATGCTGGCTGAAATCATGCGCTTTGGTCGCGGTATTGCCATTGCCGGTACTCATGGTAAAACCACCACCACCAGTTTAACCGCTTCGGTATTGGCGGTGGCTGGTCTGGATCCGACTTTTGTGATTGGCGGCCGCTTAAATGCCGCAGGCACCAATGCCAAACTGGGCAAAGGTGAATATATTGTTGCCGAAGCCGATGAATCAGATGCTTCTTTTTTGTATCTGACGCCCCTTTTTACCGTGGTTACCAATATCGACACCGATCATATGGATACTTATGATCATGATATTGATAAACTGCATCTGGCTTTTGTGGATTTTGTACATCGTATGCCTTTTTATGGTAAGGCTTTTTTGTGTATTGACAGTGATCATGTGCGGCAGATTCTGCCACAGATACAAAAGCCGTTTGTCACCTATGGCCTAGATGAACAGGCGGATTTATATGCCACTGATGTCAAGACCAAAGGCGCACAGATGCAATTTACAGTACAGACCCGTAAAAAAGGCATTGCACCCTTTGAAGTGATTGTTAATATGCCTGGGCGGCATAATGTACTGAATACACTGGCGGTGATTGGTCTGGCGCTGGAAATCGGTGTACCGGTTACCGCCATTCAGCGCGGTTTGCAGGATTTTGCCGGTGTTGGCCGGCGGTTTCAGAATTATGGTGATGTGCCATTGGCCGATGGCGGTAAAGCCTTGCTGATTGATGACTATGGCCATCATCCGGTAGAAATGCAGGCGACCATTGCCGCAGCACGGGGCGCTTATGCCGGCCGGCGGCTGGTAGTGGTCTTTCAGCCGCATCGCTATACCCGTACCCGTGATCTGTTTGAGGATTTTGTACAGGTGCTCAGTCAGGCTGATTGTGTTTTACTGACCGATGTGTATGCTGCCGGTGAAGAGCCGATTGTGGCCGCTGACAGTAAGGCGCTCACGCGCGCCATTCGGGTATTGGGTAAGGTTGAACCGATTTATGTTGCCCGTGTGGACGATGTGGCGGCCACATTACTGAATATTTTGCAGGATAACGATGTGGTGTTGAATATGGGTGCTGGCAGTATTAATAAAGTGCCGTCAGAACTCTTGGCCGCCGCGCAGTTGTTAACCGGGCAAGAGTAGCATTCATATAGATGAATTAATCAATAAGGTAAAATAGAATCATGAAAGACTTCGGTAAAGTTGCTGTGCTGATGGGGGGCTTCTCCAGTGAGCGTGATATTTCGCTGGCCAGTGGTGCTGCTGTGCTGGCCGCTTTACAGAAAAAAGGCATTGATGCTCATGCTTTTGATCCGAAGGAACGGCCACTCTATCATTTAGTCGATGATGGTTTCCAGTGTGCTTTCAATATTCTGCATGGCGCTTATGGTGAAGACGGTACCGTACAGGGGGCTTTGCAGGCACTGGGTATTCCCTATACCGGTTGTGGCGTGGCGGCCAGTGCGCTTGGCATGGATAAATTCCGTAGCCGTCTGGTGTGGGCGGGCGTGGGTTTACCGTGTGTGCCATTCACGCTATTGAATGAGCACAGTGATTTTGCGGCGGTTGAAGCTGAATTTGGTTTACCCTTATTTGTGAAACCTTCGGCCGAGGGCAGTAGCGTGGGTGTTGAGAAAATTAAACAACCTGGGCAGCTGGCTGAAGCTTATCAGCGCCTGAAGCATTTTCAGGGTGAGATTCTGGTTGAAAAAGCCATTATGGGCGGAGAATATACCTGCGGTATTCTGGGTGAGCGTGTATTGCCTTCGATCCGTATTCAGCCGACCACTGAATTTTATGATTTTGAAGCAAAATATCAGCGTGATGATACCGTTTATCTGTGCCCGTCCGATTTAAATGCGGCTGAAGAAAAAAACATACAGCAATTAACGCTACAGGCTTATCGTGCTTTAGGTGGTCGTGGCTGCGGTCGGGTGGATTTTTTACGTGATGAAGAAGGACGGTTTTATATTCTGGAGGTGAATACATTGCCCGGTATGACCAGTCATAGTCTGGTGCCTAAAGCGGCGCGTGAGATTGGTCTGAGTTTTGAAGATTTATGTGTTGAAATTTTGAATCATGCGACTTTGGGATAATGCGCAGGCCCTCAAAAGGCTATATCGCTGGCTGTATCTTTGTGTGGCGTTATGCCTTATGGCGGCCATAACGCTATGGGGCATGCATTCATCCCATTTTCCTGTCCGTCATATTAAAGTGACCCGGACATTGCAACATATTGATGCTGCTGATATACAAAGAATCAGTAAACAATATTTATATGGTAATATTTTTACGGTCAATGTCAATGCCGCCCAACAGGAACTGGCCGGATTACCCTGGGTAGCACAGGTGCAGGTCAAACGGGTGTGGCCGGATACCATCGCATTGGATATCAAAGAGCGGGTGGCTCTGGCGCGCTGGCATGATGGCCAGCTGGTGGATCAGGAGGGCGAATTATTTCATGCCCGGACATCGGAAGACCTACCTGTATTTGACGGGCCGGTTAAAAACAGTCGAGCCATGACGGTGCAACTACTTTTATTCAATAATATGTTGCATTCGGTGGACTTATCTGTGGCCAGATTGCATTTAAATGCACGTTCAGCTTGGGAAATAGTGCTAAATAACGGTATACTCATCCGATTAGGACGCGAACACCAGGAGAAACGGCTGGCACGTTTTATTGCTGTCTGGCCGCAGGTTCTCGAAGATCAGGCTGCTAACATAGAATATGTGGATATGCGTTATCCGGATGGTTTTGCCTTGCGTAAGAAACAAACGGTCGATGTCAGATCAGATGCAGTAACCGCAACAGCAGATTAAGAAATCAATTGATTATTTGTTTTTAAAGTGATGACCATGGTTAAAGGTAAAAAATACATCAGTGCTCTGGATATTGGTACTTCTAAAGTCATTGCCCTGATAGGTGAAATACAGGAAGACAATAACATCCATATTGTGGGTCTGGGACAGGCACCGTCACGTGGCCTGAAAGCCGGGATGGTGACCAATATCGAAACCACGGCACAGGCCATTAAACAGGCAATGGAAGAAGCACAAATGATGGCTGATGTACAGGTGGACAATGTAACCACCGGTATTGCCGGTAATCATATTCGCAGCTTTAATTCTCAGGGTGTGGTGAAAATCAAAGACGGCGAGGTTAATCAGACCGATATTGACCGGGCGATTGAAACAGCCAAGGCGGTGAATATTCCGCCTGATCATGATATTTTACATACCGTCGTGCAGGAATTTATTATTGACAGTCAGCCCGGGGTACGCGAACCCATTGGTATGAGTGGTGTGCGGCTGGATACACGCATTCATATCATTACCGGCGCTGTCACTGCCATGCAGAATATTCAGAAGTGTGTCAATCGCTGCAATCTGAATATCAATAAAATGATTTTACAGCCTTTGGCCAGCGGTCAGGCGGTACTGACTGAAGATGAAAAAGATCTGGGTGTGTGTGTGATTGATATCGGCGGTGGTACAACCGATATCGCCGTGTATACCAATGGTGCCATCCGGCATACGGCCGTGATTCCGGTGGCTGGTGATTTGATCACCAAAGATCTGGCACAAGCCTTGCGTACGCCGCATAATGCCGCTGAATATATTAAAATCAATCATGGCGTGGCCATGGCCAGCATGGAAGGTCTGGATGACATGATTGAAGTGCCCAGTGTGGGAGACCGCAGTCCGCGCCAGATTTCACGCCGTACACTGGCCAGTGTGATTGGCCCGCGGGTGGAAGAAATTCTTGAATTGACCCTGAATGAATTAAGGCGTTCAGGTTTTCCGGAAGATGTATTAACTTCCGGTGTGGTTTTAACCGGCGGCGCTTCGTTATTGCCGGGTATGGTTGAATTGGCGGAAGATGTGTTTAATCTGCCTGCGCGTATCGGGGTTCCCAAGGAAATGGGCGGGGTATCAGAGCGGGTACGCAATCCGCGTTATGCTACTGCCATTGGTCTCTTGGAAGCGGCGCACGGTGAAGACAATAAAGCCGGTATGCCGGTTGCCCAGACAGAAGAACCCAGAGAATCATGGTTAGGTAAATTACAAGCTTGGTTTAGAAATAATTTTTAATTTTTGCGTTTTTGATATAGAAAATTTGCATGGCATGGGCAAGTAGCTGATATAATCAGGCATGTTTTGATTAGCCCATGCTTAAGCGCTGTCAGGAGACATTTGTATGCAACTGGTTTATGATGTAGTGGAAGCCGCGGTTGGTCCTGCCGTAATCAAAGTAATTGGTATCGGTGGTGGTGGATGCAATGCGATTAATAATATGGTGGAGAACGCTGTATCCGGTATTGAATTCATCAGTGCCAATACCGATGCGCAGTCTTTACAGAATAGTAAAGCTTCTAAACGTATCCAGTTGGGTAATAATCTGACCCGTGGTCTTGGTGCTGGTGCCAATCCTGAGATTGGTCGCAATGCCGCCATGGAAGATCGTGAATCCATTTCAGAAGCGATTCAGGGCGCCAATATGCTGTTTATCACCACCGGCATGGGTGGCGGTACCGGTACCGGTGCAGCGCCGGTCATTGCTGAACTGGCTAAAGAACTGGGCATTCTGACTGTGGCTGTGGTTACCCGTCCGTTTGAATATGAAGGTAAGCGGATTCAGGTGGCCAATGATGGTATTGAAACCTTGAAAAATACCGTTGACTCCCTGATCGTTATTCCCAATGATAAACTGATGACAGCGCTGGGTGAAGACGTGAGCATGCGCGAAGCCTTTCGTGCTGCTGATAATGTATTGCGCAGTGCCGTAGCCGGCATTGCCGAAGTCATTACCAGCCCGGGCATCATTAACCTCGACTTTGCTGATGTCAAAAATGTCATGAGTATCATGGGCATGGCCATGATGGGCTCCGGCGTTGCGCACGGGGTAGACCGTGCCCGTATTGCCGCTGAGCAGGCCATTGCCAGTCCACTTTTGGATGATGTCACTCTGGAAGGAGCACAGGGTGTGCTGGTTAATATTACTACGGCGCCGGGTTGCCTGAAAATGTCTGAATACCGCGAAATCATGAGCATGGTGGATGAATATGCCCATGCTGATGCTGCATTAAAATACGGTACTTCTGAAGACAGTTCGATGGAAGAAGGCGAAATTCGCGTCACCATTATTGCGACCGGTTTGCAGGAACATAAAAATACCAATACTCCATCGGGTAATCTGCGTATGGTGCAAACGGCACAGGCTACCGGTACAGATGATGGTTTTCCGGATATCGGTAGTGTGATCCGTTCTGGCCGTAGTGCCCGCAACATGAATCTGGCTGCTGCTGATTTCTCCAATCAATCCGTACTGGATGATTTTGAAATTCCGGCAGTGATTCGTCGTCAGGCTGATTAACCGTTATTCTCATAAAAAGCTGTCCAGATGAATGTCTGGACAGCTTTTTGTTTGGGCTGATTTTCAGGTTAATCACAATGAAGGCTGACCAGGTCTTGTATCACCCTTAAAACATAATGCGTAAATCAGACAAGTCTTTATAATCATGAGAATAAATTTAATATTAATTGATTAAAACGAGACGATTGTATAGTAAACTAAACCTTATCTTTTTTGATCGACACACAGTCAGTCATTTATGAATGAATTCACTAATATGAATACAGCAACTTCAGTACCTCAAGATGACCATACCCTGATTTTGGGGCAATATGCACAAGAAGCTTATCTGGCCTATGCCATGAGTGTGGTTAAAGGCCGGGCGCTGCCCGATGTGGCGGATGGTCAGAAACCGGTACAACGCCGTATTTTATATGCCATGAAAGATATGGGCCTGACCCATCAGTCCAAACCGGTTAAATCGGCACGCGTCGTGGGGGAAATTCTGGGTAAGTATCATCCGCATGGCGATACTTCTGCTTATGATGCCATGGTACGCATGGCACAGGATTTTACCCTGCGTTATCCATTGATTGATGGCATTGGCAATTTTGGCTCACGTGATGGCGACAGTGCCGCTGCCATGCGTTATACCGAAGCCAGATTAACCCCGCTGGCTGAATTGCTGTTGTCAGAAATGGAAATGGGCACCGTGGATTTTGTGCCCAATTATGATGGTGCTTTTATGGAACCCGCGGTTTTACCGGCGCGGTTACCGATGGTATTGCTTAATGGCGCTTCCGGTATTGCGGTAGGTATGGCCACTGAAATTCCATCACACAATTTAAAAGAAGTCAGTGCTGCCGCCGTGGCTTTATTGAAACAGCCTAACCTGGATGTGGCCGCTTTAATGCAGTATATTCCGGGGCCCGATTTTGCCGGTGGTGGTCAGATCATTACTTCTCATGCTGATCTGTGTGCCATTTATGAGCAGGGTAAGGGCAGTATCCGGGTACGGGCACGCTATGAAATTGAAAAACTGGCACGAGGCCAGTGGCGTGTGGTGGTGAATGAATTACCGCCCGGCACATCAGCGCAAAAAATCATGGCCATGATTGAAGAGCAGACCAATCCGAAACCCAAGGCGGGTAAAAAAGCCCTGACTCAGGAACAACAAAATACCCGCGCATTGATGTTGTCATTATTGGACAGGGTGCGGGATGAATCAGACAATCAGTCACCGGTACGATTGGTGTTTGAACCAAAATCCAGCCGGCTTGATCCGCATGAATTCATGAATACGCTGATGGTACAAACCACGCTGGAAACCAATGTACCGGTCAATCTGGTGATGATGGGGCAGAATAATAAGCCAGCACAGAAGAATTTACAGCAGATTCTGCAAGAATGGGTTGATTTCCGGGTACAGACAGTGACGCGCAGACTGAATCATCGGCTGAGTGAAGTACAAAAGCGGATGCATATTCTGGAAGGCCGGCAGACTGCTTTTTTACACATTGATGAAGTGATCCGGGTGATTCGTGAATCAGACGAACCAAAAACAGAGTTGATGAGCGCTTTTGCGCTAAGCCAGATACAGGCTGATGATATTCTGGAAATTCGTTTACGTCAGCTGGCGCGATTGGAATGGCTGAAGCTGGAAACGGAATTACAGAAACTTCAGACAGAAGCGGCTACTTTGCAGCATTTACTCCAGGATCCTAAAGCCAAAAACCGATTGATTATTAAAGAAATTGAAGCAGATACCAAAATCTATGGTGATGAACGCCGCACATTGATTGAGCCAGCACAACGCGCCGCTTTGAATCAGATCACCGCAGATGAACCGATTACCTTGATTTTATCGCGTCAGGGCTGGCTGCGCAGCCGGGTAGGCCATAATCTGGATTTAAGTCAGACAACCTTCAAAGAAGGCGATGAATTATTACAGGCGGTAGAAGGGCGCAGTATCTGGCCGGTGGTACTGATGGACAGCAATGGACGTGCCTATACGGTGGACGCAGCCAATATTCCAGGTGGGCGTGGTGATGGTATTCCGGTGGGCTCGCTGGTGGAACTTGGCGCCGGCGCCAGGATTGTGGCCATGCTCAGCGCCACGGCTGAACAGCATTATCTTTTGGCCAATGATGAAGGTTATGGTTTTATTGTGCTGTTTAAAGATCTGCTCAGTCGCACCAAACTGGGTAAAGCCGTGATGAATATGCCGGCAACCGCCCGGTTATTGCCGCCGTTAACCCTGCCAGCAGCATGGCTCTCAGCCGACAGTACCGTACAACTGGTTGCCGCCTCTACCACCAATCAGGTATTGGCATTTGCCTTATCTGAACTGAAACTCATGAGTAAAGGCCGCGGTCTGCAAATCATGAGTCTGACGGAAGAGGCGCGATTGGGTTTTCTGCTACCGGCTTTGGCGCAATGCAACATTGAAAGCCGCGGTAAACGCGGCGGATTGCATCGTGAATCCGTGGCATTGGCCGATATTCACCATAAACGCGGTCATAAAGGTAAAAAAATGGCGCTTTGTGGCGTGATTACTGCCATTGTAACGGATTTGAGTCAGAAAGATTAAGCGAATGAATGTGGTACCAGATAATTGGCAGAGTAGTCTGGACAGATTGGCGACATTACTGAATATCGCCCGCATCAGCGTACTGATTTCCGTGATTACTTTCTGGGTACTGACCAGAGACATTGCAATAGAAAATGACATATCCCTGCCGGTATTCAGTAAAACGCAGTTGTATAGCTGGGCTATTATTTATAATGGTTTTGTGGTGGTGTCGCTGATTGTGCCGCGCTGGCAGAATCAGACCGAGGCTTTGCCCAATGCCCGCTCGGTGGTGGATATTTCCATGATTGCCTGGCTGATGCAGATGGCCGGTGGCATCGGCAGTGGCTTTGGTATGCTGTTATTGCCTTTTGTCAGCGCCGCCTGTTTACTCAGCCGTGGCCGTTATCCGATGCTTTATGCTGGTTATGCCACACTGCTGGTCATGATGATTACTTACTGGCAATACGATAATCATCACCCGCTGTCAGACAATGTTCATCTTTGGGCAACAGCTGTGATGCTGTGTACCGCCTTATTTTTACTGGCCGGATTAACAGCCTATGCGGCTACTTTTCTGGCACGATCACAGCAAACACAGGCACAGCAATCGAAAATACTTGATAGTTACAAACAATTACTTGACCGTGCATTCAATGATGTGCAGGAAGCTGTGGTTGTCCTGGACGTAGATCATACTGTCTGGCTGATGAACAGTAAGGCCAATGATTATTTTTCTGATGCAAGGTTCAATAGTCAGACTCATGTATTTCAGCCCGTTATGAATTACTGGCAGCAATGTCAGCAGTCTGGCTTTGAAATAGTGTGTGTACTGAATGAGGAGCCGATGCGGGTGCGGGTGCGCGTCTTGAATGAGGCCAATACTTCTTTATTGATGTTGTTTATCCGCACCCAGCATGAATTGGAACAGGAGGCCATGGCGATTAAACTGGCCGCATTGGGGTTATTGACAGCCAATCTGGCGCATGAAATCCGCAACCCGATGTCAGCCATCCGCCAGGCGAATGAATTATTGCAGGAAGATGAAGAAAACAGTGTCCGGCAGCGCTTGTTTAGCATTGTGAACAACAATATTGATCGCATTGATAAAATGCTGGAAGACATTAGCATTTTAAGTAAAAGTAAACATACCCGCAGAAAACTGATTTATTTAAATCAGTTCTGGCAGACGTTTTATCAGGAATTTATTTTAACCACACCTGCTGCTGCCTCATGTATTCAACTGAAGGCAGATCATGAACGCCTGACGGTCTGGTGTGACCCTGCCCATTTACAGCAGATCATGTGGAATTTAATGAATAATGCCTGGCGCCACAGCCAGAAAAATCAGGCCGCCATACGGGTGCTGTTCCGCGATCAGGGATTACAGCAGACCACCATTGCTATTCTTGATAATGGTGAGGGAGTGAGTATGGAAAATCGGAAACGTTTGTTTGAGCCCTTTTTTACCACCGCAGTCAATGGTACAGGGCTAGGCTTGTATATCGCACGGGAACTGGCACAGAGTAATCAGGGGCAATTGAATTATCAGCCGCAGATCAATGGTTTTGAACTTATCTTACCAAGGAGTACAGATGCCTAGTCAGACAGACTTAAAACAGCCTGTATTGGTGATTGATGATGAAGTGGATATTCGCGATCTCATGGAACTGACGCTCATGAAAATGGGGTTATCGGTTCAGACGGTTTCTGGCGTTGCAGAGGCACATAAAGCATTAGCAAGAAAAAAATTTTCTTTGGTTTTGACCGATATGCGCATGCTTGATGGAACGGGACTGGATGTGGTCAATTATATTACCGAACACCATCTGGACGTGCCCGTTGCGGTGATTACGGCTTATGGCAATGCTGAGCAGGCAGTACAGGCGTTGAAAAATGGCGCTTTTGATTATTTACAGAAGCCCATCAGTCTGGCGCAATTGCGTACTTTAGTTAAATCAGCCATCAAAGTGAATGATCATTCATCCGAAGTCAGACCGGCAGTGGTTAATGAGGTGGAGGAAGTTGCTGATACAACGGCGACTGAAGAAACCATAGTAGTCTATCAGGAAACTGAATCCGCAGCTTCCGAGCGTTTATTAGGCACTTCTGGTGCTATAGCGGAAGTGCGTGAACTGATTACTCGTGTGGCGCGTACCGAGGCACCGGTTTATATCTCGGGCGAATCCGGCAGCGGCAAAGAACAGGCAGCGCGCTTTATTCATGAAGCTTCTTTACGTGCCAATCACCCTTTTGTGATGGTGAATTGTGGTGCCATTCCCGAAGCTTTGATCGAGCGCGCTTTTTTTGGCTATAAAAAAGGCAGTTTTGCCGATGCCGATCATGACCGGGATGGTTTTTTTCAATGCGCACATGGCGGCACCTTGTTTCTGGATGAAGTGGCTGATCTGCCTTTATCCATGCAGGTTAAACTATTGCGTACCCTTCAGGAGCGATCAGTACGCCGTTTGGGTGAGATAGAAGAAAAATACATTGATATGCGCCTGATTTGCGCCACCCATAAAAATCTGGCGGCACTGGTAGAAAGTGGTCAGTTCAGGCAGGATTTATTTTACCGGCTGAATGTGGTCTCAGTGGTGATGCCGCCTTTGCGGGAATTGCGCGAGGATTTACCCCAGTTTATCCGTATTCTGCTACAACGCATTACCCGAGGCCAGCCATACCGATTGTCCGCACCCGCCAGGCAGGCTCTACTGCAATACAGTTATCCGGGTAATTTTCGCGAACTGGAAAATATTCTGGAACGCGCAGTGGCTTTATGCCGCGATCAGCTGATTGAAGAATCGGATTTACAAATACACAGTCATCAGTTCAGTGTGCCACATGCGCCGGTAGAAGAAGCGGCGGTGACTCGAGATAATACAGAGCCATTATTTGAACTTGGCCGTACCCAGATTCAGGATTATCTGGACGAAATTGAAGCCGGCTTATTAAAATGTGCATTGACGCATACGCACTATAATCGTACCCAGGCAGCAAAATTACTGGGCATCAGTTTTCGTTCGATGCGTTATCGCATGGAACGCCTGGGTATTATGGAACGCTTGAATACAGAACATGAATAATCCGATGATATGGGTTGATCTGACCGATGGCGCCGCTGTGACAGACACCGCGGTATTACCGATATTAACGGCACAGACGGATTTCAGCGCGGGGACTTTGCCAACAGCAGGATTGTATCTGCAATGGCGCCAGACTGGCCTTAGCCTGGCCAAAGCCGGACATAAAGGTGAGGTGCGGGTTGATTTCGTGGACGGCTCCGCCCGTCACCGGCGGATGTTTGGCGGTGGCGAACTCTTGGCCAAAGCGGTACAGGCAAAAAATCAGCCGCTGGTCTGGGATGGCACCGGCGGTCTGGGGCGTGATGCATTTGTACTGGCGTCATTGGGATTACCGGTCGTGGTATTTGAACGTCATCCGGTGGTTTATGCATTGCTGTATGATGGCCTGTGCCGCGCATGGGCAGATCAGCAGACAACCGCTATTGCCGGGCGTATTCAGTTAATTCAGGGCAGTATTCCTGACATGAATACTGCCGAAACCGCTGCCGCACCTGACGTGGTTTATCTTGACCCCATGTATCCGCAACGGCAGAAATCAGCAGCGGTTAAAAAAGAAATGGCCTATTTTCATGAATTGGTGGGCGCCAGTCAGCCGGAAGAAGAGTCATGTTTATTACATCGGGCAAGACAATGGGCGCAAAAGCGGGTCGTGGTGAAACGGCCGCGTCATGGCATGTTTCTGGCAGACTGCACACCTGCTTTTCAGTATCATGGTAAAACCACCCGCTTTGATGTTTATCTGCCACACAAAACCATTTGATGGTAGATAAATCAGCATTGTTTAATAATGCAATAGTATGCGTATCGGGATTAAATGAACCGCGGTTGTTCTTTTCATCTTGATAATATTCATTATCTTTGGCATTATCTTTGTATGCCCTCTTTCGGTTTTGGCCGTACAAATCGGGGTTAATCGCAGTTTGTGGTTAATATTGATTGATGAGGGATACTTCCTCATAGAAACTCCGCGCATATCGTGCTTTTTCTTGCTTGATTCTTCCATATAAAAAATCACTTCATCATCAAAATGGTTCACCTAGGCTACTCTTGGTCTTTCCGTTTCAGACAAAAAATCTGTCTGCATTTGATCAGGAATTCTAACTAAATCAGCAGCAGTCAACGGCACCTGTACACGTAATCGTTCTTTTTCAGAACCGTACCCTCTCCTTTATGTGCCGCACTACTGCCCATGCGTGCGCAAGAGCGCATGGACAGCAACATTTGATCAGAAAGTATAGCCGCTCTGAATATGATGGTTTCCCGTTAATTCAATCAGCAACTGATACAGTGGCCGCAATGCCTGATAGCGCTGACTGGTTTTGCGTAAATATTCAATAAAGCGGGGAATTTCGCTACGATACTGGTCTTTGCCGTCACGATAGTACAGGCGGGCAAAAATACCAGCTACTTTTAAATGGCGCTGGATGCCCATCCATTCAAAATCGCGATAAAACACATCAAAATCAGTCTGAACCGGCAAACCGGCCTGACGGGCTTTTTCCCAGTAACGAATGGTCAGATCAAGTACAAATTCTTCTTCCCATTCAATGAAGGCGTCACGCAATAACGACACCAGATCATAGCTGACAGGGCCGTATAATGCGTCCTGAAAATCCAGTACCCCCGGACGGCCTGGAGTCAGCATCAGATTGCGCACAATAAAATCGCGATGCACATAGACTTTAGGCTGTGCCGTTAACACAGGCAGGAGCGTTGACAAGGTCGCCTGCCAAAGCTGTTGCTGCTTGATGCTCAGACTGAGCCCCAGTTCTTTAGCCACATACCAATCGGGAAACAATTGCATTTCACGCGTCAAAACCGTAACATCATAAAGCGGTAATTGATCGGGCTGGCTGCTGAGCTGTAATTGAATTAATTCATCAATGGCGTCCAGGAGCAATGCTTTATGTACGGCTGGCCGTTGATCATGGGTCAGCGCTGATAAATAGGAAACAGCACCAAAATCCTGAAGTGCCATCAGTCCCAGAGCAACATCGGCATGGTAAATTTCAGGGACATTAATGGCTTGAAACAGCTTTTGTACCTTGATATAAGGTTCAATACTCATTTTTTCCGGCGGTGCATCCATGCAGATAATGGTATGCCCATCCTGAAACGTGGCGCGGAAATAACGGCGGAAATCCGCATCGGCTGCCGCAAATGTCAGGGTGAATGGCTGATCCGGATAACATTGTTCCAGCCAATTTTTTAATATAGATTCTCGTTGCATGATGATTTTCAGGTTAAAATAAATGCTATTTTAACTGGCAAAGCCGATAAGGTGATACTTTGTCTCAATTCTTCTCTCCCAAACCACTGGTATGGGCACTGGCAACCGGTTTTTGTGCCATGCCTGCCTTATCTTTTGCAGCCTCTCCCTTATCAATGGGCGGCGCTGATGTTTGCCGTGCATCGCAGCCGCCCAGGCATTTTGTACAGCCACCTGTGCAAACCGGCGAGGAAAGTGCCGGTCAGGACGTGACCCGGGTGGTGGCCGATCAGGTAGACGGACAATCCCAGACCCGTGTACAAGCCCAAGGAAATGTCATTGTCGAACGCAATAGCGAAACCCTGAATGCCGATTGGGCGGATTATGATCAGAACAATCAGATCATCAAAGTAGGCGATCAGTTCACACTGGATAACGGTCAGGGCAGAATCAGCGGCCAGCACCTCACTTATGATATGGAGAAAAGCAGCGGTGTGGCCAGCCCGGCACGTTTTGAGATAGATCAGAACAATCGGCGCTTACAGGGGGTGGGCGATGAAATCCAGATGGACGGCAAACAGCGCTATCGCTTGCAGACGGCCAAATTCAATACCTGTAATCCGGGTGATGACAGCTGGTATATCCGTTCCAGCAGCATTGATGTGGATTATGATAAAAATGTCGGCGTAGCACGCAATGCCACTCTGGTTTTTGGTGGTGTACCGGTATTTTATACCCCTTGGATTGATTTCCCGTTAAACGGCAATCGTAAAAGCGGTTTTCTGCCCCCTACCATTAAAGGCGGCTCAGACGGCTTTGAATTGACCACACCTTATTACCTTAATCTGGCGCCCAATTACGATGCTACCTTACGACCCCACCTGATCAGCAGTCGCGGCATGCAGCTGGGTGCTGATTTTCGTTACCTGCAACCCACTTACAGCGGTCAGATCAGTGGTGAATGGTTACCTGGCGACAGTAAAAGCGAACACAAGCAGCGCGCCAAAGTTGACTTTACCCACAGCCAGCAATGGTCTAATGGCATCAGTGGCGGCATCGATTATCATCAGGTCTCTGATGATGATTACCAGCGTGATTTCTGGGGCAATAATGACGACAGCGTGAATCTGAACCGTGCGCTGTGGGCGGGCTACAATCATCGGCTGTGGGGCGGTAATTTTAATGGTAATCTATTGATACAGAATTACCAGACACTGGCCTCAAGCAACGGTTATATTGACCAGCCCTATGCGAGACTACCGTCTTTGCAAGCCAACTGGGATCGTTATTTTGGTAAACATTATGAAGTGGATGTGTATGCTGAGGCCACCCGCTTTGAAGACCGTAAAATCGGCTTCTATCCCGATCGGCTTCAGAAATACCCGAATGGCACACGCTATGTGGTTTATCCCAGTGTCACGGCTGACTACAGTAATAGCTGGGGGTATATCCGACCCAAACTGGGTTTTCATGCCACTCATTACGACATGGATAAAGCCAATAATGATTATCAGCGTAGCATCAACCGGGTATTGCCTATTGTCAGTGTAGACACTGGCATGACTTTCGAGCGCTTATGGAAGGGTAAGGAAGGCAGCCATGGCTATGTTCAGACTCTGGAGCCGCGTTTATTCTATACCTATATTCCCCATCGGCGTCAGGATGATCTGCCGGTATTTGACAGTGCCGAAAACAGTTTTACTTATGATCAACTGTTTCGTGAAAACCGTTATTCCGGTCAGGATCGGATTAATGCTGCCAATTTCGTCACTACTGCCGTACAAACCCGTTTCTTTGATAATAAAACCGGTGCAGAGCGGTTTGCCGCCGGTATCGGCCAGCGGTTTTATTTCAGTCGCGACAATGTTAAACTTAACAGCACATTGGTTGATCGCGAACGCAAACGCTCTGATATCGTGGCGTTTGGCCGCGCTAATCTGAGCAGTAAAATCACCGCCTCTTCAGACTGGCACTATAATGAAAACCTGAAAACCACGGAAAGTTATAACGTGGGTGTACGTTATACGCCCAAACCTGGCAAAACCGTCAGTGTGCGCTATAAATATGGTCGCTATCAGGAGCTTTATGATGATCAGTATGGTAAAGCACGCATGATTGATGTGGGTGCACAATGGCCTTTGACACGCAATTATTATCTGGTGGCCAGAGAAAATTATGATTTTGCCCACAACACTGTGCTGAATCAAACCATTGGTATTGAATATCAAAGTCCTTGTCATTGCTGGAGTGCCGGTCTGGTTGGCATGCGTTATACCAACAGCTATCAGAACCGCAAAGCCGCCATCCTGTTCCAGTTACAATTACGTGATTTAAGCAGTGTCGGCAATGGCCCCTTGGATCAGTTAAGCACACAAATCCCCGGTTACAGCAATACTTATGAGGTTAAACACTAATGAAACGTCTACATTCATGGCTTATGGCCAGTACCCTTACCATCGCGATTCATGCGGCAGTGGCCGGCGATATCAATGCTGTTGATAATATCGTTGCCATTGTCAATAATGACGTGATTACCCAGCAGGAACTGGCATTAACAGTAAACCAGTTACGTAGCCAGCTGCCTAAAAGTCAGCAAATCCCTGCTGATGAATTGCAAAAACAGGCATTGGATCAATTAATCAAACAGAAAATATTGATACAAGCCGGCCAGAATGCCCGTATCGAAATCACCCAGACCGATATTGATGATGCGTTACAGCAATTTGCCGCCAGTCATAAACTGACCATGGAACAAATGACTAAACAGCTAGCCAAAGAAGGCGTCAGCATCAAACAGATGCGCCAGACCATGGCCAATAACCTCATGGTACAAAAAGTACAGCAAAGCGAAGTCATGAGTAAAGGTCAGGTTACCGATGCCGAAGTCGATGATGCCTTGGCCCGTGCCAAACAGGCCGGACGTGAATTACCACCGCCGGTTACTTCCCATAATTACCATGCCCAGCATATCCTGATCAAAGGTGATACCGAAGCCTCACGCAAACTGATTGCACAAATCGCCCAACAGGCGCGCTCTGGTGTGCCGTTTGAACAACTGGCACGGCAATATTCACAAGATGGCAGTGCCACCAATGGTGGTGACTTAGGCTGGATTGTCGAAGGTGAAACCGTTGCACCTTTTGAAGCAGCACTTCAATCCTTGCAACCTGGCCAGATATCCGCGCCGGTACGTACCCAGTTTGGCTGGCACATCATTAAACTGGTGGACATTAAAAGTGATGATAGCCCCGAGCAACGTCAGCGTAATGGCATGCGGGTAGCCTTAGCAGCTGAAAAACGCGAAGCTGTTGTCCAGAATCTGTTACAGCAATTGCAGCAGCAGGCTTTTATTCAAGTGCGTTCTAACCCGTAAATAATCACTATACCTCAGGACAGAAAGCATGAAATCATTCCCTGTGATTGCGGTAACCAGTGGTGAACCTGCCGGCATCGGACCGGATATCTGTCTGGATCTGCCAGCGCTGTCTATTGCCGCCAGAATAGTGGTACTGGGTGATATTGATCTATTACGCCAGCGCGCGCTGGCTTTACATAAAGACGTGGTTATTCAGCCTTATGATGCTGAGCAACCAGCGGCAAAAGGTGTGTTGGAAGTATTATCCATACCTGTGTGCGCACCTGTCGTGGCCGGTCAATTGAATGTGGCCAATGCTGGCTATGTGCTGGCCTTGCTTGATCGTGCTTATGCCGGTATTGCGCATGGTGAATTTGCCGCCATGGTGACCGCACCGGTACATAAAGGCATTATTAATGACAGTGGTGTGTTGTTTAGCGGACACACTGAATATCTGGCCGCCAAAAGCCAGACACCGCGGGTGGTGATGATGTTGGCCGGTGGCGGTCTGCGGGTTGCACTGGCTACCACCCATTTACCTTTGCGACAAGTGCCCGAGGCCTTAACGGCTGAAACTTTGCGTGAAGTATTACTGATTCTGCATCGGGATTTGCAACAGAAATTTGGTCTGGCCAGCCCGAGAATTCTGGTGGCCGGTTTAAACCCGCACGCAGGCGAAGACGGCCATTTAGGTCATGAAGAAAACGATATTATTATTCCGGTCTTGCGCAATGTGCAGCAGCAGGGTATACAGGTACAAGGGCCTTATCCGGCTGATACATTGTTTCAGCCTTTTATGTTGCAAGAAGCTGATGCCGTTTTGGCCATGTATCATGATCAGGGGTTACCTGTGTTAAAATATGCCAGCTTCGGGCGTGGCGTAAACATTACTTTAGGCTTACCATTTATCCGCACTTCAGTAGATCATGGTACCGCGCTTAACCTGGCCGGACAGGGCAAGGCGCAATCAGGCAGTTTATTTGAAGCGGTACAATGTGCCTGGGATATGAGCCAGCATCACCAGCCAAAATTGTAATACTCATACCACACCTGTATGAGAAAGGGGCAGAATTGAATCATACCACTGAAGTCATGACACCATCAGTCGCCAGTGTGCCGTTTATTGAGATGAAAGACGTCTCTTTTGCCTATGAAGGCAGCCGTCCGATTCTTAAAAACATCAGTTTTAGTATTGAGCACGGTCATTTTACCGCCATCATGGGCGGTTCAGGCAGTGGTAAAACCACCTTGCTGCGGCTGATCACCGGCCAGATTACCGCTCAAAGCGGACAGGTGCTGATTAACGGACGTGATATTGCCCGTTTTAGTCATGAAGAATTGTATCGTCATCGCCGTAACATGGGCGTATTGTTTCAGTTTGGTGCCTTATTCACCGATTTTTCAGTGTTTGACAATGTCGCCTTTCCGATGCGGGAACATACTGATTTACCGGAAAGCATGATCCGTGATCTGGTGATCATGAAACTGAATGCGGTCGGCCTGCGCGGTGTGGAAAAACTCATGCCGGCTGAATTATCCGGCGGCATGTCCAGACGCGTGGCACTGGCGCGTACCATTGCCTTGGATCCTGCTTTATTATTGTATGATGAACCCTTTACCGGACTGGATCCGATTTCACTGGGGGTGATTGCCAGTCTGGTCAGCAAAGTCAATCATGCCTTGCAGTCAACCAGTGTGATGGTGACACATGATATTCAGCAGTCATTGCATATTGCTGATCAGGTTGTGTTTCTGGCGCATGGTGATATTATTTTCTCAGGCAGTCCGGACGAGATGTACCAGCTGGATTCACCCTGGATCAATCAGTTTATCCATGGACAGGTTGATGGGCCGGTGGCATTCCGTTATCCTGCTTCTACCACCTTACAACAGGATTTGGATATCGCATGAACCTGATTTCGCAATTGGGTGCGAAAACCCTGAATTTTATCCGTCAGCTCGGGCGCGCTGTATTATTCCTGATCGCTATTTTGCAGCGCAGCGGTCTATTGTTTAAACGTCCGATGTGGTGTATCCGCCAGATGTATTTTTCCGGCGTACTGTCCATCATCATCATCGCCGTCTCTGGTCTGTTTGTTGGCATGGTGCTGGGGTTACAGGCTTATACCCAGCTGGCCAAATTTAAGTCTGCCGATGTCTTGGGTTATATGGTATCGGCAGCATTATTACGCGAACTGGGTCCGGTACTGGCGGCGATTTTGTTTGCCAGCAGCGCTGGTGGCGCCATAACCAGTGAAATCGGCTTAATGAAAACCACAGAGCAACTGGAAGCCATGGAAGTCATGGCTGTAGATCCGGTGTCACGGGTGATTATGCCGCGCTTTTGGGCCGGTGTATTGTCAATGCCCTTACTCGCCTCCATTTTTAACGTGGCCGGTATTTATGGCGCTTATCTGATCGGCGTACAATATTTTGGCATGGACAATGGTGTTTTCTGGGGACAGATGCAAAGTAACCTGGATGTTTATTATGATGTGGTTAATGGCTTGATTAAGTCGCTGGCCTTTGGCGTTGTTGTCAGCCTGATTTCGGTTTACCAGGGTTACTATGCCCGCCCGACCTCGGAAGGTATTTTACGCGCCAATACCCGTACGGTTGTGACCAGTTCACTCACCGTTCTGGCCGTGGATTTTATGCTCACTGCACTGATGTTCAGTGAATAAAAAATAAATTAGTGATTAAAGGTAAGAACATGAGAAAAAACAGTCTGGAGTTTCTGGTTGGTCTGTTTGTATTATTGGGTATTGCAGCCATTGTCTTTTTATCTTTCCGGGTTGCCGGTGGTAATGGCCTGGGCTCATCGCAGCCGGTATATACATTACGTGCTTCATTCAGTGACATTGGCGGACTCAAGACAAAAGCACCGATTAAAGTGGCCGGTGTGGTGGTAGGACGTGTTGATCAGATTGCGCTGGATCCCAAAACCTACTGGGCCGATGTAACGCTGAAAATCGATAAAAAATACCAGTTCAGTACCGATACCACCGCCCAGATTCTGACTTCCGGCCTATTGGGTGATCAATATATCGGCCTGGAACAGGGCGGTGATGTTGATACATTGAAAAATGGTGACACCATTACCATCACCAGTTCCGCCTTGGTATTAGAGCAGCTTATTGGTAAATTCATGACCAATTTTGCCGAAGGTAATGCCAAAGAGAGTAAAGACAGCCATTAATACAGATGATGAATCTGATCTGCCGTCTATTTGATTATGGCTTGATTGGATTCAGCATTCGTATAGAATCAATATAGATATTTCATCATTTTACAGATAAGGAATACACAATGAACAAAAGGAAATTCAATAAGTCGGCGCTGGTTGGCGCACTGAGCGTGGGAATATTGAGCATCAGCATGGCTTTTGCTGCTCCGCAGGATGCAGTGAATCAATTAAACACCAATGCCACTCAGGTATTGACAATACTGAATCAGGCCAATGGCCAGAACAATGCTCAGGTACGGCATCAGGCAGAAAATTATGCCATTCCTTACTTTGATTTTGAGCGCATGACTGCACTGGCCGTTGGTGCTCCCTGGCGTACCGCCTCAGCCAGTCAGAAGCAGGCACTGACAGAAGAATTTAAAACTTTGCTGATCCGGACTTATTCCGGCACCATGCTGAAATTCAAAATGGCCAAAGTCAATGTCAGCAATACGCCGGTGGTAAATAAAAATGGCCGAGAAGTGATTGTACGCACAGATGTCAACACTCCCAACAATAAACCGGTGCGTATGGATTACACCATGTATCAAAGTGGCAATATCTACCGCATTTATAATGTATCGGTAGAAGGCGCCAGTCTGGTTACCGTTTATCGTAACCAATTCAATCAAACCATCAATCAGAAGGGTATTGATGGCCTGATTGCTGAACTGCATGCAAAAAATGGTCAGTAACCATGCGTATTGATATTAAGAATCAGACTTTAGTCATCAGCGAACAAGTCACCATGAGTGCGGTTCGCAAACAGGATTATGAACAATTCTGCCATCATTTACAGATGCAAAAGATCAGCGAAATTGATTTAAGTCAGGTGACTGAATCTGATTCTGCCTGTGTAGCCTTATTGGTTGCCGCTAAGCGTATTGCCAGTCATCATGCGCTTGACTTGCATGTAAACGGTATACCAGCTGGCCTAAGTATGTTAATGACCTTGTATGGTGTGGAAGAATGGATACAATGAAACAGCACAATAAAAAAATACCAAAAATAAAATCAGTGGTTGCAGCCTGCCTCCTGATGGCGTTGAGTCAGGCTGCACTGGCGGCAAAAGCAGATAATGATCCCTATGAGGGCTACAATCGTGTCATGTTCACGGTCAATGATCATCTGGATCATTATGTGATGACGCCGGTGGCCAAAGGTTATCGTGCTGTCACCCCTTCACCTGTGCGTACCGGTGTGCGTAATTTCTTTAATAATTTACGCGATGTGGTCAGTATAGGCAGTAACCTATTGCGGTTAGACATTGAAAAAGCCAGCACCGACTTTGTGCGCGTTGGTATCAATTCAACTTTTGGACTGGGTGGTTTACTGAATATTGCCGGTGAAGCCAATATACCGGACAACAAAAATACCTTAGGCGATACCTTTGCGTCATGGGGCTGGAAAAACAGTCATTACTTTGTGTATCCGGTTTTTGGCCCGTCCACTGTTCGTGATGGCATTGGCAGTACAGTCACTCTGGTTTATCCGGTACAGAATGCCGTGTTTAAAGATGATACCGTCCGTTGGAGTACGGCTGCATTAAATGGCATTTCTGGACGTGAGGCATTACTGGATCTGAACAGCAGCTTTAATGATGCTGCTATTGATCGCTATGCTTATATGCGTGATGCTTACATGAGTGTGCGTAATAAACAGGTAGGCGGAACCTTGTATCAGACCGATGATAATGATGACATTGACAGTCTGGTTCCTGCTGATGAGGATACCGGCAGCACCACAGCTTATGCGCCGGCAGATAAGGCACAAACAACAGCTGATACCAATAAAACCGAACCTCAGCATACCGCTATTGTGGCTCAGTCAACACCTGTGGTTGAGGAAACAATCACGGCAAAAACCGTACCACAGCAACAGACATTGAATGGTACATCAGCACTATCTGAACAATATCTGAATTACTGGCAGGCAGATTAATGCCTCGTTCGTATCAGTACCGGATTCAGACCGCTTAAGGAGAGACAGGTGTATGAAGTTAATCGCAGCGTTATTTTATTAATACCGCTGGAACCATTCTGGTTATGGCTGCAAAACCTGCCTGGTTTACCGGCGGCAGTATCTTTGGCTGATTTACAACAAAATGCCAATGCTTATCTGGTACCGGCTGCTGATTCCATAGATGAAATCAGAAACTATATTGAAGCGCAGTATCAGTCTGTTTTTGCTGCTGAGCTGGCGGATTGGTGTGAAGATCAGACGTTATGGCCATCGATTGACCCCGCTACCTTTTTTGAATGGTTTACTATCCGCACAGGTGCCGTGGTCACAGATCTGGCACAGGAAGACCTGATGCGCGAAGCTTTTGCCGCACTGCAATTAAACTAAAGTTTAATTTAAGCGCTTGTAGCGCCCATTCATGAATGGGCTTTTTTTGTTTTATGTTTGAGTGATCTATATATCATGCTGAATTGATAAATGCAGCTGACTGACTATTGTATTTTTGAGTGGATAAAGCCATAACCAACCATAAGGCAGAATAGACATGCAGTCAGATAAAGGCATATCACGCCGTCTGATATTACAAACAGGAAGCGCTTTACTGGGACTGTATCTTCCCGCCAGAGCCCATGCCGGCGCACAGCGCGAAGAAACCCTGGCTGACGATGTGGCCTCAGTGATGCGTCAGGCGGTGAACAATGCCAGTCCCGCCCGTCTGGTTTTTGCCACACATCAGGAAGGACAGCGCTGGCTGCACAGTATGACGGCCAGACTCGCCCCTATGGTGGCCGATGCGTACGGCCGGACGCGACTATTAACCAACATTCAGTATGAAGCCATGCGTGCCGGTCTGGATCCGCAAATTGTTCTGGGATTGATTGAAGTAGAGAGCCGTTTCAGACAATATGCTATTTCCAACGTAGGTGCCAGAGGCTTAATGCAAGTGATGCCTTTCTGGCTGAAACAGATTGGCCGGCCTGAGCATAATTTATTCGATATTCGTACTAATTTACGTTACGGTTGTACTATTCTGCGCTATTATCGTAATCGTGAAAACGGCAATATGGTAAGGGCTTTGGCACGTTATAATGGCAGTCTTGGCCGCACTACCTATTCTGATGCGGTTATCAGTGCCTGGCAGCGTCACTGGCGTTGGCCAGAGACGGTGACCAGTATTTAATATATAAACATCATCAGTTTTGCCATAGGGCAATCTGAATCACCATAAGGAAGACCTTTATGTCTGTCAATAAAGTTATTTTGGTTGGTCGCTTGGGGCGTGATCCAGAAACGCGGTATATGCCCAGCGGCGACGCCGTGACCAATTTTTCCATTGCTACCGATGAACAATGGCGTGACCGCAACGGCGAGCGTCAGACCCGGACGGAATGGCATAATATTACGCTCTTTGGTAAATTGGGCGAAATTGCCAGCCAGTATTTACGTAAAGGCAGTCAGGTGTTCATTGAGGGACGTATCCAGTCACGTAAATACAATGGCAAAGATGGTGTAGAACGTATTGCCTACGATATTATCGGCAATGAAATGAAAATGCTGGGTGGCCGGCAAGACAGTGCTACTTCAGCTGGCTATGAGGCGGGTGCTCATGCGCCTGAAACAGCGGATCACTATGAAACTGCTGCGCCGGCACCGGCAGCACCTCGTCGTCAGGCGCCAAGACCAGCGCCTACGCCTGCGGCTATTGATGATATTGATGATGATATTCCGTTCTAGCCGCATTCTGCCGATAGAGCGACCTGTTTTATAGCGTGAATATCAAATATAACTGTACTGAAAATAATCAGTTATCCGGATACGGAAGAATTGATTATCAGGCTTTTCTATTTAATATGGGTCTGTTAGAATAGCCGACATGGTTTATCGCAAGCCGCCTTTGTTGGCGGCTTGCTTTTTATTGTGAATAAAATACCGTTTTGCCAGCGGGCTACGGTGTATGGAGAAATGTCATGCAAAAAATTCCATTGACGGTTGTGGGTGCTGACTTATTGAAACAAGAATTACAGCAGCTCAAAAGTGTGGCCCGTCCGGCAGTTATTGAGGCCATTGCGGAAGCACGTTCTCATGGCGATCTTTCGGAAAATGCTGAATATGAAGCAGCCAAAGAAAAACAAGGTTTTATTGAGGGGCGTATTGCTGAAATCGAGCATAAATTATCATTGGCTCATGTGATTGACCCGAAAGAAACCAATGCCGAGGGCAAGGTGGTGTTTGGCGCTACGGTTAAAATGCAGGATCTGGAAAATGATGAAGTCGTGACTTACCAGATTGTCGGTGAGGATGAAGCGGACATTAAACAAGCCAAGATTTTTGTTGGCTCACCCATTGCCCGTGCCTTGATTGGTAAAGAAGAGGGCGATATTGCTGAAGTACAGGCACCGGGTGGCGTGCGTGAATATGAAATTCTGGAAGTACACTATATCTGAAAACGCCATCGTGAAGAGTCGGTAAAATAAAGACTGGATGGTTAAGAAGCGTTTCATGAGGATTGAAACGCTTCTTTTTATTTAACTTCTTCTTTTTTTCGGCGGTACAATACAATCTGTTTGCCAATATGCTGGATCAATGTCGCATCAGTAGCTGCAACCAACGCTTCAGCAATCGCAATACGTTCACTGCGATCATCTCCTGCAATTTGTACCTTGATCAATTCATGCGCTTCAAGATTGCGGTTGGTTTCATTAATCACCGCTTCAGTCAGACTTTGCTGTCCGATCATCACTACCGGATGCAGAGCATGAGCCTGTGCCCGTAAGGCAATTTTTTCCTTGGTACTTAACTGTACAGATTCCATACTTCATTCCAATGATATAAAAGTATTATTATACTGGCAAAACCGGGTTTAGACAGCCGGTAAAAATTAAGTTTTAAAGTTTAATCAAACATAAGTTCCATGATATGATTAAATTATTTTAATAAACATCAATTAAGATTATCCGGATTAATCACTTTAATCGGGTGGTGAAAGCCTTAATACTTTATTATTTAAAAAAGATTGTCATCATGGTTGTCATGTAATCATGAACAGATAAAAAGCTTATTGTGCATGAAGTAAAAATTTAATTTCTTTGTCTGTCATACGTAAATAAAGGAAATAGAAATGTGGAATAAAGCAAATACCAAAGTTATCGTCTGGACAACCATTATTGGCGGTCTGATGAGTTCATTAGTCAAATGGGGCTCAGAAGTCAATATGCCGCCGCGCATGCCGGGAGAAATTTCGCCGCCAGCGGCCAATATTGATGCCTGGCTTGGCTGGATCGGCCTTGATTCCCACTGCCTGGATTATGTTTATCAGGGCGTCACCGTCACTGGTGCCGTGACGCTTTATCATTGGTTATTCAGTTTTGCTTTCGCATTCGTCTATGTTTTCCTTTCGGTGTTTTTTCCTAAAGTCAGACTGTGGTATGGTGCTGCTTATGGTCTGGCCATCACCATCGTCATGCATGGATTTCTGATCCCTGTTTTTGGCTTCAGAAATCCGGCTTATCTGGAAAATGAGACAGGCTGGCTATGGAATTTAAATGTTTATGAATTGGCCAGTGAATTACTGGGACATATCTATTGGTCTGTATCCATAGAGATCTGTTTGATTGCGGTATTAGCTCTTTGTCACCGACCCATAAAAGGTAACTGGGCAAAATGACGGGTATTATTAATCAGAGCCGAACCTTGGTGAATCAGTAAATAGCATTACAGGGCTTAGTCTATTAAATGACTATTTGATAATAAATGTAAATAACCGGATTGATGCAGGGTCATTTTTATTTGTATATTGATTTATTTATTTTCCGGATAAACGTCATTTATGTTAAATAGTCATTTCTTTGCTGTAGAAGCTACATTCAGCAGCCATTTCAAGTTACAATGCAACCATTTTTTTCAAGAATTGAATTATGGCAGTACGGTCTAAATCTTCCAGTGCGTGGCTGAATGAGCATGTTAATGATCATTATGTGCACTTGGCACAAAAAGAAGGTTATCGCGCGCGTGCGGCATACAAATTATTGGAAATCAATGCCAAAGATAATTTGTTGAAATCAGGCATGGTAGTGGCTGACTTGGGCAGCGCTCCGGGCAGCTGGTCTCAGGTGGCGGCCAAACTGGTTGGAAAGCAAGGGAAGGTTTTTGCTTTGGATATTTTACCCATGGCTTCGATTGAAGGCGTGGATTTTATTCAGGGCGATTTTCGGGAAAATGATGTTCTGGCTGCGTTTGAATTATTATTGGGTCAGCGGCAATTGGATCTTGTAATTTGTGACATGGCACCCAATATGTCAGGCAATCAGCTTACCGATCAGGCACGCAGTTTTTATCTGGCCGAGTTGGCATTGGAATTTGTGCAGAACCATTTGAAAGAAAGTGGCGATTTTCTGGTGAAAGTATTTCAGGGCAGTGGGCTGACTGAGTTTCAGAAAGCCATGAAAGCCCAATTTACACAAGTCCAGATACGCAAACCTAAAGCTTCACGTGATCGTTCCAATGAAATTTATTTACTGGGACGTCATAAGCGATAGACCAATGATTTGAATATTGATACACCATGCATCAGCTAATGTATCAGAACAGAATTATTTAACCTCCTTAGGAGTTTGTAATAGTGCGGAATACCGTAAAGAACCTTTTAGTCTGGTTAGTACTGGCTGTGGTATTAATGGCTGCATTCAACGCGCTGACCGGTACCAAAGAAAATAAACAGCAGATTGAATATTCACAGTTTATGCAACAGGTGAATAAGGGTGAGATCAGTAGTGTCAATATTGAAGGATCCGTGGTTAACGGTTATCGTTTGCGTGGCGTACGTACCGATAAATCTCCTTTTGTCACCAATGCGCCCCTGGATGATCGCCTGATCAGCACCTTGCTGGCTAAAAACGTCCGTGTTAACGTGATTCCGGAAGAAAAACCGAGCATGCTGGGCAGTATTCTGATCAGCCTCTTGCCGGTGGTATTGCTGATCGGTGTCTGGTTTTATTTCATGCGCTCCATGCAAGGCGGTAATGGCGGTAAGGGCGGCGCCTTTTCCTTTGGTAAAAGCCGTGCCCGGTTACTGGATAAAGACACCAATAAAGTCACTTTTGCCGATGTGGCCGGTTGTGATGAGGCCAAAGAAGAAGTGCAGGAAATTGTTGATTATCTGCGCGCACCGCAGCGTTATCAGACGCTGGGCGGCCGTGTGCCGCGTGGTATTTTGCTGTGCGGTAATCCGGGTACAGGTAAAACCTTGCTGGCCAAAGCCATAGCAGGTGAGGCAAAAGTACCGTTTTTCAGTATTTCCGGTTCTGATTTTGTGGAAATGTTTGTCGGTGTGGGTGCTTCACGTGTGCGTGACATGTTTGAACAGGCCAAGAAAAACGCCCCTTGCATTATTTTCATTGATGAAATTGATGCCGTAGGTCGCCAGCGCGGTGCCGGTCTGGGCGGTGGTAACGATGAGCGCGAGCAGACATTGAATCAATTGTTGGTTGAAATGGATGGTTTTGAAAGCAATACCACGGTTATTGTGATTGCTGCCACCAACCGGCCTGATGTTCTGGATCCGGCCTTACTGCGTCCGGGTCGTTTTGACCGGCAGGTGGTGGTGTCTTTACCGGATATCCGTGGTCGTGAACAGATTCTGAAAGTGCATGCAGCTAAAGTGCCTTTGGATGAATCTGTCAATATGGAAGTATTGGCACGCGGTACCCCGGGATTTTCTGGTGCGGATTTAGCCAATCTGGTAAATGAAGCGGCTTTGTTTGCCGGACGCCGCAATAAAACCAAAGTCGATATGAGCGACTTTGAAGATGCCAAAGATAAAATCTACATGGGTCCTGAGCGGCGCTCAATGGTGATGCATGAAGATGAAAAGAAAGCAACTGCCTATCATGAATCCGGTCACGCCATTGTGGCTGAAAGTCTGGATCACACCGATCCGGTACATAAAGTAACCATCATGCCGCGCGGTCGTGCATTGGGTCTGACCTGGCAATTGCCGGAACGTGATCGCATCAGCATGTATGAAGATCAGATGTTGAATCAGATCTCCATCATGTTTGGCGGGCGCATTGCCGAAGACATCTTTATTGGTCGGGTTTCTACCGGTGCTTCCAATGACTTTGAACGTGCAACCCAGCTGGCGCGTGATATGGTGATGCGGTATGGTATGTCGCGTAAAATGGGTCCCATGGTTTATGGCGAAAATGAAAGTGAAGTGTTTTTAGGCCGTTCAGTTACCCATTCACAGAATATTTCTGAAAAAACCATGCAGGAAGTTGATGCTGAAGTACGCCGGATTATTGACCAGCAATATGAAATTGCTTATAAAATTCTGGATGAAAACCGCGATAAGATGCATGTTATGGCTAAAGCATTGATGGATTGGGAAACCATTGATCGTGATCAGGTACTGGAAATCATGGCCGGTAAAGAACCCAGTCTGCCAAAAGATTACAGTAATAACGTTCGTCGTGATGATGACACTGCTGCGGATACTGCCGAACAGAATGTTTCTGCTCAGGCGGACACTGACTCGGCAGCCACTAAAGCCACCGAAACTGTGTCTGAGCACGAGGAAAAGAATACCCCGTCTCAACCTCCGCGTGATTAATATCTTTTTTGCTAACGGCAGCTTCGGCTGCCGTTTTTTTATGATGACTGAAATACATTACTGCTTTATTTTAATTTAAATCATTCATTTATGGAAAGATTCTGACATGATCAATAAAGTTGACTCAAAAACCGGTAGTCATTACTGGCAATGCGGACGTTATCAGCTTGATCTATCCCAGCCCAGAATCATGGGTATTGTGAATCTGACGCCGGATTCTTTTTCTGACGGTGGTTGTTACAGCCATTCAACCAAATCAGCCTTGCAACATGCGGAGCAATTACTGCATGAAGGGGCAGATATTCTGGATATCGGCGGGGAAAGTACCCGTCCGGGGGCAGACCCTGTTACTGTAGCTGAAGAATGGCGCCGGATTGAACCGGTTTTGCGCGAACTGCGGACATGGCATGTGCCGCTGAGCGTCGATACCCGCCGCACTGAAGTGATGCGTCAACTGCTGGAACACCAATTAACCGATGCCATTAACGATGTTCAGGGACTGGAAGCACCCGGCGCCGTGGCACTTCTGGCACAAAAAAGCGACATTGGTGTCTGTCTGATGCACATGCGCGGGCAGCCGCAGGATATGCAGTCTCAGACAGATTATGATGATGTGGCTGAAACCGTCGGGCAGTATTTATCCGCGCGCGTCCAAGCTTGCATACAGGCAGGTATTGCGCGTGAACGCTTATTGGTTGACCCGGGGTTCGGCTTTGCCAAAACATTGCAACACCATATTGAATTAATGCAAAAATGGGATCACTGGCAACAATTGGCTGGCTGTCCGGTACTGGCAGGGCTATCGCGTAAAGGTTCCATTGGTAAAATCATTCAGGAACCCATTGCGGCGCAACGAGTGACTGCCAGTGTGGTGGCTGCTGTTGCGGCGGTAGCACATGGGGCGGCCATTGTGCGTGTTCATGATGTATTGGCCACACGCCAGGGTTTACAAATATGGTCGGCATTTGGCGTGTGATTTTATCCGGCAGACAGATAGCGATTACCTGGTCACGTTATTCTGACAATAATATAAATTCATTGGAATAATCAATCAGGCATTTATTTACTGGCTGAATCAGCAGCCGTGTTCTACAATAACGATTACTTTTGGCAATCATGCAGGAATTCAGTATGGCAAAAAAATATTTCGGTACCGATGGTGTACGTGGTCAGGTGGGGCAATATCCGATTACACCGGAGTTTGTACTGAAATTAGCCTATGCCGCCGGTCAGGTACTGGTCAAACATCGGCTGGATCATCAGCCCACTGTACTGATCGGTAAGGATACCCGTATTTCCGGTTATATGCTGGAAGCGGCCATGGAAGCAGGATTTACCGCAGCCGGGGTTAATGTATTGTTAACCGGCCCTTTGCCTACCCCTGGCGTGGCTTATCTGACCCGTGCCTTACGTCTGGATTGCGGTGTCATGATTTCTGCCTCGCACAATGCCTATACAGACAATGGCATTAAATTTTTTGCCGAAGGCGGCGTCAAGCTCAGCGATGAGCTGGAACTGGAAATTGAAGCCGCGCTGGATCAGCCACTGAATACGGTTGCCTCCGATCAGCTCGGTCGGGCAAGGCGCATTAATGGCGCAGTAGACCGCTATATCGAATTTTGTAAGGCTACCTTTCCTAATCATTATCATTTACGTGGTTTAAAGCTGGTGGTTGATACGGCCAACGGAGCTGCCTATGATGTTGCCCCCAAAGTATTTCATGAACTGGGTGCTGAAGTAATCAGTATTGGCCACCAGCCCGATGGTTACAATATCAACCATAAAGTAGGCGCCACCTATACCAAAACCCTTCAGGCGGCGGTATTACAGAATGAAGCCGACTACGGCATTGCCTTGGATGGTGACGGTGACCGGCTGATGATGGTGGATAAATTCGGCAAAGTCTATGATGGCGATGCATTGATTTACGTTATTGCCAAAGCCAGGGTAACCACACAGACGCTGCAAGGCGGTGTGGTGGGTACGGTGATGACCAATCTGGCGATGGAACTGGCTTTTAAGCAGTTAAACATTGATTTTGTACGCGCCAAAGTAGGCGATCGTTATGTTTTGGAACAATTGCATCAGCGGCAATGGTTATTGGGTGGTGAGGCCTCCGGCCATATCGTGTGTCTGGATAAACACAACACCGGTGATGGCATTATTTCGGCATTACAGGTATTGGCCAGTTTACAGATATTGCAGCAGGATTTAAGCAGTGTACTGGCCGATTGGCAACCCTATCCGCAAACCATGATCAACGTGCAGATCAATAAAAATCAGGACTGGCAAAGCAAAGCCAAACCCGTGGCCAAGGCAGTGGAAGCCGAATTGGGTCAAAATGGCAGAGTGGTTTTGCGCCCGTCCGGTACAGAGCCGGTGGTGCGGGTAATGGTTGAGGCCAGACATGCCGAAACAGCACGTCTGGCCGCTGAAAAGATTGCCCGTGCCATTGATGAAAACAGTGTCAGTGATACCCGTTTAGACCAGAAACAACGGAAATGACGAGCAAGTTATGTTTGCGGTGTTAGAGGCTTTTTTTACTGAGTATGGTTATATTGCCGTCTTTATGGTGCTGGTGGTGTGCGGGCTGGGTATTCCTGTTCCGGAAGATCTGACCTTGGCTGCAGGTGGCGTGATTGCCGGTCTTGGCCATGCCAATGTACACATGATGTTTATGGTGGGTATGGCCGGCGTGATCATAGGTGATGGTTTAATGTTTACCGCCGGTCGTATCTTTGGCCAGCGTATTTTGAAGGTTCGGTTTGTACGCCGCATCATGACACCCAAGCGTTATGCTCAGGTACAGGATAAATTTGATAAATACGGCAATCGGGTGTTGTTTGTTGCCCGTTTCTTACCCGGATTGCGAACGCCCATTTATTTGACTGCCGGTATCAGTGGCAAAATATCGCATTGGCAGTTTTTAATCATGGATGGTCTGGCGGCCATGATTTCTGTACCGATCTGGATTTATCTGGGCTCTTATGGTGCGGAAAACATTGACTGGTTAATGCGTAAAATGCATCAGTTTCAGGCCGGACTGTATATTATTCTGGCGCTGGGCGCCATCTGGCTGATTTATCGTGTCTGGAAAAAATATCACCGTATGGCTTTTTTACGTCGTAAAAGAGCGCAGTTACGTGCTTTCCGGCAAATGCGAAAACAAAATAAACATAAATAAGCTCCATTGTGTACTGACGGGGTTGAGACAACAAAGATCCGGATCAATATTGCGCTGGCTTTACTGTCTGACAGATAAACTAAAAAATAGATAATATTAAACTGACCGGATTCGCTATATTCATGCTGTCATCTCCGTCAGAGTCATGGCTCAGACGGGGAGAATAGTCATTTGATTCAGATCAGCAGCAAAATAGTAGGGATATAAAACCAGTGGTTTGCGATCATTGCTCAACAGATAATCATCAACCTTAAAAATCATACTGTTGAATCAGCATGATCAGGTGAAATCATTACCCATACATCAGAGTAATCGATATCATCATAAATTTGCCAGACAATCATTTGGGTTGAAATAGGGCAATAACAAAACCACGCAGCTATCTTAATCAATTAATTTAAATATCATAAAAACTATTTCTGGTTTGAATTCAGTGTTTGCTCTGATCACCGATCTTACTTTCTTGTCCGTGCAGCAGTTTGGCGATATTGGTTTTATGTCGATACAGCACCAGAATAGCAATCACCACGCTGGCATAAAACCAGCTCAGCTGCGGCATAAAATACCAGGCCAGTATCGGGCTGATCAGTGTTGCCACCAGCGCTGCCAATGAAGAAACCTTGAAACCAAAAGCCATCACCAGCCAGATTAAGGCACAGATACAGGCGGTAGGCCATGAGAGTGCCAGTAATACCCCCACTGCCGTAGCCACACCTTTACCGCCTTTGAAATGAAAGAAGACCGGCCACATATGACCCACCAGTACCGCTACTGCAACCAGGGCAATCGTGCTGGGATTCAGATGCCAGTCAGCCTGAAAATGCACCGCCAGCCAGACGGCCAGCCAGCCTTTGGCTGCATCGCCCAAGAGGGTTAAGGCCGCAGCCAATTTTTTGCCACTGCGCAACACATTGGTGGCGCCTGGGTTCCCTGAGCCATAGGTATGCGGGTCAGGCATATGCATACACCGAGAAACAATCACGGCAAATGATAATGAACCCAACAAATAAGCACACACAACTGCAAAGAAATTAACCATGAAAACGCTTCTTTAGTCTACAATTTTAGGGTTTGCATTTTATCTCAGCAAGGTACACATGGATACCCTATTTTTGCATGGTCTGACGGTTAAAACATTGATTGGTGTGTATGAGTGGGAACGCCAGCACAGTCAGGATTTATTACTGGATCTGGATATCGGCACTGATTTTCAGCTTTCTGCCCAAAGCGATAATATTGACGATACCATTCATTACGGTGATCTGGTGCAAGCATTGCGCGAAGCATTGGCTGAGCAGGAATTTTTATTACTGGAGACATTGGCAGAATATGTGGCTCAGTTTGTATTGACACAATTTCAGGCTGAATGGATTAAAGTTAAGGTAGTGAAACCGGGTATTTTAGCGGGCGTATCCAAGGTAGGGATTCAGATTGAACGCCGGCAGACTGAGACCTGATGAATATTTGGCTATAATCAGTCTGCCGACAGTATCAGACATTAACGGGTTGTTGAATTCGGGCATGATAAATACACTTATTGTTAGAGACAGCCATATTATCTGGCATTGAATTGATAAACGCATAAAATCGTATATTCATGTCATGATTCGATTCAGTTGGCTTAAAGCCGCGTCTTTAATTGTTTAGTCATAATCAGTGTATATTTTGCAATCTGGCCGATAATGGCGCGTAATATCTTATGTATTCTGATCCGTTGTCTGAGCAAAAAGGCAGATATCAGTCAAAGCCATGAGATGCGGGCTGAAAACACCCATACATTGATGGCATGCATTAGTTTCAATGGATGTGGTGCACAGATTTAAGGTTTGAAACAAGGTGAATTAAATAGTCATTCATCTGGTGTTACAGCCAAATTTGTCTATTGTTTACCTTAATTGGCTGTGGTCGCAATTTTTATCGCATGATGAAGCATGGCTTTATTATAGGCATGATGGGTAATCACAATGATGACTGCCCAGTTGTACGATCTAGATCACCTTAATCATTGAAAGTAAATACATGGCAAAATAGCAGTGATTTGAATCAGGTTATGCTATTCAATCATGATTTTAGGCTGCATTAAAAACCATTAAGCCAGACCAAAATAAATGAATGCGTGTTTAATGTCAGATTGATGTTGTTTCGAATCATGAATTTATTGGATAATAAATCCATGAGCAGGCTATAGAATGGTATCGGTCAATAGTTAAACCATTATTTGAATCAAGATATCTTAATCAAGGAGGCATGAAATCATGAATCATTCACTACAAAATAATGAACTTCAGCAAAAATTAATGCAGACACGTCATCTGTATCAGCAGACACGATGGGTGTTTTACGCCATTTTTATTGCCTGTGGCCTGGCTTTTGTACTGGGGTTGATATGGATGAACATCATTGCCATAGCCAGCGGGGTGATTTCAGCATTATTATTTGCCATGGCTTATTTGGGTGTGATTATGGTGTTTGATGAAAATATTCAGGAATTACAACATAAACTGGATCAGAGTCATACACCGGTTGCCTGAATCATAAAAGCGTAAATTAAAAGGCACGGCCATGGTTTTATCGCCAGAGAGATAGCATAAAGGTATTCCGGCTTATCTGCTATCTACATTAAAATTATTGATTTATTGGTGATAGACTAAAAGGAAACCACGATGTATCGTGGTGATACAGATGGCGGTTTTTTCACAACTATGAATACTGAGATTGCGAATAAATAAAGTGATTATATTTACATATCAGTTACTTGAAAATAAGCAATGATCGCCATATATCAATTGATATATTAATATGCAATAAGAAAGGCATTTATACTGACAGATCGGAAGAAATGAATATAACATATTATTTTATCGAAAAAATAGTTGTTCTCATAATTAAATACTATCGGTTTCATAAAATCATTTGATTATATCTATTGAACTATTGTGTGTATAATGACTTTCATTCATTCACTAAGCCTCTTTTTAAGGAGATTCATAATGGTTGCTAATGTAAATACCGAAATTAAACCTTTCAATACCACCGCATTTCATAATGGTGAATTTGTTGAAGTCAGCGATGCCGATGTTAAAGGTAAATGGGCTGTATTCTTCTTTTATCCTGCAGACTTTACTTTTGTATGTCCGACAGAGTTGGGTGATCTGGCTGATCATTATGATGAATTGCAGAAAATGGGCGTAGAAGTTTACTCTGTTTCTACCGATACTCATTTCACCCATAAAGCCTGGCATGATACTTCAGACACCATCAACAAAATTAAATACTTTATGCTGGGTGATCGTAATGGCACATTGGCCAACAACTTTGGCGTAATGCGCGAAGGTCAGGGTTCTGCTGACCGTGCTACCTTCCTGGTTGATCCGCAAGGTATCATTCAGGCAGTAGAAGTGACTGCTGAAGGTATTGGCCGTGAAGCTTCTGATCTGGTGCGTAAAGTAAAAGCTGCCCAGTATGTTGCCTCTCACCCGGGTGAAGTATGTCCGGCCAAATGGAAAGAAGGCGAAAAAACCCTGGCACCTTCTTTAGACCTGGTGGGCAAAATCTAAGTCATCACCCAAGCACAATGCACACATTAAAAATACAGTCATTAATGCTGGCTGTATCTGCCCAAATACCAGTGGGTATTTGGGCTTTTTTCTAAGAAATAAATACTGACTATCAGAATTATATTTTTAATTGTTAAAATATATTATATGGAGATACAACATGTTAGACGATACCCTTAAATCACAGTTACAGGCTTATCTAGAACATTTGACTAAGCCCGTTGAATTGGTGGCCACGCTCGATGACAGTGAAGGTGCTCGAGACATGTTGGCTCTATTAAATGAAATTCAGGCATTGAGCGATAAAATTACCGTGCGCATTGATGGCAGTCATCTGCGTTGTCCATCTTTTGAAATCACCAATCCGCAAGTACATACCGGCCTTGTGTTTGCCGGTACGCCGATGGGGCATGAATTTACCTCACTGGTACTGGCGCTTTTACAAGTAGGCGGCCATCCTTCCAAAGCGCCGCAGGCATTACAAGAACAGATTAAACATTTATCCGGCCCGTTTGCGTTTGAAACTTACTATTCCATTACCTGCCACAACTGTCCTGACGTGATTCAGGCACTGAATCTGATGACGGTATTGAATCCCCATATTACCCATACAGCCATTGATGGCGCCTTATTTCAGGCAGAAATTGAGGCTAAGGAAATCATGGGCGTGCCTGCCGTATATTTAAATGGTCAGCCTTTTGGTCAAGGCCGCATGGAATTGGCTGAAATTGTGGCCAAACTGGACACCAATGTTGAAAAAGACCTGGTAGAGACGCTCAACAAAAAAGATCCTTTTGATGTGCTGATTGTGGGCGGAGGCCCCGCTGGTGCCGCCGCAGCGATTTATGCTGCACGTAAAGGTATTCGTACCGGCGTCATTGCCGAACGTTTCGGCGGTCAGGTACTGGATACTTTAAGCATTGAAAATTTTATTTCTGTGCCCGAAACAGAAGGCCCGCGCTTTGCCGCCGATCTGGAAGAGCACGTGCGCCAGTATGATGTAGATATCATGACTTTGCAAAAAGTAAAACAACTGATTCCGGCACAAGAGCAAGGCGGTCTGATTGAAGTGCATACCGAAAGCGGCGCCGTGCTGAAATCCCGTACGGTTATTCTGGCCACGGGTGCCCGCTGGCGGTCTATGAATGTGCCGGGAGAAAACGAATACCGTACCAAAGGCGTTACCTATTGTCCGCATTGTGATGGTCCTTTGTTTAAAGGCAAAAATGTGGCTGTGATTGGTGGCGGTAATTCTGGGGTGGAAGCGGCCATTGATCTGGCTGGTGTGGTAAAACACGTCACCTTACTCGAATATTCTGACCGCATGCGGGCAGATGAAGTATTACAGCATAAATTACACAGCCTGCCCAATGTTAATGTGATCATGAATGCCCAGACCACAGAAGTTACCGGCGCTCAGGGCAAAGTAAACGGGCTGACTTATCTCGATCGTCAGACCAATCAGCCTCAGCACATTGATGTTGAAGGTATTTTTGTTCAGATCGGTTTACTGCCCAATACTGACTTTGTCCGCGGTACCGTAAAACTGACCGAACCCATGCGTGAAATTGAAATTGATACTCATGGCAGAACCAATGTACCGGGTATTTTTGGCGCTGGTGATTGTACTAATGTACCTTATAAACAGATCATTATTGCTACCGGCGAAGGCGCCAAAGCTGCACTGAGTGCATTTGATTATCTGATTCGCCACAGTTAATTCAAACCATTCGGTTATTATATAGAAATCAGCCAAAAAGCCCTTACTTCTTCTGAAGTAAGGGCTTTTTTATTATCATCGAGTGTCAGAAAGCAACTATTGCACCGAAAACCCAAGCATCATGCCGGTATCTTCATGCTCCAGCAAATGACAATGAGCCATATAAGGATGTTGTTTTGAAGCGGTATGCTTAAAGCGCACCAGCACTTCACTGACATCACCCTCCACCCGCACCATGTCTTTCCAGCCTGCCCGATGTGCTACCACCGGCTGGCCGTTTTCCGATAAAATGCGGAACTGAGTGCCATGAATATGAAAGGGATGCAGCATCATGTCACCTTTGCCGGAAATAACCCAGCGTTCATAAACGCCTTTTTTCACCTCAAACGCAATCCGGTTCATATCAAAAGCCTGACCATTAATGGTATTGGCCTGATGAAAATCAAAATCAGGCTGCTGTTTGGTATCCATCGGCATGGCATGATGGTGGTGGTTCATCAGCTGCGCCGGCGTTTTGGCTTGTAGTGCCTGCATGCCCAAAGCATCCAGTGTTGGATCCATGGCCAGCTGTAATGGGCGTTTTTTCAATAACGATACATTCGGCAATACTGGCAGGCGTACCCCCAGATCATCCGGTAAATGCGTATGATGACTTAATGAAGCATCAGGCTGAATATGCAGTATCGGACAGGGTTGGTCAAACGGCGGCAGATTCATGCCCATCTGGGTAACCGGCAAGGTGATCAGATCAAATGGTTGCCCGCTACGGACTTCAATCAGAACTTCAAACCGCTCACCCGGCAACATTGGTAAATGGCTGACCTTAACCGGCTCCGGCAATAAGCCTCCATCAGAAGCAATCACATACAATGGCCGCTGATCACTGCTGCTGACATCCAGTGAACGGGCATTACAGCCATTCAGTAACCGTAACCGCAACCAACCAGTGGTTGCAATATGTTGCGGATAAAGCGCCCCATTGGTGAATAGCATATCACCAAACCAGCCAACCGCCGCCGACATGATATCCAGCTGATAATCGATTTGACCGTCTGGGGTAAATTTTTTATCCTGCATAACTACCGGAATATCATCTACTCCCCAAGTATGAGGTAAAGGCAACTGCTGACTATTCTGGTCTTCAATTAATAATAATCCCGCCAGCCCCATCGCCACCTGATAACCGGTCTGACCATGCGTATGCGGATGAAACCAGCAGGTAGCGGCCGGCTGATCGGGTGTGAATTGTAGACGACAATGGCCGCCGGCCGAAATCATATTCTGCGGCCCGCCGTCCAGCCTGCCATCAATCTCCAGACCGTGCCAATGTACCGTAGTGTCTGTATTTAAACGATTGTGAATTTGCAAATTCACAGGCTGGTGACGGTAAACACGAATCGCCGGCCCCAGCAAGGCACCGTTATAACCCCAGCTGGTGGCTTTGTGCGCACCAAACTGGCTAATGCCTTGCTGAATGTTTAATGACAGCAAAGGCTGGCGCGCACTGTCCATTAAAGCCGGAATCGGCAGTTTAGGATAGCTCATAGACTGGGCAGCATGGCTTAACAATGGCCAGCAACCACTGACACCCATCGCCAATGTATAAGTTAGAAATTGACGCCGTTGCATACTGAATCCTGTATTAACAAATCAAATAAATTAAATTAAAAAGATCATACAGTGTAAACACTAACCTTAAGACAAGATCAGATTTTCCTTATATCAGCTATCAGCCACACAATAAATCATACTGTCCATCTGACAAAATTTATCCTCAACCGCTGATTGAAAAATATCTCTGATAACATATACTATAAGTATAATAAAATAACCAAAGCGCAAAAGTTAACCACATAAATGCTGACCTGATTGTGTAACCAATGATCAGGTCTGATCAGAAACTGTCATGCATATGGATAAGGATTTTAAATTCAGCCCTGACTGGTATCTGTTACTGCATCTATGCTTTATCATATTTTACCTTTTTTATCCTAATAGAATATTGTTATATTATTATTTTATTTTTGACTGAACCACGCACGCTTATTTCTATCAGTAAAACTAATAATATAAAAATCATGATTATAGTGATATTTTTACACAGAATAGTCAAGTAAAATCTGCCTGCTTATGCTTATGCTTATGCTTATGCTTATGCTTATGCTTATGCTTATGCTTATGCTTATGCTTATGCTTATGCTTATGCCCGATATAGAGAAATGGTTATTTTTAATTCAGCTACAGCAATTATTTGTCTTAAAGGCAGAATTTTAAATTTCAACAGCACGATCATAGAAGAAACATCAATTATGTTAATTCAGATGATCATAAAAAAATTTGTTGCTTAAAATATATTTTTATGATCAACAGCTTTATCAATTCAAACCATAATAAAAATAAACCAAACAGTAATAATTATTCTCTGAATAATATAATTTAAAATAAAAATATACATTGTTATTAAATTGATAATTTAAATTCAATTATTTATACTACAGGTTTCTAAAATATTATTTTATTTGAAATAACAAATTATTGTTTTAATAAAAATAAAATTTGATAAAAATAAAAGTCATTATTAATCAACACAAACCAGTATATTTGTATTATCATATTTTTGCAAATTAATGCTTGAATTAAAATTTACAATCAAATTCATAGTTAATGTTGTGAATCATTAATAAACAGATGAAACTGAATTCAATCATGAACCCCTTATCCTTATCAGTATTGCCCCAGAATAAAATCAAGCCGGCATTATCCGGTTTAACTCTATTGGCGCATTACCATGGTGTTGCCGTTAATCAGGCCGATATCGCTCACCGCTTTGCCAGCCAGGACGATTTGAATCAGCAAGAATGGTTATTGGCAGCCAAAGATTTAGGATTAAAAGCCCGATTGGTTAAACACAATGTTGACCGGTTATCACTGGTATCATTGCCTGCTTTGGTCTGGCAGGAAGATGGCCAGCACTTTATTCTGGCTAAAACAGACAACGATCAATTTATGATTCAGGATCTGACGCAATCTGGAGTACGTATCCTGAGCAGAGAAGAATTTGTAAAGCTCTATTCCGGTCAGCTGATTCTGGTAACTTCCCGTGCCTCTATTATGGCGCAACTGGCCAAATTTGATTTCACCTGGTTTATTCCGGCCGTCATCAGATATCGCCGGATTTTCATTGAAGTACTGCTGATTTCTGTAGTTATCCAGTTATTTGCACTGATTACCCCCATGTTTTTTCAGGTGGTAATGGATAAAGTGCTGGTGCATAGAGGATTTTCTACCCTGGATGTTATATCAGTAGCCTTATTGGTCGTGATTTTATTTGAGGTGACCCTGAATGGTTTGCGCACTTATGTATTTGCCCATACCACCTCAAGGATTGATGTTGAGCTTGGCGCGCGATTATTCAGGCATTTATTGAGCCTGCCATTGGCGTATTTTGAAAGCAGGCGGGTAGGAGATACTGTTGCCCGGGTCAGAGAACTGGAACAAATCCGCCAGTTTCTGACCGGGCAGGCATTAACTTCAGTATTGGATTTATGCTTCTCGTTTATTTTTTTATTGGTCATGTGGTATTACAGCGGCTGGCTGACTTTGGTAGTCCTGGTTTCCATCCCTTGCTATGCCATCTGGTCGGCCACCATCAGCCCGCTATTGCGTGCCCGGCTGAATGATAAATTCGCCAGAAATGCTGATAATCAATCTTTTCTGGTGGAATCAGTAACCGCGCTCGGTACCATTAAATCCATGGCCGTTGAGCCGCAAATGACACGCCGTTGGGACAAACAATTGGCTGCTTATGTCACCGCAGGATTCAGGGTAACGCGATTGGCCACCATCGGCCAGCAAGGAGTACAACTGATTCAGAAGCTGGTGACACTGGCTACTCTGTGGCTGGGAGCCCGTCTGGTGATTGCCGGTGATATGACTGTAGGCCAATTGATCGCCTTTAATATGCTGGCCGGACAAGTAGCCGCGCCAGTGATTCGATTGGCACAACTATGGCAGGATTTTCAGCAAGTTGGTATTTCGGTAGCACGTCTGGGCGATATTTTAAATACCCCTACTGAAATACCTTCTTCCCGCCTGGCACTGCCCGATATAAAGGGGCATATTCATTTTGAAAATATTTCTTTTCGCTATCGTCCGGACGGTGCCGAGATTTTAAAAGATTTGAATTTAACTACCAAAGCCGGAGAGGTTTTAGGCATTGTTGGCCGTTCTGGTTCAGGTAAATCCACATTAACCAAATTGGTACAGCGGCTGTATATCCCTGAACGTGGTCGGGTATTGATAGATGGTAATGATCTCTCACTGGCTGACCCTACCTGGCTAAGACGCCAGATTGGCGTTGTGTTGCAGGAAAATGTTTTATTAAATTGCAGTGTGCGTGACAACATTGCTCTGGCAGACACCGGTATGCCTCTGGAGAGCATCATCCAAGCCGCAAAAATGGCCGGCGCCCATGATTTTATCATGAGCCTGCCAGAAGGCTATGACACCATAGTGGGAGAACAAGGCGCAGGCCTGTCCGGCGGACAGCGGCAACGTGTAGCCATTGCCCGTGCATTGGTCGGTAATCCGCGCATTCTGATCTTCGACGAAGCCACCAGTGCCCTGGATTATGAATCCGAACGCGCCATTATGCAGAACATGCAGCATATTTGCAGTGGTAGAACTGTACTGATTATTGCACATCGATTATCAACAGTACGCATGGCTCATCGGATCATTGCCATGGATAAAGGACAGATCATTGAAGAAGGCACACACCAGCAATTACTGGCTAAGGAAAAGGGTTATTACCGCTATCTGTATCAGTTACAGAACACTTGACCTAATAACATAACAAAGCGGAATGAATTCATTATGGGTATACGTATTCAGGCATTGAAAGCCTTTTTACAGCGTTATAGCGCCGTTTGGAAAAGTGTATGGTCAGTCCGGCAGCAACTGGATCCGCCCAAACGCAATCAGGATGAGCGCGCCTTTTTACCGGCTGAGCTCGAATTAATTGAAACTCCTATATCAGCCGCACCCAAATGGAGTGCCAGATTAATTATCCTGTTTGCCGTCATCGCGCTGGTCTGGGCCATGATCGGTAAAATGGATATTGTAGCTGTAGCACCCGGCAAAACTTCACTTGGCGGCCACAGCAAAACCATCCAGTCATTGGAAACCGCTGTGGTTGATAAGGTTAATGTGGTCAATGGCGACCATGTAAAAGCCGGCCAGACATTGGTCAGCCTGAGCGGTATTGGTTCAGACAGTGATTATGCCCAGTCTGTCAAAACATTACAGGCTGCACAATTAACCCGATTACGGCTAGAGGCATTATTGCATTCTTTGGAAACCAGGCAGTCACCATCACTGGATCAGATGCAGGCGCAAAAATGGCATCTGGACGCCAGCCATATCGCACAAGCACAAACACTGGCACAAAACCAGTTTCAGACCTGGTATACCCAGGATGCCCAATTACAAACCGTATTATTGGGTCACCAGGCTGAATTGCAGGCCATTAAGGCACAAGTGAATAAACTGGCACAAACCAGCCAGATCGAAAGTCAGCGGGCTTCAGACTATAAAGATTTATTGTCCCAGAATTTTGTTTCAAAACATGCTTATTATGAACAGCAAAGTAAACTGATCCAGACCCGGGGCGATCTGGCTACCCAGCGTAGTCAGATGCAGAAAATTCAGCAAAGTATCCGTGAAGCAGAAGAAAACCGCCGGCTCAATACCAGTACCCTGAAACGGGATACTTTAGATCAGTTACGCCAGGCCAATGAACAAATACAACAAATGACGGAGCAAGTACAAAAAGCATTCCAGCGCAAACAATTCATGACCCTCAAATCTCCTGTTGACGGTACTGTTCAGCAACTGGCTACCTATACCGTTGGTGGCGTAGTCACCGCTGCTCAGCCCATCATGGTCATCGTACCAGATCAGGATCAGATGGAAGTTGAAGCCATCATCCAGAATAAAGACATCGGTTTTGTCAAAGCAGGCCAACAGGTAGTCATTAAAATTGAATCATTTCCCTATACCCGTTACGGATATATTACCGGCACGGTGAAAAGTGTCAGTTTTGATGCCATTGAAGATGAAAAGCTGGGTCTGGTATTTGCGGCCATCATTAAACTGGATAGAAACAATCTCACCATAGATGGACAGAAAGTAAACCTTACCGGCGGCATGAATGTTACCGCCGAAATTAAAACCGGTAAACGTCGAGTCATTGATTATATCTTAAGCCCGTTACAAACCAAACTGGATGAAAGCTTAAAAGAACGTTGATATGAACCTGATGAATAAATCCATAATACAGCTCAGCATGAGCCTACTGTTGACCCTCTGTAATATAAAAAGCATATATGCATTTGATTTATTTAATGCATGGGAGGCAGCGTTATCATATTCAGCCGATTATGAAGCCGCCAGATATGCCAAGGATGCAGAAAAAGAACAGGCCATCCAGGCTCGTGCGGCTCTGCTGCCCCAGATCAGTGCTAATCTCAGTTACCAGCACCAGCCACCTACTTTATCCAGCACCACCGACACCAATGGCTGGAATATTCAGGCCAACCAGACCTTATTTGATAAAGGACGCTGGGCACAATATCAGCAAGGAAAAATCACCAGCAAAATGGCCAATCGCAAATTGTCCAAAGCAGAAGAAGAACTATTACTGGATGTTGCCAAAGCTTATTTTCAGGTACTATTGGATCAGGATAAACTGGCCGCGGTAGAAGAAGAACAAAAAGCCTATGCTCAACAAATCAGACAAGCCATGGCCTTATTTGATAAAGGCCTGGCCACCATCGTTGATACTCATGAAGCTCAGGCCGGCTACGAAGCCGCCTGTGCCAAAAAAAACAGCATCATTACTGATCTGTCCGTAGCAAGAAACAACCTCGAAAGCTTAACCGGACTGAATCCCGATCAAATCAAACCGATTAAATCAACTGCCATTGATCATTTACTCAACACGACCCAGAAAAACGAATGGCTCAAATTAGCCAATCAGTATAATTCAGACTGGCAACTACAAAAACTGGCCGTAGAAGCGGCTAAACAAAATACCATCGCCGCAAAGTCCGGACACTGGCCTAAATTAACCCTGATGGCAGGCTATCAGGATAATCATAATACCCAGCAATACTATGGCATCAATCAGAAATATCGCAGTAAAGGCGGTACCGTCACCCTTCAGTTAAATATCCCCTTGTATTCAGGAGGCATGATAAACAGCCAGGTCAGAGAAGCAGCCGCCAAAGAAATGCAGAATAAAGCTTTATTGGTATCTACACAACGCAAAGTCAAACTGGCCATAGATCAGGCTTACCAAACCGTTATCGGCAATGAATATCAGGTTCAGGCACAACAACAATTATTAACCGCCAGTGAAACCAAACTCAAAGCAACCCGGCTGGGTCATCAGGTGGGCGTGCGCAGTAATCTGGATGAATTACAGGCACAACAGGCCAAAACAGATGCCGAACAACAATTAGCTCAGGCGCGCTATAATTACATTACAGCGTATCTTCAATTATTACAAAGTTCTGGCATACTTACCAATAAAGTACAACAACAGCGATTGCAGCAATTATTGTATTAATAAAATATCCAGAATAAAAGTAAACAAGACCTGATTAATTCAGTTTGGTGCAATATAGCTAAACCAACTGAACAATATCAATCCATGCCAAAAATAAAATGATATATACGTATAAATAATCACCAGCCTTCCAGATCAGACCCTCAAGGCCAACGGCGACATGGCCGACCAGATTATTGACGAAGACGGCAACGGCAGCCTGAAGCTGAACGGCAAGGCTTTCAGCAGTTACGGCTGACAGGCATTGAGTGAGCAGGAATGGTGCTCAAAAGACGGCCAATGGCGGATAAAGCTGACGGCAGAAGGTGATCTGTTGATTCAGTCAAACCGCAACCATGGCGGCTATGGCGATGATTATATTTATGGCATTACATTTAATAACTATAAATATCCTAATTCATCTTTACGTATATAACTTAAACCCATAAACCAACAATCAATTATATATTGTTTTTATAAAAGTAATTAAATAACCATATCCAGATCAATTTAATAATAAGACATTTGATTTGCATCAAATTAAATAAAGTATGAGATTGATATGTATATTGTTATTTTTAGATAACAGAAGTAATATAGCCTTTATCAATATCAATGCAGCAAACTTCTGTTTAAGGAGAAGAACATGAGCATCAGATTAGTGGTTGTATGGCTGTTGAGTTTCAGCTTATTGCTGTCTGGCTGCAATGATACGACTAAGCAGCAGGATAAACAGGCCTCAGAAACGGGGGCACAGGCGGCCTCTGAATTCAGACCACCGCGAGACGCACACGGGCGCTATGCGGATATTGGCAATCTGGGCGGCAAAGCGCTGGCCATTCCGGGCAGTGTGATTTTAGTGGGTTGGGTACATTATGCAGGAGACCCGAATGACTTTGATTTTACCAAAGAAGCCAAAGCCTACCGTAAAAAACGGCGGCAGATTAAGAATAGCTATGATCGAGTGATTACCGGCTTTGCGTTTGATATGCGGGTGACTGATGGCGTGGTACGGGATTTCGATCAGCCCACTTATATGGGATATAACGAAGACAGCCGGGAACATGCCTCTAAAGGCGAGCCGATGCCGTGGACATTTGTAAAGGTTGAGGCACGAGGAGACCGGCCATTGAATTTTAATTCTTTTTTAGAATCATCGATGACTTCAGCTCTAAGAAAGCCTGATTATTTCAACTATCAACTACAACCCAAAACAGTAGAGGGATTATTATATTATCAACCTAACAATGGTATAGACCCTGAAACTAATGAACCTTGGGGTGAGTATACTTTTGGCAAAGATATTTTTGTACAAAAAGATCAGCAGGATAATGTTAATACAATGATCATATGTGAGATTTCTGGTCATGTTAGATTTTGCCGACAATGGTTTATCAAGCCAGATATGAAGGCGCAGGTAGCATTGAGGTATGACCGCCGTTACTTATCACAATGGCGGAAGTTGGAGCAGTATGCCACACAGGCATTAGATAGCTGGGTAGTAGAGAAGCCGCAGCAGGAAGGCAATCATCATAAGGCAGTAAATTCGGTCAATTAATAGTTATTAATTGAATATCAATATTTTTTAAAAGGAAGTTGGTATGTTCGAAGCGCAAAAAATTACTAAGCAACAGATTGAAGGCTGGCAGGCACAGATTAATAACGGCACCTTATCCGATGTGGGCAAAGTTTACGATGAGTTGGGCAGCTATGGTTACCATTATGCCAACTGGGCTAAAGGTGTGGCTACTGGCGGAACCGCAACAGGTCAGGGCGCAGTTAAATTCATGAATTCAGTCTATAAAGAGAAACACAACGGCCAGGAAATGAGTCAGGATTTAATTAATTCAATCCGGCGCGATATGGCGATTGAGTATCTAAATTATTTAGAAAAACAAGCAGAAGATCATGGCGGTACAGTCAGTCATGATACGGATTATGAATCTATGCGTAAGTTCCATGAAATTGTGTTTGATAAATATGGCTTGAACATCGACTACTGGACACTGAACGCGCCAATGTCCATCATCGCTAACAACACCAGTGGTGAGGGTAAAACCGGTCAGCAGATTGCAGACGAAGTATGGGAAGAATTATGGCAGACTGACGGCAGTACACCGGTAGGCGGATTTTACAGCAGTCTTTTATATGCGATTACTTTTGATCAGTCACATGGCTATATGTATATCGATGAAAAGAGTGGCAAACCCACCTCAGCTTTAGCCATTATTGTGGCACATAACCCGAGTATAGTAAAAGATCCTGCTGCTTTAGGATTGGCAATTGGTTATTTAGCTGCCGGTGGCAATGTAGACGCACGAGCCAGTCAATTGGGCTACAAACGGGTGAATATTTCCAGTGCAGAGCAGCAGCAGGCACAAAGCTGGATGGGAGATACCAGTGTGATCGGGTCAGGCTTTGGCTGGGCAGGAGAACTGATTACCGATGGCTGGCCACTGTTTCAGCACAACTGGTATAAACATGAAAGTTCAGTATTTGACCGGGCAACAGGCATATACTTCAGTAACAGTCATACTGATCAGACAAGCCGCGCTGCACTGGCGACCAGCTGGCGGCAGATGGGCGGTAAAACCATGACGCAATGGATTATGGCGGCGGTATTGAATACCAATGCGATCAATCCCACCAACAGCACCATCACCGCAGTGACTGATGACAACTACGCTGATAAGGGACTGGGCTTTATCTTTGACCCGGGCAGCTCACATAAACAAGAGATTGATGGTCACAAAGGCGAGTATGAATTTAAATATCAGCTCGCCTTTATTACTGAATCACCGGACATGATCTGGGGCATGTTGCAGCAATGGCAGCAGGACGGGCGCACTGATCTGGTATCGGCCTATCTGGCGGCACTGGATCAGCTCAATCCGGTGGTGATACTCAACCGCGATCAATTAAAGAACAAAGGCAAATCACCGCAAAGTCTGGACGAAGTAGGGGCAGACTGGGTACAGGTGCGGGTATGGCTGATCCAGGAATTAAGACTGCAACAGGCTGATAAAAACTATAACGCTTTGGGTGATCCTTTGTTTGGATTCATAGACACCAGTGCTTACCAGCAGCTAAGTAGCATGGTGCAAGAGTTGCGGCAGAAATACGGCTTAGGTGCTGATGATGCAGTGATCTTCAATGATCAGCAGCATAAACAGCAGCTGTCGGTCAATATGCAGAATAACGGCCCGATACATCAGGTCACACTGATGGGAGACAGCGGCGGCACTGTTCAGGGCGGCGCAGCGGCCGATGTGCTGATCGGCGGCAAAGGGCGGGATATTCTGAATGGCGGTGATGGTGACGACTACCTGAGCGGCGGTGCCGGCAATGACACCCTGGCCGGAGGTAAAGGCAACGACATACTGGCGGGCGGCAAAGGCAATGATATTTACCAGTATAACTCAGGCGATATGGCTGACCGGATTATTGACGAAGACGGCAACGGCAGCCTGAAGCTGAACGGCAAGGCTTTCAGCAGTTACGGCTGGCAGGCATTGAGTGACCAGGAATGGTGCTCAAAAGACGGCCAGTGGCGGATAAAGCTGACGGCAGAAGGCGATCTGTTGATTCAGTCAGCGGCAGACCGGGCGGATCAGCTGACCATCAGAGGCTGGGAAACGATGGGCGGCAACCGGCTGGGGATAAAGCTGCCAAAATTCAAACTGAAGCAACCGGTACAGAGCAAATACCGGCTGTATATGGGCGATTCACGAGCTGAAATCGTTCAGGAAGCAGGTTTTGATACGGCAGGTTATTTTAATCTGGATAAAGCAGCTGCCGGCCAGCATTATGGAAGCTGGGATCGCAATAAAGACGGGACGGTAGTGAATGGCGTGTATGAGGCCGGGTTTGAAGACGTGATCAGAGGCTCTGATCAGGCTGATCTGATGCATGGCTTTGGTGGCGGCGATGCGCTTGATGGCGGCAAGGGCGATGATTATACATCTGGCACTACATTTAATAACTATAAATGCCCCAATTCATCTTTACGTATATAACTTAAATTCATAAACTAATAATCAATTAACCATTGTTTTTATAAAAGTAATCAAATAACCATATCCAGATCAATTTAATAATAAGACATTTGATTTATATCAAATTAAATAAAGTATAAGATTGATATGTATATTGTTATTTTTAGATAATAATATTAATATAGCCTTTATCAATATCAATGCGGCAAACTTCTGTTTAAGGATAAGAACATGAGCATCAGATTAGTGGTTGTGTGGCTGTTAAGTTTCAGCTTATTGCTGTCTGGCTGCAATGATACGACTAAGCAGCAAGATAAACAGGCCTCAGAAGCAGGGGCGCAGGCAGCGTCTGAATTCAGACCACCGCGAGACGCCCATGGGCGCTATGCCGATATTGGCAATCTGGGCGGCAAAGCGCTGGCGATTCCTGGCAGTGTTATTTTAGTGGGCTGGGTACATTACGCTGGCGACCCGAACGATTTTGATTTTACCAAAGAAGCCAAAGCCTACCGTAAAAAGCGGCGGCAGATTAAAAATAGCTATGATCGGGTGATTACTGGCTTTGCGTTTGATATGCGGGTGACTGACGGCGTGGTACGGGATTTCGATCAGCCTACTTATATGGGATATAACGAAGACAGCCGGGAACATGCCTCTAAAGGTGAACCGATGCCGTGGACGCAGGTGACCGTTAAGGCACGAGGAGACTGGCCATTGTATTTGAATTCTTTTTTAGAGTTGTTATTAAAAGATGACCGTTATGACTATAAACAACAGTCAACGCTGGTTGAAGGATTGATTTATTATCAGGCCAATAATGGTATAGACCCGAGTACCGGTGAGCCGTGGCATTGGGCATTTGGGCAGGATATTTTTGTACAAAAAGATCAGCAGGGTAATGTTAATACTGTGATTACATGTAATGTTTCTGGTCATGTTAGATATTGTGATCAACTTTTTATTAAGCCAGATATGAAAGCGTGGATAGAATTGAGTTATGACCGCCGTTACTTATCACAATGGCAAAAGTTAGAGCAGTACGCAACACAGGCATTAGATAGCTGGGTAGTAGAGCAACCAACGCAACACTGAAGCAATCATCTTAATTTTATTTTAAAAGGAAATAGATTATGTTTGAAGCGCAAAAAATTACATTGGCTCAGATCAGAGGCTGGCAGGAACAAATTAAGAACGGCACTTTATCCGATGTGGGCAAGGTCTATGATGAGTTGGGCAGCTATGGCTATCACTATGCCAATTGGGCTAAAGGGGTAGCCACTGGCGGCACCGCAACGGGTCAGGGTGCAGTTAAATTTATGAATTCGGTCTATAAAGAGAAACACAACGGCGAGAACATGAGTCAGGATTTGATTAATTCAATCCGGCGCGATATGGCTCTTGAGTATTTGCGATATTTAGAACGTGAGGCTGATAAAAATGGCGGCACAGTTAGTCATGATACGGATTATGAATCTATGCGTAAGTTCCATGAAATTGTATTTGATGCTCATGATCTGAATATTGACTACTGGACACTGAACGCGCCGATGTCGATCATCGCCAATCACGCCAGTGGTGAGGGTAAAACCGGTAAACAGATTGCCGATGAAGTATGGGAAGAATTATGGCAGACTGACGGCAGTACACCGGTAGGTGGATTTTACAGCAGTCTTTTATACGCGATTACGCTGGATCAATCGCGTGGTTATATGTATATAGATAAAGATAGCGGTCAGCCTACCTCCAGTGTGTCGATTATTCGGGCAGCGGTGGATATAGGCAAAATAAGCGCGGGTCAGTTGCAAGATGTTATAAAAAATTTCCAAGAAGCCAATCCGGTTTGGCTGGATTCGCTGGCAACAAAGCTGGGCTATAAAAAAGTCAATATCTCGGCAGCAGAGCAGCAGCAGGCACAAAGCTGGATGGGGGACACCAGTGTGATCGGGTCAGGCCTTGACTGGGTAGGAGAACTGATTACTGATCGCTGGCCATTGTCTCAGCAGCATCAATGGTATAAACATGAAAGTTCACCACGTGACCGGATAACCGGTGTTTACTTCAGCAACAGCCACAGCGATCAGGCCAGCAAAAATGCACTGGCGACCAACTGGCAGATGGCAGGTGGTAAAACCATGACGCAATGGATTATGGCGGCGGTATTGAATACCAATGCGATCAATCCCACCAACAGCACCATCACCGCAGTGACTGATGACAACTACGCTGATAAGGGACTGGGCTTTATCTTTGACCCGGGCAGCCAAAATAAACAACCAATAGATGGCCAGCCCGGAGAATATGAATTTAAATATCAGCTGGCTTTTATCACTGAATCACCGGACATGATCTGGAGCATGTTGCAGCAATGGCAGCAGGACGGGCGCACTGATCTGGTATCGGCCTATCTGGCGGCACTGGATCAGCTCAATCCGGTGGTGATACTCAACCGCGATCAATTAAAGAACAAAGGCAAATCACCGCAAAGTCTGGACGAAGTAGGGGCAGACTGGGTACAGGTGCGGGTCTGGCTGATACAGGAATTAAGACTGCAACAAGCGGATAAAACCTATCACGGACTGGATGATTCTTTACTGATAGACACCAGTGCTTACCAACAGCTAAGTAGCATGGTGCAAGAGTTGCGGCAGAAATACGGCTTAGGTGCTGATGATGCAGTGATCTTCAATGATCAGCAGCATAAACAGCAATTGTCAATCAATATGCAGAATAATGGCCCGATACATCAGGTCACACTGATGGGAGACAGCGGCGGCAATGCTCAGGGCGGCGCAGCGGCCGATGTGCTGATCGGCGGCAAAGGGCGGGATATACTGAATGGCGGTGATGGTGACGACTACCTGAGCGGCGGTGCCGGCAATGACACCCTGGCCGGAGGTAAAGGCAACGACATACTGGCGGGCGGCAAAGGCAATGATATTTACCAGTATAACTCAGGCGATATGGCTGACCGGATTATTGACGAAGACGGCAACGGCAGCCTGAAGCTGAACGGCAAGGCTTTCAGCAGTTACGGCTGGCAGGCATTGAGTGACCAGGAATGGTGCTCAAAAGACGGCCAATGGCGGATAAAGCTGACGGCAGAAGGCGATCTGTTGATTCAGTCAGCGGCAGACCGGGCGGATCAGCTGACCATCAGCGGCTGGGAAACGATGGGCGGCAACCGGCTGGGGATAAAGCTGCCAAAATTCAAACTGAAGCAACCGGTACAGAGCAAATACCGGCTGTATATGGGCGATTCACGAGCTGAAATCGTTCAGGAAGCAGGTTTTGATACGGCAGGTTATTTTAATCTGGATAAAGCAGCTGCCGGCCAGCATTACGGAAGCTGGGATCGCAATAAAGACGGGACGGTAGTGAATGGCGTGTATGAGGCCGGATTTGAAGACGTGATCAGAGGCTCGGATCAGGCTGATCTGATGCATGGCTTTGGTGGCGGCGATGCGCTTGATGGTGGTAAGGGCGATGATTATATCTATGGCGATGACGGCAATGATCTGTTGGTGGGCGGCGGCGGCTCAGATCATATTTATGGCGGTGATGGTGATGATTATATCTTTGCCAATGCGTCTTTACGGCGTACTACTGACCGGTTAAGGCCGGGAGAGCGCTGGCAGATGCCGGCCGATGGCGTGGAACTGGTTTATGCCGGCCCTACCTGGGGGGTGTATAAAAATAAGAATGGCGGCACGATTTATTATGGTATGACCTCACAGATGGATGATTCAGACGAAACCGGCGGCGATTATCTTTATGGCGGTGCCGGTAATGATATGATCATAGGCAGCAATCAGGATGACTATATTGAAGGCGATGGCGTTGGCGAAACCGGCAATGATACGCTGTATGGTCTGGGTGGTAACGACACCATTATCGGCGGTAATGGTGATGATCTGATCTGGGGTGACGGTTTAATAGCTCGGGGATATATGAATTCAACGGCCGCAAAGGAACACGGCAATGATCATCTGGACGGTGGCGCCGGTAATGACACCATTGTCGGCGGTGGCGGTGATGATTATATACTGGGCGGTGACGGTGATGATAAGCTTTATGGCGATCAGGAGTTTATCGGCCGGCTGGACGAAGCTTACCATGGCGTAGACACGATTTATGGCGGCGCCGGCGATGACTATATTGTGGGTGGCGGCAAAGGCGACTTTCTGCATGGCGGCAGTGGTAATGACCGCATCTGGGGTGATGCCAATGATAGAGAGGAGCATCCGGAGCTGGCCGGTGATGATTACATCTGGGGCGATGAAGGCAATGACCAGATCTATGGCGGTGCCGGTAATGACCATATCTGGGGCGGAGCCGACAATGACACCATCTGGGGCGATAGTGGCAATGACTCGCTTTACGGTGATGATGGCGATGACGTGATCTATGGTGATACGTTAAGCGATCCTTTAAGCAGCCACGGTGCCGATTACCTTGAAGGCGGTGCCGGTGATGATCAGCTGGTTGGCGCAGGCGGCGATGACACCATCTATGGCGGCGATGGCGATGATGTCATCTGGGGTGACGATAGCCGCGACAACCACGAACTCAACAGCGAAATGAAAGGCGATGACCGTTTATTCGGCGGTGCCGGCAAAGATGAGATTTATGGCGGCTATGGCGATGATCTGATCGATGGCGGTGAAGGTAATGATAAGCTGTTTGGCGGCGCCGGCCGCGATACTTTGATCGGTGGTGATGGCGATGATGTGATTATTGGTGATTTCAGTAGTGAGCATGCACAGAATCAATTGGCCAGCGGTAATGAATTTGACGACCTGATCTATGGTGGTAATGGCAATGATCAGATCACCGGTGGTATCGGTCATGACACCATTTATGGCGGCAGTGGTAATGACACCATCTGGGGTGACCTGGGTGTGGGTCTGACCCAACATCAGCCGCAACACGGCGGCAATGACGTTATTTATGCCGAAGAAGGCGATGATTATGTCGATGGCGGTTATGGTGATGATCTGATCGATGGCGGCGCTGGCAACGATACCCTGATCGGCGGCGGTGGTGGCGACACCATTTATGGCGGTGATGGAGATGATTACATTACCGGAGATACCGCCGTAACCGATCTGGCTCAGCCATCTTCTGCCGCTGTTATTGGCAATAACCGGCTTTTTGGCGGTGATGGCAATGATACCATTCTGGGCGGCTGGGGCAATGACCTGATTCAGGGTGATGCCGGCAATGACTGGCTATATGGTCTGGCGGGCGATGACCGGATTTTTGGTGGTGATGGTGATGATGTATTGGTGGGCGGCAGCGGCAATGATTATCTGAATGGTGGTGCCGGTAATGATACTTATGTTTATTACAGCGGTGATGGTGTGACCACAATTGAAGACAGTGAGGGTCAGACCGTCATTGTTCTGGATACGCTCAGTCAGTTTGATCTGGCGCAGGACGATAATGGCGTGGTACTGGTGAATCGGAATAATCATGATGAGATTCATTTACTGGGCTATTATCTGGACGGACGAGCAGGAGGACTGGATCTGAATCAGGTGTATTTCAATACCGATGATCAAGGCGCGCTCACCCTTCAGGCATGGATAGCATCAATGCAGCATCATCATGGCAGCGGCAAACCAAACACCATTGAAGGAGATGAAAACAATAATCTGCTTTATGGCACTGAAGAGGCCGATGTGATCAATGGTTATGGCGGTAATGATTACCTCTTTGGTCAGGGCGGTGATGATGTATTGAATGGCGGCAGCGGCAATGATGTTTTGGTGGGCGGTGCCGGTAATGATAGCTATGTGTTTGAAGCGGGGCACGGGCAGGATATTATTCAGGAAAACGGCACCGAACAGAGCCGGCTGGTTTTTGAGGGGGCGCAGGTGCAAAATGCCCGGTTTAATCAGGTAGGCAATGATCTGGTGATAGCGGCGTATGATTCGGCCGATTCGGTCACGATACAGAATTTTTTCAGTCTGGAAAATTATGAATCTTTCCGGTTTGTGTTTGAAGATCAGACGGTATGGCTGACCGCGGCCAGACAATCGCTAGCCAGCCAGGCAGAAACACAAGCGCAGACGGAATTGGTATTCAGGAGTGAACCATCAGCAGAAAGACAGCATTTTTATTCTGGTGATGATATGGAAGCCAAGGGTGTGTATATGTCTGACAATGATCTTGTGGCATATTGGCATGAACTGCACAAGAATGATTTTGATAAAGCGCTGTATGGCTCTGAATTGGGGCTATTGCCCTATGGGGCATCGATGGTGGCAGAGCAGACCAGTCAGCCGGCGGCAGATGCTCAGGTATTGCAAATGATACAGGCGATGGCAGCCTTTGTGCCGTCAAGTGTGGATACCACACTGGGCGCGATACCTGATCAGATGCAATCGTTTAGACCGCAGATTACGGCGGTTAATCAGTAAAACAAAGCCGATTGATGCGTAGTAGTCTTTATTGCATAATGCCCGCCATGTTTTGCGGGCATTATGCTAAAGTATTTATGTAAATAATATCATTATCAGGCATAACATACCAGATATGGGTTAGTCTATTTATGCTAAATACATATTGATCAGTATAAATGCGCATAAGCATTGGCCAGCCATCAAGACAGAGCGGTGGTTGCTGCCTGGGGGTGGTAGTGCCGCCATGGTGTAAGGCGGTTATGATTGTCATGGCTGAATAATGCCTTGACTGTGGCGGGCAATGTGCAGGCTGTTTTGTACCATGCCCTGATCTTCAAAATCGGTTTCTGTTTCCAGTATCAGTAGGGGTTGTGGTCGTGCTGCATGCAGGCTCATGCGCATTTGTGCCGGACTGAAAGGTAATTGATGCTGACGGGCAAAGGCTTGCGCGCGCTGGTTGGCGGTTTTGAGCATGGGTATCAGGGTGATGTCCAGATGAAAGACGCGCACGCCCAATAACAGGATGCGCGCTGCAAACCAGTCGGCCTCTTCGGTGATGGTTGACGGGGTTTTTTCGCTAAAATTAAGACGTGTGGCGGCAATCAGGCAGGCTATGAGGCGGATATTGGGTATCAGCGCTTCGCTGAGGGTAAAGTGCTGGTGTTGTAATGGCTCTTCAGGGCAAAGCTCGGGGCAGTGGCTATTGCCGTTAACCAGCATGTACCAGCGTTGTAGTTGTTGTGGCTCGGTAATGTGGCCATGGTCTTGCTTTGTGGTGGCTGAATGATGCCGTTGTGGGGTATTCATGATACTGGCTGTCCTTATTCGGATAGAGACGGCCTGAAAAAAACCGCCTCGGCTTACGGGCGGTTTGCTTTTTGATCTGGTCTGTGGGGTTCAGACAAACGCACAAAGGCACCGCACCGAAGTGTGGTACCAATAATAGGCAAAAGAAAAAGCGTTTTTTAAAGTAGTCATGCCTGCTACCCTATGCCGTTTTGGCGGGATTGTCAACTGTTTTAGAATTTTAATGGTCTGACAATTGATCTGCCCCCCAGCGGGGCATGAGTGTATGCGGAATATGCAGCTGATCAAGAATGCGCGCCACCACGAAATCGACCATGTCGTCAATGGTCTGGGGATGATGATAGAAACCGGCTACAGGGGGCAGAATACAGACGCCCAGTTGTGCCAGTTTGAGCAGATTTTGCAGATGAATCGCGGATAAAGGGGTTTCGCGTGGTACCACAATCAGCGGGCGGTTTTCTTTAATCGAAACATCGGCCGCACGCTCTAAAAGGTGATCGGAAGTACCGGCAGCAATGGCGGCAATGGCGCCCATGCTGGCCGGACAGATAATCATGGCATCGGCGGGGTTGGAGCCGGAGGCGGGTGGGGCAAACCATTCATCACGCCCGAAAACGTGTAATTTCTGTGGTGTGGTCTGAAATTGCTGGCATAACACTTCCGTGCATTGGCCGGCATTGGCGGGCAGGTGCCACTGACTTTCTTGCTGCGCTACAATCTGGGCAGCCTGCGAATATAAAAGCCAGACGGTAATGTCTGCTTTTAAAAGACAGGACAGTAAACGGATGGCATAGGGCATACCCGAGGCGCCGGTAAGTGCCAGGGTGACTGTTCGGACAGGAGCGACTACCGGAAAATGCATAAGTAAACTCGGCAATAAACGGTCAAATCAGGATTATAACGGCTTTATGCTGGCTATTGAGCTTGTATTTATGCAAAATATCCCTATTTTTGTTGTTTATCATATGGAAACATGAAACTGGAAAAATGCCTTGTCTCTTTCCATGTTGCTGCCATGCATGGGTCATGCTGAATAATATATAAACGATAGAGCAGGTTATTGCGTCTGGTGTTGTAGGTATGGTGAAAAGCAGCCAGGGTTATTGTCATTGTAAAGAAGGAATACCGTTGAAGTTATTGCAAAAATTAAAATTATTGCTGTTGCCTTGTGCGTTGGCATTGTCTGCATGTGCGCAAATGCCGGCTCAGGATACATCTGCCGGACGTCAGATCGCTTTGTATGATCAATCCGGTGATCGTGAGGGATTGTGTGATGCAGATAAAAATGAATCCTGCCGTCTGGGGGTGGCACATCACCGGCCGGTCAGAATTGCTGCGCCCAAGGTCAGTATCACAGTGCATAAACCGGCATTTGCGACCAGTAAGTGTCTGGCCGGGCAATTACAAGATCGCTTTAAATTACCGCCGGAATTTTTGCAAATCACCGGTTATCCGGATGGCGGTCAGACAGTAGCCATGATTAATCCTTTTACACATGTGAAAGGTGTGCAGATGGATGTGATTAATCAGGGTTTGCAAATCAGTCAGATCAACCTTTATGCTCCCAATATGGAATTATCTAAAGCCTGGCTGGAGTTGCCGAATTTATGCCGTTAGTCTGAAAGGATTGGATAGAATAAACCACTGTTCATGAATGATGGAACAGTGGTTTATTGTCTATGGCCGACCGGCTTATTTACCTGCTTTGATGTTTTGCCATAAGCGCAGTTCGTATTTTAATAATTCAGTTTTGATGGGTAACACCAGATAGCTGTTGGCTAAAACTTCATCCGACGGGAAGATGCTGGGGTCGTTACTGTATTCTTTGTTCATTAATTTTCTGGCCGGCAGACTGGCGGGTGCATAGGTGACTGCATCGGCATTTTGCGCAGCGATTTCCGGTGTCAGTACCCAGTTGAGATAGCGGTAGGCATTCTCTACATTCACCGCATCTTTGGGTATGGCCAAGGTATCAATCCACAGTGATACGCCTGATTTGGGTACCATAACGGTGATGTCGTGTTTGCCAGTGGATTCAGCACGGCGTCGTTTGGCGATATTCAGATCACCGCCAAAGCCGACGGCCAGGCAAACATCACCACGCGCCAAGTCATCAATATAACCGGAAGAAGAATAGCGCAGAATATTGGCGCGATTGGCTTTAATGATATTGGCGGCGATATCAATATCGTCTTTACTTTGACTGTTGGGGTCTTTACCCACATAGTGCAATACCAAAGGCAGCATCTCGATCGGGCTATCCATGTAGCTGATGCCACAGGACTTTAATTTGCTGGTGTAGGTGGGGTTGAACACCAGATCCCAGTCATTATCCGGCATGGGTGTGTTGCCAAGTGCGGCTCTGACTTTTTCGGTATTAATGGCAAAGGTATTCATGCCCCAGTAATTGGGTATGGCATATTGATTGTCAGGGTCAACGTCCTGCAATAATTCCAGTAGTCTGGGATTAATGTTTTTCCAGTTGGGAATCTGGCTTTTATCCAGTTTCTGATAGGCGCCGGCTTTGATCTGCCGGCCTAAAAATGAATTGGAAGGACCCACCAGATCATAACCGGACTGGCCGGTAAGCATTTTGCTTTCCAGGGTTTCATCACTGTCATAATAATTATAAGTGATTTTAACATCATATTTTTTTTCAAAGGCTTTGACGGTGGCGGGGTCTACGTAGTCTGACCAGTTATAGATTTTTAAGGCTTTGGTGTGTGCCAGTGGCTGATGCTGAGGCGCTGAGGCAGCGCCATCATTGCCTGACTGGTCATTAGGCTGACTGTGGCCACCACAGGCGGTAAGGGCACATAATATCAGGCTGGATAAACCAAGACGAATGGGTGTATGCATAAATGTCCTTATCATTATTGTTCCTCGCCAGGTTAATCAGGGCTGAGGATGGATGTCTGTAGACGGTATATGGGTTAATATACTACTTTATTCGCTCTTTGGCGTCGTGCTTATGGGTAATTTGTGTTTGGAAATGTGTGCTTCAGTAGGCGAAAAAGCAAATCTGGGGTAAGATAAGCGCATGATTTTAACTGGGGCGACAATCGGCCATATCGGGTTTGGCCTGTTGTATTTGATAGCGATATTCAGGCAGTCTGCCATGATACAGACTGCCTGAATATATTCATTGCCCAATAAAATAGAAACCACTATGAAAACAGCAGAACTTCGATCTAAATTTCTCCAATTTTTCCAGAGTCAGGGACATCAGGTTGTGCCATCGTCATCACTGGTACCGCCTCAGGATGATAAAACCCTGTTATTTACCAATGCGGGCATGAACCAGTTTAAAGATGTTTTTCTGGGTTTTGATCAGCGGCCATACAGTCGCGCCACCACCGCACAAAAATGTGTGCGTGCCGGAGGTAAACACAATGACCTGGAAAATGTGGGTTATACCGCCCGCCATCATACTTTTTTTGAGATGCTGGGTAATTTTAGTTTTGGCGATTATTTCAAACGTGATGCGCTGCATTTTGCCTGGACATTTTTAACCGGTAAGGAATGGCTGAACCTGCCCAAAGAAAAACTACTGGCCACGGTTTATGCTGAAGATGATGAGGCTTATAACATCTGGCTGAATGAGATCGGTTTGCCTGCCGACAGAATTATCCGTATTGGCGATAATAAAGGCGGTCGCTATGCTTCAGATAATTTCTGGCAGATGGGTGAAACCGGCCCGTGCGGCCCTTGTTCTGAAATTTTTTATGATCATGGCGAGGCGATCTGGGGCGGCCCTCCAGGGAGTGCCGAGGAAGACGGTGACCGGTTTATTGAAATCTGGAATTGTGTCTTTATGCAATATAACCGCGATGAAAGCGGGGTCATGCATCCATTGCCCAAACCATCGGTAGATACCGGTATGGGGCTGGAACGCATTGCCGCGGTCTTGCAGCATGTACACAGTAATTATGAAATTGATTTACTGGTGAATCTGCTTAAAGCGGTGGCACGGGTAGTGGATGTGCCCTACAGTCAGGATACGCCCAGCCTGAAGGTGATTGCCGATCATATCCGTTCCTGTGCCTTTCTGATTGCCGACGGGGTTTTGCCCAGTAATGAGGGGCGCGGTTATGTATTGCGCCGGATTATCCGGCGGGCAGTGCGCCATGGCTATAAACTGGGTCGCAAACAACCGTTTTTCCATCTGCTGGTGGCGGATCTGGTCAAAGAAATGGGCGATGCCTATCCTGAACTGAAAGAAAAAGAAACACAGATCAGAGAAGTGTTGTTGCAGGAAGAAACCCGTTTTGCCCAGACGCTGGAAACCGGTATGGCTTTACTGGAGGAAACATTACAACAGAATGTTAAAACCTTGTCTGGTGAGGTGATTTTCAAGCTGTATGATACTTATGGTTTCCCTTATGATCTGACGGCCGATATTGCCCGTGAGCGCAATATTGCGCTGGATGAGGCCGGTTTTGAGCGTGAAATGGCGGCACAACGCGCGCGCGCGCGGGCGGCACAGAATTTTAAAGCCGATACACAGCTGGATTATCAGGGTGCCGATACCGAATTCAAAGGTTATAGCCAACGCCAGACAGAAACCCGTATTCTGGCCTTATATAAGGCAGGAGAAGCGGTAGAACAATTGGATGTGGGTGATCAGGGTACGGTAATTATTGATTTTACGCCGTTTTATGCTGAATCTGGTGGTCAGGTCGGTGATGTTGGCTATATTTTCGCTGGTGAAAACCGCTTTGAAGTACGTGATACCCAGAAAATCAAAGCCAAGGTATTCGGGCAGTTTGGTGTTATGGTGTCAGGCCGATTGCGGGTGGGTGATGAGGTAACCGCGCAGGTAAACGATGAAGTACGTGAAGCCAGTATGCGCAATCACAGTGCCACCCATCTGATGCACAAGGCATTACGTGATGTGCTGGGAACGCATGTGGAGCAAAAAGGTTCATTGGTAACTGCCGAACGTACACGGTTTGACTTTTCGCATACCCAGCCGCTGACTGCTGCCGAGATTACGGAAATTGAACGGCGGGTGAATCAGGCTATTTTGGCCAATGTGGCAGTCAATGCGCAAAACATGGCGTTTGATGATGCCATTGCTGCCGGTGCGATGGCGCTTTTTGGTGAGAAATATGGTGATGAAGTGCGTGTATTGCGCATGGGTGATTTTTCTACTGAATTGTGTGGCGGTACTCATGTGGCGCATACCGGTGACATCGGTCTATTTAAGATTGTGTCTGAAAGCGGTATTGCGGCCGGTGTGCGCCGGATTGAGGCCATTACCGGTTTGAATGCGCTGCACTTTGTCCAGCAGCAGGAACAGCTGGTTAAAAACGTGGTGTCTGAATTAAAAGCGCAGACCAGTGAGGATATACTGCCTAAAATTCAAACGTTGCATCAACACACTAAAAAGCTGGAAAAAGAGCTGGCACAGGCCAGAAATGAATTGATGAAACACAGTGGCCAGGCTTTGGCCGCCAAAGCGCGGAATGTGGGTTCAGCGGCGCTGATTGTGGCGCGGATGGATGATGCTGATGCTTTGGCCTTGCGAGACCTGGCGGTTGAACTGAGTGGTCAGGCAGACAATCGTGTAGTGGTATTGGCCGCGGTTGCAGAGGGTAAGATTTCGCTGGTGGCGGGTGTTTCCAAACCGCTCAGTAAAAAGGTCAAAGCCGGTGATCTGGTCAGACTGTTAGCAGAGCAGCTGGGCGGTAAGGGCGGTGGTCGTCCTGAATTGGCGCAGGCTGGTGCCACTGATGTGGCGAAATTACCCGAAGTTCTGGATGGCGTGCATGACTGGCTGACTGCTCAGCTGGGGTAATGATTTCATAAAGCGTTTGGGTATGGACGGTTTATGTGTTTGCATAAACCGTTTTTTATGGTGTTCATCATGAAGAAGGATATTGAAACATGAAAAAGTACTGGCTGTTTTATGTGATTGCGTGGTTCTGGCTACAATCGGCCATGGTGTATGCACAAGGTCTGACTCATCCGGCACAGCAGCAGTTGCAAGAGAATGTAGATACCATTCTGGCTGTGACACACAATACCGGTCTGACTGAATCGCAGAAAGTGGCGCAGATTACCACTTATGCAGATCAGTATCTGGATTATGAACGGATTACCGCTTTGGCCGTGGGCTTGCCGTGGCGGCAGTTTACGCCGCAGCAAAAGCTGGATTTTACTGCTGCTTTTAAAGCCATGGTAATCCGGGTTTATGCGCATTCTGCCCTGATGGGTGCGGCCAAAGCCAAGGTGACAGTATTGCCCAAAGTGATTGAACACAATCCCCGCCAGATTGAAGTATTTACTGATATTATCGGGCGTAATGGTAAACATTTTGAAGTCGGCTATCAGATGTATCTGAATAAAGGTGTATACCGTATTTATAATATTCGCGTTAATGGCACCAGCCTGATTACCATTTATCGCAACCAGTTTAATCAGCTGATTAAGCAAGAAGGGGTTGAGGCTACGATTGATGTTATTCGCGATGTAAATAATCAGAATGAATTGAAAAAGGTCGATTCATTAAAATAAGTAGTCAGCAATACAATATACATTCTGTAAAAATCATATCTGTTATGCTTAAAAGCAGATGGATAGCGTATTTGGCAGCATAGATTATGACCTGATCGCAAGATCAGGCCATAATTTGTTTATTCAAATTGCAAGTTTATTTTGCTTTGATTTTGCCGTAGATAAACAGAATGATACAGGCAAATACTACCGAAGCAATAAAGCCGGCACTCTGCCCCACATGATACCAGCCCATGGCCTGACCTACGTAACCGGCCAGCAAAGAGCCGCCAATACCCAGTAGCGCGGTAACGATAAATCCTATGTTCTGGCGGCCGGGATAAAGAAATTTGGCTATTACACCAACGATAAAGCCTACGATGATGGTCCAGATTAAACCCAACATATTTCACTCCTTTTCTCAAAAAACTGCATCAATTCAAGACAGAATTATCTTAACTCATTGATGAGAATAGTTAAACTGTTAAAGAATGATAAATCGAATGGCGGGTTACGGGTTTGGTTCTATCACTGTGAAAATGATGGATACTGAATGAAACAGGCACCGGTTCATGGGGCGTCTGTGGTTTTATTGCGTGGCTGACCGGTGATGACTAAAAATGTTTGTCTGGCTAAAAATTATATATATATTTGATATGTATGAATTATTATTTTTGGATAAATTGTTAATTTGTGAATATTTACAAAAATATAAAATGAATTTTGTTAAATTGATCAGCGACTGATCACCATTATTTTTATTTCAGACGCTAAATTTTATTTTCTTTAACTTTCAGTATTGGCAGCATAAGAAACAGATACCCTGTCAGGTCATTAAGACAGGACAGGGTATTATTGATGCCTGGTTCAGTAAAACCGATCAATGAAAAGAGAAACCGGTTTTATTGCGGGATATGATCTTTATATTGATCCCAGTGGGTGGCCAGTTCGCGCACAATCGGACTGCCTACCTGGTAGGCGGCGCGGGTAGCAATGTCCAGGCCAATAAAGTTTTCTTCATTCATTTCTTCTTTTAATTTTTCGGCGGCACTTTCGCCTGGAGGCGGTGCATCAAAATTGCTGGCAGCACGTAAGGATAAAATTCTGTTGGTGTCTACCCGTCCGATTTTGGCCTGATAGCTTAAAGCCTGATACAGGGCAATTTCCTCCATGGCGGTAGTGACCATTTCGCCTTTGCCGTCTGTCCAGTAATTTACCCAGCGTTCAGCCCATTGATTCATTTTATGGCCGCTCCAGAAGGTTTCTGAGCTGATGGTGTCACCAAGAATGACTTGAGGTTTGGCCTGAGCTTTCGGAAAATTCTTGTACTGCTGGCGTTTTTTCTCCAATTCAGCGCTGTCTGGCAAAGTCATGTCTTTAGTACGCTGATAAGCCCAGTTAACCAACTGGGGATTGAAGGCAAACACCATGTCTGAGGCGATGGAGTGAATGGGTGGTCGTGGTTGCGGATAAGGTGTGCTGGCCTGTACCGGTGTAAAGCCATCCGGCCAGTCGGCAGGTATTTCACGCGCATCCAGTAAATGGGCGGAACCACCGTTTACCGCATAGCGCGCCCAGGCTACGGTGCCAAGGGTACCTTTATTGGGGTTAACGCCGGCAATGCCTGCCAGAATGAAATAAGCGTGGCTCAGATCAAAACGGGGATCAGAGGCAAGCGCGGTTATGGAGGCTGCTACCCGGGTCGGGCCTTCGCCGGTCACCATACCCAATACCTGTAATTCAGGGTTATAGCGTAATACGCCATGATAGGTGGCAGGTGCTGCAATGGTTTCAGACAGGGGGAATTGCTCTACCCAGTGCTGAAATTCGCCAGCGATATCGCCGGTATCTTCACCCAGTTCAAAAGCAGTCACCACCACCACACGGATGGGAATGGGTTTGGTTGTGGTGGTTTTTGCCATGGCCTGATGACTGAAAAACATCAGGGTAACGAATAAGACAGAACAAAAGCGTAGTAATTGATTCATGGGTGTTATCTTTAAAGAAAGTAAATTAGTAAATAAAGGATTATTTAAATTACAGCTTCGGGTAACACAGATCATCTGGAGTGATTTAGCTTTATACCAACATCAGCTCATGCCAGCTCTAATGAAATAGATCAGTATAATCAATGATATGATTTAGGCATCAATCAGTAACAGACAATCGCGGCTATTATACGGTATTAAACGGTTGGAATACGATGTATGAGGCAATAATTAAGACGGCGGGCTTAAATGTCAGGTGTCCGAAGTCTATGCTCAGAGGGTGTGCCTGTAATCTGGTATCAATACATGCTGATTCTGATCTTCAGCCTATTTTCAGGATAGAGATTTAATATTGAATGATTTTATATCAGCAATAAGGCCAAGAAAGACAGACATTAACCGGATTTTTATTATAAATAATGGGTTAATAATGAATTTATTTAAATAGCCGTTTTAATGAATGAAGCTGATTCAGCCCGTCAGCGTTAATCGGTGAGAAATGGTTTATTGCTATCGGATTACTTATATAGAAAAGACACAACCAATGTTGTGTCTTTTCTGAAAACATTAATCGAATTAATGTTTGTAGTGGCTGTAGGCACGCAAAGTAGGATAAGCGCCCAGATCCTGACTATTGGCCTGAACATTATCATTCTGACCATTTTGTGAAGCAGCAGCACCAAAGTTACGAATATCAGTGGTATCGTTCTCAGCATTGGCCAAAGCCATACCAGCAGTCATACTCAAAGAAGCGGCCAAAATAGCAGTTGTCATTAAACGTTTCATTTTATTTCCTTTCTTTATTTAATTAAGAGACGGAAAAACATAGAGAATCCTATATAAACACCCATCTTCCATAGGAACTATATTATTCTTTTCTTTTCTTTTAGTAAATAGTGTTTTGGTTAATTTAAAGTTTACTGTAAGGAAATAAATCCTAAAATATTAACAAAACAACTGAAAATTTATTTCATTCAATATTGAATATTTCAATAAATTTAAATTTCCTTACCTTTATATTTAAATGCCATAAACCGGCAGGCGGTTGCATAAAGCCTGAACCTTGTCTGCCACCGTATTGATATTGACTTCATCGTCAGGATGGTCTAAGACATCGGCAATCAGATTGCCCAGAAGGCGGGTATCTTCTTCAGTAAAGCCACGGGTGGTGATGGCGGCAGTACCCAAACGGATGCCGGAAGTGACAAACGGTTTTTCCGGATCATTGGGAATGGCGTTTTTATTCACGGTAATATGGGCTTTGCCTAAGGCTTCTTCTGCCTTTTTGCCGGTGAGCTTTTTGGGTTGCAGATCCACCAGGAAAACATGGCTTTCGGTGTGGCCGGAAACAATGCGTAGACCACGTTCGGTCAAGGTTTCGGCCAGTGCTTTGGCATTGGCTTTGACTTGTCTGGCATAGGCTTTGAATTCTGGTTGCAAGGCTTCTTTAAAGGCCACGGCTTTGGCGGCGATCACATGCATGAGCGGGCCGCCTTGCAAGGTGGGGAAAATGGCAGAATTCAGGGCTTTGGCATGTTCGTCACTGCGGCACATGATCACACCGCCGCGGGGGCCACGTAAGGTTTTATGGGTAGTGGTGGTGACAAAATCGGCAAAAGGTACCGGATTGGGGTATTCGCCACCGGCAACCAGACCGGCATAATGTGCCATGTCTACAAACAGATAGGCGCCTACTTCATCGGCAATCTCACGAAAGCGCTGCCAGTCTATTTCCAAAGCATAGGCAGAGGCGCCGGCAACGATCATTCTGGGCTTGTGCTCGCGTGCCAGTCGCGCCACTTCGGCATAATCCAGTACTTCATTTTCGTCCAGACCATAGGTGATGGCGTTGTAGAGTTTGCCGGAAATATTGACGCTGGCGCCATGGGTCAGATGGCCGCCATGAGCCAGTGACATGCCTAAAATGGTGTCACCGGGTTTGAGCACGCTGGCGTAAACCGCCTGATTGGCCTGTGAGCCTGAATGGGGCTGAACGTTGACATAGCTGGCGCCAAACAATTCTTTCAGGCGGTCAATGGCCAGTTGTTCTACCTGATCAACGTATTCGCAACCGCCATAATAGCGTTTACCCGGGTAGCCTTCGGCATATTTATTGGTTAATTGGCTGCCTTGAGCCTGCATCACGGCACAGCTGACATAATTTTCTGAGGCAATCAGTTCAACATGATCCTGCTGACGCTGATTTTCCTCGGCAATATAGCCGGCCAGTTCGGGGTCAAATTGTTCGATGGTAACGCGTTGTGAAAACATGGGCGGGATTCCTTTTTATCAAATACAGTACGACGGTGGTGTTATAGAAACAGGACATAAATAATGACCACTATTTTACTGGATAGTGGTCATGCTGTGGCTGAATTTGATGTCATGTGTCAATGAAGCAAATTCATAAAGAAACACGGATTTAGCCGATTTAATCTGTCTGGTCTTCGGCCAGGCCGTCCGGATGGGTCAGAAAGCCTTGTTTTCTGAGCAGGGCGTTATTTTGCGGGGCAAAGCTGTGGCTGTAATACTGTGCCATTTTCTGCCGGTAGGGCACGGTTTCGCGTGCTTCGGCAAAGTCCAGCATGGTTTGTTCATAATCGGCCAGATCTTTGGCCAGCTGGTCATCGCTGCCATACTGGTTATTAAAGACGACTGAGTGTTGGGGCAGCCGCGGTTTGATTTTCGCTTCGGTGGCGGGTACGCCGATACACAGGCCAAAGAGAGGAAAGGTGTATTTGGGTAGTTTGAGCCAGTCGACCAGTTCGGCAGCAATCATACGCATGGCGCCGATATCACAAGTACCATAACCCAGACTTTCAGCCGCTACGGTGGCATTTTGTGCTGCCAAAGCTGCATCTACGCTAAGGGTGAATAAGGTATCCGGTGTACCGACGGCAGCAAAACTGCCGTGATAAGCCTGACTATCGAGATAGCAACGACGCGCATCGGCGATAAAAACCCAGAATTCGCTGCATTCTCCCACCTGCGGGTTTAATGGCTGATGATCGGCAATTTTCTGGCGCAGTTGGGGATCAGTAATGCGGATAATGCTGTAATGTTGGCCATTGATCCAGGAAGGTGCCTGTCGCGCCGCATCCAGTATCATTTGTATTTCGTGTTCGGGTATGGCGACGTCTTTTTTATATTTCCGGTGGGTGCGGTGTTGCAAAATGGATTTAATCACTTCATTCATAATAACGATCCTTATGATTTAAATATGTTTTGTGGTCTGTGCTGCCCAGTGGCACCTGATGATTAAAAATATGGTACAAAAAATCGGGTTGAAATGAAAGTTATTGACCCGGGTTTTCGGACAGCAATAAGGTGATCATTGATCTTGCGAATGGTCTGAACGAAAAATAAAACAGCCCTGGCAGGCAGGGCTGGAAATGAAGCCGGCAGTTTATTTTTTCATGCTGCCGGTATCAAGATAGCGCTGATGCCAGCTTAAAGCTTCTGGCAGAATGTGCGGGGTATGAATACCATGGGTACCTTTAAGGGCACGATCATAATAATCCTGTAACAGATCACGATAATCCGGATGGGCGCATTTCTCAATGATGACTTTGGCGCGCTGACGCGGCGCCAGACCACGCAGGTCAGCCAGTCCTTGCTCGGTAACAATGATCTGGGTGTCATGCTCGGTGTGATCTACATGCGATACCATCGGCACGATGCAGGAAATACTGCCATTTTTGGCCACAGAAGGCGTGACAAAGAAGGTAAGATAACCATTACGGGCAAAATCGCCCGAACCACCGATGCCGTTCATCATGCTGGTGCCCATCACATGGGTAGAGTTGATGTTGCCGTAGATATCGGCTTCAATCATGGAATTCATGGCAATAATGCCTAAACGGCGCACCAGTTCGGGATGATTGGAGATTTCCTGCGGACGCAACACAATATGTTCACGATAAAAGCCGATGTTGTCGATAAAGTCCTGAAAGGCTTTGGCTGAGAGGGAAATGGCAGTAGCAGAAGCGGTGGTCATTTTACCGGCGCGCACCAGATCGAGCATGCCATCCTGTAAAACTTCGGTATAGCCATACAGTTGCTCAAAGGGGCTATCCAGTAAGCCGGCCAGTACCGCATTGGCTACATTGCCCACACCAGACTGAATCGGCAGCATTTCTTTGGGCAGACGCCCCATTTTGATTTCATGCGAAAGAAAATCGACAATATAGGCGGCAATTTTTTTGGAATTGTCGTCCGGTTCGCTGAATACATTATCACGGTCAGCAGCATGGGTTTCTACAATGGCCACGATTTTATTTGGGTCAACCTTCATGTAAGGCTGGCCAATGCGGTCATCGGCACGAGTCATAGCAATCGGAGTGCGATGGGGCGGAATGGCGGCGTTAAGATCAATATCATGCATGCCTTCCATTTGCATGGGCATGGCGGTGTTGATTTCCAGAATGACTTTATCAGCCAGATCCAGCCAGGTCTGATTATTGCCGATGGCGGTTGATGGAATCAGTAAGCCATCGGCCGTAATGCCGACAATTTCAATAATGGCAACGTCCATGTGTCCTAAAAAACCAAAGGCGGCCGTCTGAGCCACCTGTGACAAATGAATATCAATAAAGTTGACATCACCGTTATTGATTTCCTGACGCATGATGCGATCAGTATTAAAGGGCAGGCGCTGATTAATGGCGCGGGCTTCTGCCAGAACGCCATCACATTCAGGGGCAGTAGAGGCACCGGTCCAGACATTGATTTTGTAGTCGTGGCCGGCGGCATGTTCGGCGCGAGCCACATCGGCAATGGCCTGAGGCAATACTTTGGGATATCCGGCACCGGTAAAGCCGCTCATGCCCACAGTGGCGCCCGCTTTAATAAGCTGTGCTGCTTGGGGTGCAGACATAAGGCGGTCACGTAATGGGGCGTAAGAAATACGATCCTGAACGGGCATAGTTATTCTCCTGGTTTTTAATGAGGTTAAAACGGCTGTGAATTCACCTTGATAAGGCAAATTTTCCATACAGAAAATAATGTAATTGAGTAGTTAAAAGTACAAAGATCAATGAAAGACAGCAGTAGACTACATTTTAATACAATTATTTTCAATAGCAAAAAATGCTTCTTGTTTGCGTTAATTTAAATCAGGGCATAAAAATGGCTGTTTTCTGACATGAAAATAGCAAGGATAAAATTGATCCGGCCATGAATGATATTAAGATAATATCAATGAGACAAATGAAAAGATCAGATGTCTGGCAGTGGTTATGGCGTGACTGATTTACAGGTTCAGTTATCTGTGAATGATTGTGTTTTGCTGCTTTAAAAAAGAGTTTAAACCGGCCAGTGCCGGGCAGGGTAAAAAATCATTATAGTATGCTAAAGGCTGTTGCCGCTGCCGTACTGTGGGTGGTATCTGTAACTATAATGGCTTCATGATTGTTTATGGGTACTAATCTGAGTTTATCGTGATAAAGCGCAAAAGTGGTTTGTACTGTCTCAGTAAAGGGGGGTTCGATGTAGTGCGGTAATGGATAAAAATCAATCATATTCAGGCCTTGATAATCCCTGAATTCAGGTGCTAGCCGGGGATTGTCCATAATATGACTGTATTCAATATTTTGGGTCAGAATGATGGCACCAGCCGATTCGCCGATGTAAAGCATGCCCTGATTGATTTTATGACTGATCAGCGGCAGTAAGTTTTTTTTCTTGAGTTGCTGTAAAAGATAAAAAGTATTGCCACCTGTGATCATGAGTATCTGTGCTTCAGTGATTTTCTGGATGACCTGTTCGGTTGTTTGACGGGCAATATCCAATTCATCTACCAAAAAACCCATATCTGCCAGTGTTTGTCTGCCTTCATCAACATAGCCGGTATAACTTTCGACATTAGCGGCTGTTGAAATAAACAAGACGGTTTTGGTATTGATGGCCTGCTGGTCAATAAACGTTTTGAATTGATGCTGTGTACCGGCAAAATAAGAACACAAAAACAGTTTTTTCATGGCGAACGGCTTTTCAGATGGATATGATTCAAAATAGCTTGATACGGCAACACATTACAGCCATGAGTTGGTTTTGTCCACTGATTAGAAAAGTGTAACTGCTATTTTTACCACTGATCAACGATGCATGAATATAACATTCCGATGCTTATGTTTGATAAAGCCATCAGCAGGGAGGTTTTACGATATCAATTCAATTCACAGGAAAAGTATTGAATCAACCACCTCAGTCATACTTCAATCCGGCTGACTGAAAAAACGTTGTGCCAAGGTGTGCAAGGTAGTTACTGCGTGGGTATCGGTTGTCGGGTCAAGTAAGGTGTCGGTGGAGAGTTTTCTCAGCCAGGTACACTGACGTTTGGCCAGCTGACGGGTGGCAATCAGGCTGTGTTCGATAAATGTTGGCTGATCGGTTTTCCCTTCCAGAAAGTCCCATGCCTGACGATAACCCACACAACGCATGGAGGGTAAATCGGGATGGAGTGTCGGATAGTGCTGGCGTAATTGCTGTACTTCCTCGATAAAACCTTGTTGCAACATCTGATGGAACCGTTGCCGGATATTATGGTGTAACCGGCTACGGTCAGTGGGCATTAAAGTGATGCTGTACAGGTTTAACGGCGGTGTAAATGCCTGCTGTCTGGCAAAATGTTCGCTTAATGTCTGGCCGGTCAGATAAAATACTTCCAGTGCGCGCTCGATGCGCTGGCTGTCGCCCGCCGCCAGACGGTTAGCAGTTACCGGATCGATCTGTTGTAATTGCTGATATAAATAAGTCAGGCCATGGCGTTGTTTTTGTTCATTCAGACGGGCACGCGTGGCTTCATCGGCTGCGGGCAGGCTATTGAGTCCCTGAGTTAAGGCATGGTAATACATCATGGTACCACCGACAATTATCGGTAAACGGCCGCGCTGGTGAATGTCTTGCACTTTTTCTACGCAATCGGTAACAAACTGGGCGGCACTATAATTCATCAGTGGCGATATAATGTCGATCAGATGATGCGGTACCTCGGCTTGTTCTGCGGCTGTGGGTTTGGCCGTACCGATATTCATGTCGCGGTAGACCAGTGCTGAATCCAGACTGATGATTTCAATCGGTAAATATCTGGCCAGTGCCAGCGCCAGTCCGGTTTTACCTGATGCGGTGGGGCCAAGAAGTGCCAATGCTTTGAATCGGGTCTCAGTCATGGTGGTACAGAAATGAAAATAATATTGTAACGTTTTATGTGATCACGGGCGAGAGACTTAAACGACCGGCTGGCTGAGGTCAGCAGATATCAGGGTGAATATGGTGTTAAGATGATCATCTTTTATGGACAATCTTCCTTGGCAGATAGGTATTTGAGAAAGTGGTGGTATGAATAGTCAGTTTAATCATATTGGTATTGTGACTCGTCCGCAAACACCGCATATTCAGGAAGCACTGAATGAACTGATTGATTTTCTGGTGGCAGAGCAACTGACGGTTTATGTGGATGTGATGGCAAAAGAAGACGGGCAGCTGGATTCATTGCATCAGCAATTGTGTCAGGTGATCAGTAAAGATGAGATGGGGCGCCACTGTGATCTGGTTATTGTGCTGGGCGGAGACGGTACCATGTTGTCGGTAGCGCGTAAACTGGCGCCTTACCGGGTGCCTCTGATCGGGGTTCATCAGGGACATCTGGGCTTTCTGACGCAGGTACCGCGTGAATCCATGGTCACAGACCTTAAGGGGATGCTGACGGGTAAATATCAGCCGGAAGAGCGGATTTTGCTGGAAATATCCATTCAGCGCCAGGGGCAGGAGATCAAACATGCATTGGCACTCAATGATGTGGTGATCGGGCGCGGCTGTTTTGGTCAGATGATTGAATTTGAGGTATTTATCAATCAGAAATTTGTGTATACCCAGCGTTCTGACGGGCTGATCGTGTCTACGCCCACCGGTTCAACCGCTTATGCGCTGGCGGCAGGCGGTCCGATTCTTCAGCCAACATTACGGGCATTGAGTCTGGTGCCCATTTGTCCGCAATCCATGACCAACCGACCCATTGCGGTCAGCGATACCAGTGAAATTGAGGTATTGATCACTAAAGGTTGTGATGCCCGGGCGCATTTTGATGGTCAATCGTTTGTTGATCTGCAAAACATGGACAGAGTATTTGTATACCGTTATCGTAATACTTTACGCTTATTGCATCCGGTGGATTACCAGTATTATAAAACCTTACGTCAGAAATTACACTGGGGTGAACAATTGGTTTAATCCCGATACTGGTTGAAAAAAGTATTTAATTGGATTGGTATGTTTTAAACATCAGATCATAATCATAGACTGATATTTATGTGGCTGATTATTTTTAATAAAACCTAAAGATACACCCATTCAATCTTATTTTATTTTTGTTTTATTCTAATGAAAATAAATATTTATTGCTTGAGAGTGGCAGCAACTCTAGGTTTTGCTGCCATAATCGGCTCAGTACAGATGATTGGTATCAATATAAAAGTTATTCATGGATATGACACATTGTGGTACTTTAATTAATAAAATCGAAATTATAAAGTAAAAAGTTAGTTTTTTCTAATTATTGATTGGCATTCCGGCCATAATGGATTAGAATAATCTTAAATAAATCTGATTTTATATTGGAGAGGTATCGCATGCTGCTGGCTTTGTCATTGCGTGATTTTGTGATTGTGGATGAATTGAATCTGAGCTTTCAGAATGGTTTTACCGTATTAACCGGTGAAACCGGCGCAGGAAAGTCGATTACGCTGGATGCATTGGGGTTATTGCTGGGCGATAAAGCAGATTATGGCCAGATTCGTCATGGTGCCAAAGAAGCGCAATTGTCGGCATTATTTGATGTGGCTGATGTGCCGGCTGCCCATGCCATGTTGTGTGAACAAGGTCTGATGATGGCAGATGAGCAGCAATTGAGTATCCGCCGCATTATTGATATTAAAGGCCGCAGTCGCAGCTTTATCAATAATCAGGCAGTAACGTTAACGCAATTACGCCAGATTGGTGAGTTGCTTTTGGATATTCATGGCCAGAATGCGCATCATTCATTGAATAATGAAGCCGCACAGCGGCAATTACTGGATGCCTTTGCCGGTGTTACCAGCGAGGCAATACAAGTACAGCACGCCTATCAGCACTGGCAGGAGGCAAAACGGGCTTTGCAGCAGGCTGAAACCCAAGCCGAAACCGTGACCATTGAAGGGGAGCGCTTACAATGGCAGCTGGATGAATTGACGGCCTTGAATCCGGGCGAACATGAATGGGATGAATTGAGCCAGAGCCATGACCAATTGGCTCATGCTGCCGATATTTTGCAAGCCGCTGAGCGTGTGGGGCAGATACTCGATGGCGATGATGGCGTACAAAGCCGGTTGTATCATTGTCGCCAGCAATTGGCGCAATTAGTGAATGCCGCGCCGGCCTTTGCGGATGGGATTGCTTTACTGGATTCAGTGGAAGCGGAAATCAGTGAGCTTGGTTCTTGTCTGCGTGCCGCCACAGCACGGGTAGATACCGATGAGAATCTGCTGGCACAGCAGGAAGCGCGCATGCAGGAATTGATGAGCATGGCGCGTAAATACCGGATTGAGCCGGTACAATTGCCGCAAAGAAAACAAGAAATAGAAGATGCCTTGAATGCATTGGTTGCCACGGTTGATCTGGAAGCTTTAAGTCTTCAGGTAGCCGAACGTGAACAAGACTATATGCAACTGGCACAGGATTTATCGGTTAAACGTCACAAGGCAGCCAAAAAACTGGCAACCCAGACGCGTGAACATATGCAAAATCTGGCCATGAAAGGGGCACAGTTTCATATTGAACTACTGAGCGCCTCGCCTTCGCTGCATGGTCTGGAGCAAATACAGTTTCAGGTAGCCACCAATCAGGGCTCGCCTTTGCGTGCGATGAACAAAGTGGTTTCTGGCGGTGAATTGGCGCGCATCAGTCTGGCTTTGCAGATGGTCACCAGCCAATATAACAGTGTACCGACCTTGATTTTTGATGAAGTAGATGCCGGTATTGGCGGTGCTGTGGCCGATGTGGTGGGTCATGCTCTGCGTCAGCTGGGACAACAGCGGCAGGTACTGGCCGTAACGCATCTGCCTCAGGTAGCTGCCTGTGGTCAGCAACACTGGCAGGTCAGTAAAAAAAGCCAAAAAGGCCAGACGGTCAGTCAGATTAAAGTCTTACAGGATAACAGCCGGATTGATGAAATCGCCCGCATGCTGGGCGGTGAGCTGATCACTGAAACAACACGGCAGCACGCTTCGGAAATGTTGGCACTGGTATAAATCATAATTATGTCATAATAAATGGATACATAATGCGATAGGCGGCCTGAACAATATTGTTCAGGCCGTTTTATGTTAAGGATGATCATGGTGATGAATAAAGATGATTTATTTGTCATCATGATTATTTTGGTATGGAAAATATATCAATAGTTCTGTGTTCAGGTATTTTGGAAATACTGAATAATATATTTTCAAATCTAATGTTTAAACGGTTCAGTCTGGTTTTTCACTTTTGATTAGCATCATTCATTTTTATGGATGAGTCTGATTATCAGTTGGGCGATTTTATTCATCGATATTTCTGTGGAAAAGATTTTCCTTTGCATGACAGTATTACCAATAAATCGTAAATTTATAAATATGGCGGTAGTCTATAATGGGCAGTGAGCGAAAAACATGGAGGCTTAAAATCAACAGATGCAAACAGGTACCAGTGTTGTAAAAAATGATAATCGTAAACAAGTTAGTGTTAACCTACAGAAGATTAATGTACAATCATCTGCTAATACGATTGAAGGAACAATCGCTGATATAGCCAAACTTTAAATAACACTATGTCTGATCAACTCATGTCGAGTGCGTTATAAAGAGGCTTATTTACCTTTTGTTTTTAACATTTTCTGCTATTACTTTAGCAGGCATGTTGTGTTTTCCTGCGATATTGCAAATGGCAGAAAATTATTAGTTACAGATGAAGGAACAAACTACCTATATCATTTTGGAATTATTAAAAAGCCAAAACTGGTGTTTATGAATAGCAAAAATATTGTTGATATTGGCATAAGTGCAAACAGAGAGACTGGTGGAAAAATTAAAGCAATAGATATGTCAAATGGGAATTATGGCTATACGATTTCAAGTGGTCATTCGTCAAGCGGTGTAATTGTTTTTAATGGAAATAGCTATACAACATTTTGTGCCAAAAGAATTCTGTTGTGAATAATATTCACAATACTTTGATGTAAAAAATATTTTTCCTTAAATAAGGATTATCATGGGTTGGCGCTTTCGGAAATCAATTAAGGTTTTGCCTGGCGTTCGTATAAACATTGGCAAGCAGGGAATTACAAGTGCAACAATAGGTAGACGTGGAGCAAGTATTAATATTGGCAAAAAAGGAACATCAGCTAATTTAGGCATTCCGGGTACTGGTTTATCTTATTGTAAATCTTTCAATAAAAAGGAAAGGGTAATGGCTAGGGGAAGCAAAATAAACCAATTAGAAAAATTGGAAAGGATGTATCGACTTGGTCAAATAACTGATTCTGATTATATTCAGTTAAAAACTGAATTAATGGGATATCCAAATATTGAAATTCCGGCAAGAAAGGGATGTTTCCATTTTATATGGATGATAATAAAGTGGTTTATAATTACAGCTATTGGGTTTATTGTATTGGCTTTGTTTCTGAAAGAAGACCCATCAAAAGCAAAGAAAAATAGCCCAAAAGATAACTCTTACTTAGAACAGCAACCTACAAGTCAATCTGATTATAAACAAGATCTAGGAAAAGAAGCGGGGCATCTTGATGATAGAAAACAGGAAGAAACGCTAGATAATTTATTTTAAAAGGTAAGTCAATTCGACTCACTCTCATCTATTGTCAAAATGACTACGATCAACATAACACGCTATAACACGCTTCGGCGTGGTTTTTTATGCCCGTATTAGATTCACCATCTATTACGGGATTTTTATATTTTAAAAAGTAGCGAGATAATTTATATCCTGTTAAAGAGCATTCCCAAAGTGATACTTCCTCATTGTACCTGTTGTGGCGATAATCGCTATGGCTAGTATTTTTATAACATTTAATTTGATATTAAAAAAGATATTATATAAAATACCTTTTATGGTAATAAATAAAGACAGGTAAACAAATGAATATAGTTTTAGCTAGATATACAGTCAGTGTTACTGAATTAAAGAAGAATTTGAGTAGTATTTTATCGGAAACAGATGAACCTATTGCTGTACTCAATCATAACCAGGCTGAAGCATATTTATTACCTGCCACGTATTATGAGGCAATGCTTGCCCACTTGGAGGATTTGGAAGACATGAAATTGGTTTTGGAACGAGCCAGTGAAAAAACCATTGAGGTCTCTATTGATGAGCTTTAAATTGATTTTTGTTGAATCAGCTTGGCGAGAATGGCAAAAACTGGATGGTAATATCAAAACTCAGTTTAAGAAAAAGCTGATGCAACGATTAATTGAGCCCCATGTGCCAGCCTCAGCATTAAGTGGAATGAAAAGTTGTTACAAGATTAAATTACGTGATAAAGGTTATCGTCTTGTGTATCAGGTTCACGATCAAAATATTACGGTTTGTGTCATTGCAGTTGGCAGACGGGATAAAAATTTGGTTTATCGGAAAGCTCAGGATATTTTAAAAAGTCGCTAATACAATTTTATTATTTTAATCACGCATTGGCGTGGTTTTTTATTGGCCGCTAAAGAATCGGTATGATTAACTTGTGAGGCGTAGAAACCTCCTGTAAAAGCGGTGATCATTCCGTCTATGTGATTTTTCTTGCCTGAATTTTATTTTTACTCTCTAATGAACCAATGAAATGGTTCGAATGTATTTTTATAATCTTTATATTTCTTTGGCATTAAATAAGGTTAATAAATCCTTTTTGAAAATATAGCCACTACATGCCATTTTACTGTCGGGAGATTTTTATTTTGATTACCTGACTATTCTGTCAGCCTGATATTCAGCGCAGTTTTAAGAATTAGTATTCAGATTTTTATTGAATTTATGCAAAACATTTTCAGTTTTTGAATTGCTGGTAGACTTAAGCCAAAATCAGCATGGCTTCATTTACATGGTAAGCATCTTGTGGCTGAGATTGACTAGACGATTACCATATTTCAGATACCCTCAGCCCGCCGATATTCACCGGCGGGCTGAGGGGTAATCTAATTCACCCAGTTTGTGTGGGTTTAATCTTGCTGGATACCGGCAATCAGCCATTCTGACTGGCCGCCTGCGGGTTTGACAAAATGCCATACTTCACTGAAGGGTACCGGCTGACTGCCCAGTTCTTCACTCACCAGACCGCTGAAGCGTACGCCGGCAATATATTGACCGTTTTCCTGTGCGCTGCCGACTAAATCTGTGTTCAGATCAGAAAATTCGGCGATGTCCTGATTGCCGGCAATATCCTGTTTCACCTCGGCATACATTTCCGGTGTGAAGTAGCGGCGGATTTCTTCCAGATTAGAACCATTATTCATGGACTGTACATGGTTAAAACGCTGTCTGGCAAAACGTAAGAATGCTTCCGGCTGGGTGCCGTCTGGCAAAGGAGTAGTGTTTTGCTGACTGTTGCCTTGTAATGACTGACCAAAAATATTGGTGTTGCCGCTGCGGCTATTCTGATTCTGAGCGCCTGAATGATTCTGTTGCGCAAAATTCATGCCGGTGGGTGCATTCTGCCCTTTATTTTTAAAGCGGCGAAACAGGAAAAAGCCGCCCAGAGCCAGAATAATCAGCCAAAGCCAGCTAAAGTTGCCTTTAGCGGGTTGCTGCTGCGGCTGTTGCTGCATGGTCTGATCCTGAGTAACTGGTGCGGATGCTGCCAATGGCTGGTTTGACTGATTGTCGCGTTCATGCTGGTTGTTGGCCATGGCATGGCCGGCCACGGCACCGATGGCAGCACCGGCTACGCCAGCGCCGATCATGCGTCCCATGCCATTACCGGCTGGTTGCTGCTGTTGTTGCGGCTGATAAGTACGTTGTGGCTGCGGTTGCGGGCGATAGGCCGGCTGACGCTGGTAGCTTTGGCCTGAATAGGAGCGTGACATACCGCGATTACCGCCGCCACCCATGCGCTTGGCTTCGGCAAGCGGTGCCAGCATGAGGCTGGCAATCACGGTAGCTGTCGTCAATAGTTTAAGAGGTTTATTTTGCATGTGTGTTTTTCCAAATGAATTAACTTTTAATAAACATGGTGCAACCATGCTCAATTTCAAGCTTGATGTTTGATTTGTGTATTATATATAAATATGTGTTTATTGTGCATAAACCGGTGTTAGCAATCAATACAATGGCATTAGCATTAGGTTTTATTTTCTGTTGGTGAGCATACTATAGATGCTTTTTATTGTAAATAATAATCTAAAGTTATTATTTTATGTTTATGACTGAACATTTCATGAGGATTTTGATGGTCGTTGAAAACCGGGTAAGGCGATATGATAATAATAAGCCAGTAAACGCCCCATGACGCCGCTGATAAAGAGTATGTTCAGGCTGAAGGGATTAATGAAGTCGTATTGTTCTAGTAGAAACAAGATAAAGCCCATGAATATGGCAACGCTGCCATAAATATCACGCCGCAGAATCAAGGGAATCTCATTGACCAGAATATCCCGTAAGATGCCACCGCCTACGGCCGTAATGAAAGCCAAAGTGATGACACCAAAGCAGTTTAAATCCAGACTTAAGCCTACTTTTGCGCCGGTGATGCTGAAGGCAGCCAGACCAATAGCATCGGCAATGATAAACCAGATCAGTAAGATGCGTCGTCGCTGTCTTTGTAAATTGAGCAGCCATGATAAGGCCAGGGTACATAAGGCAATCACCAGTACCATGTTTTGCTGAAACACCACCGGCAAGCGGCCAACCATCATGTCGCGCAGAATGCCGCCGCCTATGGCGGTGAGTAAAGCCACGATCAATACGCCGAGAATATCCAGACGTTTGCGAAAACCCACCATATAACCGGCAATGGTGAATGCTGCGGTACCGGTCAGGTTGATTAAGCGATAAATCAGCTCAGTATCATCCATGGCAGCCTCATTTATTCAGGTTGAAAAAACGCCATTGGCCGGCGGCCAGATCTTCAGCACTCCAAGGGCCAAATGAGGTGCGGTGCAGTTTTTCCACGCGATTGCCGGCAGCAGCAATCATGCGTTTGACCTGATGGTATTTGCCTGAGGTGATGCTCATCAGCAGCGTATATGGGTCTTGTAATCTGGCTTCATCGGCGGTAATGGTTTCTTGTTCGTCATGCAATAAAACTCCCTGACATAAGGTCTGGCATAGCTCTTCATCGGCGGCATGTTTGAGGCTGATCTGGTACCACTTGGGTAATTTGTGTTTGGGCGAGGTGCAGCGATGATTGAACTGTCCATCATTGGTGATGATGAGGGTGCCGGTGGTGTCGGCGTCCAGCCGCCCGACGGCCTGCATGGGCAGATGACGTAAAGGTTCAGGCAGCAGACTGAAAACGCTGGGGTAATGCTGCGGCTTATGCGAAGTTTCATAATCGGCCGGTTTGTGCAGCAAGATATAGAAATAGGGCAACGGAATGGGCTGAAGTTCGGTATCGTCAATTTTCAGTTGTCTGACGCTGGCCGGATCTATATCGGCCTGTGTCTGGGTATGGACAGTCTGGTTGATGGTAACGCGGCCATCCTGAATCAACCACTGACATTGTTTGCGGCTGCCCAATCCTTGTGCCTGAAGATATTTAAGTAATTGCATGAAAATGGTCTTTTCTATCCGGTCAATGAAAATGTATCAAGCCAGAAAAAGCAGGCTATCTAACAGGAATAATGGTAGCAGAATAAGGGCGGATTGGCGTATATAGCCAAAAAAATTCGGCATGGTAATGTGTTGCTGCTCGGCCATGGTTTTAATCATCAGATTGGGGGCGTTGCCAATATAGCTGAGTGCACCCATAAATACCGAGCCCATGGAAATGGCCAGCAATGTATGCGGCATGTGTTGCATGAGGGTCTGGGCTTCGCCGCCGGCAAGGTTGAAAAACACCAGATAAGTGGGGGCATTATCCAGAAAGCCGGATAATAAACCACTGCTCCAGAAATACAGTAAATTATTCGGCTGACCGTTTTCCAGATGCATATGCCGGATAAAAGCCGCTAAAGCGCCGTGTTCGCCGGCTTGCAAAATCGCCATCACCGGGGCAATGGTGATAAAAATCGCGATGAAGAGTTTGGCAACTTCCTGCATCGGTTGCCAGTTGAACTGATTATCCTGTCGTACCGCTTTGGGGGTAACCAGTAAGGAAATGAGGGTCAGGCACAATAGGGCGCCATCACGAATCATGCTGGCTAAGGTGATTTCAGTTGCACCAACCTGCCATGCAGCTGAGAGAGGAATAATGGCCGTAAACAGGATGACTGCAATGACGAGTAAGAGTAGTACGATATTAAACTGACCGCGCAGTTGCCAGGGTGATGCTGAGGGCAGAGGGGCAATGATTTCATGTTTATGTTGTAAATAACGGCGGTCAAGCAGATAAAACATGATCAGTAAAACCAGGGTATTGATGAATACCGGTGCCAGCATGTGATGTAGAGTCCAGCCAAAGCCGACGCCTTGTAAAAATCCCAGAAATAAAGGCGGATCACCTAAGGGTGTCAGGCCACCGCCGATATTACCGACCAGAATAATAAAGAAAATGATGGTGTGTTGCTGATGTCGTCGATGGCTGTTGGCTTTTAATAAGGGTCGGATCATCAGCATGGCGGCACCGGTGGTGCCCATGAAACCGGCCAGAAGTGTGCCAATGAATAAAAGGGCAGTATTACTGCCTGCCTGACCACTGAAATGGCGGTTGATATGAATACCGCCGGCAATGGTATAAAGTGCCGTCAGTAAAATTATAAACGGAATATATTCTTGTATCAGAGCATGAGTCAAGAGTTGTAGGCTCTGATGGGCATTCATTTGCCAGCCCACCATGATCAGAAAAAACAGGCTGTACGACAGCATCAGTTTACCGCTGTGCTGGTGCCACCATTTTGGCAGCAGTAAGGGGCACAAGGCGATGGATAACAATACCATGACAAATGGCATACACCAGCCAAGAGACAGTTCGCTGCCTTTAAATCCGGCAGCTTCAGCCGGCAGGGCATAGATGCTGATTAATATCAGTAATAATGGCTTTAATGGCCGGTAAAAGTGTGGGCGATACAGGTGTAGACGGGTCATGATCACTTCTGCGGTTAAGACGAGGGAGTGGCAAGACTATTTGATCTGATATTTTCGAAGATCATATGCTTTATGTGCCGTGCTTATGTTTCTGATGATGGGTCATGAATCGCTAATCTTTGCCAGCCTTCAGTGCCCATCTGACGCAAAAGTTGTTTATTGCGCTCAAAAATGGTGCTGGTGTCTCCCATGGCTGCTACGGCGCGGTCAATACTGTCTTCCCTGATCAGGTGCAGGGTAGGGTAAGGGCTGCGATTGGTATAATTGGTAATATCCTCTTTAGTGGTATCCGCAAATTGAAATTGCGGATGAAACGGCGCAATCTGTAAAACCCCGTCTAACTGATGGTCGCTGATGACTTGATCGGTCAGATCGAGTAAGTCATTAAAATCGTTAAAATCGGCAAATAATACCGGTTCGATCAACAGGGTGGTTTCGATTTTTTCGGCGGGTGTGGTGGCCAATAGCTGTAATTCGTCATCCAGCAATTCCAGAAAACTGTCGATATGGCGCGCATGGCTGACACAGAAGCGGATTTGTTCTTTGATGTAGGGCGCTTTGGCGAACGGGCAAAGGTTGAGGCCAATCACTGCCCGGGTCAGCCAGTGGCGGGTGGCAGTAAGGATATGCTGGTCGTCAACAGAACGGGCGCTCATGCTGTATCTTTCTGATTTAATTTGAACATTGAATCATGGTGTATATTTGCATCAGGCATCATGATCAATGATGCCGGCGGCTGTGATGATAGCAAACTTTACCTTGGTGCCGTTGCTGTTTTTGAAGTGATTGGTTTAATCGGCAAATAAATGATTGAGCGGTAAAGCAGTGGTGTTTTTGATTTTTTTCAGTACAAAGCTGGATTTGGCATCTTGCACGCCGGTGGTTGCCAGTAAGGTGTCGAGAATGAAGGAAGAAAAAGCGTTCATTTCGGTAAAGAAAGCATGCAGGATATAGTCTGATTCGCCAGTGAGTGCAAAACAATCCAATACTTGCGGCCAGTGTTGTACTGCCCGGGTGAATTCAGTGCGCGACTGGACGCTTTTATCGACGCTGACGCGAATAAAGACTTGCAGATTCAGGGCAATATTATTGGGCTCCAGCAAGGCGGCATAGCGGCGGATAACACCTAAGTCTTCAAGCTGTTTTAAGCGACGCAGACAAGGGGAAGGCGATAGTGCTACTCGTTCAGAAAGCTCAACATTGCTCAGGCGACCATTTTCTTGCAGTACCTGTAAAATCTTAATGTCTGTTTTATCTAAGATGCTCAGTGCCATAGTAGTAAGTGTCCTAAATAGGTAGCCATATGATATAAAAATGCTGCTTAGGTTTAAATATTACGGGTTTGAATTATTATTCTCCCATGAATCACAAAAAATAACCATAATATTGTTAGGTTTATGAATGTTTTTTGTTATGAATATTAATTATTCTGGGATAAAGTCGCATAGATGATGGTAGCCTGTGTTAACAATGATATATGCAATTTCATGAATACTCAAAAATAATACCAATTATATCAATAATTTATTTTGATTTTGGCCTAATGAAGTGTTATATTTTGCATTCAGGTAATGCTTAAAATAACAACGGTTGAAGACGATCATAATTTATTAATCTTGATAAAGATCATGGTGAGTCGGATAAAATGATCAGACGGAATGACTGTTTTTTTTTGTTAACGTGTTCGCTGTGGTTTGATTTTTCGGGTGTCAGTAATGTTTTGCAATATTAAAATGATTTCATTCTTTGAATTCTGCATGGTAATCAGTCTATTTTAATATCATGGAAGGTGAAACTGTCTGATGGTCATGCCATGCAAAGGCCAGGCAAGGGTGAGATGGTTGTATAATGGCGGATGGGTCAGATTAAGTGAAATTGCCTTGCCGAATAAAGGAAGTGCGCTTAAATGAATCTGAAAAGTGGTTTGGGTTTGAATCAAAATGAATGAACAATAATATGTATACTTTACCGTCAGAATTGGCTTATACCGCCAATCATGAATGGCTGCGTGTGGAAGAAGATGGCTGTGTTACTGTAGGCATTACCGACTATGCCCAGCAATTACTGGGTGATATTGTCCTGGTTGAATTGCCCGCGGTTAATGCGGTTTTGCTGGCGGGCGAGTCGGCAGGAGTAGTGGAGTCGGTAAAAGTGGCTTCGGATATTTATGCACCGGTATCTGGTACCGTGCTGGCGGTAAATCAGACATTATTGACTGAACCTGAAAAAGTGAATGCCGACCCTTATCAGGCCGGGTGGTTGTTGCGCTTGCAGCCAAGTCATCTGGACGAATGGCAGGGTTTACTGAGTGCTGCTGCGTACGCTGATTGTATGGATGAATAGTTAAATAAACTGCCGAAAATTTCAGGCAGTTTATTTTTTGGGACATCGATTGTCTGGCCAGAATGGATAAGCTGGAGTAAAAACATGAGTTACTGTGAAGTGGCGTCATTGTCTGCTGATTTACAGGATCCGGATCGCATTTACCATGACACTGAATATGGTTTTCCTGTGACCGATGATCGTGAATTGTTTGAACGATTGATGTTGGAAATTAATCAGGCTGGTTTGAACTGGCGCACGATTCTGAAAAAACGAGCTGGTTTACAAGCGGCTTATGCCGGATTTGAACCGGCGCGGGTGGCTTTATTTGATGAGCAGGATATACAGCGGTTAATGCATGATGCCCGGGTGATACGCCATCAGCAGAAAATTCGTGCCGCCATTTATAATGCCAGGCAGGTATTAGAGCTTCAAGAGCGCCATGGTTCATTGCGGCAATGGTTGGATGATTTGTATCCTTTAAGTCTGGATCAATGGGTGAAATGCTTTAAACAACAGTTTAAATTTGTGGGTCGTGAAACAGTACAATCGTTTTTATTGAGTACGGGTTATCTTGAAGGCGCCCATGAACCAGACTGTTCAGTCTATGCCCTGATTCTGGCACACAATCCACCCTGGCATCGGCATTGATGGCTGATGAAGGATACCTGTAATCATGATTTTGTGTTTATATTTTGAATGCATATTCTGATTTTTCATGCATGTTGGTGTAAAAATACAGACCATTGATCTCTAAAGTCCGTAAGCGTGTATGATGAACAGGGTATTGTTGAACGGGTTTATGTTTAATCCGGTAAATTTAATGCTGATAAAAACCACTGTATTTATCAGTGAATCAGCATATGATGGTGATCAAAATACCTGATGACAGGTATGGATTAATTTTAATGAAGAAGGCATATGCAAGACGATATATCTTATAGTCATCCTACGATATCACTCACGCTGATTATTACTATCTTTATTACGGGTGCACTGGCTTTTGTGCAGGTGTATTCCATTCAGGCCATTTTACCGGTGCTGATGCAGGATTTTGCCGTTTCGGCGCCGGTTGCCGGTGCTACTGTGGGCGCAACCGTGCTGGCGGTGGCGGTGATGTCACCGTTTATGGGCATGATGTCAGACGCGCTCGGGCGTAAAGTCTTTATCGTGGGGTCAGTGTTATTTATTACCTTGCCTACATTGGCGCTGGCCTTTGTGCAGGATATCGGGGTGATGTGGTGGCTGCGGTTTATTCAGGGCTTAGGGGTGCCGGGCATTACGGTGGTATTGATTGCCTATATCAGTGAGGAATTTACCGGTTCGGCGCGCACCAAACTGATGACGTTTTATGTCAGTGGTACAGTAATGGGCGGCTTTCTGGGTCGTTTTCTGATGGGTTATCTGACAGAATTCATGGGCTGGCGTCATGCGTTTCTGGTGATGGGTGGCTTAAGTGTGCTGGGTACGTTAATGGTCTGGCGTTATCTGCCCAAATCTACCTCATTTGTGGCCAAACCACATATTTCTGATGCTTTCCGTACGCTTTGGCATCATCTGCACAACCGGCATGTTCTGGCGGCCTGTGCGCTGGGATTTTGTGTATTGTTTTCGCTGGTGGGGTGTTTTACCTACATCAATTTATATCTGGATCAGCCGCCTTATCATCTTTCCAGTGCCCAGCTGGCCAATATTTTTGCGGTTTATCTGATTGGTATGGTCATTACGCCGATATCGGCACAATTAATTATTAAGCTGGGTGCCAATCGTACGGTTTTACTGGCGATGGGTATTTCCATTTCCGGCTTATTATTAACCTTGCTGCCTTGGCTCTGGCTGATTGTGCTGGCATTGGCGATTATGAGTAGTGGTATTTTTATCACGCAGTCTTCAACCATCAATTACATTTCCTTTCATGTGGATGAAGGTCGTTCGCTCGCTTCCGGTTTATATTATATGACCTATTATTCAGGTGGTTTTGTCGGTGCCTGGCTGTGTGGTCATTCTTTTGAGCTTGGTGGCTGGAAATTAACCGTATTTACCTTGGTAGCGGTGCAGCTGATCGGTATGTTGGTTGGCGGTCTGTGTATGGCTAAAAAGACCGCTTTGACGCCAGATGTTCCTGCTGTGCACCATTAATGAAGTCACACAAAAAAAAACATAGAAAATGTCTTCGTTCGGTTTTAACGGTTATAGGCAGGTATTTTTTATTAATGATTGAAATTTTTTGGCATTAATATTTGCAGATTCTACTGTATGCGGAATGAAGTGAAAATCTTGCGCTGCAATAAAGCCGGATAGTACCGTGAAGTGGTGGTAGCCATGATGGGCAGGTGCAAATAATAAATACAAATATCACTGGTAAGGGTTATTTGCAGTAAAATTGGATTCTTAATGATTATTCAGACAAAGATTATGCATCCGCTCTCACATCATCAAGTAGCCATTATCGGTGCGGGGCCGGTAGGGATGTTGCTGGCTTTACAACTTAAACAACAAGGCAGACAGGTATTACTGATTGAGGCCAGGGCGGCACAAAGGCCATCGGGTGATCAGCGGACACTGGCCTTATCCTATCACAGTGTGGCGGCGTTACGTGCCGCTGGTGTACCGATTCAGGATGATATGCTCAGCCGGATTACTCAGGTGCATGTTTCGCGGCAGGGGCATCTGGGGCGGGTATTACTGCGGGCAGAAGAACTGGCTTTGCCTTATCTGGGTGCCAGTATTGATTATGCCTGTTTATTGCGGCTGTGTGAGGCGGCATTGCAGACAGCCGGTGTACCGGTATTGTGGCAAAGTCCGGTAACGCAGATTCATACGCTGGATCACATGGCTACGGTGCATTATCAGCATCAGGGGCAGCCTCAGACGTTGACCGCTCAATGGGTGGTACTGGCCGAAGGTGGTCAGCTGGCGGCCAGTCTGCCCGGTATCCGGGTGCGCAGTCATGATTACCGGCAAAAAGCCTTGGTCAATACGATTGCTTTTGATAAAAGCAATCAAGGCATTGCCTACGAACGCTTTACTCCGCAAGGGCCGCTGGCGCTGTTGCCTTATGGCGATGATTTCCGGCTGGTGTGGACCTGTTCTCTGGCGGAGGCAGAGCAACGGCTGAATCTGACTCAGGAGCAATTATCTGAACAATTGCGTCTGATCATGGGTGACCGTCTGGGCGCCGTGCGCAGTATGGGGACGGCGGCAACATTTCCATTACAATTGCGCCAATTGAATCGTGTTTACAGTCATCGGGTGGTGTGTATCGGTAATGCGGCACAAACCATGCATCCGGTGGCGGCACAAGGCTTGAATCTGGGTATCCGTGATGCCGAAACCCTGGCGGCGGTATTTGCTGCTGCTGATGTCAGCCAGCTGGCCGATGGCCGGTTGGCCAGAGCCTACGCCAGACAGCGTTATCACGATACCCGTTCTGTAGTGGGTTTCACGCATGCGCTGATTCAGTGGTTTGATGGCGCCGGTACCGTGATGCAGTGGGGACAGGGTATGGGCATGGGGCTTTTGGGCGCGCTGACGCCTTTGCGCCAGCGCTTTACCCGTCATCTGGTGTTTGGTCTGCCGGCCAGATAATCGGTTTTTCTGATGTTGTCGACCTATGCAAGAGCAACGATTTTTAAGATGATAAAGTGATATGAGCCATAATCCGCATGATTTTGACGTTATTATTCTAGGTGGTGGTCTGGTGGGCGCCACACTGGCACTGGTATTGCGCCAGCAGCAAAAACGGGTTTTACTGATTGAAAAAAAATGGCCGCAAACCGATTTATCGCTACTGGCGCAAAATTGGGACGCGCGGATTTATGCGTTGAATCCGGCCAATCAGGCGCTACTGGCCGCTCTGGGGGTATGGTCACCAGAGCGGGCGCAGGCAGTCACACGCATGGACGTGCGCGGTGATCAGGGCGGGCGGATTGAATTTAACGCCGCAGACCTTGGCGTGCCATGTCTGAATCACATGATTGAAAACCGTTATCTGCTGGCCGGACTATGGCATGCGATGCTGAAAGCCGGTGTGGTGATTCGTGAGTCGCAGGCGAGTGCCCTTACCACCACCACTCAGGCAGCGGTACTGACGCTGGCTGACGGTGATCGCCTCAGTGCCGCTTTGGTGGTGGGTGCTGATGGTGCCCATTCGTGGCTGCGACAGCAACTGGGTATTAAAGTCAATGCTTCCTCGTATCAGCAACAGGGGCTGGTGGCCAATTTTAAGACGCAGAAACCGCATCACGGTTGCGCTTATCAGTGGTTTGATCAGGGTGATATTCTGGCTTATCTGCCGTTACCCGAACAGCAAATCTCCATTGTCTGGTCAACTGCGCGTGCGACTGAATTACAAGCATTACCGGCTGAGGCACTGGCCAGTGCAGTGGCGCGTCAGGGGGACTATGCCTTAGGTGAACTGACCTTAAATACGCCTGTCTTCGCCTTTGATCTGGTATTGCGTCAACCAGAAAGCATCATTGCGCAACGAGCCTTATTGGTGGGAGATGCGGCGCATACGGTGCATCCTTTGGCCGGTCAGGGGGTCAATCTGGGTCTGGCTGATGTGCAGTATTTAGGCCGGTTACTGGCGAATCAGCCGGATGTGGGTAGCTGGGCATTATTAAAGCAATATCAGCGTGGGCGCCTTTTCAATGTGCGTGCCATGCAGCGTGGTTGTGATGGGCTGTTTAAATTGTTTGCCAGAGAACAGATACCGGCCATACCGTGGCTGCGCAATCAGGGTCTGAATCTGGTCAACCATCTGACACCGGTTAAAAATGCGTTGATGCGACAGGCCATGGGGTTATAGCCGCTACGAGACGCATAAAAAACAGCATGGTGTTTTTCCATGCTGTTTTTTGTTGTGAAGTGCAGTCAATTACCATTGATAGCGTAAACTGCCTTCAACGCTACGTGCCGCACCATAATAACAATAGAAGCTACAGCCGCTGACATACTTTTTGTCAGTGAGGTTGCGGGCATTAAGCTGTAATTGCCAGTTTTTGGCGACATGGTATTGTGCCATCGCATCCCACAAGGTATAGCTGGGAATTTTGTAACCGGCATAGTATTGTTCGTCATTACTGCTGCCGACATAGCGCAGACCTGTACCCAGCGTCAGCCCGTTTAAGCGGCCTGAGTGAAACTGATATTGCACTTGGGCATTGGCCATGTTGTGCGGCATCATCGGCGTACGAATACGCTCTTTAACACTTAAATCCTGTTTTGGATTCATGTAGGTATAGCTGGCGGCCAGTTTCCAGTTTTCAGTCACATCCACATTGGCCTGTAATTCAACACCGCGGCTTTTGCGTTTGCCGACCTGACTTTGAATATTGGAAGCATCGGCCACCAGGGCATTTTTTTCCTGCAAATCAAAATAAGCCAGCGTAAATGTGCCGTCAACCCAGGTTGGGCTGTATTTCAATCCGGCTTCATATTGACGTCCTTCATACGGTTTATAGGCACGCCCATAGCCATCTGTTCCCAAAACCGGTTTGAATGATTCCGAATAGTTGATATAAGGCGCCAGACCATTGGTGGCAATATACATCAGTCCGGCATTGACGGTATTGTGGCTATAGTCACCATGATCTTTGACCTGGGTCATGTCGCTGTCGGCCTTTACCTTGTCATGTCGCAGTCCCAGATTCACCAGCCAGTGCTGATCCCATTTAAACTGGTTTTGTACATAGCCGCCCAGTTGGCGTAATTTGGTGTGATAAGGCGTGGCCTCAAGGTCGATATGGGTACCATAATGCGGGTCAAACATATCCAGATCAGGCACATAACCAAAGCCATTGTTTTTACCGTCGGATTGCGCATGTACATAATCAATGCCCAGCAGCAAGGTGTTTTCAAAACGATCATTGCGCCAGGTTTTACTCAGGCGGTTATCCAGATTATGTGATTTACTGGTGCCATCGGTGTAGGTATAACCCCGATGTACTTTGCGGTCATTGTCTGAACCATAGGCAAAAACATTACGTTCGTCTAAATCCATAAAACTGAAGCGGTAATTCTGGCTGAATTGCCAGCCATTATCGAAACGGTGGGATAATTCATAACCTAGGGCGTATTCGCTGCGATCCAGTGTGTCAAAATCGGGTTCACCCATTGAGGTATGGCGGTTGATTTTGCCATAAGGGGTATTGAGCACGGTGCCATAAAAGGGCAGAAAACCGTTGGTCGGTCTGCCTTTGTCGTGCTGGTAGCTACTCAGCAGGGTTAAACTGGTACGGTCATTGATGTCCCAGGTCAGGCTGGGCGCCAGATATTCATGACGCATGTGGGCAAAATCAATGTCGTTGCCTTCTTTACTGTATTGGGTGACAACACGATAACGTAAACGGTGGTCGTTATTGATCAGACCACTATAATCTGCGCCGATACCATAGCGATCCTGACTACCGGTATTGATGACGATTTCTCCGGCGGGCGTGTCTTTGGGTCGTTTGGTCACCAGATTCACCACACCGCCGCTTTCGCCAGAACCATATAAAAAGGAATTGGCGCCTTTGAGCACTTCAATTTTTTCCACACCATAGCTATTGGGTGTCCAGACAAAATAACCGCTGGGGGTGGTGATGTTGCCATCTACCGCAACCGAAGCATCAAAACCACGGATTTTAAACCATTCTACTTTATTATCTGCGCCAAAGGGTTCAGCCAGAATCCCTGCCTGATATTGCAATGCCTGATCAATTTTATGGGCGCCCATATCGCGGATCTGATCAGCATTGATAATGGCAGTTGACTGGCTGTCATTAAACCGGATGCCGCCGGCTTTGCCGGCTGAGCCGACAACCTGAACATCAGCCAGCTGTGCCTCCTGTTGGGTGGCTGAATCCGCCGCATAAACGGTTTGCCCGAAAGCCAGCATTAAGGCCGTATGTAAGGCAAGAGGCGTAAAACGTGTAGCAAGAGACATGATTACCTTTCAATCCGCCAGATTAATTTATAGACTGTTAATCTGTATGGCATGGGTGATGAATAAACCATTTGGTGTTTTAAAATTAATGGCTGCTATGTTAAAACAGGATTATTCTACTCAGATAAAAAAGATGAGAATGATAAACACTATGACTTAAATTGTCTATGCTGCGCTGCTGAATTCAATGGCCATCACACCCATAGATAATGCTGACGGGGGTGTCAGATCAATGAAACCCCCGTCAGCACAGTTAGTCTGGAATTTAACGTTTTTCCTGTTGCCTGATCAGAAACACAGCCAGAAGCAGGAATAAAATGGTTGGCAGAAAGGCAGCAATAATCACAGGTACGCCATACAATTGACTGGTAAAGCCAAATAAGCGGCCGGCAAAGTGAAAACACAACCCCAGACACACGCCGGCAAATAATTTCAATCCCATATTGCCATGCCGGCCTTGCTGCGGTGTAAACGCCAGCGCCACCAGCGCCATCACCAGACATGCCAAAGGGTAAGCCAGCTTGCGCCACCAGGCCAATTCATAACGTTTGGTTTGCTGATGGTTGTCTTTCAGATGCTGGATATAGGTAGACAATTCAGTAATTGACATTTGTTCTGGTTCGACCAGCAAAACATTCAATAATTGCTGATTAATTGATACCGGCCAGTCAAGACGTGCGTCATGGCTGATTCTGGTATGTTCTTTTAATAATTCAGTGCGCATGACATTACGCATATGCCACGGTGCGGCCTGTTGTGTACGCGCGCCCAGATCAAGTGTGGCCACGTCTGCATGAATGGTTTCACTCAGGTGAAACTGGGTATCATGCCGATAAATATTGATGTTTTTCAAGGTACCGTCTGGCAGCATGTCCGCCACATTAATGATATCCTGCCCTTGTTTCAGCCAGATACCGCTTTTGCCGGAACTGATGGTATTCTGGCGCGCATTCAGCCGGAATTGCTCAGCGTAGGAACCGCTGTTCGGTACCACGAATTCACCAATCAGAATGGCCAGCACGGCAAAAATCAGACCAAACTGCAATAACATACTGATGATATTGGCCAGACTGATGCCACTGGTTTTAATCACCACCAGTTCACTGTGATTGACCATCTGACTCAAACACACCAATGCCCCCACCAGTACCGCCAGCGGCATCAGTTCATACGCATGGCCGGGCACCAGCAGCAGGACGTATTGCAACATTTTTAATGTGCTGTAGCTGCCATCGCCCACATGATTGATTTCTCCCATCACATCAAAAAAGGCATATAAACTGATCAGTGCCAGCAAAGTATAAACGGTACTGATGGTTAACTGGCGAATAACATAACGATTCAATAAACGCATTATGATCGCCCTTTGTTTCTGGAAAATAATAATTTATATAAAGGCATGGCCGGTTGATTACGCCAGTGCAATAAAATGAAGAAGAGCAAGAGCATGAGTATGTGCATCGGCAATAAGCCCAGCAACATCGGTATGTGCCCTTCTTCAATGGCATCACGCAGAAAAGTGAGACCATTCTGATAAAGTAAGAATAGACCGATCGCCACCAGAATATTGTAAGTGTGGCCTGTACGCGGATTGTAATAAGATAAAGGCAGCGCCAGTAAGGCCAGAATGATTACGCTGATGGGCAGCGATAAACGCCACATCAGTTCTGCCCGATAGGCCGGATCAGGATTGCCGAATAAGGCCGAGGTGGCGATGGTGTGCCGGTTCTGGCGCGGATCGACCACCGTGGTATTGACGCTGATCACCAAGGTCATATTATCAAAATAGGCGCGTTCATAATCGGCTTTACCGGCCATGCCATTATAGTGATAACCATTCTGCAACAACAGAATGCGTTTTTCACCAACCTGCTTAAACTGACCATGACGGGCAAAAACAGTACTTTCACGCCCGTTTTTATCTTTTTCACGCACAAAGAGGTTTTTTGCCTCTCCGGTATCGGCATTAAATGATTCAATAAAATACACCCGCGGCTGGTGCTGCCCGATCTCACGAAATACTCCGGGCTCCAGTAAGGATAATTCCTGTTTCTGCTTTAAGGTTTCAGCAAATTCACGGCTGCGCCATTCTGCCCATGGCTGAATCAGCATAGACACCACCGCCACCAGAATGGCAAACGGAATGGCAAATTTCATTAAAGGCATGATCCAGCGTTTTAAAGATAAGCCGCTGGATAGCCAGATGACCATTTCACTGTCGCGCCAGTAACGGGTAAGCACCGTCAGTACACTGATAAACGCGGTTAAAATCAGTACCACCGGCATGAGGCCAATGGTCCAGAATCCCACCAGAGCGCTGATGGCGTCAATAGCCACCCGACCACTGGCTGCCCGTCCCAGAAGGTTAATCGCCTGTGTGGCCACCAATACCATCAGTAAAACAAAAAAGATACCGACAGCTGTCCACGACAGTTCTTTAAGCAATTGACGTTGATAGATCATAGAAATAATAAATATACAGCTACCGGTTTTTTTGAGCAGGCTGCGTTACAATAAAAGGGTGTTCGGATCTGAACAGATGCCAAAATACGGGCATCAGTCTTCATCACACCAGGAGGGTAAACATGGAATTTAGCATAAAAGCACAACAATTGCAGCAGCAACAAGATACTGCCGTATTATATATCGGCACCAAGGATACTGCACCAACCGCATCGCTGCTGGCGGCATTGCAACAGCAATGCCTGAAAAATCAGGATGACTTTATCAGTATACAGCAAGTCATTGATGATGTTTTAAATGCCTGTGCTTTGGTATGTCTGGATAAAACAGACGTCACTAAGCTTAAGAAAGTGGCCGCCAAAGCGGCGGCATGGGCAGCCAGCCAACAGAAACTGGCGGTTGATTTATCGGCTTTATCTGCTACTGAAGCACAACAATTTGTCTTTGTGTTTACCGTGGCACTGGGTGACGCGGTTTATCGTTACGATGAATTTAAAGAAGACAGTAAACCCGCTGTACTGGATCAGGTAAGCTATTATGGTTCGCAGCCGCTTGAGGCTCAGCTCAGAAAAGCCGAAGCGCTGGTTTATGGCATGAATATCTGTAAAAATCTGGGTAATGCTCCCGGAAATGTGTGTACGCCCACTTTCCTCGCCAGCGAAGTACAAAAAATCGCTGATCAGACCGGTTGCGAAGCCAGCATATTTGATGCCGGGCAAATCCGGCAAATGGGTATGAATGCACTCTGGGCTGTGGCTCAGGGCAGTGAAGCCGGTGCTTATTTATTGCAATTAAGTTATCAAGGTGCACCCAATGCCAATGACGCGCCCATTGTGCTGGTGGGTAAGGGCATTACTTTTGATTCAGGCGGTATCTCGCTCAAACCGGCAGCCAGTATGGACGAAATGAAATACGATATGTGCGGGGCGGCGTCTGTCATCGGCACACTGGCCGCGGCGGCCAAATTACGATTACCCATCAATGTGGTGGCGATTGTGCCGACCTGTGAAAACATGCCTTCCGGCCAGGCAGTTAAACCGGGCGATATCGTCAAATCAATGAATGGACTGAGTATCGAAGTATTGAATACTGATGCTGAAGGCCGGCTGATTTTGTGTGATGCCCTCACTTATGCCGAACGATTCCAGCCCAAAGCGGTGATCGATGTAGCCACACTGACCGGCGCCTGCATCATCGCTCTGGGCCATGTGGCGCAAGCTGTTTTGGGCAATGATCAGCAGGTGATTGATGACCTGATGGCGGCGGCACAGGATTATGATGATAAAACCTGGCCTTTGCCTTTATTTGATGAATATAAAGAACAATTAAAATCCAATTTTGCTGACTTACAGAATATTGGCGGCCGGCCTGCCGGCACCATTACCGCTGCGGCCTTTTTGTCTTATTTCACTGAAAAATATTCATGGGCACATCTGGATATTGCCGGTACTGCCTGGAAATCGGGTGCCGATAAAGGCGCTACGGGTCGGCCTGTGCCGTTACTGTTAGCTTATTTATGTCAGCAGGCCAAAGTATAACGATCTGATCACCTATGGCTAAAATCACTTTCTATACCCATGTGGCTGATCCATTGCGTTTTGCCTGTCAGCTGACGCAAAAGGCCTATACGCAAAAAGCCCGTATTCTGGTCTGGCTGGCTGATGCGGCGACCGCGGCGCAATTTGATGCATTGTTGTGGTCATTTGACTCTGTCAGCTTTGTGCCCCATCAGTTCTGGTCACCCAACACCCCTCAGCCAGATCAGCAGCAAGGGGTATTATTGGCTACGGGTGATCATCTGCCCATGGTGGCTGCTGAAACCGTGGTGTTGAATCTGGCCGATGTTTATTGGTGTGATGCACCACAACAGCCGCAGCGTATACTGGAGCTGGTTGGCAATGATACCGATAGCATTGTTGCCGCCAGACAACGGTTTCGTGCCTATCGCGATGCCGGGTTTATCCTTGAACACCATGATATGTCCAGTTATGAGGGTTAACCATTTGCGTGATGAATAATGATTCATGGGTAAATAGGTGATTCAAATAAAAAGCCACAATACTTAGAAGTATTGTGGCTGTATTGCATCTGGTCTCATGAATTGCATTGTATTTATTTCATGTCATCAGACAATTAATATCACTTTATCAGATTTAAGCACGCTCAATGGCATGAGATATGCTTTATGATTCAATAGTTGGTAATAATTGAGTGATAATCCGGGCTAAAGGCGTATCCGGAATCGGTTGCGGCAGTTTTTGCCGTAAAGCCTGATCAGACAAGGCCGCATACGCTGGCCGGGTAGCCGCTGCCGGATAGTCTGCTGTCTGTACGGCTTCTATCTGCACGCTGGCAAAGCGTGGATCCTGCTGCGCCGCCAGATGCAGAATATGTTGAGCAAATTCAGCTTTGGTTTGAATATTCTGGCCGCAAAAATGCCACAAGCCGCGCACATGATGCATGTGTATCATCTGAATAATCGCTTCTGCCACATCGCCGGCATAAGTAGGGCAGCTGACCTGATCGGCTACCACAGCAATGGTCTGCTGCTTTAGCGCAGTAGTTAAAATCGTACGGACAAAATTGTGTCCGTATTCACTGAATACCCATGCAGTACGGATAATGGTGGTATCCACATGCGCATTGAGCGCCAGTAATTCACCCGCCAGTTTACTTTTACCGTACACATTAACCGGATCAGGCGCAGTGGCTTCAGTAATGGGCATACTTTGCCTGCCGTCAAACACCATATCAGTAGATAAATGAATCAGGCGCGCATCAATGGCTTTAGCAGCATTGGCCAGATTCAGCGTACCCGTAGCATTAATGGCAAAAGCCCTGGCTGCCTCGGTTTCGGCCTGATCAACCTGAGTATAGGCAGCTGCATTCACAATAATATCCGGCTCAAATGTTTTCACCATGCTGGATACATTGTGCGCCTCGGTAATATCCAATGTTTTTGAATCGCTGGCAATCAATTCCCATTCTTCAGGTAACCGGTCTTTCAAACAACGCCCGATCTGACCTTTGGCACCTGTCAGTAAAATACGCATAATTTTGCCTTTATAAAATAGTCAGTACAAAAATCGCGATTTATTGCATCTCATTGACATCGTGTCGCTGAACAAGTGACCAATCAATCCCGCGATGATGTATGGATAGATCGCAGGCACATTGCAGCCTTCGGGCAAATAAATGAGTGATTTTTGTGTAAAACAGTAAACCCTGATTAACTTCTGATGATCATAACGATTTTATATCGTATCGTCTAGCGTTGTATTCAGCCATGTGGCGCTGTCTTCATGGCGTAATATCCAGCGACAATCCTGACCCATGGCAGTCACTGAATGGCTCAGCCACGGCGTATGTTGTAATGCGTGTGGGTTTTCCGGCAGACAAAAGGCCGGATGCGTGGTCTGTCCCAATAGTTTGGGTGCCTGATAATAAATGATTTCGTCAACCAGAGCAGCATTGATCAAGGCCGAATTCAGCTTCTGACCTGCTTCAACCAGCATCAGGCCAATGCCGCGTTGAGCCAGTAGCGGCCATAACCGGTTTAAATCAATATGGCCGTGTTCATCTGCCGGTACCGATAATACTGATACATGCGAATAAGCAGCAAACCGTGCCAATAGCTGTGGCTGAGTCTGCGTAGTCATAATCAGAGTCGGGCTGGTGGAATCAGTGATGACCTGATATTCAGGCGTCAGCCTTAACCGGCTATCCAGAATGATGCGTAGAGGCTGGCGCAAAGTGGGAAAACGGCGCACATTCAGCCGTGGATTATCTGACAGTACGGTATTGATGCCGGTTAAAACCGCACAGCTTTCGGCACGTAAAGTCTGCACATCATCACGCGACTTTTCACCGGTAATCCACTGGCTCTGGCCATTACTCAACGCCGTTTTACCATCAAGGCTGGCAGCCACTTTCAAACGCACATAAGGGCGATTGCGTTCAATACGTGATAAAAATCCGGAATTCAGCGCTCTGGCCTGTGTTTCCAGCACACCACAAACCACATTAATCCCGGCTTGTTGTAATTGAGCCAGCCCCTGGCCGCTGACCTGTGGATTAGGGTCCTGCATCGCCACCACCACACGGCTGATGCCCGCATCAATCAATGCCCGGGCACAAGGGCCGGTACGGCCGGTATGACTGCAAGGCTCCAAAGTCACATAAGCACAGGCGCCTTGCGCATCATCACCCGCCTGACGCAAAGCATGAATTTCAGCATGCGGCTCGCCTGCTTTAACATGAAACCCCTGGCCGACAATTTGTTCGCCTTGCGTGATCACACAACCGACATGCGGATTGGGGCTGGTTGAAAACCGCCCCTGAGCGGCCAGATTCAGCGCAAGCTGCATCCATTGCTGATCTTTATCATCAGTATATACAGCAGTCATGGCAGATTAATTCTGAATGCTGATGTTTTTCAATGCAGAAGCCAATGCAATATCATTGGCACTATTACTGATGGCACAGACAGAATAAAGATTGCCTGAACCCATCAGCGCAATACAATTTTCCCGTAAAGTCTCTGTATCCACACTGTGGGTAAAACGGTAATTCATCCGGTTATCGGTAGCCACGCCGATTTTCAGATCGGAAAGCTCGGGATTATTTTTCAGACTTTGTGCCAGATTTTTAAAATAGTCATCCGCGTTGAGTTTGGCGGCACCAAGATTATTGACCGCCAGGGTAATATTGCTGTCATCATCATGTTGCAATAAAGTCAATGAAGAAGTTTCAGAAGCCGCTACCCAGTCATCTGGATGGGTTAACTGATTCTGATACTGGCCATTAACCACAATAGTGATTTTATTGTCATTACTGGTTAAAGTCTGGGTTGATGCAGCGCTATTATCACTGGCGGAAGCTGCACTGGCCGCAGTATTATTATTGGCCTCAAGTGACACAGACGTTTCATTTTTAGAGCAGGCAGAAAGGCCGATCAGGCCAATGGATAAAAAGAGCCACAAAGAACATTTCATCATGTATCGTACTTTCATCACAGGCAGGGGTAGATATCGGGTGAGTATAACAAGATTTAGGTTGTACTGCATCTATCGCCCTTTTAATATGTCCGTGCTCCGCTTAAGGCTCGTTTTTATTCAGGGCAGCAATTAACTGGGTGAATTCAGACACATCATGAAAGCTTTTATATACTGAAGCAAAACGCACATAAGCCACTTCGTCCAGATGAGCCAGCGTATCCAGAATCATGTCGCCAATAATCTGGCTGGATACCTCTTTAACACCCAAGTGATACAAGCGCGATTCAATGTCCGAAAGTGCCTCTTCAATGGTCTCAGTATCTACAGGGCGTTTATGCAATGCACGACTTAAACTGGTATACAATTTTGCCGGATCAAACAAAACCCGTTGACCCGTCCGTTTAATGATCAACGGCATACGCATTTCAGCCACTTCAAACGTACTGAATCGGCGATTGCAGCCCACACACCGTCTTCGGCGCCGGATACTGTTATTATCTTCACACAAACGAGTGTCAATGACCTGTGTGTTGTGGTGTTGGCAAAAGGGACATTTCATATTCTGACTAGTTTAAAAAGCCGACAATGACCAACAATAACACAACTGTCTAATGCGAGTCAGGATGTATCGGGTAATACCAGGGTTAGAAACGATACTAGAGCGGTTGGACAAGGGTTATTACCCGAATGGTGATCGCTGACCAGTTATGGTCTCATAACCAATAATTATATTTGGTCAGGTATCTTGCGACCAAATATCGGTGGACATTATTACGATACCCATCATGTTATAGATTCTATTTTTTACCTGTGCCCATGTTTCAAGAAATGAATTTATGTGTTTATAAATAGTTGAAATAGTATCAAAAGGAAAGGGCTAAGACAAATTAAGAGGTTTTAAAGGTAAGAAAGCCATCACTCTTGTGATGGCCTTTACCTGTGAAAAGGTTAATTTAAAATCGAAAAGGACAATGTGGTTATGGTTATTTAAGTAAAATCAATATTTCAATAATCCACATTACTTTAAAACTGATTTATTTCAGCCTGATAATAACTTCCTCGCTAAGATAAATTCTTATCAGGTTTGCAGTCCTGTTAAAAAGTTTTAAAAAATACCTTTCATTCCTTCTGGTGTATAACGTTCGCCGCTTACTTGTATTTTGTTTTTTAAACCATTAAGGAGTGCAACGTCTTCTGGTTCAAACTTAATAAAAGTAGCCTTATTATTTTCTGATAAATAAGATTCTCTTTTTGTCCCCGGTATTGGTACGATACTATCCCACTGAGCCAATAACCAGGCAAGTGCAATTTGCCCATGAGTACAATTATATTTGATAGTCATAGGTTTTATCACTTCTAATAGTTTTTTATTGTGCTCAATATTCTGATCTGAAAATCTTGGGTTTGTTCGTCTAAAATCACCTTCCGCAAAATCACTGCTAGATGCATATTTTCCTGTCAAAAAACCTCTTCCAAGTGGTGCGTAAGGTACTAATCCGATATTAAGTTCTTTTAATACAGGCAGAAGTTCATCTTCTATATCCCGAGTCCATAATGAATATTCGGTTTGAACAACATCAACCGGGTATGTTTTATGTGCTCTTTTCAGTAAATCAGCAGGAACTTCACACAAACCAATTCTCGCTATTTTACCTTCTTTTACCAAAGAAGCTAATGTATCCATGGTTTCTTCTATTACTGCATCACGACTGATTCTATGGATATAGTAAAGATCAATTTGTTCAACACCTAATCTGACTAATGATTCATCACAGCATTTTCTTATATATTCAGGGCTATTATTTATATTCCGGGAATAACCGGATGATTCACTACGATCAATGCCACATTTTGTTGCGATAGTCAGTTGCTGTTTTTGTTGCGAACTTAATTGCTCAAGAAATTTTCCTATCAATGTTTCATTGTGACCACGTCCATACATATCCGCAGTATCGATCAGGGTCACTCCCTGATCAACGACTTTATGGAGTAGGTCTAACGATAATTTATCATCAGCGGGACCGTAAAATTCACTGAGTCCCATTGCGCCAAAACCCATTGCTGATACGTTAAGAAATTGTCCTAATTTGCGTTGTGGTAATTTAGTATGCATAATTTATTGCTCCTTTTTATTTAAAATATGAATTGAACCGTCATCCCAAGTGCCAACATAATAATTATTCTTGTAGAATGCGAGTGCTACTGCTCCTGGTAAATCAGCTGCGAGTAATTCTGATTTTCCTATTTGAACATTAACAGAACGAACTGCACCTGCACCATTGTCAATCACAACTACGGTATCATTCGACACTGTGATAATACCTACACCAGGGCGGATAAAATCAGCACCTAATTCTGTTTGTAAACCATTCGTTTTAATCAAAGTGAGTCGACCACTATATTGAGAAACAACTAAATCTCCATTGGGTAATTCTGTTACGCTGACAGGGGTTGTTAATTGCTTAGCCACAATTTTTTTTGAACCGGTTTTAAGATTCAATGACACAATCATCACCTGATGAACGATTACTGATTAATAAATCACCGGATTTTGATAACGTAATACCTGTTGGTGTATGAAAATTTTCTGCAATAATTGTTCCTTTCCCTTGTTCATTTATTCGCAAAATATAATTGTCGCTATATGAGGCCACATAGATATTATTATCTTGATCAATTACTATCCCTGCCGGTGATGCGATATTAGAGTAAACAGTTTCTCTTTGACCATTAGGTGAAATTTTAATAATAGATCGACCAGACCAATTGGTTACAAACATATCTCCAGTCTGATTAAATACTATACCTGTTGGTGCATTGAAATTTGAAGCAATTACATTCGTTTTAGCCATCGTTTCTGCTCCATAAATCATAAAAAACAAAATTGTTAATATTTTAAAAAGATTTACTTTATTCATAAAATATCTTCTTTAAAAATGAGTAGCCAACAGAAGCACCCCTCTAAATTTATTGAGGCACCATAAATTCACTTAGTCCATTGCTTTAAAACCCATGGCTGAGACGTTAAGAAATGATTCTAATTTTCGTTGTGGTAATTATTAGTATGCATAATTTATTCCTCCATTTTATGTTTATGATATGAATTAAATTGTTATTTGAATATTGTGACAGGCATAGCCGCACTTAGCAAGCATTTAACCTTAAAACAGCCTGTAATCATTCAGTCTATTCATCTCAAAAGCGCAGTATGTACACAAAATTCTGGTGTAAACCCAGCCAAAACCTGTGGATAATGATTTTAGTAAATTGTTTTTTAAATTAAAAAATAAACTGATTAAAAAATAGGCAAATAAAACGGAATAAACACTGAAAATGTTGATCGCTGTGGGTATAGTCTGAGGATAAGTGAGATAACAGTTTTATATTAATGCAAAAAATAGGGATGATTAAAAAATAGGCAGTTTAAGTGCAGCATAAGACACGCATATACTATTGATCAAATCATCATAAAAACATGAATCAATGATTTTATTGTCCAACGATTTTATCAATAATTCTGCCCATATCTTGTGGATAATTAAATTAATATGATGAAAATAATAATAAAAAAACGATTGATTAAAAAATAGGCACAAAATCCTCAGGTCAGTTAAGGTCAGGAAACAGAGTCAGATTTCGCTGGTGATAAAATGTTTCCTTGCCCTCATAAAAGCGTACATAAAAATATTCAATTCATTTTGTCTCCAATAATCAAATATAAACTGATGTATCAAATACAATTGCTTATCTGATCAGTAGCCAAACAGAAAATTTTAATGCATGATTATTGTATCGATCATTGATTATTAACAGCATAAACTAAAGATATGATGATTTGGTTGATGGTATCAATAATAAAGTATTAAAAAAACAAAGCATAAAACGCACATAACCTGAATAGGGATATGTATTTTCAGTCGCTCAATAGTTTTGGCGGCAGACTTCAGCATTTGGCTGAACAACATGCAATGTATATTGGTCTACCTGAATTCTGATATAAAACCCAATATTTTGATTTTGCTAAAATAAATCTATCATAGATTGATGCTGAATTATTTGTAAAAATAAAAAATGATGATTACGTAATATACGGCTCATTGATGCCAATACCATAATGATTTGCAATACACTGTTTCACCTACATCAGCCAGTGCAATTAATGCATTTTTGCCAGCATGTATATTGATTTGATTGATCACTACCACTCATTAAAAGAATAAATACGCCAGATTAATTCGATGATTTTAGCGGCAATGGTTTAATCAGCCAGCTTATATTAACATCAGCAGCTAGCGTTATCCGATAAGATATTTTCGCATCAACAGACACAATACCGTTACCTCTTTATTGAGGGGTAGTGCACATTCACCCAAAGACTCATAACCATTAATCTCATAAAATGGCACTGAATTAAGCGAAGCATAAAGCTTGAGCATACCCAGTCCTGATTCTATCGCCAGACTTTCAGCCCGTTGCAATAGCGCAGTGCCCAATCCCTGATTGTGTACAAAAGGGTGAATATATAAAGCATCTAATTGCGCTTCCCGCAGGTCAAGCTGGAAAAAGCCCTGAATATGTCCTTTATAATCCACAATCCATAAAGCCTTATCGGGATTGGCCAGCGTATCAAGATAACTTTCTATATTTAATAATGATAGCCATGCTGACAGCACTCTGCTGTCGTACTTGCGCGCACAGGTGTACTGCACTGCATAATAATGTGCATTATAAATGTATTCACAATCTTCAATCCGCGCAGGACGCAAATAAGTAATGATGCTCATAAATAACCAATAATTTTTACTAAATACTTGCTTTACTTTAATTTAATAAATTCACTGACTGAATATAATCAAATTGTCATGCGGTAAACCAATGAACACGGTATGATAAACCTGATTCTACATTTCAGGCCTTGTTTATGGATACAATGAAACAATATAGGATATTATTATATCAGCCCGATAAATTCAGGCGGTAGTCCTGTTTTCGAGCCTATATATGAAAATGTAGCATATGAATACCTGAGTGATTAGTCAAAGAAAGGTGCATTAATATGAACGAAAAAAATATTTATCTGGCTGGTGGCTGTTTCTGGGGTATGGAAGCATACTTTAAACGCATTAAAGGGGTAGATAATGTGGAATCCGGCTATGCCAATGGTCAGACAGAAAACCCCACCTATGAAGAGGTGTGTCATCACAACACCGGTCACGCCGAGACCATCAAAATAAGCTACAACCCGGATATCATTTCACTGACTGATCTGTTACGACATTTTTTCCGCATTGTGGATCCTACCAGCATTAACCGGCAAGGTAATGATGTGGGTACTCAATATCGCAGCGGTATTTATTATACCGATGAAGCGGATCGTGCCGTCATTGAAGCTGTGATTAAAGCAGAGCAGGGACGTTATCAGCAAAAAATCGTGGTTCAGGTAGAGCCTTTAAAACAGTTCTTCCGTGCCGAAGAATATCATCAGCAGTATCTGGATAAAAATCCCAGTGGCTATTGTCATATTAATTTGCACAAAGCCAATGAGCCTTTACCTGCCTTACCCGAAGTAGAAGAAAAAGCATTGCCTTATAAACCCGATCAGTTTACCAAACCCAGTGATGAGCAATTGCGTCAGCAACTGGATAAGGCGGCTTATCACGTCACCCAGCAATCAGGCACAGAACGCCCTTACAGTCATGAGTATGACGAACTTTTCGCGCCGGGTATTTATGTTGATGTCGTTAGTGGTGAACCACTTTTTAGTTCTCGCGATAAATATAATTCAGGCTGTGGCTGGCCGGCATTCAGTAAACCCATCAATGATCAGTCGGTCAATACCCATCAGGACAACAGCCACGGTATGCAGCGGACTGAAGTGCGCAGTCACAATGCCGATTCTCATTTAGGCCATGTATTTGCGGATGGTCCCGAAGATCGCGGTGGATTACGTTATTGCATTAATGGTGCCAGCCTGCGTTTTATTCCCTATGAAGACATGGATAAAGCCGGTTATGGTGCTTATAAAGATTGGGTGAAATAATGACCCTGTCGCTCGGTCTCTGGCAGATGTGTTTTTGTCAGACACCGAGCGATTGTGTATAAACTGTCTTCATTTCTGATGATGGTCAGTTAAACTGTATTATAATCAATAATAGATCATTATCTTTACCGCTTATTCAGGTGCCAACCGAATATAATATGATTTTTCTGCGTCTTCAATAGCAGAAAAAGAGCAGTAAATGGCTGCCTATAGAGAAATAAACAGGTATTATATAGGTACTTTAATCATCATTTACTTGTTGGGATTCACAAGTCATGCCCTGGAATGTGCCGATACTACTTACCTGGCTGCGTATCCTTATTATTCCGATATTCACCATCTTATTTTATTTACCTACCCATTGGTTCAGTAACCCCAATCTGATCAATTGGCTGGCTGCCGGTTTTTTCGCCCTGGCTGCCATTACAGACTGGTTTGATGGTTATCTGGCACGTCGCTGGCAGCAAACTTCAGATTTTGGCGCTTTTCTTGATCCTGTGGCGGATAAACTCATGGTGGCAGTGGCTTTGATTTTGCTGGTAGCCACAAACCGCACATTTGCCTTATTTGCCATGATCATTATCGGGCGTGAAATCACCATCTCTGCTTTAAGAGAATGGATGGCGCAAATGGGCAAACGCAACAGTGTGGCCGTTGCCAAAATCGGTAAATTTAAAACCACCGCCCAGATGGCTGCGATTTTCCTGCTATTGCTGACACCCTCTCCGCTGATTGGCAATTCCCCAGAGCATACTGCCTGGATCTGGATTATAGGAAATACCCTAATGGCCATTGCCTGTGTATTAACACTCTGGTCCATGCTGTATTATCTGAAAATGGCTGCCAAGGAATTTAAAGCTTGAAAATCAATCAGACAGCAGTAAATTAATTGAATGTTGGTTTTCGATGCTTGACATCATAATCAATATCGCTATAATACGCTTCTCATTCGGTGAGAATGATTAAGCGGGAATAGCTCAGTTGGTAGAGCGCAACCTTGCCAAGGTTGAGGTCGCGAGTTCGAGACTCGTTTCCCGCTCCAT
>JAQTIE010000010.1:0-62073 GCA_029433475.1 Neisseriaceae bacterium ESL0693 | reverse complement strand
CGGGAATAGCTCAGTTGGTAGAGCGCAACCTTGCCAAGGTTGAGGTCGCGAGTTCGAGACTCGTTTCCCGCTCCATATATTGATTGTTGTTTCTGAACGATTGATTTAGTGGCGGGATGGCAGAGTGGTCATGCAGCGGACTGCAAATCCGTGGACGCCGGTTCGATTCCGACTCCCGCCTCCAGAATTTTAGCATTATGGCGGGGTGGCAGAGTGACTATGCCACAGTGTGCAAAGCTGTGTAGGCCGGTTTAAATCCGCGCCCCCGCCTCCAAGTAATATCAATAACTCGTTTTACGCTGTTTTTAGCGTGCCCGGGTGGTGAAATAGGTAGACACAACGGACTTAAAATCCGTCGCTTCTTAAAACGAGCGTGCCGGTTCGATTCCGGCTCCGGGCACCACATCTCATAAAATTACCGCAGATAGCGGTTATTTTTTTGTCTGTTGTAATCAACTAACATCAATATAAGCCAGTTAATATAAAGCTTTCATATTTCCTATTTATTTAACTAATTATTTTATAGTACAATTTACTTTAATAAACGTATTTCATTAATACAGTTAAGGAAAAATATTAATCAAAAAGTACCAATATTTTTGTATTAGTATTTTTCTACTATTGGATTTTAGTATTTAGATAGTTGGTTGACTGATTTCAAGAAAGCAGCATATAAGTATATTTATTCGCGCACTATGTTTGGCATTTTAAAATTTTTTGGAGTAAGTTATTAGCTGGTAAAAATAATAATTTTTTAAATATTATTTAAATTGATTTATATAAATAATAAAGGAAATTAAAATTATATGAGTATAGATATACCATTGAAAATTTTGGATATTTTTTCAAAATTGATTCCATTAATCCCAATGTTTACTGTAGCGTTGACTTTAACAGGTAAAGTAGCTCAAGTAATTTATCACAAGTTATGTTCAAAAAATAATAATTTAAAAGAAAAGTATAAAAATGGTTTAATGATAAAGAATCTTCTTGAAGATGATAAATTAAAAGACTTACCAGAATTCTATAAGAGTGCGAGAGTTAATCAAATACCTAGATGTAATAACTTAAATTACCAATTTATAAAATATATGGTAGATAATAATTATTCTCAAGATGATTTATTCGTGATTAATGATGCGGTGAAATATGTTTTCCCATTTTATAAGGTAAACGATTGTAATCTTGTTGTTTCCAGTAAGAAAGCTAAAAGTTGGATAAATCATCCCAAAGCATGGACTATATCGTTAATTATTTGTTTTACTGTTTTTTATTATCATGTCCCATACTTATAGTTATGACTTCATCATGGATTGGGTATTATTTTTTCTTATTAATATTAATTCTTTTTGAAATATTTCTGTTAATTTGATCAGAGTCAAAATCAAAGGCTAAAAAAATATCAGAAAATTACAAAGAATTAATAAAAGACTGATTAAAGCTGTACTAATATTTATTTGTATAAACTATTCCGTTTCATCTACAGCATTTACTCATACTTCGTAAATACCAACATAAACATAAAAATACTGTAATATTAGTGTTAATTAATGAGTAATTTGGTAAACTGCCTGGAAATATTTTTCAGGCAGTTTAATTTTAAGGATAGCCATTGATGAGGATGCAAGATTGTATATTCGCTACAATTGTGATTGTGGTATGGGGTATAAATTTCATGTTCATTCAGTTTGCTCTGGCTGAGGTTTCGCCTTTGGTACTGGGCATACTGCGCTTCTGTCTGATTCTTTTTCCGGCTATCTTTTTTATTCCTAAACCAGCGATACGTTGGCATTGGCTTCTTTTGTACGGTACCTTACTCAGTTTTGGCCAGTTCAGTTTGTTGTTTGGTGCTATTTCTGTGGGATTATCAACGGGTCTGGCTGCTTTGTTATTACAATCCCAGGCTTTTTTTACCATTTTCATTGCTGCTTTATTGTGGCATGAACCGATTAAGCTGTGCCAATGGCTGGCGATCATGATTGCCATGATAGGATTGATATTGATCGGTATCGGCCAGCAGGATACTCAATTGTCTGTGTTGGGTGTGTTTTTGGTGCTGGGTGCTGCATTATCCTGGGCAGCCGGCAATGCGTTGGTTAAATACATTGGCCCGACTGCACCTTTGCCTTTAGTGGTATGGGGCAATGTCATCAGTCTGATTTTGTTTACGCTGGCGGCATGCTGGCATGATGGCTTTAGGCAAGTCGGCCGGCAAATAGCAGCTCTGGACGGATATGGTTGGCTGGCAGTGGCTTATTTGTCTTATGGTGCCACCTTTGTTGGTTATGGTCTGTGGGGGATTTTATTGTCGCGTTATGCTGCTACCAGAATTGCACCGCTGACTTTATTTGTTCCGGTGGTGGCTATCATGATGGCTTTCTTATTTTTGCATGAACATTTTAATTATTGGCAATGGGCGGGGGTGGGTGTGCTGATGTTATCATTGGTGGTACAGATAGGCGGTAGCCGCCTGATGAAGCGGACAACGTGAACAATGGTTGTATAATACGATCTAAATGAATAGGCAGGAATTGAAGATGGACAAGGTAAATTATGATGATGAACTAAATGTAATCGGTTTAAAATGTCCGCTGCCCATTTTGCGCGCAAAAAAAGCTTTGGCACAGTTGCAAAGCGGGCAGTTACTGCATGTGGAAGCGACTGATGCATCTGCACCGGAAGATTTTGCTGCATTTTGCCGTCAGACTGGTCATGAATTGTTGTCATCGGTCACGCGGTCAGATGGGGTATTTGATATGGTGTTAAAACACCGCTGATAAAATCAGCAGATAGACCGTATTTCATATGGCCGACATCTTGTTTTTATTATTAAACTAAAAGTTGGAATCAGTAAAACATGGGAATTTATCGTTGTAATCAGTGCGGGACTTTATCTGAATATGCTTATATGCCGGGAATGAAGCCGGTACCTTGTGTGAAATGCTTAAAGCCAGTAAGTGTATTTGATACCGTGGTTTTTGTTAAACAGTTGCTGGAGCGTTACCGGCAGCAGCGACGTGAATTTAAGGTACTGGCAGCACAATTGTCTGCGCTAGAGCAGAAATTAGCGCAATTGGCAGGTCTTGGACTGGATGATTTTGCCGGCGATACCAAAGCTGGCCGGCGTAAAAACGCCGCAATGAAAAACCATCATCATGATGGGTCTGATTATTCTATTCTTCAGCAAAATTTTAGTTTGCCGTTACGCACTTCTGATTCTATTGATTATGATGGTATTTTTGTCATGCATGAGGGATTGTGGTTTAAGGTAATGCGTAATAAATTAATTTATTAATAATGATGTTGTAAATGAATGCTGACGCTGAATGGATACTATTGGTGATCTATGCAATGGGGTGTTAGGTATCCCGACAGATTAAATAATTGTTCAGTAATAAACAGCGTGGCCAGGATATGTCATAATGTATCGTGGAGTAACAATTCATAAAATTCTATACTGGTTGATCTGAAACGTAGGGTAAAGATTGATTGGTTCAGGTGACAAGGTTTTAGCATGACTCAGAGTCTGACAATTATTCGGCCGGATGATTTTCATCTGCATGTACGCGATGGAGATGCGCTGGCTGCGGTGGTGCCCTTCAGTGCCCGGCAAATGCAGCGGGCATTGATTATGCCGAATCTGAAACCACCAGTCACACAGGTGGCAGATGCATTGGCCTACCGGCAGAGGATTCTGGCGGCTTTGCCTGCAAACAGCACTTTTGAGCCCTTGATGACTTTGTACCTGACCGATCAGACCACACCGCAACAGGTTTATGCTGCTCATGCCGCGGGAATGATTGCTTTTAAATTATATCCGGCTGGCGCCACTACCCATTCTGATGCTGGTGTCACTGATTTATTTGGTCTTATGCCGGTACTGGAGGCCATGGCTGAGGTAGGTATGCCATTGCTGGTGCATGGCGAAGTCACCGATAAAACGATTGATATTTTTGATCGGGAAGCTGTGTTTATTGAACGGATTTTACAACCGTTGCTGATAGAGTTGCCGGAATTAAAAGTAGTATTTGAACATATTACCACCGCACAGGCAGCACAACTGGTGGCTGAGGCGTCTGAATGTGTGGCCGCCACGGTGACGCCACAGCATTTATTACTGAATCGTAATGATTTACTGGTGGGTGGAGTTAGGCCGCATCATTTCTGTCTGCCGGTTTTAAAACGCGAACAGCACCGTCAGGCATTGGTGGAGGCAATCTGCGGACCACAATCACATAAATTTTTTCTGGGTACCGATAGCGCACCGCACGCGCAAACGGCCAAAGAATGTGCTTGTGGTTGTGCGGGTATATTCAGTGCGCCCATTGCGATTGAATTATATGCAGAGGTTTTTGATAAAGCCGGTGCATTGGATAAATTGCAGGCATTTGCTTCAGAGAACGGGGCGCGGTTTTATGGTTTGCCGCTGAATCAGCAAACCATTACTTTGCGTAAAGAGCCGCAAATGGTTGCAGAACATTTTGTTTACGGTGATCATGCTCATTTAATTCCTTTGCGTGCAGGTGAAACCGTTAGCTGGCGTATGGTGGATTAATGTGATGGCCATGTTTGATATGTCTCAGGTGCATCAAACCAATATACGTGTGCGTGGTTATCATTTAGATGTGTTTCAGCATGTGAATAATGCCCGCTATCTGGAATTTTTAGAAGAAGCACGCTGGCAATATTTTGAGGAAACCGGCCTGACGCCATTATTTTTCGATCATGGCTACGGGATGGCTGTGATCAATATTAATATTCATTACCGGCGCAGTGCTGGCTTTAATGATGATCTGACAATCAGTAGCTGGTTTAGCCGGATTTATCCGCGTAAAGCTGAAGTAACACAAGTGATCCGGCAAAAGGCAACAGGGCAGGTGGTGGTTGAAGCCACGGTAACCTTTGTGGCTTTTGATCAGCACACTAAAAAAGCGGTTTCATTTAATGCGGCTTTAAAGCAACGTCTGCATGAACTGGAATGTCAGTTTTAAAGATTATGATTGATGAATTCAGACGTAGACATTCTATTATCTGATGGGGATGTGTTAGCGGATTATATAATGACTCCTGATCATCAAGTTCAGGAGTCATTTTAAATACAGACTTATTTCTTATCTGCTGCTCTCAATACAGCATAGATTTCATCTTTCAGGCGTAATTTTTCACGCTTCAGTTTTTCCAGTTCCTCCCCGCCACTGGTGACAGGGTTATTGGTCAAACCGGTAATTTTGTCGTCCAAACAATTATGTTCTTCAAACAAGCGTGCAAAATGATTGTCTGTTGCTTTGAGTTTAGTAATTAAATCGCGATATTCTGGAAACATAAGACCATCCTTTGTTGTTTGAGGAAAAATACTGTATTTTAAATTGCAGCAATTATTGTTTATAGTCAATTTCATTATAGACGAACTACAAACATGTTACACTGGTGTAACGAATATTTTGCAAGGAGTCTATGATGTATCAGCGTATTTTTTTGACAGTAGCAACGATATTCATGGTAATAAGCTTAAATGGCTGTGGTTATAATACATTGCAATCTGAAGATGAAACAGCCGATGCCGCCTGGTCAGAGGTATTGAATCAATATCAGAGACGTGCTGATCTGATTCCCAATCTGGTCAATACGGTAAAGGGCTATGCCAAACATGAGCAAGAGGTTTTCACCGATGTGACCAATGCCCGCGCTAAAGTAGGCAGCATCAATATGACTGCTGATGATGCTACCGACAGTAATAAGATCAAGCAATTTTCTCAGGCGCAAGGACAATTGAGTCAGGCATTGGGTAGGTTGCTGGCGGTATCGGAACGTTATCCGGATTTGAAGGCGGATCAGAATTTCCGCGATTTACAGGCGCAGCTTGAGGGAACGGAGAATCGTATTGCTTTAGCGCGAAATCGTTATATTCAGGCGATTCAAACCTATAATACTACGGTACGTTCTTTTCCGAGCAATCTTACCGCCAAGGTGGTGGGTATGAAAATCCGTCCTAATTTTGCACCGGAAAACGAAGAGCAGGTTAAGCAGGTACCCAATGTGCAGTTTTGATTTGAACCGGTTATCAGGGTACTAATGTCACGCTATGCTGATCAAAACGCTATTATTATTTGTATTCACTGCCGTGTGTGAAATCGTTGGCTGTTATCTGCCCTGGTTGTGGTTGCGACATCAGGCGCCGGTATGGATTTTGTTGCCGGCCGTGGTCAGCCTGATGTTGTTTGTCTGGTTGCTGACATTACATCCGGATGCTGCGGCGCGTACCTATGCTGCTTATGGTGGTGTCTATATCATGGTGGCTTTAGGGTGGCTGCGCTGGGTGGAAGGAGTTCAGTTACAATGGACAGATGCTGTGGGGGTATTGTTGTGCCTTACTGGCGTGATGGTCATTTTGTTTGTACCCAGGAGCCATTAAAATGAAATGTATGCCGATCATTAAAGGCTGGTTGTGTTGTCTGATGTGTTTACTGTCTTTTGTTGTTTATGCAGCTAAGACTGATTTAGCGGCCATTCCTGTGCTGACTGCGCCGGTGATGGATACTGCCCAGATGATGCAGCCAGCCCGGCGGGATAGCTTGAATCAGCAATTACTGGATTTCAGTCGTCAGAACGGCAGCCAGATTGTGGTGCTGACGGTACCCGATATTGCGCCGGAAACACCGTTTGATTATGCAACCCGAGTGATGGATCGCTGGCAGCTGGGACGTAAAGGTATTGATGATGGTGTATTGTTGCTTTTAGTGCGCAATGCACACCAGAGTTTTCTGGCGGTGGGGCGAGGTCTGGAGGGAGCTATTCCTGATGTCTACGCCAGACAGATACAGGATAATGCTTTGGTGCCGCAATTGCAGCAGGGTCACGCTGATGCCGGGATTGAGACGGCAGTAAAACAGATCGAACAGCTGATCAAGGGCGAAAAATTGCCTGTGGCTGCTTCGGCACCTCCTTCCGCTACAGCTCAGACCAATCCATTGGCCAATCTGGGTTTGGCATTATTGGCCGTGTTTGTGCTGACGCATTTATTCAGAGTATTTTTTGGCCGGATTTTGGGCAGCGGCATTATAGGCTTTGCGGTTGTATGTCTGGGCTGGTACCTGCATTGGACATTATTACAGAGTGCATTACTGGGTATTGCCACTGGGGTCGTGGCCTGGGGTCTGAGTTTTTTAAGTTTTTTCGGTGTAATGAATATTTTTGCTTTATTGGGTAATTCATCGGGCGGAGGAAAAGGCGGCGGTTCCGGTGGTGGTGGATTTTCCGGTGGAGGTGGCGGTTATGGCGGCGGTGGCGCTTCTGATCGATGGTGAGCTTATGTTTGAAAATCAATCAGCCTGTGTACGGTTTGAATGAGCGTAGCGATAATCATAGATGTATGAAAAACACCCATAACAATGAAAACCAATGATTTTTAATGATAATTGTGTGTCTATTAGGTTGATGTTGTCAGTTTTAAATTGGTATTCTGGAAAGTGGGTTGTTTATTCATTTGAGTAATCAATTCATCTGGTTTTTCTTTATATCTTGCTGAAATATACTGCATTTATGATTTCCCTTTAATATCTATGTATTTATATAGTATTCCAATACGATGATATCAAAAATTTATTAAGTATAAAATCAATTGGTTTTTAATGTGGTTTATTTTTATTGCATTTAAACTGGTATTTGAAATTGAAACTACCAAATTGGTTTATTGTGTCATAAATAACTATTTTATTGATAAATATTATTTTTACTGTATTATTTTCGATCTGGCTGATTTTGGGATGGTTTTAATTGCAAGTTTGATTCTATTAGATTATTTGCTGCGATCACACATATTCCTTTATTGGCTTTATCGGATAGGTTTATTACGCTATCTAATGGCTAGAAGATAGAGAAAAAGCAGATTTTTATGTTTTAAAAGAATGAGTGTCCGTGATGGTTATTGCTCATTTATTGCGATTTTTATTATCGATACAAGTAGATGTAAAAGAGGCATATCATGTATTCGATTTATTTATTCTGACATATACACCATTTAGTCTCTACGTGATTTTAGAATACAAAAAAACTGTAAATAAAAATAGGTTGTTCTTTCCCGGATCATCTGAAAGGTTTTTCGATATGATGTTTGATGGTGATGTTTTTATCCATTATTTAAATAGGGAATGGAATAAACCAGAAAAATACGTATGGTACAAATGGTTTAATGGATGTAGTGTTTTTGGCTAGCCGATTTTATGTTCAATGACTAGTGTATATTTTGCGATAAATCTGTTCTTGCTGGTTTGATTGTTTCAATACTTCTGGGTGCATTGATGCATAGGCACGTTACTTTAAAATGACCAAAACAACAATTTCTAAACGTCATCAATATTGTCATTTTTTTCTAATATTTCAATAATGATTAAATATATAAAAATGATTAGATCAGGTTTAAATGCGTTATTTTGAGAAATCGGTTTCCAGTGTTGCTGGGATTTCTATTTTTGTTTTTAATGTAATGGCATAAATAGGCAATGATGAGAATCACGCCAGTTCTGGTTCATCAATGATCTGTATTTTTGCCCTTTAGCTTCTGAGATATGGAAATGGGAAAAACACATTTTTAGCAATGATGCGTTAATGGATTACCCGTATTCATCAGATCTTTTTAATGTAATGTCGACAGGGTTGGTCTGAATCAGACAGATTTATATTAATAATAAATATCTATTGCTTCATCATAATTAATATGACATTATTGTTTGTTGTCATTGAAGTGCAAGTTTCAAAGCAGGAATATTCATTGTTGCTGTGACTGGCCAATATTGTCTATGGCAGACCATAAAAAGAGTGAAATAGGAATAGAGGGAGTATGAAGATGTTAGGCAAATATGTGGATTACGGTATAGGTGTTAAGAAACCATGATGAAAGTGCTACAGATCAGCAAGGGTTGGTTATATTGTTTTCTGTGCATGCTGTCTTTGGACGCTTATGCTGGCAATCTGGCTGATATTTCAACGTTTAATGTTTCCATATCAGGTGCGCGGCAATTCGGATTGGCAAAGACCGATTATCATGTGTGGCTGCGATTGGCTGATGATGAATGGGCAAAAAAGACAGTCAGCAGATATACAGGTAATAGCAGACCTAATGCATGGCGGTTACTGTTGCAACCAAATGTTTTGGGTACGGTGATTGAAGGAAGGATTAAGCAGATCGGGCAACGGATTAGCAGTGATGAGTGGCCATTGGCATCCGCCCTGCCGTCAGTACGGGGAGGTCGCTCGGGTGCATCCTCGGGGCGAATGTGGCGCAGACATAGAAGTATAAGAAATAACTCAGCATCCGAACCTTTTATTCAATTTTTATGTATTTTTATCGTCCTGTTTATGAGTATCCAGGTCTTGCGAGAATCTATAGGACGAATGCTGGGCAGTGGCGTTATTGGGATAGTGGCTTTAGGTTTGGGTATATATGCTCACTGGTCGCTCTGGCGCCTGATATTGTTGAGTAGCTCTCTGGCTGTGCTGGCTTGGGCGCTGAGCTTTTTGGATTATCCCTGGCTGATGGATTTTTTCTTTTCCAGACAGAATGATTCAGATGATGATAAACGCAATCATTCTTCTGGCCGGTGATCAGTTATTGTATCTATTTATGGATAATACATGATGCTTTGGCGATAGCAATCGATTGCAAGACCATTGAATTCACCAGCATATATCTATTGCTGATTTAGGTTGTTTGCAGCGATAGGCTGATTTTGGTAAGTATTAATCAGGTTTCAGTGGTTGGTTATGGATGATGATTTTGGCTTGATTCGGGCAAAGCCGCCGGATTTGTGGCTAACATGAGGTTTGACGAGATGGGTACGGATATTGTTATAAGTGCTTTATCTACGCCCATTAAATACGGATAATAATTCTTGCTGGTTAAGATTTTCTATGACGGCTGAGCGCCGATCAGCGCAAAACGGCAATAACGGCGTGATTAAAGAACATCAAGCCATGACTTATTGATAATATATGATTATCACTAGGGCTTGATGCTCGAAAAAGTGGATCAGTGGTTTCAGTTAAAAATTTTGATACATTAAACCTCTTCATTGTCATCAAGATTGTGTTTGGTCTTACTGACAACACGGTTACTGATAAAATCAACAAAGATATAGCCTTTGCGATCTGGCGTGTACCAGGCTTTAGCTGAACGGGTACGATATTTAAGGGTACACACCGGAACATTCTGTCCTGAACTGCCCATGATTTTGATGACTTGTCTTTTACTCATGCCTGAAGTAATGCGTTGATATTTTTCAAGTGTGGCGTTCTGATTAAATACTTTATAGCCAGAATTACCATAATTGGAACTACCATAACCATATTTACTATAGCCTGTCAGAAGATAATTTTTCAGATCAGACAGCCGGTCTTTACTTGAGAGCAGGTTGGCAGAAAAACCAAAGAAAATACTGATAACGATCAGTAAGGTACTAAAAATCAATAATTTGCGTATGGCCGGATTTTTTTCAGATTTGGGTAAGTCATAACGGGGATCCAAAGGATGGGCGGGCAGATCAGACCGATAGATAATGCCATCATTTGATGATATCAGGGCAGGTTTGACCACAGAGAATGCTGGCGATAAAAAGAAATCCGGGCATTCCTGACGCAATTTTTCGTCGTAGCGGCTTCGCCATTGGGAATCAAGCAGATATTTTCGACACAGCTTTAAGTCTGGCAGAGAAATGGTTTGTTTTTCTGCTGCATTGCGCATGGCTGTCTGGATACATTGTTCTGTGGCCTGCGGCGAAATAGCCAATAAGTGATATAAATTTTTAAATTTACTCATGATTTCGTCTCTATTGATGACCCGATTCCTAACGAATGGCGCTTATTTATTAGTATATAGATAGTTATCTAAAAATATTCCATAATTATATCCTTTTGTTATATCATAACTGTTTCATTATGCATAATAAAATATTTTAATGGCGTTGTAGTAACTTGAATCCGCTTTTTAGGGGTTATTTCTGAGAGGGATGGCCATGGGTGTTGTTTGGGATCAAGCATGAAACCGGCTGATAATTGTATGGTATTTTTGGTTGTTATTATTTTGATAAATTAAAGGAAATGGTCTATTTTCTTAGATGGGTAGCTAATGATATGGGTGACTAGAGACTGATTTAATGGCCGGCAGTATTATGTTGCTATGGCGTTTTCCGGCTAGATTTCTTCTGGTAATGCACCTATGAGGAATCCATAATTTTGATGCAGGCCATAAATAAATTAAATGACGCCGTCAATGATGGATGGAGAGGGTGCTTTATTGCTGATCCGGATAACATCAGGTTGGGTCTGATGCTAAGGGCTACCGGATCGAAAGGGCAGAAGTATGCAGACAGATGATTATGCTGGCACTGTGGTGAGTAAAACACTGGGGGCTTTAATCAGCAATATAATGCTATCTGCGGGTTTCAGTGCCATATTTTCGGCGCTGGTGCGGGTAATCAGTGCGTTTAGGGTGAGACCACCGGCCAGATGGCATTCAATAATGCTGTTAACTTTATTCATATGAATGTGGCCGATGGTGGCCTGGAGCTGATTGCGTGCTGAGATAGCAAATTGGGCGGTAGGACGAGCCAGTATGATGGCGCTGGCCTGAATAAAGGCACAGACGGATTGTCCTTCAGCCAGACCCAGATACTGGCTATGGCTGGCGGGTATTTGGGCGATCAGTAATTGATTTTGCGGCAAAGACAGCTGAATTTCATGATTGATGGAACCGCGTACCATATGGCTGATGGTGGCAGTCAGCTGGTTGTCATGGGGCAGGAGCTGATCAGACGGGGATAATGTGAATGATGCTGCGGTGTGCTGTAATTGTTGCATAATTTGCTGGTGCTGAATCTGCATACGGCGATAGTCGGCCACGAAATGCCGGCCAAAAGCAGTGAGTATGCTTTGGCCGCCGCCCTGACCGCCGGTGTGGCGAATCACCAAAGGTTCAGTAGCCAGTTGATTGAGTTCGTTGACTGCATCCCAGGCCGCTTTGTAACTCATGGGAATGGCTTTGGCTGCCTGACTGATGGAACCAAAGCGGTAAATGTTTTCGAGTAATTCAATGCGTTTGCTGCTGCCAATGCGCTGACCGTTGAGGGTGGCCATCAGTTCACTGTCAAAATAGAAATCAGACATGGGTTTATGATCCGGTTGGGTGGTGAGACAGCATGGCCGCTTGAAGTTTCCCGTTGTTCATAAGCCATATTTCGGCGTCAAAGGCATCGGCATCGGCCTGATCGTGAGTAATGAGTAACATGGGTAGCTGCAAGGTCTGCTGCCAGTAAGCCAGTTCTTGTCGCATTTGTTGACGTAAAGGGATATCCAGAGCTGAAAAAGGCTCATCGAGTAATATGGCCTGCGGCTGAGTGATGAGGGCGCGTGCTAAGGCGGTACGTTGTCTTTGGCCACCAGATAAATGCAGTGGATACTGATTGGCAATATGTGTCAGCTTCAGGGTGTCGAGCCAGTATTCTACCTGGGGATGACGCCGGTGGTTGGAAGGATTCCACCAGCTTTTACTGATGCCAAAGGCAATATTCTGGCGCACGGTCAGATGGGGAAACAGGGCATAATCCTGAAATACATAGGCCAGATGACGTTGTTGTGGCGTCAGATTGATTTTTTGCTGTTGGCTGAATACGTGTTGCTGGTTGATGATGATGTGGCCGTTATCCGGTGTTAAGAAACCCGCGATGGCTTTGAGCATCAGGCTTTTACCGCTGCCTGAGGCACCCATGATCACTACGGTATCGGCCTGGCTTTGCAGTTGAATCTGGAGTTTAAACTTAGCCTGATTGGGTTGAGGCAGTGTTTTGTCAAAGTGAAAATCAAACATAAGCCACATTCTGAGCCATTGGGGAAAACATCAGTATTGATGAGGTACTTTACTGCCCAGAAGTTTACTGATCAGCAATAAAATAATAATACAAACCACTGAAATAATCAGTACCAGCGTATTGGCCAGCTGATCGTCACCGGCCTGTACTGCTTCGTAAACGGCAATGGAGAGCGTTTGTGTTTGTCCGGGGATGCTGCCGGCCACCATCAGGGTGGCACCAAATTCGCCTAAGCTGCGGGCAAAAGCCAGTAATACGCCGGCTAGAATACCACGCCAGGCCAGAGGCAGGGTGACGCGTAAAAAAATACGCCATGGCGATAGTCCCAGTATTTGGGCAGCATATTCCAGTTGCCGGTCGATGGATTCAAAGGCAGCGCGGGCGGGTTTGAAAATCAGGGGAAATGAAACCACCACTGCGGCAATAACAGCGCCTTGCCAGGTAAAAATCAGGTTGATGCCCCATTGATTGAGCCAATGCCCGATCCAGCCATGGCGTCCGATGAGTACCAGTAAATAATAACCTAAAACAGTGGGCGGCATGACCATGGGCAAGGTCAGCAAGGTATCAATGAGATTTTTACCCCACAGGCGTTTGCGTGCCAATACATAACCGATAGCAATGCCCAGTATCAGATTAATGATGGTGGCGTAAATGGCAATCTTTAAGGAAAGATACAGAGCGGTTTGTGCAGACGCCATGGGTTTTTCTGCTTTATTTGGTCAATGAGATGATGGGTGGATTACTGCACAGGGCGAAAACCGTAGCGGGTCAGAATGTGTTGTCCGGCCTCAGAGCGGATAAACTGGATAAACCGTCTGGCGGTGGCCGGTTCTTTGCTGTTGGCTGTGGGTGCGATGGGATAGCTGATCACGTCAGTGGGTACAGTCAGCACCACGTGAATCTGGTCAGGTATCAGCGCAGCATCAGTACCAAACACAAAACCGGCCTCGGCTTCATCTTTGGCCACATAATCCAGTGCCTGGCGTACGTTGGTGGCATTGACCAGTTTGGTGGTTAAAGGCTGCCAAAGCTGTTGCTGTTGCAAAGCGGCCTGTGCATATCTGCCGGCCGGCACCGAAGAAGGCTGACCAATGGCAATGTGCTGTACTTTGGCCTGAGTGAGGTCATGCAACTGATGAATGCCGGCACGGTTATTTTTGGGGGTGATCAATACCAGGGTGTTGCGTACAAAATCAGTGCGCTGGCTTGGGTTGATCAATCCTTTGGACTGAGCCTGATTCATGGTTGCCTGATCGGCTGAGGCGAAGACGTCTACGGGTGCGCCTTGCTGGATTTGTTGTAATAAGGAGCCGGAAGCACCGAAATTGAGTTTGATTTTATCTTGCGGATATTGCTGCTGATAGGCACTGGCGATGTCTTTAAATGCATTGGTCAGGCTGGCGGCGGCTGAAACGGTGATGTCTGCCGCCAGAGTATGGCCACTACTCAATAAAATCCCCAGACTACACAGACAGGCTTTTAATCGCGATGCTCGGGTCATGATGATGTGCTCTTTAGTTTAAAAAAATTGCTATAAATAACTTTAACAGAGTGGATAATTGTAACTGAAATTTCTTACGGAATATAGATTAATATATAACGCCTGATGGGTTTGATTTCAGGATTGATGAATTGATCAAAATATAATTAAAACAGGGAGAGATAGATGACTGATCTATTCAATAATTTATTCATGAATAAATAATTTCTGGATTTTGTTTATGTTTACGGTATTTTTTGGGTATATAACAATTATTTATGGATAAATTGAATAACTAATATTAAAATGGTTCAAGTGTTGTTTTATATTATAATACCGCGGTTTTGATTTTATATTTACTTTAAATAAAATGATTTTGATAATTGATATCATTCAAGGCGTTCGTCAGGTGGCGTGTGTAGTGTCAGTGAATTAATAAAATAATAATGATTTAAATTTTAGACTTAGGAAACAAACCATGAATTTAACCAGACGTCAGTTTTTTAAAGTGACGGCCGCTGGTGCCAGTGCAACGGGGCTAGCTGTTATGGGTATGGCGCCCACCATGGCATTTGCTGAAGTGCGCCAGTACAAATTATTGCGTGCGGTTGAAACACGGAATAACTGTACTTATTGCTCGGTCGGTTGTGGGACTTTGTTGTACAGTTTGGGCGATGGCGCGAAAAATGCCAAGAAAAAAATCTTTCATATAGAAGGTGATCCGGATCATCCGGTGAGCCGTGGCAGTTTATGCCCTAAGGGGGCGTCACTGATTGACTTTGTCAATAGTCCTAATCGGGTATTGTATCCGCAGGTACGCGAGGCTGGTTCGGATAAGTGGCAGGACATCAGTTGGGAGGATGCCTTAAACCGGATTGCACGTCTGATTAAAGATGAGCGTGATCGTCATTTTATTGAAAAAAATGCTGCGGGTGTGACAGTTAACCGGCTGGAAAGTGTGGGTATGCTGTGTGCTTCGGCCAGCTCCAATGAAACCGGTATTCTGACCCAGAAATTCATGCGTTCGCTGGGTTTGATCGCCACCGATTCACAGGCGCGGGTGTGCCATGGTCCTACGGTTTCTGCTCTGGCGTCCAGCTTTGGTCGTGGTGCCATGACCAATACCTGGACAGACATTCAGAATGCGGACTTTATTCTGGTGATGGGCGGTAATGCGGCTGAGGCGCATCCGGTTGGCTTTAAATGGGTGATTGAGGCGAAGAAAAATAAAGGCACCAAGCTGATTGTGTGTGACCCGCGTTTCAATCGTACCGCATCGGTGGCGGATCATTATGTACCGATTCGTTCTGGTACCGATATTGCCTTTTTGGGCGCAGTGATCAACTGGCTGATCAGCCATGATAAAGTGCAGTGGGATTATGTGAAAAATTATACCAATGCTGCTTTTATTGTGGCGGATGGTTATGGTTTTGATGAAGGGCTGTTTTCTGGTCATGCGGATTACACGGCTGCCGCTGGCCGGCCGGTACCTGAAGCGGCGCCGAAAGATGCCAAAGGAGCGGCAGTTTATAATAAAGACAGCTGGACGTATGAATTAGACGAGGACGGTTACGCCAGACTGGATCCGACCTTGCAGCACCCACGCTGTGTCTGGCAGATGATGAAGCAGCATTATGCCCGCTATACGCCGGAAATGATGTCTCAAATCACCGGTACGTCAGTGGAAGACTTTTTGCTGATCTGTGAGGCGATTGGTGCCACTGCGGCTAAGGATAAGGCCGGTACCATTTTATACGCTTTAGGCTGGACGCAACACACTTATGGTTCACAGAATATCCGTACCATGGCCATGATTCAGCTGATTCTGGGGAATATCGGTATGGCTGGCGGCGGGGTGAATGCTTTGCGTGGTCATTCCAATATTCAAGGTTTGTCTGACCTGGGGCTGTTGTCGACCAATTTACCCGGTTATCTGACTTTGCCGAGTGAAAAACTGGCCACACTGAATGATTATCTGGCCAATACACCGAAAGCTTTGCGGCCTGGTCAATTGAATTACTGGTCTAATACGCCTAAATTCATGGTCAGTCTGCTGAAATGGTTTTTTGGCGATCATGCTACTAAAGAAAACAACTGGGGCTATGACTGGTTGCCCAAATGGGAAAAAATGCATGATGTACTGCAAATGACCGAAATGATGTATCAGGGGCAGATTCATGGTTTACTGGTGCAAGGGTTTAATGCCGTGGGTTCGTTCCCTGATTCACAGCGGGTAACGGAAGCTTTTTCCAAGCTGGACTGGCTGGTGGTGATGGATCCGCTCAATACCGAAACGGCTACCTTCTGGGAAAATCATGGTGAAATTCATGATGTTGATCCCGCTAAGATTCAAACCACGGTTTTTCGGTTACCCACGCCCTGTTTTGCTGAAGAAAATGGCTCTATTGTCAATTCTTCCCGCTGGTTGCAATGGCATTATGCGGGCGCTGATGCACCGGGAGAAGCACGGCCTGATCTGGATATTCTGGCTGAACTGCATTTGCGTATCAAGGCATTGTATGAAAAAGAAGGCGGCAAAGTACCTGAGCCGATTGTGAATTTAAGCTGGCCGTATAAAGTGCCGCATGCTCCTACGCCGGAAGAAATGGCACGGGAATATAACGGCTGGGCACTGACCGATCTGAAAGATGATCAGGGTCAGGTAGTGGTGCCGATGGGTGGGCAGCTGGATGGTTTTGCCCAATTGAAAGATGACGGCAGTACAGCTTGTGCCTGCTGGATTTTCTCTGGTGCATGGACGAAAAACGGTAATCAGATGGCGCGGCGGGATAACACCAATAGCGGGCTGGGCAATACGCCGGCCTGGGCGTGGGCGTGGCCGGCCAATCGGCGCATTCTCTATAACCGTGCTTCCTGTGATCCGGCTGGTCATGCCTGGGATCCGAACCGGGTATTGATTCACTGGAACGGACGCCAGTGGGTGGGTGCAGATGTGGCTGACTATAAAGCCGATCAGGCACCAGATACCGGTATGAATCCGTTTATCATGAATGAAGAAGGAGTTGGCCGGCTGTTCAGTACGCAAAAACTGGTGGATGGACCGTTTCCGACGTTCTATGAACCGACAGAAAGTCCGGTGGGTAAAAACCTGTTGTATCCTAAAGTATTGCATACACCGGCGGTACGGTTGTTTGACAGTGTGAAAGACCGGCTGGGCAATAAGGATGAATTTCCTTTTGTGGGCACCACCTACCGGCTGACCGAGCATTTTCAGTTCTGGACAAAATCAGTGCGCTTATTGATGATTGCGCAACCAGAGCAATTTGTGGAAATCAGTGAAACGCTGGCCAGAGAAAAAGGCATTGCAAAAGGTGATATGGTTAAGGTGATGACCAAGCGTGGTTCGGTTGAAGCCAAGGCGGTAGTCACCAAGCGGTTACGGCCATTGCAGATTGATGGCAAAACAGTGCATCAGATTGGTATTCCTCTGCATGGCGGCTGGGTGAATCTGGGCGAACGTAAACAGTTCCTCATTAATACATTAACCCCGTTTGTGGGCGATTGTAATACTCAGACGCCTGAATATAAAACCTTTTTGTGTAATATTGAAAAAGCGTGAGGGGGAATGAATCATGGCTTTGCAATCTTTAGATATTAAACGCCGTTCGGCCACCAGCCAGTTAACGCCCATGCCCAAAGCACGTGAGCACGTGACTGAAGTGGCCAAATTGATTGATGTGACCACCTGTATTGGCTGTAAAGCCTGTCAGGCGGCCTGTTCTGAATGGAATGATCTGCGCGATGAAATTGGTACCAATCATGGTGTTTATGATAATCCGATTGATCTGACTTCAGAAAGCTGGACGGTGATGCGTTTTGCTGAAACCGAGGAATATGGCAAGCTGGAATGGCTGATCCGTAAAGATGGCTGTATGCACTGTGCCGACCCAGGCTGTCTGAAAGCGTGCCCTTCACCCGGTGCGATTATTCAGTATGAAAACGGTATTGTGGATTTTCATGAAGAAAACTGCATTGGCTGCGGCTATTGTATCAGTGGCTGTCCGTTTAATATTCCGCGGATTTCTGAAAAAGATCACCGCGCTTATAAATGTACCTTATGTTCTGACCGCGTGGCGGTAGGGCAGGAGCCGGCCTGTGTCAAAACCTGTCCGACCGGCGCGCTGCATTTTGGCAGTAAGGAAGACATGAAAATCTATGCGCATGAGCGGATTAAAGACCTGAATCAGCGTGGGTTTGATAAAGCTGGCTTATATGATCCGCAAAGTGTGGGCGGTACGCATGTGATGTATGTTTTGCATCATGCGGATAAACCCAGCCTGTATCATGGTTTACCTGATCATCCGGCCATCAGTACCACGGTTAAGCTGTGGAAAGGGTTATTAAAACCATTGGCGGGTCTGGGTATTCTGGCGGCAGCCGCAACCGCCTGGCTGCATTATGTGACCATTGGCCCGAGCCGGCCTGATGATGATGAACATGAGGTGATTGGCCGCGATGGCAAAATCCTCAAAGAAGAGGAGGACGCCTGATGAGCCGTTTTATCCAACGTTATAAAAAATCGGAACGAGTGAATCACTGGATTGTAGCGGGTTGTTTTGTATTACTGGCCATCTCCGGACTGGGTTTTTTCTTTCCATCGTTTTTCTGGCTGACCCATATTCTGGGTACACCGCAACTGGCGCGTATGTTGCACCCTTTTATCGGGGTAGTGATGTTTATCGGCTTTTTTATTCAGTTTTTCCGTTATGTGAAACATAATTTTTTTGATAAGGAAGACTGGGTATGGTTTAAGTCGATTAAAAAAGTGCTGGTGGTGGGCGATGCCGGTGATACTGGTAAATATAATGCTGGTCAGAAATGTATGTTCTGGCTGATGACGGTGTGTCTGATATTATTGCTGGCCACCGGCCTGATTGCCTGGCGGCAGTATTTTTCCGACTATTTCCCCCGCTGGGTGGTACAGCTGGCCTTATTGGTACATGCTGCTTCGGCCATTTTGCTGATCATCGGTATTATCGTGCATATTTATGCTGCCTTATGGATTAAAGGCACTATTCGCGCTATGGTAGAAGGCGTGGTACCTGAGGCCTGGGCCAGAAAAAATCACCCGCGCTGGTATCGTGAAGTGATGGCCAAACAGCAATCAGTGCAAAAGCAAGAGTCATCAGATCAGTCTTCCTCAGAATAGCGGGTGACTGAGCAGATATGATTAAATGATGTCCGTTTCTGCGGAATGAATGGCAGAAACGGACATCATGGTTTATTCTGTTTGATTTTAGTCTATCTATTTAATAAATACAGTGATTCGATATGGAATCTTCTCCTGTCCAGACACATTCTGTCATGATTACCACACACAATCAGCGCAACATAGATACGGATTGCATTAGTAAAGAAGTGGCGGTAGCACTGGTTTATAACGGCATTTCGCATGTGGTGCTGATGGCGACACCGCAGGATTTACCCCAGCTGGCACTGGGATTCAGTTTGAGTGAAGGCATTATTCAGTCGCTGTCTCAAGTGTATGATATTGAGGTCAGTACCGATCCGAATGGCTTCGTTGTGCAACTGGAAATTGCCACTGAGGCTTTTTTACAGTTAAAAGGCCGCCGCCGGCAGTTAAGTGGCCGTACTGGCTGTGGTTTGTGCGGGCTGGAAAGTCTGGCCGCCGTGAAACCGCAATTACCCGCCCATCAACGGCTTAAATCAACACTGACCCCACAGGCGATTGAGCGGGCATTACATGATTTTGAACAGCATCAGCCATTACGTCATGCCACCGGTTCAGTACATGGTGCCGCATGGGTCAATCAGGCAGGGAACATTGTGCAGGTTTATGAAGATGTTGGGCGGCATAATGCTTTGGATAAATTACTGGGCTGGGGTTTACAGCAATCAACCCCTTGGCAACAAGGATTTATACTGATTTCCAGTCGTGCCAGTTTTGAGATGGTGGTTAAAACCGCAATGGCTGGTATTGGTTGTCTGGTGGCGGTTTCTGCTCCCACGGATTACGCCATTGATCTGGCGCAACAGGCAGGTATTATGCTGATTGGTTTTGCCCGTCCTGACCGTCAGGTGATTTATACCCATGCCGAATTACTGCAATCCTAAACATCAGAAAGTAGTGTATGAATATCTCCATGACCCCCGACGAGATTCAGCAACAACCGTTTTTTCACATTCCTTTCTGGCGGGCACCAGAAGATGAATTATTTACAGCCCGTGCCAGACGTCTGAATCATCTGGCCAGAACCATTGCAGTTGCTGATTCCAATTGGGCGCATTATCTGGATTTACTGGCTGCAGTGTGTCTGGCGCAAGAAGACCTCTGTCAAAAACTGACTGTTTTAAAACCAGTCATTAAAGCCGATGTATTGCCTTTGTCGCCTGATCTGATTGACCAGTATGCCCCAAGCTGGCCGCAGTTATTCAGTCACCTGCATCAGGCCATACACACCAGACTCACGCCCACCGCACAGCGGGTATGGCAGGAATTACTGGCTTTGCCACTCAGTGAGCAAATAGCATTATTGCAACGGGCGCGAATTCATGACTTGACTCTGGCGGAGCAGGATTACACCATCTGGCTCAATGCATTGCTGCAAATCGTCTATACCCGTGCTGCGCATGAATTGCATGAAGAGCAGATAACACCATCGGCAGAAATCGGTTTTTGTCCTTGCTGCGGTCATGATGCCGTGGGGGCGGTGATTATCGGGCAGGGCGAACTGGCTGGTTTGCGTTATCTGCATTGTGATTTGTGTAACAGTCGCTGGCACAGTGTGCGGGCGCGCTGTAGTTTCTGTGATCACGATCATGATCTGGGAGCCTACCGGATTGAAACCACTGATAACGAAGTGCTGGCTGCGGCTGAGGCCGAATGTTGCCCCCAGTGTCATGGTTATCGCAAACGTTATCAGCTGGAAAAGCAACAGAATGCTGATCCGGTGGCGGATGATCTGGCCACTCTGGCGCTGGATGTGTTGCTGAGCAAAGACAACTGGCAACGAGGTGGTGTTAATCCATTTTTACTGATGGCGTAATCTTGTGCCCGTGATTCAGCCGGCTCAGGACAAAGAGCCGGAGTTGCTTGTTTTGCTGACTCAGATATATGCTGATACTTTCTGTAGGGTATGTGGTATTAAATAGCAAAGGAGTAAATGATGAGTCGTTTCGCTTGATTGTCATTGATCGACAAAATGATTCTTTTGAAGGCGGGCTGTTTCCTCTGGCCAATACAGAACATAAGCTTAGCCGTTGGCGATATATCGGCTTTTATGCTGAAACTGGAAAGCGAAGAAGGCAAAGAAGCAGACAAATCAGAGACAGTTAATGTTGCTGAAATTGAGGCAGTATTAGACGCCTTGGGTTAATTTTAGTATTCTTTCTGAAAATACAGAAAGGGTTATGATGTCTGACTTCAAAAACTTATACCAGCTTTTAGATGTTTCGCCCGTCGTCTCAGTAGAGGAAATTAAAAAAGCCATGTGTTCTGCGGCAGAGAGTCAGCGTATTGAACTGGCGGATTTGCAGCTATGTCAGCAGATTCTACTCGATCTGGAAGCGCGTAAGAAATATAACACTAAATTGTTTAAAGAATATCCGGAGCTTTTGGATGAATTAATCCCGTCTAGTAAAAACGAGAAAACACCAGAAAATAGTAAAAAGGAGATGCCTTTAGATGAAGAAGGAGTACCTAGCAAGATAGATGATAAACAGCATAATGATAAACAAAGTAATTTTGTGAATTCAATTCTTGGCATAGCAGGTATTATCTTTTTAGTGATGATTGTATTTTTCCTTTATTCCTCTTGTAGTAATTCAAAAGCTAAAAAAACAGGAGATCATTGAAGCAGATAATAATATTCCTACTCCGAGCACTGAAGAAAAAAACGAAGCGGAAAAAGTTCAAAGAGATAAAGAAAACCTTATTATTCCTCATAATGAGCCAAATACGACATATAAGATTATATGGCACAAGAAAAATTCTAGTGGATTATTTGAAGCAATAATTGAAAGGGTGGGTAGCAGTGGAACAAGTTATTCAAAACATGAAATTGATTGTGATTCACAAAGTATAAGATATCTTGGAGACGGTGATACACTTGAGAAAGCATTAATGTATAGACCGGATCCGAAATTGATTGTACCTGTAGAAGGCTCTAGTGCTGATGCAATAGTAAATACCGTATGTTCTAATTTTAATGAGGTTAATAACATCCTTGATAAGGAAAACGATGTTATTAACGATAGATTAGTAAACAATAGAGTTACGCCGAATGATAAGAAGGAGTTTATAAAATATAAATTGCAGCAAATTTCTGGCTCTGATAACTTTTCACTTAAAAATGTTTTTATAGTACTAGGGAAACCAGGTACTATTTTTATTTGCGGAGAGATTGCAAATAAAAATAGTATTCAGGGATATAGCAAATTTTTTACAAATTTAAGTAAAAATGATGGTATTGAAAATGCCTATTTAATTAATGATGGTAGTGATTCATTTGCTATTCAGTATTATGCATTATGTCAAAATAATCTAAATCAAGGAAATTATTTATCGATACCTATGTGATAGTTGTTAAACGTTTTGGTTTAATAATATTGAGTAGTTAGAATTGATAGCCAGTCTTTATGACTGGCTTTTTTATTGGGGTTTGAGGTATGGACGATTTAACCGTCAGGATGGGGCTTGATACTGCGGGCTTTGTTGCTGGTAGGAATTCAGCTGAGCAAAAGACGATAAAAAGTATGCGCATGCTGGATAATGCCTATAAATCCGCTGCAAAAAGTGAAAAAGGGCTGACAGACGCGAAAATAGCGCAATGTGCACAGTCTCTTTCAAATATTAGATGCTTCAGGTCATTGAAAAAGCACAGAGCAAGCAAACGCCGGTTGTCTTCATTAAACAAATTGCTGATCCTGCGCAAGGTTTTGCTCATTTTTTAATGAAAATACTGAAGGGGTAGAATTCCATCCTCGGATTGCTGCTGTGATACAGGATGCCCCTGTTGTGGTAAAACATTATGCTGATGCTTTTTTCAAGACGGATTTACAAGATATTTTGCAGCAGCTGGCGGTGGATGAACTCATTATTGCCGGTATGATGACACAGAATGGTGTGATGTTAACGGCGTTGGCTAACGAAGCTAATCACTATAAGGTAACTGTATTAACCGATGTCACTACCACGGTCAGCCAGATTGCATCAGATTGCACTACATGCGTTGTCAACCCGGGTCAATCTGGCCGATACAAATGAAATATTTCGTTAAAAATAAATTTGATTTATCATGACGGATTAAAAAATTCTGGTACCGTTCAGGCGCATACAGCCTGTCTGGTACGCGGTTTATGATTAATATATATTATTTAATTCATTTATTCATGATATGAATTAATGTTAAATTATTTAATAATGCACTAACCCATAAATAAAAACTATTATGAAAGTAAAGTAATTCTATTAAAATGCGCGTATATTTTCTAATGTATCGTGTAAAAATAAAAATGAACGGATCTGAGAAATGGCTTTTATGGATTTGGGCGATTGTGCCTGGCATGGCCTTTGCATCATCGGCCAGTAAACATGCCCATGAATTTGAATTGGGGCAGATAGAGGTGACTGCCGCAACCGTCAATAATACGCCGGCAGACGAACAAGTCATGAAGCGGGATACCTTGGAAAAGCGCGACGCCCACAATATTGCCGAGGCGCTCAATACCATGCCCGGAGTCAATATTGATTTTATCGGTGGCCGCAATGAAACTGGTTTACAGGTACGGGGCTTTGATTCTCGTCAGGTACCGATTTTTCTGGACGGCATTCCCCAGTATGTGCCTTATGATGGTTATGTGGATTTCGCCCGTTTTCTTACCACCGATTTATCTGAAATCCGTCTGTCCAAATCAGGCACTTCATTGTTGTATGGTGCCAATACTTTGGGCGGTGCCATCAATCTGGTCAGCCGCAAACCAGTGAAAGCTTTTGAATTTGGCGCAGCCAGCGGGATTAATAGTTCCGGAGACAAATTACAATCATTTAATCTGGGCAGTAATACCGGTTTATTTTATGCTCAGGGTAATTTCGGTTTTATTGATTCGCATAAATTCCGCTTACCGAAACATTTCAAAGATGAAAAGGCCAGACCCACGGATGAAGGCCATTATCGCCAGAATGCCCAGTATCTGGATCGTAAATATGGTTTTAAAATCGGCCTCATACCGGACAATGGTGATGAATATGCCATTGGCTATAGCGCGATTCGTTCTGAAAAAGGCCAGCCGGCCTATGTGGGTGATGAGGCCAATACCCGAGCCAAATACTGGCGCTGGCCGCAATGGGATAAAGATAGTTATTATTTTCTTGGTAATACTCACCTGGGTGATCATAACCGTATTCAGTTACGCCTATTCCATGACAGTTATAAAAACAGACTGGATATGTATCGTAACGCCTACTATTCTGCCTTAAAAGAAGAGCCGAGTATTTACCATGATAAAACCGTGGGTGGCAGCATCAACTGGATTAATACCCGTTTTACCAATCAGCTGTGGCAGCTGAGTTACCAGTATAAGCGTGATGAACATCACGATTTTTCAAGTGATGAAGTGTATAAAGATGCCACACAGGTGCTGGCTACAGAAAATAAAATCCGCTTAACACCTCAATGGCAGCTACGCTGGGGTGTCAGCCATGAAAGGCAATACAGCCGTTCGCTGCCGGCTCAGTTTGCCAAAGCCTCATCATCATCCACCAATGCGCTGGCTGAATTGTCTTATCAACTCAATCAGGCGCAGGTATTGTATGGTAATGTGTCTGCCCGTTCCCGTTTTCCAACCTTGAAAGATCGTTATTCCTATCGTATGGGTAAGGCTATTCCGAATGCCGGTTTACGGGCAGAAAAAGCCAATAGTGTTGAATTGGGGTGGAAAGGTCAGTTTGTCGATGGCTTAGACAGTCAGATTGCACTGTTTTACAGCAGGCTAAGGAATGAAATTCAGAGTGTTTATGTTGCAGATACTCAGCATCAATGTCCTGCCGGTAGTGTGATCGGCTATTGTTCCCAGGAACAGAACATGGGTAAAACCCGGCATGCGGGTATAGAAGTAAGTTTGGATAAGCAATTGAACCCGCAGTATAAAGTGGGGATAAATTATACTTATTTACAGCGTAAGAACCTCAATGATCATCATACGCCATTACTGAATACCCCCAAGCATAAAGTTTTTGCCTATACCCAATATCAGCCGGTTGAAAGACTGACTTTACTCGCCTCAGCACAGGCAGAAAAAGGGCGGCAAGTCAGTTATGGCAATCAATGGCGTACCTTGAGTGGTTTTGTGCGCCTGGACAGTAAAATGGTTTGGCAGCCGAATAAAAAATGGCAGGTTGAAGCCGGCGTTCAGAATCTGACTGATAAGAATTATGAATTATCCGATGGTTATCCCATGGCGGGTCGTACTTGGTTTGCCAATTTACGGTATGCCTTATAAACATGGAGTATGATGGAATGCAGACGGTACATCTTGCGGCAATTGTTTATGATGACGATCATGATAAACAAGCCATGCAGATTGCCTGGCAGGTCATAGAAGGATTGCGTCAGGCAGGGATCAGTGTGGCTGGTCTGATGAATAAATGCGATGCTGCCGGTCAGCCGATTGATGAAGTTGTACAATCAATTAATGATGAACGGGAATACACTATTTTGCAAAATCTGGGCACACACAGTAACGCCTGTCGGCTCAATGCAGCTGCATTGGCCGAATCCAGTATGGTTTTGCGGGATGCCATTATTCAGAAACCTGATGTATTATTGATTAATCGTTTCGGAGTTACAGAGTCGGAAGGCGGGGGATTATTAGCTGAATTTTCTGCTGCGGTGTTGGCCGGCATTATTGTAATTTCGTTGGTACACCAACGTTATGTACCCCAATGGCGCCAGTTTGCCGGCTCATTAGGGCATGAATTACCTAGGGATGTTGATGCAATCATTACTTGGATAAAAAATGGAATGATCAGCCATGACTAAGACAACCATAAACAGACGCCATTTTATGAGTCAGTTATTAGGTGCGTCATTATTGCTGGCCGGCTGTGGACGACAGACACCGACTGAGCGTGATGCCGGTTTAATTAAGACATTCGGATTACCGCCCGATCGTTGTGGTTTCAGACATATCTATGCCGCCGGTGCGGCAGCTGAAATACTGTTGTATGCACTGGTGCCGCAATGGATGATAGGCTGGAGCAAGCAAAAATCGGAAGAAGCGTTTAAATTTCTGCCGCCCGAAGCGAAAAATATGCCTTTTCTGGGCAGCATCAACGGACGCGGCAGTAGTGTGTCGTTTGAAGCGCTATTGCGTAAAAAGGTTGATCTGGTGGTGGATATGGGTGAGCGTACCCCGACCTACGTCAGCACCGCAGCCAGAATTTCAGCTCAATTACATGTGCCTTATGCGCTGATTGATGGCCGGCTGGCACTGGCCGCCGAGCAGGTGAAACAAGTGGGGTGGCTGGTCAGATCAACCTATATTGAAAGCCTGACTTCACTGGCTCAGCGCGCCATTGCTTTTGCGGCCACAGTATCGGCAGACATTAAACACGGCATTCGGGTTTATTATGCCCGTGGAGCAGATGGCCTGGAAACCGGTTTAAAAGACAGTATTCATACTGAAGTGATCAATTTACTGGGCGCGGTCAATTGCGCTGATGCATTAGGTACCGGTGGATTGGGCAGGGTGACACTGGAACAGGTTTTACACTGGCAGCCGGATATTATCCTGACGCAGGACAAACAATTCATGCAGACGGTTTATCAGCAGGCTGTTTGGCAGCATGTCAGGGCGGTTAAGCACAAAAACGTTTATCTGATTCCGTCTTTACCGGTTGGCTGGATGGACGGCCCACCCGGCATCAACCGATTACTGGGTATTTATGCGCTGGCGCCGATTTTTCAGCAATTGGAACGTAATTATTACAGTGATGAAATTCAGCAGCTTTATCAGTCTTTATACCATACAGCACTCACCTTTGAGCAATTGCGCTATCTGGGAATAGAAACGTGAATAAATCGGTAGTGTGGCTGTCAGGCTGTTTATTGGTGGTATTGCTGGTTGCAATGTTGATGTCATTGGTGGTAGGGCGTTATCCGGTCAATCTGTCTTTACTGGTGGATGGTCTGTATTACCCCAACCAGCATGCAGATCAGGTATATCAGATTATCAGGGATATCCGTTTACCCAGAATGCTGGCTGCTTTATTGGTGGGTGCGGCTCTGGCGACGGCTGGTTCGGTTTATCAGGTGATGTTTCGTAATCCGCTGGTCTCGCCGGATATTCTGGGGGTGTCCTCCGGTTCTGGTCTGGGTGCCATTTTTGCTATTTACATGAATTGGCCGATATGGCTGATTGAAGTGAGTGCATTCAGTGGCGGATTATTGGCGGTGATGCTGGTGTATCTTTTATCGATCTATTTGCACCGGCTGGATAATACTTTGGTATTGATTCTGACCGGCGTGGTGATCAGTGCTTTATTTGGTTCAATGATTTCATTATTGAAAATTCTGGCTGATCCTTATACGCAGCTTTCGACCATGGTTTTCTGGTTAATGGGTGGCCTCAATACGATTCAGTATCCGGAATTACTGTATACCTTGCCGTGTATTCTGCTGGCTTTGATTCCAGTTGTATTATTACGATGGCGTATTAATCTCTTGAATTTAAGTGATGATGAATCCAGAACGCTGGGCATAAATCCGAATAGATTACGCCTGTTGCTTATTTTGTCTGCCACACTCATGACTTCTTCTGTGGTGGCTATTTCCGGCATGATTGGCTGGGTTGGTCTGATTATTCCGCATATTGCCCGTTTGCTGGTGGGTGCCCGATTTACTTCAGTACTGATTTTATCCATGATACTGGGCCCCATATTTCTGCTTTTGGCCGATACCGCCTCACGCGTTATGGCTGCGATTGATTTACCTCTGAGTATTTTGACGTCATTCATTGGCGCACCTTTCTTTATTTTTCTTTTGGTAGGTAAAAACAGGAAGGTTTGATTCATGTTGTTGCAAACAGATAGTCTGGCTATTGGCTATCATCAGAAAATAATTGCCCGAAACATCAATTTATCGCTGCCCGCCGGGCAGATTATTGGTCTTTTAGGCAGTAATGGTGCCGGGAAATCCACGTTTTTCAAAACCATACTGCATTTATTGCCGCCGATTGAAGGGAATATCCGTCTGGCTGGTCGGGATAGCGGTGGTTTTACGCCGGCTGAAAGGGTGGCGCTGGTGGGTTATGTCCCTCAGGCACAACAATGTAGCGCGCCGTTTATGGTCAGTGATTTTGTCATGATGGGACGGGCGGCACAAATTGGTTTATTTCGTCAGCCATCTGCTGAAGATGAGGCAACGTGTGATGCCTATCTTAAATTGCTGAACATCAGCCATCTGCGCCAACGCTGGCTGTCTCAATTGAGTGGTGGCGAACAACAGCTGGTATTGATTGCCCGTACTCTGGCACAGCAATCAAAATTATTACTGATGGATGAGCCGACATCCAGTCTGGATTTTAAAAATCAGGTACGGGTACTCGACAGCATCAATGAATTAAAACAGCGCGGCTATACCATTATTTTCAGCAGTCATCAGCCCAATCAGATTGCCCAGGTCGCTGATATGTTATTGTTGCTGGATCAAAAAACCATTACTCAGATTGAAGAACCGCAGAGATTTATTACCGCGGATAACATGGCCAGACTATATCAGCTGAATGCCATACAGGTACACAAATACATGGGAATATGACATGAATCACAGACAATTACCAATAGATTTTGCGCAATGTTACCGCACCTATATGCAAGAGATTCAGTATCAGGAAATGCCGGCCGAAGCATGGGATCAGCGAGCGGCCAATATGAGTCGCCATGCGCTTTTACCCAGTGCTTATACCGATGCCTTTTTAAAACAGATTGATTTTGATCAGATAACCACAGTATTGGATGTGGGTTGTGGCCCGGGAACTCTGGCCTTGAAAATGGCGCCGAAGGTGCACAAGGTGTATGCCCTGGATTACAGTCAAGGGATGCTTGATTGTCTGATGGACAATGCATGCAAGCTGGGTCTGACCAACATTATGCCGATTCATTTAACCAAAAATGAATCATGGACTTCACATGTGCCCGTGTGTGATGCGGTGGTGTGTTCACGTGCTGGTCTGGATCATGATCTGGCTGCACTATTGCAGAAATTTACTGCCTACGCCCGCCATAGTGTGTATTTTTCCTATCTGGTGGGTGGCCGCTTTGATATTGCGGCCATCAGTGCTTTAATGAAAAAAACTAAGCCGGCATTTCCTGACTATATTTATGTGATGAATATCCTGTATCAGCTGGGATTTGATCCGGAGTTGTCTTTTGTGTCCATTCCCGGGCGTTTATTCGACTGCCAGAATAGTGAAGATTTTCTGTTGCGTATGCAGCAGCAGTATGGCGATTTATCTTCTGAACAAGAGCAGTTATTGCGTCAGTTTTATCAGCAGAACCATACTCTGTTCGCAACGCTAGAATTTGGCATGAAATGGGCGTTATTCAAATGGTGTGTTTCAGATAGTCAGGCAGTGGCTGTATAAGGCCGCGCGAATGGCGGCCATGGCACGTGCTGCGTAAGCTGAAAAATTCATAGAGCATTAAGATTATTATTGATGGCATAGTTATGCTGTTTATAATAGATATTTGTTATTTAAACAAAGATATGGCTTGCGATATATGAGAGCAGATGTGAAAAATCAGGCAGTGCAATAAGCATAAAAAAGTGGTCAATAACACTGTATCAGCCCGGAATAAAATCTCTTAAAGATTAAATATCGTGTAAAAATTCTCCAGAGAATCAGGAGTGATGGTGCTGTTTTGCAGGATATTTGATTCTCGAATTTGACCAAAAACAAAATGGGTTGTCAAAGAAAATAGGCATGAAATGTTGATGAATATTTTTATATTCCTGTCCGATAGAATAATGGCCAATCAATTTAATTAAAAAATAATTTAAATAAAACAAAAAATTGAATTAATATAAAACCTTGTCATTTTAGGTGTAATCAGGGTGATTTAAACCAGATAACAGTGGATATTTGCCGCACCATCAAGACCGCATGGTTTAAATTATGCTGATTTATTCGTAAAAGATATTATTTTTTAATTATATAAATATAGTTATTCAGTATTTAATGATCAAAAAATTTGATGGTAGATTGAAAAACATATCTACCGCTTTGCAGATTTTAATCAAAATACACAAGGAATCAACTATGTCTATTGGAAAAATAGCTACTTCTGAAGAGGTCAATGAAATAGGTAAAGAAGGTCAGTTTATTCGCCAGCAAAATCGTTTTACCACCCCATTTGGCTCACAGCCGCATCAGTTACCAGTTGAAAAAGGGCGTTACCGGTTATTGTGGGCAGGTGTCTGCCCATGGGCGCATCGTCAGATCATTGCCATTAAATTATTGGGTCTGGAGGATGTGATCAGTATCGGCGAGGCCAGTCCGGTCAGAACGGAAAACGGCTGGGAATTTTCACTGGATGAAAATGGCGTTGATCCGGTTCTTGGCATTCGTTATCTGCCGGAAATTTATGCCAGAACAGACCCTGATTATCAAGGCCGCGCTACGGTACCGGCAGTGGTGGATTTAAAAACGGGGCAGGTGGTTAATAACGATTATTTTAATCTTACTTATTATTGGGAAACTGCCTTTAAACCCTTTCATAAACCGGATGCCCCTGATCTTTATCCCGAACACTTACGGGCTGATATTCATCATTTAAACCAGATTTTATTCGATGAGGTGAATAATGGTGTTTATAAAGCCGGTTTTGCCAAATCGCAACAAGCTTATGAAGAGGCTTATCACCTTGTTTTTAATCGACTGGATAAATTAGAAGAAAGATTGGCACAATCGCGTTATTTATTGGGCGACCACATCACGGATGCCGATATCCGGCTGTATGTAACGCTGGCTCGGTTTGATATTGCCTATTATCCGGTTTTTAAAACCAATCGTCAGCGGTTAATTGATTTTCCGCATCTGTGGGCTTATGCCAGAGATTTGTATCAGATTCCTGCATTTGGAGAGAGTACAAATTTTGATGCCATCAAAAAAGGTTATCACTTAGGTAGCCACAGTACTAATCCTTTTAATATTCTGCCTCTTGGCCCTGATATCAGTATCTGGCAAAAGCCGCACCAGCGAGACAGAGAATTTGCTGCTTAAGTGACAGGCACAAGATGGATAAGGGGATTGATCATGCCGGATATTATTGATTTTAAGTTGATTTTTACTCAAATACCGACTTTGCTGACGTATTTGCCGATGACATTGCTGATTACGGTTTTTTCGATGATATTCGGTGTGATTCTGGGTTTATTTATTGCGGTGGTTAAATTAAAAAAAATTCCTGTGCTGACTCAAATAACCCAAGTAGGTGTGTCATTTGTGCGCGGTACGCCGTTATTGGTGCAGCTTTATTTAAGTTATTACGGTATTCCGGTGGTTTTACGGTATATCAATTATTTTTACGATACCAATCTGAATATCAATGCCATACCTTCTTTACTGTTTGTGCTGATTGCGTTTGCATTGAATGAGGCTGCTTATAGTTCTGAAACCATACGCAGTGCTTTGCAAGCGGTCAGTAAAGGGCAAATAGAGGCGGCTTATTCACTGGGTATGTCTTACCGGCAGGTATTGACCAGGATCATTCTTCCCGAGGCTTTGGTGATTGCATTGCCTAATTTTGGTAATGCATTGATTGGTCTGCTAAAAGGTACTTCGCTGGCGTTTGTCTGTGCGGTTATTGAAATGACTGCGGCCGCCAAAATTCTGGCTGGCCACAATTATCGCTATTTTGAAGTTTATATTTCACTTGCGCTGATTTACTGGTTTCTGACCATGATCATTGAATTATTGGTCAAGTGGCTGGAACATAAAATGATGATTCCGGAAAGTTATTCAGCGCCCAATTATCGGCAGGGGAAGCTTTTATGATAGAAGTCAGCGATCTTACCTTATCCTTTAACCAAAACTGCATTTTAAATAACCTTAATTTTTCCATCAGGAAACATGAAATTGTTGCCATTATCGGCTCATCTGGCGCAGGTAAATCAACACTGCTCAGATGCATGAATTTATTGGAAAAACCCGCACAGGGCAAGATGGTTATTGATGACATTGTGCTTGATTTTGAGACCGTCAGAATGAAAGAAACACTCAGATTCAGGCAAAAAACCGCGATGGTTTTTCAACATTTCAATCTTTTCCAACACAAGACTGCATTACAGAATGTGATGGAAGGATTACTGGTGGTGAAAAAACTGCCTAAATCTGAAGCTGAGGCCATTGCCTGTGAAAAATTAATTCAGGTCGGGCTGAAAGAGCGTATGCATCATCATCCCAGGCATTTATCCGGCGGACAGCAGCAACGCGTTGCCATTGCCCGCGCGCTGGCCATGGAACCAAAAGTGTTACTACTGGATGAGCCTACCTCGGCACTTGACCCTGAATTGGTAGGTGAGGTGTTAGATGTCATTAAACAGGCCGCCAGCATGGGGCATACCATGCTGCTGGTGTCACATGAAATGCGTTTCGTTCACGACATTGCTACACGTGTGCTGTTTTTAGATCAGGGAAGAATCATTGAAGACGGCACGCCCAGACAAGTATTCGGCCAGCCTGTGCATGCAAGAACTAAGGCATTTTTAGCCAGATATTATGCCAGCCGCCAGCCGGATTATGTGATTTAAACATAAAGGAATAAACATGGAGATTGTGGTACAGCAGCATTGTCAGGACATTAATTGGCAAGAAGTCAGCGATTTACTGGCCTTTTATGGGTTAAGTGATCTGGATGCACCCACCCAGGCCAAAGTATTTAAACGAAGCTATGCCGTGGTGTTTTTACTGGCTGGTCAGCAGGTGGTGGGGGTTGGGCGCGCTTTATCTGATGGGGTATGTCAGGCGGCTATTTATAATATTGCGCTTGCAGAGCATTTACATGGCCAACAATATGGCCGCCTGATTGTGGAATCATTGGTTAAGCAAGTCAGCGGCTGTAATATTATTTTATATACTCATCCTCAAACACTTGAATTTTATAAAAACCTTGGTTTCAGTGTAATGAAAACCGGGCTGGTGCGCTATGCTCATGAAGAGACGTCTGCAATGAAAAACATGGGGTTTATTTAATACTTCATTAAATGATGATCGGCATAGCCAAAATGCTTGTCAGCCATATCAGGAAAAACATATGAGAAATTATCTATTGGGCTTTTTATTCGTGTTATCAGCCTTAATGCTTGCTGCATGTAATGATAAAGACACAACCCAAAGTCAGGATCATCGCACCACCATTGTGGTGGCTACTTCAGGCTCACCCAGCCCCTTTACCACGGTCAATCGTGAAGGTGAATTAGTCGGCTATGATATCGATGTAGTCAAAGCAATTTTTGCACACCTGCCGCAGTATCAACTGGTTTTTGCCAAAACCGAGTTTGAATCTGTCTTGGCAGGACTTGATGCGGAGCGTTATCAGGTAGGCGCCAACAATTTTGCTATGAATCAGCAACGCCAGCAAAAATATTTTTATAGTGATCCTATTTTCCGCAATCAATATGTGATTGCGGTGGCGGCGGATAATGATCAGATAAAACAATTCAGCGATTTAAAAGGCAAATCCACTGAGGCAACGCCCGGACAGAATTATGCAACCGCATTGGAAAATTACAACTTGCGCTATCCGGATCATCCGGTTGCGATTGATTACACCGATGCTGATCTGGTCACCATATTACGCAATGTGGAAAGCGGCAGATATGATTTTCAGTTAATCGATTTGCCAATGTTGTTAAAATATATTGATCAACACCATTTAAATATAAAAATCATTAAATTAAACGATGAGGATTCTGACAAGATAGGCTCGCCTTATAGCTATTTACTGATCAGTAAAGGCAAACAGGGTGAGCAGCTAATTAAAGACATTAATCAACAGATTAAAACCCTCATCGACAATGGCCAATTAAGTCAGATCAGTCATACCTATTTTGGTGCAGATTACTCACCTAAAGCAAAACAATGAGGATCAACATGCGGTTATAGCATAAAAATTAAATATATTGGCGTAGTACGGCGATTTTAAGATAGCCGTCATCAGGGTTAACACTATACTGATGAGTATTTTGTGGTGTGATGCAGTAAAGGGTAAGGGGCAGTAAAATAAACAGATTAAGAGTGCCCACGATCAGACCATGGTCAAAACTGCCTGAACGCCAAAAGCCCTGGCGCTGTTGGTATTAAAGTCAGGCGCTCACACTAAAGAATACCGTAATAGAGATGTTGGCCAATAAGTTTGTTTTAAATTTAAATACTGACGCTGATGGTAAATAATTTTAGTGAATTATTGGAAAACGAACTGTTGAAACCATTCTGAATGGACTCCATCGCCGCTGTCCGTCATGATATGAGTGATAAAATTAAGGACTACCGCTAAGGGTAGTCCTGATAAGGAGAATGAAATAATCATAAAGGATAAATGCTGACCCATTGCCCTTCGTGAATGTCTGTCTGCGGAGGAATGTCGATCAGCACGCTGGCCGCCACACAGCTGGACAACATATGTGAGCCTTGTTTTTTCAATGGAATGACTTTAGGTCCTTCGGGAGTGAAAAATAGTGAGCCACGCAGGAATTCACGTCGTTTCTGCCGATTGGGGTTTATACTGAAGCCTGCCCGTGCCTGGCTGCATTCGGGTAATGCTTCAAACACATGCCGGCCGGCCATGATCTGTAAAGCCGGTAAACCCAATAAAGTGAAGGTGACAAAGCTGGCCACCGGATTGCCGGGCAACAGCATTACCTGACAGCTGCCGATACTGCCCCAGCCAAAAGGTTTGCCTGGTTTAATCGCCAGCTGCCATTGTGCGATTGAGCCGAGTTTTTCCAGTGCCGGCCGAACCAGATCACGATCACCCACTGACGCACCACCAGACACCACAATGGCATGACTATTCTGAGCTGCTTCAATCATATTGGCGGTAATCACTTCCAGATTATCCGGTAATGTGCCGCCATCAATGATTTCAAAGAATTTATAGTGTCTGAGCATGGCCATCAGCATGGGGCGATTACTGTCAAATATCTGATGCTGATGCAATAGACGGTTTTGACTGACCAACTCGTCTCCGGTGGTAAAAACGGTAACGCGCAGGGGTTTGAAACACAGTATCTCTTCCACCCCCTGAGATGCGGCCAGACCAATGGAAGCAGGTGTCATCAATATGCCCGGTGACAAAATCACCTGGCCTTGACTCAGCTCTTCACCACCGCGGCGGATATGATCACCTTGAATCGGCTCTCCGGTAGTGACAGTCAGCGTGTGTCCGCAGACACTGACATTTTCCTGCATGACGACCGCATCGGTACGCTGCGGAATGCCGGCACCGGTAAAAATGCGCATGGCTTCACCAGGCTGCAAAGCATAAGTGGTGGTATCTCCGGCCGCAACAGTACCGACAATATGCCAGCTGTCACAATCCAGTCCGCAAATGGCAAAACCATCCATGGCACTGTTATCAAAAGGCGGTGAGTCATATTTGGCTTCAATGGGTACTGCCAAAATATGACCCGCAGCCTCTTGTAGTGGCATTTTTTCAATATCAACCACACTATTTAATTGCTGAAATAATGCATCCTGCCCTTCATAAAAATCCATCATGTGTGTGTTATCCTGTTTTTAGAATAAATTAGAATCAAAACATAGCGTCTGTATTAAAATTTGTAAATGATTTTATATGGTTAAAACGAACCTCCAGATGAGGAAAAGGATCAATGACGGCACGGACGCTGTGTTTGCCGTCACTTTCTAGTTGTGCGTTAATGGCACTGAGATGATGTCTGCGCATCTGGCAGATAATCGGATGCCGGTAGACAGCATCGGCAGCATAGACAATATCCAGATCGATATTTTTTATCAGATGCTGATGCAATGTCTCGATGATATCTGACGACAGAAAAGGTAAATCACAAGGGACAACCTGTATGTATTTTATCTTGGCCGGTAATTGCCGGGCGGCGCTGACAATACCGGCCAGAGGACCCATGGCATGATATTGCGCTAAATCCGGTACCACCGCAAAGCCATATTGCTGCAATCTGTCGATGTCGCGATTGGCGCTGATGATGACCGATGAGGCACAAGATGCCAGATTGGCCAGCACATGTTCGATTAATGGCTTGCCTGCAAAGGGCAATAAAGCCTTATTGGCTCCGCCAACGCGGGTACCCAGACCGCCTGCCAGGATAATCAGAGCCGTATCATTCATGCGTTTACTGCCAGACCGTGATGCGCTCGCGATCACTGTTTTTCATGTCAACCCAGTATTCGCTACCGTCATCGAAACGCTCCTTCTTCCAGAATGGCGCTTCAATTTTCAGATAGTCCATAATATAACGGTTGGCCTGATAGGCATCGTCGCGATGGGCACTGGCCGTCAGTACCAGAACAATCTGATCGCCGCTAGCTAAATGGCCGACACGATGAATGACTTTTACGTAAGACAAAGACCATTGAGCCGCGGCAGCATGGATAATGTCTTCAATGGCTTTTTCCGTGGCGCCGGGCAGGTGGGTGAGAAACAGGCTGGATAGGTGTTTATCCGTTGCATCACGGCCGCGAACCTGACCGATAAAACTGACCACGGCGCCACAGTCCTGATCAATATTTCTGAAGGACGCCAGTTCATCCGTCAGGTTGAAATCATCTTCTTGTACTGAAACAGCAACATGCATACTTATCCTCCTGTCACCGGAGGCAGAAAAGCCACGGTATCACCGTCTTTGAGTGCTGCATGTGTGTGTAAAATAACATTGTTCACCGCAATTTTGTATATTTTATCCTCAGTCAGAGCATTATCCCAGGGCGCGCCACGCTGACGCAAAAAAGACAACAAGGCCTCGGTATCGGCAAATGATGAGTCCAATTGTTCCTGAGCCTGACCCACTTCATCTGCAATCCGGGCAAGATACATCACTGTAATCATATTTAATAAATCACACAGTAACTAAAACAGGCTTTATTATGCCGTGTTTCAGTACGCAATGCAGCTATTATCATTGTTAGATAAATTAAAATTACCGACCTGACTGCTTTTATGAGATAAAATAGTCTGAATTTAGTTTAAAATAACATTTTGGATTAATTATAGATATATAAACTACATCATTAAACCTTTTCTCACCTGATCAGGTTTTAAATCATTTTTAATCCGATCTATCCGATACCTATCATTTTATACAACACACATGCTAATTGACCAATTCGGGCGCCGCATAGATTATCTGCGCATTTCTGTGACAGACAGATGTGATTTACGCTGTACCTATTGTATTCCTGAAGGATTTACCGAGTTTGAAAAACCGGCTAACTGGCTTTCATTTGACGATATTACCCGTGTGACTGCCATGTTTGCCCGTTTAGGCGTTTCTCGTTTCCGTCTGACCGGCGGAGAGCCGTTATTACGTAAAAATCTGCCTGAACTGATTGAGCGCATGGCGCATACTGCCGGCGTACAAGATTTATCCCTGACCACCAATGGTACTCAGCTGGCACGTTATGCGGGTGATTTACGCCATGCCGGCTTAAACCGGCTTAATGTCAGTCTGGATTCGTTGCGGCGTGAGTGCGTCAGTGCCATTTCGGGTAAAGACAGTTTTGATAAAGTCATTCATGGGTTGCAGGCGGCACGCGATGCCGGTTTTGAGCGCATTAAAATCAATATGGTACCGTTACCCGGGATTAATATTGATGATATTGACGACATGATTGCCTTTTGTATTGACAATGGTTTTATTCTGCGTCTGATTGAAGCCATGCCGCTGGGTGAGAGCGGACAACAGGCAGATTATTTTAATCTTCAGGCACTGATCGAAACCTTGCAGCCCAAATACCACTTACAACTGAGTCAGAAAGTCTATGGTGGCGGTCCGGCCAAATACTGGGAAAGCCCCGGCGGTGATTTTACTCTGGGGCTGATCACACCCAGATCACAGCATTTTTGTGAAACCTGCAACCGCATACGCATGTCAGTGGATGGTACGCTGTATTTGTGTCTGGGGCAGGATCAGAGTTTGGCATTACGCCCTTTGCTGCAAGCCGGATGCAGTGATGAAGCGCTGGAAAACGCCATTCATCAGGCCATCAATTTAAAGCCGCAGCGCCACGAATTTAATGAAAATCCACAAAAGATTATCCGCATCATGGCCAAAACCGGTGGCTGAATCATAGCTTGTTCATCAAAGATTCAAAGAAAATACCCATTGTGTGACCACAATGGGTATTTATTTGGCCTCTGCCTATTTCATTAGAAAGGCAGCAAAGTCCATGGCAAGAGATAACTCTGAATCAGCGTCATCACGCCGGCTACGGTACAGAAAATCAGACTATGGCGTACCGTAAATCGAAAGAGATCAGATTCTTTACCAGCCAGCCCCACCGCAGCACAGGCAATGGCAATTGACTGAGGTGAAATCATCTTACCGGTCACACCACCAATCGAATTCACCGCTACAGCCAGCGCCGGATCCATGCCCACCTGTAACGCGGTATTGGCTTGCAGTGCCCCAAAGAGGGCATTGGCTGAAGTATCTGAACCGGTTAAGAACACGCCTAGCCAGCCCAGAAAGGGCGAGAAGAACGGGAATGCTTTACCGGTATCGGCCAGCGCCAGCGCCATGGTTGAGGATAAACCGGAATAATTCACCACATAGGCAAAAGCCAGTACCAGACCGATGGATAAAACCGGAAAACGCAGCTCATACAATGTTTCTTTGAATGTATTTACCGCTACTGCCGGTTTCATCTTCATCACCCACACCGATACTACTGCTGCCAGCAGAATGGAAGTACCCACTGCGCTCAGAATATTGAGTTTAAATACCGCTTCAAGCGCTTCATTCTTAGCCACAATCGGCGCTGTTTTAATCACCAGATTATCCAGCATAGGCCAGTGGATTTTGATCAGACTGATGGAATCAAGCCGTGCTTGGAATGGTTTAATTGTCCATACTGCCACAAAGAAAGTCAGAATCAGAAAGGGTGACCAGGCTTTGGTCACCTGAGCAAAACTGTATTCATTTTTGAGCCGGCTGGCTTCAGGTTTTTTCATACCTTTAAAGGTAAAGATTTCTTTTGGCTGCCATTTTTTCAGGAAGATAGTCAGACACAACAGGCTGACCAGCGCTGAAGTAACATCGGGTAATTCAGGGCCGATGAAATTGGCGGTTACAAACTGAGTCAGGGCAAAGGAAATACCTGCCACCAGTAAAGCCGGCCATGTCTGGCGGATACCACGGAAACCATCCATGATAAACACAATGTAAAACGGAATAACTACCGACATCAGCGGCAATTGACGACCAGCCAGCTGACCGATATGGAATGGATCAATGCCTGAAACCTGACCACCGACCAGAATCGGAATACCCAAAGCACCGAAAGCCACAGGCGCAGTATCGGCAATCAGACACAATCCAGCGGCATAGAGCGGATTAAATCCTAAGCCAACCAATAAGGCAGCGGTAATGGCCACCGGCGCACCAAAACCGGCCGCGCCTTCCAGAAACGAACCAAAGCAGAAACCCACCAGCAGTAATTGTAACCGCTGGTCTTCAGTCACTGCCAGAATAGACGCGCGGATAATATCAAACTGACCGCTTTTAACCGTCAGCTTATACAGAAACACCGCCGTAATAATGATCCAGGCAATCGGCCACAGACCATAGGCAAAACCACATAATGCCGCAGATACAGCCATGGCTACCGGCATTTTATAAGCCGCCACCGCCACCACGATAGACAGTAACAGCGTAATCGCCCCCGCAATATGGCCTTTTAATCGCAATACCGTTAATGCAAAAAAGAAAAAGACGATGGGTACCAGTGCCGCCAGTACCGTTAAATAGATACTACCGCCCAAGGGCGAGTAGTTTTGTACCCAAGTTTCCATTTTTTCCTCCAGCTTTCGTTGGAAACACTTATTTTGGAAATAAAATGTGTGCGTGAATAAATAAAAGAATGAAATGATGTGACTGGACTACTTTCCAGATTTAAACCATTCAAACAGGTAAATTGGTAATACCAATTTAGTCAAGGCGCACACTTTAAGAAATAATTCCGCCGCCGTCAATGCCAGCAGTAGGTAAATGTGTGTATTTACCCAACGGATTTTATCGCGCCATTTTAAGATGATCTCTGTTAGAATCAGTGTCCTGATTGTTGATCAGTAATGATGGACGGAAGAGTAAAACCGTCAGCAATCAGCCATTGCCCGTAACCGAGCCAAAAGAACACCGCATGACTAAACGTGTTACCGCACAAAAATTATCTGACCTGATTGCCGATATTCTGGAAGAGCGTATTCTGACCGGCGTCTATACCGCCTCGGAACGACTGCCTTCAGAACGCCAGCTGGCGGCAGAATTCGGCGTTTCCAGACCTCCCTTGCGTGATGCCTTGCATATGCTGGCCGCGCGCCAGCTGATCGTCAGCCGGGTAGGGGACGGGCATTATGTCAGCGCCCATTTGCAGCCTGATTTTGCTGATACCTGGCAAAGCCTTCTGGCGCGGCATGAATACCTGCGTGATGATGTGCTGGAATTCAGACGTTACCTTGAGGGTAATCTGGCTGCTCTGGCAGCACAACGGCGCACAGACGCTGATCTGGAGCGGCTGGAATACTGGCTAAAGCAAATGATGCAAGTGGAGCATCAGACTGATGAAGCGTCCCATACCGAAAGACAATCGGCCGCAGATGTGGGTTTTCACCAAAGTATTGCTGATGCCGCCCATAATATCCTGTTTGCCCGTTTATCCAGTAATCTTTTGGACATGCTCCACAGCCATGCGGAAGATAATCTGGCCAATATGTTTGGTGTTGAAGATATTAAACCCAGACTGATTGAACAACATCAGGCACTCTATCAGGCAATTAAACACAGCCAGCCCAAACTGGCTACAGAACTGGCCTACGAACATATTGATTTTGTGTCTTCTTCATTGAAAGTCGTGGCTGAGCGGCAAAAGCGCATGCAGGTGGCCACTGCCCGGGTAGCACAACAGCAAAAACGCAGGAGTAAACGCTGATTGCATGACCTGTCTGTTAATTGAAGGATCTGGCATGATTTGGCAGATTGTCACAAAGCTGTCATCTAAATCTTTTACAATGGCGCCACTTAAAGCGCCAGTTTGCGGCCTGAAACAAGTCATCAACTGATCAGTCTCTTTTAATATATGTCGAAAAAATTAGTTAAATTATTGTTTATTCTGATTATTGTATCCGGTTTATTCTATGCTGGTGATTGCCTTTATACCGACTTGCAAACCATATCAGCTGTATCCTTAGGTTTATACGGCTTACTGATCATCACTTTGATCATTGCCTTGGGATTTGAATTTGTCAATGGGTTTCATGACAGCGCCAATGCTGTAGCCACAGTTATTTATACCTATTCATTAACCCCCAATGTGGCCGTGATGTGGTCGGGCATCTGTAATTTTCTGGGCGTTATGCTCTCCAGTGGCGCCGTTGCGTATGGCATTATTGCCTTACTGCCCATTGATCTGATTTTACAGATGGGCAACCACACCAGTTTTGCCATGATTTTTGCCTTATTGTTGTCGGCCATTGTCTGGAATCTTGGTACATGGTGGCTGGGTTTGCCAGCTTCCAGTTCACATGCCCTGATTGGTTCGATTGTGGGCGTAGGCATTGCCTATCAATGGCTCAATCATCATACTGCCGGCCAGAGCACCAATTGGCATCAATTGATTAATGTGCTTGAATCCTTACTCTTTTCACCCATACTGGGTTTTATACTCGCTGGTGGTTTATTGCTGTTGGCCAAGCGTTTGCTGCGCCAGAAAAGCTGGTATCAGACACCACAAAATCAGCAGCCGCCACCGTGGCCGATCCGGTTACTGTTGATTCTGACCTGTACTACAGTCAGTTTTGCCCATGGTTCCAATGATGGTCAGAAAGGCATGGGGCTGATCATGCTGATTCTGATCGGCGTGGTACCCATGGCGTATGCATTGAATCATCATTTACCCGAAAACCATCTGACTCAGTTACAGCAAAACGGTCAGGCAGTACAACACATCATTCAGCCGGTTGCTGCGCCAGCAGCAATGCCGCCTGACGTCATACAAACTACCGTGCTGGATTTAATTGATCATAAACAAGGCTCAGCCTTGCAACTGAATGCCCTGACACAGCTGATCGGACAAGTGAATCAGCAGTTATCGCAAAAACACAGCCTGCATGAATTATCCGCTGCTCAGACAGGACAAATGCGTACTGATTTATATCTGATTAATACCTCCCTCACCCTGATCAGAAAAAATCAGCTCCAGCACCACAGGCCACTTACCCAGACCGAACAAACCCAGCTGGCTCATTATCAGGAAAGCATAGAAAAAACCACCCAATTTATCCCGGGCTGGGTAAAAGTGATGGTGGCACTGGCGCTGGGGCTCGGTACTCTGGTGGGGTGGAAACGCGTTGTTGTCACGCTAGGCGAAAAGATCGGTAAAACCCAGCTGACCTATGCACAAGGAGCCTCAGCCCAGCTGGCCGCCACTGCGCTGATTCTCAGCGCCGACCGGCTCGGGCTACCCGTCAGCACCACCCATGTTTTGTCTTCCGGCATTGCCGGAACCATGGCCGCCAATCGCAGCGGTTTGCAGGCACGAACCTTGTATCAGCTGATCATGGCCTGGGTGCTGACTTTACCCGTCTGTATCCTGTTGTCTGGCGGACTTTTCTGGCTATTGAGTCTGTATATTTAAACTATCTGGCTGAACAATAATGATATTGGGTATTTGGCACGATTTTTTATCACCATTGCCCTTGCACAGACAGACATTTCAACGTTTAATATATTCCTTAAATGGCGGCTGTGCTGATACACACCTGTGTCGTCTTCTGTTCCGGATCATCGGAAATTATATTTGGAGCTGTGTTAATGAAGAAAACACTTTTATTGTCTGCCGCTATCATGCTGCTGATGGCCGGCTGCGGAGCGCGTCAGACCAATAGTGACGACAATACCCATACGGCCGCCGCATCAAAAACGGTTGCACCCGCAACGGGTCAATTGAATATTTACAACTGGTCTGATTATGTTGACCCCGAAACCGTTAAAACATTTGAAAAAGAAAACAACATCAAAGTCCGTTATGATTATTACGACAGTAATGAATCATTGGAAGCCAAAATTCTGACAGGCCGGTCAGGCTATGATCTGGTGGCACCTTCCATCGCCAATGTCGGCCGCCAGATTACAGCTGGCGCCTATCAGCCGATTGATAAAAGCCAGCTTTCCTATTATGACAATATTAATCCGGACTTACTGAAAATGCTCAGTAAAGTAGACCCGGGCAATAAATATGCCGTCCCTTATTTCTGGGGCATCAATACCATCGGTATCAATGTGGACATGGTCAATAAAGCGCTGAATAACCAGTTGCCGGATAATTTATGGGATTTGGTGTTTAATCCCGAATATACCCATAAACTCAAATCCTGCGGTATTTCGCTGTTTGACAGCCCGACTGAACTTTATCCCTTGGCATTGCATTACCTCGGTAAAGACCCCAACAGCAGCGATCCGCAAGACATTAAAGCCGCCACTGCACTGATTAAAACCGTACGCAACGACATTAAGCGCTTCAGCTCATCCGGCTATATCGATGACATGGCACGCGGTGATTTATGTGTGGCCACCGGTTATGGCGGTGATTTAAATATTGCCAAACGCCGGGCTGAAGAAGCAAAAAATGGTATCCGGCTGAAAGTATTGGTGCCCAAGGAAGGCGTAGGCATCTGGGTAGACTCCTTCATGATACCGATTGATGCCCAGAATGTAGCCAATGCACTCAAATACATTAACTACACCCTCGATCCTAAAGTGGCTGCCAAAAATGGCGATTACGTCACCTTCGCACCCGCCAGTAAGCCCGCCGCTGCCCTGATGGACAAAACCTATAGCACCGACCCGAGCGTATTCCCACCGCCCGAAATCATGGATAAAAGTTTTCTGGTGATGTCTAAATCATTAGATGCCCTGAAATTATCTGTACGCCTGTTTCAGCAGGTCAAAGCAGGGCAGTAAATAGGTGGCTTGGCGATGATGGCTGTATCCACCAGCATTACCGGTGGCTACAGCCATCATTTCCCTGCCAACATCATGCAAAAATCATTAAACCCTGAAAGACAGTAAAATGGTTTATATCGATGAAACATTTCAGGCATATACCTTCACGGATAAACACATCATAGCCAGCCAGAACACACTGTATTGATTATAATTCTATACCCTTTATGCATATCAATCAGATGGCCATGCTTTGCAAACATAGGCAAGTTTTGGCGCTTGTGTTATGATTTATAAACAAAGTTTATCGTATTAACGACAAATAAACAGTATTGGTTTTTATTTTATATGAATATTTTAATCTGTAATGATGATGGTTATCTGGCCAAAGGCATTGCTTTACTGGCTAAAATCGCCGCAAATTTCGGTCAGGTGCGCGTAGTAGCGCCCCAGAATAATCGCAGTGGTGCCAGTAATTCACTTACCCTCGATCGGCCGCTGAATATTCATCAGGCGGACAACGGCTTTTATTTTGTCAACGGCACCCCCACCGATTGTATTCATATCGCTTTACATACCCAGACTGATTTTAAACCCGATCTGGTACTCTCCGGCATCAATGATGGTGCCAACATGGGCGATGACGTCCTGTATTCCGGTACCGTAGCCGCAGCTACCGAAGCCTATCTGATGGGCATACCCGCCGTAGCGTTTTCATTGAATGATCGTACAGGGCAATACTGGGATACCGCTGAAAAAGCCGTTACTACCTTATTGCAACGCCTGGTTAATGAGCTGCCGCCCGAACCCATATTATGGAATGTCAATATTCCGGCTGTTACACCAGACAATCTTCAAGGTTGCCGCATCAGCCGGCTGGGGCGCCGTTTTCATGAGCAATGTGTATTACCGGCAGTGCACCCTTATGGCGCCGAATTATACTGGATTGGCGGTATCGGCCAGCCAGACAAACAAACCCACGACACTGATTTTAGTGACAACGCAGCTGGCTATGTCACCATCACTCCGTTGTCTACCGACTTAACCCACCACAAGCAACTTATGGCCGTGGGCGAATACTGGCAGGACATCACATTGTGAAAGGGCAGGATTCAAGCCGGTACTGGAGCGGCTATGAATTAAGACGCAACCGCATGGTAGAGCGATTGCAGCAGATGGGCATTAGCCGTCAGGAAGTTTTGCTTGCCATGACCAGTATACCGCGCCATCTGTTTATTGAAGAGGCTTTGCGCTCACGTGCCTATGATGACATGTCTTTGCCGCTGGGATTAGGGCAAACCATCTCCCAGCCTTATACCGTAGCCGTCATGACACAGCTGTTAATGGCCGACCGGACTGCGGCACAGTGCGGGCGTACCCTTGAAATCGGCACCGGCTGCGGCTACCAGACTGCGGTATTGCAGGCTGCCGGACTGCATGATCTTTTTTCCATCGAACGCCTGCGCCCCTTATGTGAACGCGCCAAAAAAAACCTGCGCGCCATCGGGCTGCCCACCTTTGCCCGTCTGATCTGTGGTGATGGCTATCTGGGGCTGGAACAGCAGGCACCGTTTAACAGCATCATTGTTACTGCCGCCCCCAGAGAAGTACCGGTTGCGCTCTTGCAACAACTGGCCATCGGCGGCCGCATGGTTTTACCTCTGGACGATGGCAACGCCCAGTTTTTATGGGTGATTGATAAAACACCCAGTGGTTTTCGTGAAACCTGTGTTCAGCAAGCGCTGTTTGTGCCCCTGGTGAATGACAAAATGCCACCAATGTAACCTTGTGATACCTGATGATTGAGCAATAACCGGCCAGATCGCGCCTGAAATGAGCGGATTTCTGATTTACGGTTTATGGCTGAATTATTTAGCCGGTTAAAATACCATGATTGCACATGCTTTAAAGTCATATCCGCAATAATGTTTATCTGCCACTAATCCATTATTAAGAGATGATGCAGCCATAAATAAACCGCGGCCAGAAATGGCCGCGATGGTATTTTTGCAGTTATCCATTTAATGGATTAAGGCCGGTATCGGCATCAAGCACACAACACAGATCAGCCGACAAATACGCCGCCTGACAATTCTGCGCTTCGCCGGCCAGCTCTTCAAGCATATCGGCCAACCGTTCGATTAAAAAATAATTCTGCTGTTGCGCACAGTATTTCATACTTGCTGCCAGCACGTCTGCATACCAGCTAAAGCGATCCAGTTTAAGCAAAGCATCGGCAACCGGCGCCAGTAATTCATGATTGACAGCAAAGGTCTTCATGCGGCACCTCCGAAGGTGGCATCAAGTCTATGATGATTATTTAATGTATTGGAGAGTAAACGCATCAAATGCGCTAGGCTAAGGCGTGAAAATGCCTGACAGATTAGAGCCATAATAATATCTTTCGTACTGATCTTAAGAAAGGTGTATTAATGGCATGGGAAACAGACATAAAAATACCACTCAAAAGGGAGTTAAGGCGGCCTGTCTGCCGTACTTTAACAGTCTTTCAAAACTGCCCACGCTATTGAACGTGTGACGTAATATTGCCGTTTTTTGATGCTGATGTCAAGAGTGAGAGTGGACAAATGGCAGAGTTGACAGACTGGCCAAACGAAGAACCAGCAGGCGCAAGGCCTCTCTGCCACTGTCCACCATGGAAATTAGATCAATGACATGGATTATAAGCATAAAATACCGCCCAGATCAAAAGATAAGGCGGCTTACTTGTCTTTGTGCAGCAACCTTCTAAAGCTGCTCACGCTTTGAACGTGATGGCGTGATGTTGCCGTTTTTGATGCTGGTATCAATGGCTGAATTTTTATGGATGGGTGGTTTTTGATATAGTACAGTAATTTAAATTAGTGCAATAACAATAGATTGTTATTTAAATGACAATAAACTGTTTCTGTTGTGGTATGAACCATTTATTTTTATGAAATTACTAATGAAATATTATTGAAATTAATAAAGCTTACTGCTGGTGTAAATATAAAACTGCCCGGTTTTGATTTAGCATAATTATGCAAAACCAAAAGATATGATAAAAATAATATATTATGTATGGGTGTATATTGTTACTAAACAGTGGTTTTGAATCCGCTTGTGATACGGTTAAATAACGCAAGCGGGAAAGATGGGTGTTTAATCTTTATTGTTTGATTTCTTCGCCACCATCAAACACTGTACACAAATTAGCCGCCAATCGACCACTTTCACAATTTTGTACTTGGGTAGCCATTTGTATCAGCATATCGGCCAGTCTTTTAACTAACACATCTTCCGGCTTGGTTAATGCTTCTATCACCTCAGCGATGATTTCCACATGCTGGCTGAAATAATCAAAAACCAGCAATGTGTCAGCAGAAGAGGCTAATAGATTATAGTCAACAGGGTAGGTTTTCATGCGACACCTCCGAAATTCTTGCGACAAAATGTCTGGCAATGATTGAATTCAGAGACGAGCGTTTGAGTGAGGAGTAAACGCAGGGAATGCGCTTTGATGAGGCATAAAGATATAATCATCATGATATCTTTCGTTGTGGTCTTAAAATACCCTTACATTGCTTTCAAACAATGATGAGGGCAGACAAATGGCAGGGTTGAAAGACTGGCACAACGAACCAGTAGGCGCAAGGCCTCCCTGCCATTGTCCACCATAGAAAGAGGTATTAATGACATGGGGAACAGACATAAAATAGCCGCCCCAAAAAGGAATTAAGGCGGCTTGTCTGCCGTTGTATATCAGTCTTTCAAAACTGCCCACGCTATTGAACGTGGTGGCGTGATATTGCAGGTTTTTGGTGTTGATGTCAAGGGTGAGGGTGGATAAATGGCAGGGTTGAAAGACTGGCAACACGAACCAGCAGGCGCAAGGCCTCCCTGCCATTGTCCACCATAGAAAAGTGTATTAATGGCATGGGAAACAGACATAAAAATACCACCCAAAAGGGAATTAAAGGCGGCTTGTCTGCCGTGTTCTTACAGTCTTTCAAAACTGCCCACGCTATTGAACGTGGTGGCGTGATATTGCAGGTTTTTGGTGTTGATGTCAAGGGTGAGGGCAGACAAATGGCAGGGTTGAAAGACTGGCACAACGAACCAGTAGGCCACAAGACCTCCCTGCCATTGTCTACCATAGAAAGATGTATTAATGGCATGGGAAACAGACATAAAAATACCACTCAGAAAAACTGAAGGCAGCTTGTCTACCTGATGGTAACAATCTGCTCATACTATTGAATGTCAATGCAGTAATCTGATATTGCCGCTTTTTTATGCTGATGTCAATGTATGGATTCAGGTAGATTGGTGTTGTGAGGTTAAAAAGCAGATCATTATCAAAAATGGCAATGACCTGTTTTTAATTTATGCTTAATAAATTCTTTGATCCTTATTTTTTCCAGCTTTAATATATTCAATCGGTCTTCTGTCTGATCAATCGGTAGCTAAGCTGCTTGTATGAGGTTAGATTGTGTTGTGGTTATATAGTGATTTTCTGATTTGCGGCATAGGTTTTTATGCGGCATTTCTGGCAGTGGCGAAAACCAGCCAATGATTAAAAACAAAGGTCTGAAACCTGGCAGAGAATAAGCACATAATGATATGCGTCAGGATAGGGGGTAAACATACTGGCGGATTGCAGCCATAATAATATCTTTCGTCTGGGTTAAATTGCTCTTAATTGCTTTCAGACAAGGGTGAGGGCAGGCAGACAGGTGGCAGGATTAGAAGACTGGCACAAAGAAACCAGTAGGCACAAGGCCTCCCTGCCATTGTCTGCCATGGAAAGTTGTATTAATGACCGGGCAGCAGGCAATAAAAATATTACGGTGGAGGCAGACAAATGGCAAGGTTAGCAGACTGGCAACCAGAACCAGTAGGCGTAAAGCCTCCTCGCCATTGTCCACCATAAAGCCATAAAAGCTGTATTAATGGCATGGGAAACAGACATAAAAATACTGTCCAGAAAAACTGAAGTCGAATTGTCTGTCTGATGATAACAATCTGCTCATACTATTGAATGTCAATGCAGTAATCTGATATTGCCGCTTTTTTATGCTGATGTCAATGGATGGATTCAGGTAGTCAGAGTTGTGTTTAGAAATGGCAATAGTCTGTTTTATGGTATTAAAGTGAATGAGGCAAAAGTATCAATATGATGCTGGCAGACAGTAAGAGGGTTTATGCATGGGTTAGCAGAGGGTTGATGCTGACTAAGGGTTATATGGACTGGCCTGAATAACAGGTGTTGTTATTTATTTAAGCTGAATGCAAAAAAGCACAGTATTTAAACTGTGCTTTTTATTTTGGCGCGGCGGACGGGGCTCGAACCCGCGACCCCCGGCGTGACAGGCCGGTACTCTAACCAACTGAGCTACCACCGCGCGTGTTTCACGCTAATGCATAAAACAGAAAACTGGTGGGTGATGACGGAGTCGAACCGCCGACATTCTGCTTGTAAGGCAGACGCTCTACCAACTGAGCTAATCACCCGTTTGGGAAAGACGCTATTAAACCAGATCTACCGATCAGTGACAAGAGGCTGGCAACAAAAATTTAATCTCCGCCTTGTAGTGACCAGTTTTCAAATAAAATAATTTTTTCTCGTAAGCCGAGTAATACCAGGGTATCTTGCTGTTTAAAGCAGAAGCCGTCTTCAAACTCGCGTAATTGATGGGCATTGCGGCGCACGGCGAGTAATTTGATTTTGAGTTTTTCCAATGGCAGATCTTGTATGCCTTTGCCGATCAGGTAGGCATCGGGTGGCAAAGTAAAGGCATAGCGGTAAAAATGGCTGTTCAGTCCGGCCGGATTGTCATCGCTGCCGGCAAATAAGCCTTCCAGCGCCTGATAATGGTTGCGGCGCACGCGGCGCATGATCTGAAAAACTTGTCCAAAGGGTTTGCCAGTGCCCATTAGTGCCTGACCGGCCAGCAATAAACTGGATTCTTTTTCATCTGAAACAATATTATCGGCGCCCATGTCGATAAAATCCTGAATAAAATGGTCTTCGGTAACACGTACGATCACGGGCATGGTGGGGGTTTGCATGATGATGTTGTTGAGAATGTGTTTACTTTCGTCCATGTTATGAATGGTGATTAATACCATCTGGGCACGTTTGAGGCCGGCGGCTTGTAATACTTCGCGCCGTTTGGCATCGCCAAAGGTGACTGGTTCGCCGGCACTTTTAGCGGTGGCAACGCGTTCGGCATCTAAATCCAGGGCGTAATAGGGGATTTGTTCCTGTTGTAATATCCGCGCCACGCTTTGCCCGCAGCGACCAAAGCCGATGATGAGGATGTGGTCTGATTTACTCATGGTTTCTACCAGAATGCTTTGCAGATCAACCGCCTGTTCTTCCCAGCTGCGTTTGATGAGTTTGCGCGTCAGTAGGTTGGCCAGATTGATTAATAAAGGTGCCAGTACCATGGAGAGTAAAATGGCGGCAATGGCGGCCTGTTCCAAGGGGGCGGAAATCAGTTTCAGGGCACCGCAGATGGCCAGCATGACAAAGCCGAACTCTCCGCCTTGTGCCAGATAAAAGGCGGTTTTGATACTGTCGGTCTGGTTTTCTTTCATGTAAAAACGACTGATGAAAAATAAAACACTGGCTTTGAGTATCACCAGCATGGCCAGTAATAGCAAAATGGTGCGCCAGCTGGAGTGTAATACATGAATGTCCAGTTTCATGCCGATGGTGATAAAGAAAAAGCCCAGCAGGATATCGCGGAAAGGGCGGATATCATCTTCAACCTGAAAGCGGTATTGAGTTTCTGAAATCAGCATACCGGCCACAAAGGCGCCAAGTGCTAAAGAAAGGCCGGCCAGCTGGGTCAGATAGGCAACGCCTAAAGTGACCAGTAATACGTTGATCATGAAGAGTTCACCTGATTTGATGCGGGCAATCAGGCGAAACCATTGCGGCATGATTTTGCTGCCCACCACCAAAAGCAGTAATAAGGTGCAGACCATTTTGACTAAGGCCAGGTTAATGCTAAGCCAGATGTGTTCGCTACTGCTGGCCATGGACGGAAACAGAATCATCAGCGGCACCACGGCGATGTCTTGCATGAGTAACACGCCCATGACCATGTGGCCGTGATGCTGGTTAAGTTCATTTTTTTCGGCCATGATGCGGCTGACGATGGCGGTGGACGACATGGTCATGGCGGCGGCCAGGGTGAATGCCCAGACCATATTGATGCGGAAGATAACCAGCAACAGCCACATGGAAGTCAGGGTGATGATGACTTGCAGGCTGCCCAGCCCGAACACGAGCTTACGCATGGCTTTGAGCTTACTGAGCGAGAATTCCAGTCCGATGCTGAACATCAGAAAGGTGATGCCGATTTCGCCGATGAATTCGGTGCCATTGCTTTGGCGTACCAGATTTAATAAACCGGGGCCGGCGATGAAGCCCACCACTAAATAGCCCAGCATCAGCGGAATATACAGACGTCGGCATAAAATCACGGCCATAACAGCCACGAGCAGAATAATAACGATAGGGCCAAGTGAAATGTGCATAACGGATAGTCAGATTGTCTGAAAAAGCGGAAAAAACAGGGGTTTGGTTATTGGGTTGTTGCGTCAGCAGGGGTTAATGGTGCTGGTTGCAATCAGTATAAACCTACAGATGACTGATGATGCTTTGCCATGATTGAAATAACCCGACTGGCTTTCATACTTTAACACAATCAGGAGAATCCGTGGGCATGAAATCATTAAGGTAAATATTGCTTTAGGGTTTGTAATGCCTGCCATGCTTTGGCTTTAAGCTGGCTTTGACTGAGTAAACGGGCAGGATGCGGAATGATGACGTAGGGGCAGTGATTAAGCTGGCTGGCCAATTGTGTCTGATCGAGTTTATGAAATTGCTGCCCTAATAACAAAATGGCTTGCGGCTGCATCAGGCGAATTTGTTGTTGCAGATAAGGCAGACAGGCTGTCTGGTATTCATCTTTGATTTTCAGGCTCAGGTTGGGTGTGCATTTGACTTGGCTAGTATAAAAAACGTCCTGATCAGTCAGATTCAGCGCCAGCAGCATGTTGCGCAGTAATAAGCCGCTTGAGCCACTAAAAAGCTGTTGCTGGCTGTCGTCTTCCGGTGACGGGCTCAGGCTGATGATCATCAGGCGTGGCTCGGGATTGCCATGGCCGCTGAGGGGGTGGCTGCGTTCCTGATGCAGAGGGCAGCGCTGACAGTTTTGCAATAAATCCGGCAGGCTGACCAAAGTAAAAGCGGGGACGGGGGCAGCTGCGGCTAAAACAGCTTCGACAGCCGGAGGGATTGCGGGTGCGTTGACTGTCGGTTGCGATGAAGGGGCAGAAACAGCAGTTTTTACTCTGGCCGCCGCTGGCTGCGTTTCAGGCGGGGTCGGCTGTAGTGTCTGTCTGGCTGGTTTTTGAGCAGCGGCAGGAGCTGGCGTGGCCGCTGGCACGACTTTGGCCTGTTGCAATAGCCACATGGGCCCCAGATCCAGCGCTTCATGTAAATAAAGATAGCGGCTGTCTAACATATTTTCTCCAGAATCAGGGCATCTTCCACACCGGCATAATAGTGCTTACGGCGGCCACAGACCTGAAAACCATGTTGCAGGTACAACGCCTGCGCCGCCAGATTACCGGCGCGCACTTCGAGCAATAATCGGCTCAGCCGCTGACTGGCCGCTTCAGTAAACACATGGCGCAACATTAAACTGGCGTAACCCATGCGCTGGTATTCAGGGTGGGTGTTGAGTAAATGGATTTCTGCTTCATCAAGGATGGTTTGCCACACCAGCATAGTCACTATTTTATGTTCGATAAGGCCAACCCAGATCTGGCTGGGAGCAGTCAGTGCCTGTGTCAGCATACTGGCTGACCACGGAGCCGGCTGACATAGGGTTTCCAACTGGCTCAGGGCAGGTATATCGGCCTGGGTGGCCAGCCGGATATTCATGCGCCGGCCTGTTGCCGCCGTGCCGCCTGCTCGCTGGCAGTCAGGGCAATTTTATTGCGGACATACAATAAACCGGCTTCGGCGGCAGGCTTGGCGGCATAGCGGCCAGACAGAGCCAGATCAGCATATTGCCGGGCAGTGGGCATAATGTTTTTACCTTGTACCGGCAAGGTGATGTCTAAAGCAAAGGCATTCCCCACGCCCACGCCATGAGTCTGCCCCTCAGGTAGCTGAATCTGGCTGGCCGGTGCCACCTGATCATCGCTGAGGCGTTGCTGAATTCTGGTGTCGTACCAGGCATAAAATAATTCATTCATGCGCGCATCGGTGGCTGCCAGTACGCAAGGCTCGTCAGGGGCTAAAGCGGCAACGGCATCCAGACAGGGAATGCCGATCAAGGGCAGTGCAAACGGCATGGCCAGACCGTGGGCAACGCCCAGACCAATGCGTAAGCCGGTAAATGCACCGGGCCCCTGAGCATAAACGATGGCATCAAGATCAGTCAGTGTCAGGCTGGCCTTATGCAGCAGTTGATCAATGGCGGGTAAAATGAGTTCAGATTGCCGCGTGCCGGCTGCTTCATAAACACACACGGTTTCACCCTCTTGGTGTAAGCCCAGTGATAAAAATGAAGTACTGGTATCAATAATCAATAAACGTGAATCAGGCTGCATGAGGTAAGCTGGCTTCAGGGTAAAATAAGTTTTTTATTATACCGTGTATTGACGGTATTTGAATCAAACGCGCGCTTTAGCGGCAGGTAAACGGTGGTGAAGAAGGCAGCAAAGGCATTCATGAATAATACACAGACAAAGGGTTATGTCGGGCGGTTTGCCCCCAGTCCGACCGGAAAATTACATATTGGCTCACTGCTGACGGCAGTGGCTTCATTTCTGGATGCGCGCCATCATCAAGGGCGCTGGCTGGTGCGGATGGAAGATTTGGATCCGCCGCGCGAAGTGGCCGGTGCTGCCGATGCCATTTTACGAACGCTGGAGCATTTCGGTCTGTATTGGGATGGTGAGGTGGTGTATCAAAGCCGGCGGCATGATTTATATCAGGCGGCATTGTCGCGGCTGCAACAGAATCATCAGGTCTATCCGTGTTATTGCAGTCGTAAAACCGTGCTGACAGAGGCACGCGGGCAGGGCATAGATGGTGCGATTTACAGTGGTCATTGTGCGCAGGCTAAGCCAGCAGAAACACCTGATAAAATACCGGCCTGGCGCATTCGTGTGCCGGATCAGATGATTGCTTTTACCGATGCGGTGGTGAGCGGCCAACAGCAGAATCTGGCGCGGCAGGTGGGTGATTTTGTGCTGCGCCGCGCTGATGGTTTCTGGGCATACCAATTGGCGGTGGTGGTTGATGATGCTGAACAGGGAGTAAATCATGTGGTGCGCGGGCAGGATTTATTACTGTCTACACCGCGGCAGATTTATTTACAACAACAACTGGGTTATACCGTACCAATGTATGCCCATTTGCCTTTATTGACCAATGCATTAGGGCAGAAATGGTCAAAACAGACCCATGCGCCGGCTTTGAATGAAGCGCAGCGTGAGGCATTACTGCGTCAGGTATTGCGCTATCTGGGGCTGGGTGAAGCGCCAGCGGTAGATCATGTTTCAGAACTTTTGCTCTGGGCGACCGGACAATGGCAAATGCCCAAGACCGGTTGTTTATCGATCATAACAACCGATGTCTGAATCCGGACACAATAAAGCCTCTTTTTTTCATGGTGAAATGATTGTTAAAACAAGAGTCTGGCTATGGTGCCGTGTTCTATAATCTGGTAACTTATGAAAAGTTACCATCATGGTCAGCATTGTGCCCACTCAAGCCAACCCTCCGAAATCCAGACTTGTTTTACAGACATGGTTACAGCCACAGCGGCCTCGCCTGCGGCTGGCGTATGCGCTGGCGATCGGGCAAGGGGTGTTGCTGGTGCTGCAAAATGGCTTATTGGCGTGGCTTTTTGCCGGTTGGCTCAATGGTCAGCCGGTTTTATCTCATCTCATACAGATTTTGCCTTATTTGCTCTTGTGCTGGGCAGCCAGACCGTGGCTGGAATATATCAAAAATCAGCAGTTGGCACAGGCAAGTATCGCCATTCGCGCTAATCTGCGGCTGAAGCTGATTCAGACGCTGGCCGATCTTGGCGAAGCACGCCGGCATCTGGGGCATGATGGTGCACTGTCCAGCCTGATTCTCGATCAGGTGGACGCACTGGATGGCTATATTGTGCACTATGTCATCCAGCAGAAAATAGCAGTGATGATGCCATTACTGATAGTGGTGGTCACCGCCTGCTACAGCCCTCTGGCGGCCATACTGCTTTTACTGACCGCGCCCTTGGTGCCTGTATTTATGATTCTGGTGGGTGAGGCTGCCGCCCGCAAAAGCCGGGCGCAGTTTGCCGCTTTAGCGCGTTTAAGTGGCCGTTTTCTGGATTTATTGCGCGGCTTAGCCACCCTGCGCCGCTTAGGAGCGCTGAATCAGGCACAAGAGGCTGTAGATCAGGCCACACAGCAATATCGCCGTCGTACCATGCAGGTATTAAAACTGGCGTTTCTATCCACCGCCATTTTAGAGTTGTTTTCCGCGCTGGCCATTGCCTTGGTGGCGGTGTATCTGGGGCTGGGCTTACTCGGCGTTCTGCCGTGGAACATGGGCATGGTGCCGGTGCCTTATCAGGGTGCTTTACTGATTTTATTACTGGCGCCTGAATTTTATGCACCTTTGCGCCAGCTGGGTGCGGATTACCATGCCAAAGCCAGCGCCGAAGCTGCCGCCGATGCCATTAATCAGCTCTTAACCACGCCGACACCGCATAAGGAAGGCTCGTTAGATTACCGGCTGCAACACGCGCCGGCCATTGAGGCCGATCAGCTTGGCATGATGGCATTAGGCGGGCGAATGCGTCTGGCACCGGTCAGTTTCAAAGTGGCGGCGGGTGAGCGCATTTTGCTGTCTGGCCGCAGCGGTAGCGGTAAATCCAGTCTCTTGCAGGCATTACTTGGTTTTGCGCCGTTTACGGGCAGACTTTATCTGGATCATTTATCCTATCAAAAGCTGAATAGTGCTTTTGTGCGCCAGTTTATGGCTTATCTGGCGCAAACGCCGCCGCTCTTACCCTTAACCATCGCTGAAAACCTGCGTCTGGCGCAACCTCAGGCCACAGATCAAGAGCTCTATGCAGTATTGATGCAGGTAGGGCTATGGCCATTGGTGGCGGCATTACCGCACACATGGCATACGTCTTTGGCCGAGCGCGGTATCGGGCTCTCTGGCGGCCAGTTGCAGCGGCTGGCATTGGCACAAATGCTATTGCGGCCGGCACCATTATGGCTACTGGATGAGCCCACTGCCCATCTTGATGCAAAGACTGCAAAAGACGTAATGCGGCTGATTGAAAGGCTTAGCCGTGGCAAAACAGTGATTTTGGTGTGCCATGATCATGATCTGGCTGATTGGACAGACCGGACGATAACCTTAACTGCGATAGAGGATAAGCCCGATGAAACCTGCTGATACACTCTGGCAACAAGATCAGCTGCGTTTATCGCGTCTGATGTCCAGTCGCCGTAAAGTCTGGTTACTGGCCTGGTTACTGGGATTTCTGACCGCACTGGCCGGCGTGGCTTTACTGGCACTGGCCGGCTGGTTTATTACCGCTGCCGCGGTGGCCGGCATCGTCAGTCTGAGTACTGCCTATACCTTTAACTATCTGATACCGGCCGGTGTGATTCGCTTTTTGGCCATTGGCCGCACCGCGGGGCGCTATGGTGAGCGCCTTACTGCCCATGATGCGGTGTTGTCGTTATTGGCGGATTTGCGTAGTGGCCTCTTTGCCCGTCTGGCACACAGACACCATGATGCGCCGGCCTCCGTATCGCAGATGCACCGGCTGACCAGTGATATTGACTTACTTAACGGCTGGCCATTGAATATGCTATTGCCGTTTGGCTGGGTGGTGGGCAGTGTGCTGGTGTTTATGCTGTTGCTGTGGCTAAGCATGGGATTACCGGCCGCCAGTATGATATCCATGCCTTGTCTGGTGGCGGCCTTTATGCTGCCCGGCTGGGGTGTCTGGTATGGCCGGCGCTGGGGATTGCACCAAGTCAGTATGGCCGAAGAGCGCCGGCAGGCGTTACTGATGCCGTTATCGGCTTTAACTGCGCTGGTGCAATGGCAGCAATGGCCGCGGTTTGTGCACCGGTTCAATCACACTGATGACAACTATCTGACCGATCAGCATCAGCAGCAACGATTTTGTGACCGCATTGTGCTGGCACAGCAAAGCTGCCTGATCATTGCCGCGGGATTATTACTCTGGTGCGGTGCCGGCTTGATGCAGTCACAAAAGCTTTCAGCCGCCTGGCTTCTGGCCTTGTTTCTGGCCTTACTGGGGCTGAGTGAATTGATTCTGAGTGTCGGCCGGCAGGTGACGGTATATGGTTTATGCTCAGCTGCCTGCCAGCGTCTGAATGCTTTGATTGCGCCCGAATCCGCCGCCACCATGACCGATGCCATGGCTGCTCCTTTACCGGCGCACATCGAATTACAGGCAAAGCATGTGTCCGTATGCCATGCCGGTGCGGTTAATGGCATAACCGATCTCAGTTTTAGCCTGAAAAGTGGCGAAGTGTTATTGATTCAGGGTGCTTCGGGTGTGGGCAAATCAACCTTACTGGCGGCTTTGGCAGGAGAAATACCGCTACAGCAGGGCAGTTTTGAATGTTTGGGTTATCCGATGACACACTGGCAATGGCAAGGCCAGCTGGCTTATCTGGCACAAGAGCCCGATATTTTTGATCTGACGCTGGCTGAAAATTTACGTCTGGGGCTGGCCAAGGCCACTGATGATCAATTATGGCAAGTGCTTGACTGGGTGGCATTGGCCGATTGGGCACGGGCACAGCCGCAGCAACTGCATACGCCATTAGGTGAATATGGCTGCGCGGTTTCCGGTGGACAAGCCAGACGGATTGCCCTGGCGCGATTGCTGTTAAAACCTTATGCCCTGATGCTGCTGGATGAACCCTTTGCCGGGCTGGATGACCAGACAGCAGATGAGCTGGCGCATATGCTGGTCAGACAGCAGCAACATGGCCTATTGGTACTGGTCAGCCATCAGCCTTTACCCGATGATTTACCCATCAGCACACTGATACTGTAATCAATGGTTTTGTCTTAAATAATTTTAAAAAACAAATGCATAATTATACCTATCCAACAGAATAAATGATCTGTTTCATTAAACATAATATTTGAAACGGCTTCTTGGGTTGATTGATAGATCAAAATATTCAGTTTTTCCGGATATAGGGTTATTTCTATAGTATGTAATGCTATGTTATTCATTAATAGATTTAATTTTACCTGAATTTGAATTATTAGGCATAAAGATAATGAAAAAGCCGTGGAGAATAATCAATGAGATAAAAGATCATATCTATGTGAAGAAATGGTTGATCAACACGTCAATGATTATTATCGGTGATCTGTATCCATACAGGCGGTTATTTACTAGGAGCTGATATCATGGATTTAGTGGAATTGTCGCGATTACAGTTTGCACTGGTGGCACTGTATCACTTTCTGTTTGTACCTTTATCCATAGGCATGGCGTGGATTTTAGTCATCATGGAAAGCGTGTATGTGCTGACAGGTAAGGAAATCTATAAAGACATGACCCAATTCTGGGGCAAGTTGTTTGGCATTAATTTTGCCCTTGGGGTAACCACCGGCATCACCATGGAATTTCAGTTCGGTACCAACTGGGCTTATTATTCCCATTATGTGGGCGATATTTTCGGCGCGCCGCTGGCGATTGAAGGACTGGCGGCATTTTTTCTTGAATCCACCTTTGCCGGTTTGTTTTTCTTTGGCTGGAACCGGCTAAGCCGTCCGGCGCATTTGACCGCTACCATACTGATGGCACTGGGTGCCAATATCTCTGCCTTGTGGATTCTGATCGCCAATGGCTGGATGCAGGATCCGGTAGGTGCACATTTCAACTTTGCCACCATGCGCATGGAAATGTCCAGTTTCGGTGAACTGGTATTGAATACCGTGGCGCAGAATAAATTTGTGCATACCGTTTCAGCCTCCTATGTGACCGGTTCCATTTTTGTGATGGCGATTTCAGCCTGGTATCTGTTACGCCGGCAGGACGTCGATTTTGCCCGAAAAAGCTTTCGCATTGCTGCCGCTTTTGGTATCGCTTCCGTATTGTCAGTAATTGTCTTGGGTGATGAATCTGGCTATACCGTCGGACGCTCACAACAAACCAAAATGGCCACACTGGAAGCCATGTGGGAAACCGAACCCGCGCCCGCTTCATTTAATCTGGTGGCCATACCCGATCAGAAAAACATGAAAAATGATTTTGCCATTCAGATTCCCTGGGTAATGGGTATTATCGGCACCCGTTCACTCGATACACAGATTCCGGGCATCAAACAGATTATTGCTGAAAACATCGGCCGTATTGAGCGCGGCAAAGAAGCCGTGATTGCATTGGAAACTTTGCGCCGTAACCGCAACGATAGCCAGGCACAGGCGCAATTACAGCAATATGGGCATGATCTGGGTTTTGGCCTGTTGCTGAAATCCTATGTACCTGATGTGCGTAAAGCCACCACTGCCGATATTGAAAGAGCCGCACGCGATACCATCCCCAAAGTCTGGCCGATGTTTTGGAGTTTCCGCCTGATGGTGTTGTGTGGTTTTATCATGCTATTGTTATTTATTCTGGCGTTTTATGCCTCCATCACCAACGCCCTGATAAAAAAACGCTGGTTGCTGAAATTCGCCCTTTTCAGCCTGCCGTTGCCGTGGCTGGCGTGTGAGGCCGGGTGGCTGGTGGCAGAATATGGCCGCCAGCCCTGGACCGTTTATGGCGTATTGCCCACCGGTTTATCTGCCTCTTCTTTAAGCACTGCGTCACTCTGGGGCTCGATTTTTGGCTTTGCCGCATTTTATACCCTCTTTTTTATCATCGAAATTTATCTGATGATCCGCTTTTCCCGCCAAGGCCCGGGCATGCTCGGTACTGGCCGGTATGCAAATGAACCTCATGATGCAGCCTGATGCAACACAACAGACAATAGGAGCATAAACATGCAATGGATTGATTATTCAGTTTTAAGATTGATCTGGTGGGCATTACTGGGCATTTTGCTGATTGGTTTTGCCATCATGGACGGCCAAGACATGGGCATGGGTACATTACTGCCTTTCGTGGCCAAAACCGATACCGAACGCCGTACCTTAATCAATACAGTTGCCCCGCACTGGGATGGTAATCAGGTATGGTTTATCACTGGCGGCGCGTCCATTTTTGCCGCCTGGCCGATGGTGTATGCCACTGCATTCTCCGGTTTTTACTGGGCGATGATGGCGGTTTTATGGGCGTTGTTTTTCCGGCCAGTGGGCTTTGACTACCGCAGTAAAATTCATAACCCGCGCTGGCGCCAAAGCTGGGATTGGGGCATTTTTATCGGCAGCTTTATTCCGCCGGTTATTTTCGGCGTTGCCTTCGGCAACCTGTTTCTGGGACTGCCTTTTCAGTTTAATGATGAATTACGCTCATTTTATTATGGCAGTTTCTGGCAATTATTAAATCCCTTTGCCCTGATCTGTGGTTTGGTGTCCATCAGCATGATGGTGTTTCATGGCGCTATTTATCTGAATGTCCGCACCGATGGGCAGATACAGCAACGGGTACGAAAAGCTGCCGCCCTGGCACTAGTCGTATGCCTGAGCGCCTTTACCTTTGCCGGTGTATTCATCACCCAGGACATTTTCGGCTATGGGCTGATTGAAGGCAGTTACCAGCCAAATGCCATGTCTGATCCGCTATTGAAAGAAGTGTACACCGCGCCCGGCTTATGGATGCGCAACTATTATCTCTATCCCATATTGATACTGGTGCCATTTTTAGCTTATGTCAGCCTTCTGGGCGCATGGCTATTGGCCAAAGCCAATAAAAATCATTGCGCTTTCTGGTGCTCTGCCGCAGGAATGGCCTGTATTGTGCTGACCGCCGGCATCGCATTATTTCCCTTTTTGTTGCCCTCATCGATTGATCCGCGCTCCAGCCTAATCATCTGGGACGCCAGCTCCAGTAAACGAACCTTGCTGGTCATGCTGATTGTTTCTGTGATTTTCATTCCACTGATCGTTACTTATACCAGCTGGTGCTATCACGTTTTACGCGGCAAAATTACACCGAAATTCATTAAAGACAATGATCACAATATTTATTAATCCATAAGCAAAAACGCAAACGATAAGGAGCTATCTATGTGGTACTTTGCCTGGTGTCTGGGTATTGGTTTTGCCGTATTGCTGGCTATTGTCACCGCCATATGGGGTGAGTATCTGGATAACAATACTGAAGAGCTTTGAGCCGGCTGCCTTTTGAAAACAAAATACCCCGTCTGAGGCAAATCAGTTTTTGCCTCAGACAGGGTAGGGGTTAGGATTAAAGAAGCAGGGCAGGGGCTAGCTCTGACTAACCTGTAAATACTGCTGCAACAGCTGCCTCACCCGCTGCAATTTCATCGGCGACAACGTTTGCAG
>JAQTIE010000001.1 GCA_029433475.1 Neisseriaceae bacterium ESL0693 | reverse complement strand
ACCCATTCTACTTTAAAATCAGCCTTGCGGCCTTTCGTTTCGTTTGTGTCTTCAGCGAAGAAGGCGAACTATACCCCTCCCACCCATACCAGTCAACTGCTTTCTTCGCTTTTTAATGCATTAAATGATTAAATAGCTGTTTATAATCAGTATTATTTTTTAATTCTTTTATTTATTAACTCATAATTTGAATTTGAATATTTAGTCATTATCGCTGTCTTGCATTGTTTAGCAGTGATTCTTGCAATATTTATGCTGCATTCAATCTGTTTTCTTTAAATGGTCATTTAATTCGACCTACTCTCCCATAATCTTCCTTGAGTTACTTCTATTGTCTATTAATTGATTTAAAGAATATCTATTCTGCCCTCGTTGCTGAAAAATTCAAATGTATATAGTAAGTGTATTTGGTCTGGCGTATCAGGGATTAAAATATCTGTTTGATAAACTTAATTTAAAAGTAAATACTAAGGTAGATTTTGTTTTCTACTGATTGCAAATAAAAATTGTTTGCATTAACATGGGTGCTCTATGGAGACCCAACGATTAACCAATTCTTTGATTATTGCCTTTGTGCTTTTAATGCATATCCTTCTCTTCTGGGCGGTGTTTTATCAACAACCCGTCAGAATTGATGCAGGTATGCAATCGCTTAACTTTGTTGACTTAGGCTCAAATATTCAGTCTGACCATGTTCCTGATTCTTCCGTAAAAACGAAGACCGTAGCACCAACAGAAAAAGTTATCCCTGCACCTAAACCTAAATTAGAGAAACCTCACCGGCAACCTACGATTAAAGCTGTTGAAACCAGAAAACCGATAGAGAATCATTTTAAAGTGGTTAAAAAATCGGATGCTCCTAAACAAGAAAAACAGACACCCACTGAAATTAAGACTGAAACCACCCAGTCAAAACCAGAACCAAAGGAATCTTCACATGCTGATGCAAATCAGTCTAATCAAGGTGCAACGGTCGCTAATGCAGGTGGTGAGCATGCTCAGAATAAAGGAAATCCTAATAATGGGTCTGATTTAGTGGTGCCAAACGAATATCAAGGTGGGTTTCTGGCTAAATTACGTCCGGCCTATCCTGCTTTTTCGAAAGAAAATGGTGAGGAAGGTGTTGTGGGTATTTCAGTATCTGTTGCAGCGGACGGTACCCCGATTTCAGTGATTGTCAGTGAAAGTAGTGGCTATAGCAGGCTGGATCGTTCTGCCAAACAGGCAGTGCAAAATTACCGTTTTAAGCCAGCGACTCGAGGTGGAATAGCGATCCCTTATAAATATCATTTTAATGTGAAGTTCAGTTTAAGTAGATGATGAATCATAGGTTGATAAAGTCATTTTATCTTACAATGAATTGATTAGTTTCAGTTTAGGAAAAATTTTATGGATAGTAGTATCACTTCAATTTATGCCCAAAGTGGTTGGATTTTACTGACGGTATTGCTGATTCTGGTTTTGATGAGTATTACGACATGGATTATTGCACTGATGCGCTGTGTGAGTCTGTGGCGAGCCAAACGCGATAATCGGATTGCTCTACAGGATTTTATTTCGTCATCAGATCTTAAAGAAGCTCGATCCCGTCTGACCGGTAATCCATCTCCGATTGCATTATTGACATGCCGCACACTGGAGGCTCAGAAACGCTATCAGGATTCACATTCCCTGGCAGCGGCACTACCTTTTAACCAATATTTAGTCAGTCAGATACGGCATAATATGGAGCAGATATTGCGCCACTATGATGCGGGTTTAACTATTCTGGCTTCGATTAGTTCAAGTGCGCCTTTTATCGGCTTATTTGGTACGGTGTGGGGTATTTATCATGCTTTAATTAATATTGGTCATAGTGGTCAGATGAGTATTGCTGCGGTGGCCGGGCCTATTGGTGAGGCATTGGTTTCTACTGCGATTGGTCTGTTTGCTGCTATTCCGGCACTGTTGTTTTATAACGCATTGGTACGGGGTAAAAAAAATCTGGCGCGTGATCTGGATGGCTTTGCCCATGATCTGCATGCACAATTATTAAACGATAAGGACTGATTTATGTCTTTTGGTCATTTTAGCGATGAAGATGAGATTAATGAATCAGCAGATATCAATGTGACGCCTTTAGTGGATGTGATGTTGGTATTACTGATTGTATTTATGATTACCATGCCTGTCTTAACTCATTCTATTCCTTTGACATTGCCGACTGTAGCCAATCCGAACCAGATTGAACCGAAAGCACCTTTACGTCTGGCTATTAATGCTCAGGGGGAATATGTTCTGGCAGATAAGCCAGAGTCTTTATCTGAATTACAAACCAGCCTTAAAGCCCAGGCACAACAAGATCCGGAAACGGTATTAGCGATTGCTGCAGATAAAAATGTTGCCTATGATCATGTTGCACAAGCTTTGGCGGCAGCACGTGATGCAGGATTGACTAAAGTCGGCTTTGTTGCAGAGGATAAATAGTCTTTTATTATGAATGATAAAGGCCTGTGTATTATTTGACATCAAATAATACACAGGCCTTTATTCAAGATGAAAGATTAATTATCTTATCGAATCACACCACGGGTGGACTGATTGAAAAATTCTTTAAAAACAGCCAATTCAGGTGCTGTATCTGCCTGAACCATGATCTGCTGTTTTGCTTCTTCATAGCCTAGCCCCTGCCGATACAGTATTTTATATAATCGTTTGATATTGGCTATTTGCGCTGTGCTAAAGCCGTGTCGTCTTAAACCTTCTGTATTCAGGCCGGCCGGTTCTGCGCGGTAGCCTGAGGCCATGACATACGGAGGAACATCTTTATGTATACCGGCGGCAAACGCTGTCATGGCATAATCGCCAATGGTACAAAACTGATGCACTAGTGAGAAACCACCCAGGATCACATAATCGCCAATCACCACATGACCGGCCAATGAGGCATTATTGGCAAACACGGTATGGTTGCCAACTACGCAATCATGCGCTAAATGAACATAGGCCATGATCCAGTTATCATCACCCAGACGGGTTTCACCGATACCGGTAATGGTACCAGTATTAAAGGTTGTGAATTCACGGATGGTATTGTGATTACCAATAATTAATCTGGTGGGCTCATTTTTGTATTTTTTGTCTTGCGGGACGGCACCTAATGATGCAAATTGAAAAATACGATTATGGCAGCCAATGGTGGTATGGCCATCAATCACCACATGGGAGCCAATCTCGGTATCAGCACCAATCTGAACATGAGGGCCGATAACACTATAGGCACCTATAGATACACTGCTATCCAGTTCAGCTTTAGGATCAATGATGGCGGTGGAATGAATCCGGGTCATAATACTTTCCTGCAACAACAAGCCTGACAATAACTGAGTATTTCCATTCAGGGAATCAGGCGATGATGGCAAACATGGTTACTGCTCTTTAAGTAAAAATCAATATTGCCTAAGTTATTTTTCTACTTTGCGTTTAGCACACATGATGTCTGCTTCAACAGCGATCTGGCCGTCAACAAATGCTTTGGCCTGAAATTTACCAATGCCTCTTTTATTGGCCATAAGCTGTACTTCAAATACCAATTGATCACCAGGTACGATCTGACGTTTGAAACGAGCATTATCAATGCCGACAAAGAAATAAATTTCATCATCATCACGACCACCATGACTCAATATGGCTAATGTACCACATGCCTGTGCCATGGCTTCGATAATCAATACACCCGGCATCACAGGGAAATCAGGAAAATGTCCCTGGAAAAAAGGTTCATTGGTGGTAACATTTTTTAATGCGGTCAATGTCAGAGCTTCTGCATCATAGGCAGTTACCCGATCGATTAATAAAAAAGGATAACGATGGGGTAATAGCTTTTGTAATACGCGTACATCTAGTGGTAAAGACCATTCCATAATATTTAATCCTGCTTATCTGATGATATGGTTTCAGTAGGGTTTAATTGATTCAGCTGTTGTTCCAGCAATTTAATTTTCTGGCTCATTTCATGTAAATGCCGGATATGGACGGCATTTTTTACCCAGTCTTTATGGGTCTGGAGCGGGAAAATGGAGGCATAATGACCACTTTCTTTGATGCTGTGACTGACTGAGGTAGCGGCACCAATCATGGTTTTGGGTGGTATAGTTAAATGACCGCCAATCATGGCAGCGCCGCCAATGATGGAGTAGGCACCTATTTCTGTACTGCCGGCAATACCGGCACAACCAGCAATAGCTACATGGGCACCAATTTTATCGTTATGCCCGATCATGATCTGATTGTCTATTTTAGCACCTTTATCTACGATGGTATCTTCAATGGCACCACGATCAACAGTGGTATTGGCACCAATTTCGACATCATCACCCAGGGTAACTGCGCCTACTTGAGCGATTTTGAACCATTCATTGTGCTTCTTATCCCAAGCAAGACCAAAGCCGTCTGCACCAATAACACTACCTGAATGTAACTCTACCCGGTGGCCTAAATGACAACCATGATAAATAGTCACGTTGGCATGAATGAGACAATGATCACCCAATACACAATCTTCTTCAATCACGGTACCGGCTAAAATACGACAACCGGCACCGATCACGGTATTTTCGCCAATCACCACGTGCGCACCGATTTCACAATCTGCAGGGACGCTGGCTGAAGCAGCAATCACCGCGGTCGGATGAATACCGGCCTGAGCAGTTTTGATGGGATGAAATAAGCGCGCTACTTTGGCAAAATACAGATAAGGGTCTTCTGTAACAATGAGTGTACGGCCAGGCAGGCTTTTAGCCGAATTTTCGGTCACGATCAACACGGCCGCCTGACTATCTGCTGCCTGTTGGCGCAAACGGGGATTACTGAGAAAACTGATGTCTGAGCCTGTGGCCTTTTCTAAAGAGGTGAGTCGTTGTACGGTGACATCTGAGCCCATCAGCGTACCGCCAAGCCGATGCACCAATTCGGAAGCTTTGAATTTCGGTGTATTCATGTCTATTCTATTGCTGCGCATTCAGTGCTTTAATGACTTTATCAGTAATGTCAAATTTACTATTCACAAAAATGGCATCCTGGATAATCAGGTCATAACCTTCTTTACGCGCCAGATCGATAATGACTTTATTGGCATTTTGCTGTAAAGAGGCAAATTCTTCGTTGCGGCGTAAATTATAGTCTTCAGCCAGCTGAGTAGCGGCTTCTTTGTATTTCTGATCCATGACCAGCATCTGTTTAATTTTGGCTTCTCGTTTAGCCGCAGATACTTTACCGGATTCGATAGCCGTTTTTAAAGCAAGCCCTTCTTCTTGCATGGCCTGCAATTTTTTCTGACGAGCGGCAAACTCTTTTTCCAGACTTTGCTGAATCGATTGCGCCTGCACAGATTCCTGATAAACCCGGCCGGTATTGATAAAACCGAGTTTTTGTACGCTGTCAGCCCAGACAGTGCCACTGACAAACAGACAGGCCAGTAACATTAAAATATATTTTTTCAACATAGGTTTGTCCTTATCAAGTCTTGATTAGAACGTGGTACCCAGCTGGAACTGGAACCGTTGGATCTGATCTTCTGATTTCTTATGCATCGGATAGGCATAACTGAATTTCAGTGGTCCCATCGGAGATAACCAAGTAATGGCTAAACCGGCGGAATAACGGAATTCACTGCTAAATGAAGATCTATGGGTGGTAGAGCCATAAGGATTTTTGGTATTTTCATAAGTATAGGTTTTATTATCCCATACACTGCCTGCATCAAAAAAGGTACTTAACCGTACGGTGTGCTGGTCTTTGATACCAGGGAAGGGGAACAACAGTTCAACAGAAGTGGAAGCAATATAATTACCGCCATAACTACTGGCATCAGAGTCATACGAATGATCACTGTATTGATTAAAGTATTTTGGCCCTAATGTGCCGGATTCAAAACCGCGCACCGAGCCGAGACCACCACCGCTGAACGTATACATAAATGGCAGTTCTTTGGTTTTACCATAACCATCGGCATAACCTAACTGGCCATAAAACATCAGGGTCAGACTTTTGCTGAGCGGGAAATACCAGCGCTGGTCATGACTTAAACTATAGTACTGCAAATCACCACCGGGCAGACCGCTGTCTACACCCGCATTAATCACATAACCACGCGTTGGCCATAAGGCGCTGTCGGTGGTATTACGTCCCCAGCCAACGGTGCCTTTAATAATCCAGTTATTTTCACCATATTTATCTACGAAATCGCGGTAACGTTCTGGTGCATAATCACTGTAGAGTTTGACATTGAGGTGCTCAAGCCCTAAACCGAAATTAACGCGATCATATTCTGTGATGGGTACGCCTAAAGTCATACCGCCACCAATGGTAGTGGTTTTATAGTCCATCGGATTACTGTCGGACTTACTGGGATTATAACCACGGTAATACATGTTATAACCCAGGCTAACGCCATCGGGGGTGAAATACGGATCGGTGAATGATAATGCAGCTACCTGGCTGACTTTAGAACGTGATAATTGCAAGCTGGCTGATTTACCGGTACCAAACAAGTTATCTTGTGCTATCCCTGCTGACAATAATAAACCGTCATCCTGTGCCCAGCCGGCACCCACATTAATTGAGCCTGTATTACGCTCTTTAACACTCATATCCAGATCAACCTGATCGGGTGTGCCTGCAACAGGTTGTAAGTCAACTTTGGCATTATCAAAATAGCCCAGTTGCTGCACACGTTCTTTAGAGCGATTGATTTTTGACAGATCATAAGGTGCACGCTCCATCTGGCGTAATTCACGACGCAACACCTCATCACGGGTTTTATTATTTCCCGTAATATTAATCTTATTCACATATACTTTACGATCCGGAATGACCGTCAGGGTAAAATCAACCTGATGGGTAGCTTCATTGACATTAGGTCTTACATCCACCTGACTGAAAGCATAACCGGCAGTACCCATGCGATCCTGAATGGTGCGGATACAATCGACCATCTGTGAACGGTCATACCATTTACCCGGTTTGATTTTGACCAGTTTCTGTAGGGCTTCTAAAGGTACTTCACGGCTATCTCCGCCAATAGTAATGTTTCCCCAGCGATAGCGCTGACCTTCATCAACATCAATTTTAATCGATTGAGCTGTTTGATCATTATTGGCTTTGACATCAACATTGGTGATGCGAAAGGCGAAATAACCGCGATCCTGATAAAAATTATTCAGATTATCTAAATCTTGTTTTAATTTGGTAGAAGAAAACCGGTTGCTGCGTGTCAGCCAGCTGGTCCAGCTTTTTTCGGTTGAAGACATCTGATTGCGCAGAGTATGGGAAGAAAAGTGTTTATTGCCTGAGAAACTGATGCTTTTGATGGTAGTGGTTTCACCTTCATCAATTTTCAGATCCAGAGCCACACGATTACGCTCAAGACGGGTGATGCTAGGGGTGATTTTGACCGCCTCTTTACCTTTTTCATGATAGGCATCACGTAAACCCATAATGGCCTGATTCATGAGGGCGGGATTAAACAGGCGCGACTGCCCCAAACCAAAATTACTTAAATTTTTCTTAATATCATTATTACTGATGGCTTTACCACCTGTCACATTGAAACTACTGATCACAGGCCGTTCTACAACAGTCAGTAAAACCTGGTTATCGGTGGTTTCTACCCGAACATCATCGAAAAAACCGGTGGCATACAGTCTTTTAATGATGTCTTCACCTTCAGTATCGGTAAAAGTATCGCCAATTTTAACGGGTAAATAACTAAATACGGTGGCGGGTGCGGTGCGTTGCAACCCTTCCACCCGGATGTCTTTAATGGTAAATGGTTGCGCCGCCAAAGCGAGTGAAGACAGTCCTAAAGTCATCAAACTGACGGTAATCTGTTTTAATCTCATTATTCATCCAAACAAACGGGTAATATCATTAAAAAAAGCGACCAGCATCAACATAAGCATGATGGCCAGACCAAAGCGCACACCCAATTGCTGGGTTCGCAGATTTAAAGGCCGGCCACGTAGCCATTCGATGGCATAATACAGGAAATGTCCACCATCTAACACTGGAATTGGTAATAAATTCAATACGCCAAGACTGACACTAACCAAAGCCAGAAACTCTGTATAACTCTGCCAGCCCATGGCTGCTGTTTTACCGGCAACATCAGCAATGGTTAATGGTCCTGATAAATAATGCAAAGATGCCTGACCGGTAATGAGTTTTCCCAGAAAAGACACTGTCAGTGCGATATAGTCCCATGTCCGCTTCATGGCTAATTTGAATGAATCGGCCAGATTCGGCTGAATGTGCTGACTGACTTTTTCATCCCATTGCGTGTCTCGCATGGCGCCTATGCCGACACGGCCAATGATTACTCCATGCTCTATGATGGATTCGGGGCGCAAACTGGTGGTCAGAATCTGATCGGCGCGCCGATACTGAATCACCAGTTTCTCACCCGCCTTAGCTCGGATCAATTCAACCCAGTGTGACCAGTCTGACAGTGCCATGCCATTAACGGACAATAAAACATCACCTACCTGTAGTCCGGCCTCTTGGGCAATGCTACCCGGCATCACCACACCAATCCGGTTAATCATTTTAAAAGGCAACATACCCAGATAACCGCTTTTTGCAACATCATCAGCGGCTTGGGTATTGGCTATATCAAACTGGCGGACAACAGGATGTTGGTGCTGATCAATAACACTCACCCGGACAATACCATTATCCAGACCCATCATGATTTTGGTCTGTGCATCCATCCAGTCTGAAACGGTCTGATTATTGACGCTGATGATCTGATCTTCTGGCTGAAAACCGGCATTGGCTGCGATACTGCCAGATTCTACCGTGCCTATCCAAGGCTTGATTTGTGTGATACCACCAATATTAAAACTTAATGCATACAATAATACCGCCAGAATCAGATTGGTTATCGGCCCGGCCAATACAATGGCAATGCGTTTTAATGGGTGTTGCTGATCAAATGCATAAGGTAAATCGGCATCATTTACTTCGCCTTCGCGGGTATCGACCATTCTGACATAGCCGCCTAAAGGTATCGGCGCCAGACACCATTCAATGCCACCTCGCCTGATGCAGGCAAAAGGTTTACCAAAGCCGATACTAAATCGCAGCACTTTGACCCCGCATAAACGTGCCACCACCAGATGACCTAATTCATGCAGGCTGACTAATACGACAATCGCAACAATAAATGCAATCACCGTTAACATGGGCTATCCATCTTTATTAATTCACCTGTTTATTGATCCACTCTTGCGCTATTGTACGCACACGAGCATCTAATTGCATCAATTCGTCTATACTCGCTGCTTGTTGCTGACTTAGTTTTTGCAGACAGAAATCTACCAATACGGATAAATCGGTAAAACGCAGCTGATGATTCAAAAAGGCCGCTACGGCCACCTCATTGGCAGCATTCAGTATACACGAAGCTGCATTATTATCACTGTGTAACACATCATAAGCCAGCTTCAGACAGGGAAACCGCTCAAAATCCGGTGGTAAAAACGTTAATTGCGGATTGGCGGTAAAATCCAGTGGTTCTGCACCGGAATGCATTCTGTGTCTTAAACCCATGCAATAGGCAATTGGAATGCGCATATCGGCTTCGCCCAATTGCGCCAGTACGGAACCATCAATATAACGTACCATACTGTGAATAATGCTCTGCGGATGGATAATGACTTCAAGTTGATTTGCCGGCGCATTAAACAGCCAATGAGCCTCAATCAATTCCAATCCCTTATTCATCATACTGGCAGAGTCTACTGAAATTTTCTGTCCCATGTGCCAGTTGGGGTGCTTGATGGCCTGTTCCGGAGTGATGGCGGCAAAATCCGCCACAGGAGTGTGTAGAAAGGGGCCTCCTGAAGCAGTTAAAATCAGCGAAGCCACACCAGCCTCATTCAGTTGGCCGTTATAATTTTCAGGTAGTGTCTGAAAGATGGCATTATGTTCACTGTCCACCGGTAATAATCGCGCACCAGATTGCTGAATAGTTTGCATAAACAAGGCACCAGCCATGACCAATGTTTCTTTATTGGCCAGATAAATGGTTTTTCCGGCTTTGGCAGCGGATAAGGCGGGTAATAGCGCCGCAGCACCAACAATGGCCACCATAACGCCATCCACCTCACTTGCCTGTGATACCTCACATAATGCCTCTTGCCCAAACAATACCTGAGTCCGAGTGACCTGAAGATGCTGTAGCTGTTGCTGTAATTGACGTGCTGCGATTTCATCGGCCACAACGGCATATTGCGGCATGAATTGCTGACACAGCTGAGCCAGCTTATCAATTTGCCGATGGGCAGTCAGCGCAAAAACAGAAAATTCTTCCGGATGGCGCCGAATGACATCCAAGGTATTAAGACCAATACTGCCGGTTGCACCCAAAACTGTAATGGCGGTGGTGTACTGCCCCATCAGAAAATACCTTCTACATAAGAATAATTGGAAATAGCGGCACCCGGAATCTATTCAGCAGTACCAACAATACATCAAGCCAATCCACTGTTCTGCCACGGTCAGAATATATCAGACTATGCATCATTATCAAATGCCGAAGACATAAACAGAAGTATAAATAATAGCATCATTTATGGCTTTTATGCTTTTTCGTCATGATCAAAAGAGTGAATTTATATTTTTCTATCAATAGAACAGCTAATAAACACTTGGTTTCGTATGCCTCTGTTTGGGTAGCCATCGACCTTTATTGTTTTTCACATGAGCCACTGACTTAGCCAGCTTGATAACAGATATTTGCTGAAGATGAGACAGGATTAAAATCCTGCGTCATTAATTATATGTCTGCAACCACTAAAATAAGTATTGTTCAAATATCAGATCAGGTTATTTAGATACGCTATCTGAAGGTAACAGAAAATTGTACCTGGTTAGCCAAAGAGTGATGATGTGTTTGATCGAACTTCGTCATTGGTATTAATGTAGGTTTGATGATTCGGCCACCTATTCCTCCGAATCGATAATTTCACTTAACCTGCCACTATTTAAAATTATTCGGATTGGTGGGGTGTTTTACTCATTGCAACCCGCTGATATAGGGTATTAAGGCAAGCATTATACAGTATAGTGCCAGACCTACACCCAGCACCGCTAATAATGAATCAATCCGATCAAGTATGCCGCCATGGCCAGGCAATAAGGCACTGCTGTCTTTCATGCCAACAGCACGTTTCAGCCAGCTTTCCAATAGATCGCCAAGTATGCTGACTATGGTTAAGATGAGGGTCAGCATGGCAAACACCATGCCATAGAGCCAAGGTTGCTTCAGTACAAATGATAAAATACCGATATAGAGGGAAGTGCAGACCATGGCACCAATAGCGCCTTCCCAGCTTTTATTCGGACTGATCACCGGTGCCAGTTTGTGTTTACCTATGGCACGGCCAATAAAGTAAGCCGATATGTCTGCAATCCAAACAATAGACATCATAATCAATAACTGACTGACAAGATCTAACCGTTTGGCTACAGGTACGGTTGTATAGAATGGTCCGGGACCAAATTCAACCAAAGCCAGCCAGAATGGCAGGATTAACAACCAGCCAACCGCCATCCCCAATAGATTGGGATGTAGTTTCCATTTATTTTTCAACCACAAAGGCACAATCAGAAACCAGAATACGGGCACAACAACCGCAAGAAACATCAACAGGATCAGTAAGTAAAATCCTGGCTTATATATCAGCTGATCGGGAACAACAGTAAAACCAAATAAATACAACCATAAGCCGAATATGAAACTGATGGTCAGATAACATATGTGTTGTGGTTTACTCAGCTGACACAAACGACCATATTCCCACAAGCCCAGTAAGGCAATGATGCCGGTAAAAACAGCCCACACAGGAGCACTGGCAAAAAACAGCATGCCAAGCATGAGGGGCAATAAAACCAATGCAGTAAGAATACGTTGTTTTAACATAATATCAGGAGCGTTGTTGCTCGGCAGGAAGTTGTTCTGAAGTTCGGCCAAAGCGCCGCTCACGTGTCTGGTATGACTGTATGGCCTGCATTAATTCAGGTTCACCAAAATCCGGCCACAGTTTATCGGTAAAATACAATTCTGTATAAGCCAATTGCCATAACAGAAAATTACTGATGCGTGTTTCTCCGCCGGTTCGGATAAACAGATCAGGCTCTGGAGCCGCACCTAAAGACAGATAAGGTAACACAGATGCTTCAGTAATTTCACGGGCACCCGCGGCAATGGCCTGATTGACAGCCTGCAAGATATCCCAGCGGCCGCCATAATCAGCGGCAATGGTTAGGGTCAGCCCTGTATTGGCGGCAGTTAATGTCTCGGCATGGCTGATGCCTGCAATAATTTCAGGTGCAAAACGACTGCGATCACCGATGACTTTCAATCGCAGATTATTTTTATGCAGCTTATCAACACGTTTTTGCAAAGACTGCAAAAACAGATTCATTAAAAAACCCACTTCATCTACAGGACGGCGCCAGTTTTCGGTTGAAAAGGCAAATACGGTTAGATATTCGACGCCCAATCGTACACAGGAAGCGGTTAAGGCTTCCAGTGTTTCCAATCCCTTTTTATGCCCCATCACACGTGGCAACAGTCTTTTTTTAGCCCAGCGGCCATTGCCATCCATAATAATGGCGATATGACGGGGGATCGTCGTATGTTCGGGTACTGCCTGGGTGCTGCTCCTCAAAATACATCCCTTTATGCAATATGCTGACGGTTATCAGATGGCCAGTAAATCAGCCTCTTTCACCGATAAGATTTTATCAATTTCAGCAATATATTTATCAGTCAGTTTCTGGATATTGTCTTCTGCACGGCGTGCATCATCCTCACTGATGTCTTTATCTTTAAGTAATCGTTTTAAATCATTATTGGCATCACGACGCACATTACGTACGGCAACGCGTCCGTCTTCTGCATCTGCACGTACGACTTTAATTAAGTCTTTACGCCGCTCTTCAGTTAACATTGGCATGGGTACGCGGATAAGATCGCCCATGGCTGCCGGATTCAAACCCAGATTTGAATTGCGGATGGCTTTTTCAATCACGGCGGCCATTTTGCTTTCATAAGGTTTGACACCGATAGTACGGGCGTCAATCAAAGTGATATTGGCTACCTGGCTGATTGATACGGGACTACCATAATATTCTACTTCAACCTGATCCAGTAACCCCGTGTGGGCTCGTCCGGTACGTACCTTGGACAAGTTATCACGCAATACCTCGATAGACTTCTGCATTTTATCTTCAGCGGTTTTTTGAATCTCGTTAATCATAAAATTTCTTGTCTCCGTAATATCTATGCAAATGAATATTCCATAAACATAGTTTCAAATCAGCAAATGTGCATACTACCGCAATACCCTGTACTCTCACAAGTATTGGTTAATCTATCTTATACATGCACCAAAGTGCCTTCGTCCTCACCCATGACCACACGTTTTAATGCGCCCGGTTTAAAGATACCGAAAACCACGATATTCAATTTCTGTTCACGACACAAGGCAAAAGCTGTGGCATCCATCACTTTGAGATTCTGATGAATAGCGTCATCAAAAGTAATCTCTTGATAACGGGTGGCATCAGGGTATTTTTTCGGGTCAGCCGTATAAACACCATCAACATTGGTGGCTTTCAGCATAATATCACAATTCATCTCTACGCCACGCAAACTGGCTGCGGTATCGGTAGTAAAAAAAGGATTGCCGGTACCGGCCGCGAAAATCACTACTTTACCTTCTTCCAGATATTGAATGGCTTTAGGACGTGCATAGGTTTCAGCCACTTGCTGCATACTCAGTGCCGATTGTACGCGTGCTTTGACGCCCTGACTTTCAAACGCTTCTTTCAGCGCCAGCGCATTCATGACGGTAGCCATCATGCCCATATAATCCGCAGTGGCTCGCTCCATGCCTTTGGCAGACTGTGCCATACCACGGAAGATATTTCCTCCACCAATGACAATGGCAACTTCAATACCCATTTCTACAATTTCTTTGATCTGCGCCGTGATCTGCATAATCGTATCGCGATTAATACCGAAGGCATCTTCGCCCATCAGAGATTCGCCTGATAATTTTAATAATACCCGTTTATATTTCACTTGTTTATCCATCATGATGACCCATTTAAAATGTTATTTAACCGTTATTCCGGTTTAAAACCCGCTTTTTCTACTCAGTAAAGGTGCGCTTTTTTCAGCTATCAATGAAAATAACTCAAAAAAAAGCACCCTGATTCAGTTGACTGAATCCAGAGTGCCCATGCTATTTATGGCCTTAGACTTTAGACGCAGCAGCCACTTCAGCAGCGTAGTCTACTTCTTTCTTTTCAATGCCTTCACCTACATGGAAAGCAACAAAACGGCTTACCGATGCATTATTTTCTTTCAGAAATTTTTCTACCGTCTGATCGGGATTGATGACAAATTGCTGTCCTAACAGGGTAACTTCGGCTAAAAACTTATGAACGCGGCCTTCAACCATTTTTTCAATAATATTGGCCGGTTTGCCGGAAGTAGCCGCCTGCTCTTCATAAATATGGCGTTCTTTGGCAATCAATTGCGGATCCACTTCCTCAGCAGAAACACATTGCGGTTTAGAGGCGGCAATATGCATGGCTACCTGACGCAATGCCTGAGTATCACCGCCGGTATATTCAACCAGTACACCAATTTTTTTACCGTGCATATAAGTGGTCAGATCATTTTCTGTTTCAATCCGTTCAAAACGGCGCACAGTAATATTTTCACCCAGTTTGGCAATAACCGCTTTACGTGCTTCTTCTACGGTTGAACCATCATCGGTTTGGGCATCTGCCAGTGCTTCCAAAGAGGCAGGATTATGCACGGCCACGGCTTTAGCCACTGCATCAGCAAAGGCCAGAAAACTGGTGTCTTTGGCGACAAAATCGGTTTCACAATTAATTTCAACCAAAGCACCTACTTTGCCTTGCAGATATTCAGCCACAACACCTTCAGCCGCAGTACGACCGGCCAGTTTGCCGGCTTTTGCACCTGATTTAATCCGCAGAATTTCTTCTGCTTTTTCCATATTGCCTTCTGCTTCAACCAAGGCTTTTTTACATTCCATCATACCCAGCCCTGTTGCCGCACGTAAATCGCCAACCATTTTTGCAGTAATTGCAGCCATGTCTGCTCCTTAAAGATAACTGATAATCATATTCAGCCGGCCAGGCCGACTGGCATTTATTTCAAAAAAAGGGGCTTTATCGCCCCTTTTGCATCATGACGATGACTTATTCAGCAGGCTGAGCTTGTTTTTCTTCAGCTGCCTGAGCTGCCTGTACCACTTCCTGTAATGACTGTGCTTTACCTTCCAGCACGGCATCGGCGATACCACGACAATACAGACGAATGGCCTTGGCAGAGTCGTCATTACCCGGAATGACGTGTTTAACACCATCAGCACTGTTATTGGTGTCTACCACGGCAATCACCGGAATGCCCAGCTTAGCTGCTTCAACCAAAGTACCTTTCTGATAACCGGTATCGATCACGAAAATCGCATCCGGTAAGCCTTTCATGTCTTTGATACCACCCAAAGAGCGCTCCAGTTTGGCTACTTCGCGCTGCATTTCCAGAATTTCTTTTTTGCTGTAACCGGCTTCAGTAGCATTTTCCAACGCAGCTGTTTTTTCTTCCAGACGTTTAATGGATTGCTTCACGGTTTTGTAGTTGGTCAGCATACCGCCCAACCAGCGGTGATCCACATAAGGCGCACCGGCGCGGCTGGCTTCTTCTTTAATGATGTCACGAGCCTGACGTTTGGTGCCGACAAACAATACCGTGCCTTTATTGGCGACCAGACGTCGAACAACGTCTTGTGCTTCAATAAATAAGGGTAAGGTTTTTTCCAGATTGATGATATGAATCTTGTTACGGGCACCGAAAATGTATTCAGCCATTTTCGGGTTCCAGTAACGGGTTTGGTGACCAAAGTGTACGCCAGCTTCCAGCATCTGACGCATAGTAACTTGAGACATAAAATTCCTTAATAAAGGGTTAAAGCCTGACAACACCTGCATAGAACCTCATCATAAGGCACCCTTTCGCAGACATTGCGAGCGTTCAAAATAAATATCATACCTGAGTTATAATCAGGCAAATCGGGCTAATTATACCTGAAAAACAGGCAAAAATCAAGCAAGATGATCAGACTCTCCCAGGAGGAATAAACTTCAATCGCTCAGCTGCCATAATGATTATCCGGATGAGTGTTTTAAAAGACGTTTTAAAATTAATATCTGTAACAAGCTATCTGAGTTTATTTAAAAATAAACCCTATCATGATGTGATGAATATATACTGTAAATTTACTCTAGGGGTTGTTAACCCTACCGACTCTGACTCGAACCATGGTATCAATAATAAACTACCCAGATAATGGCCAATTGAAGCATCAAGAGCGCCAGCTTTTACGTCAGAAACGTCAGGCCTTGACTGATGTCAACAGAAAATATGCTACTGATCGTTGTAATCGTTATCTTTATCGCCTGATCAAACGCCATCGACGCATCGGGGTTTATTGGGCCGTAGGCAGTGAATTATCTCTATGGGATTTTATCTGTACAGCACAACGGCGTGGCGCACAGATTTATTTACCCTATATTGAAGCAGGACAGCAAAGATTATGGTTTAGTTCATTTTCTCAATCGGCCTCTGGTTTGTCTCGTCCTGTAACAATAGATCAGCACATCTCATGTCATCAATGGGGTATTCCACAATTTGAAGGCCATAAAATCCGTGCTCATCAATTACACTATTTAGTATTACCGCTGATTGGTGTTGATCTACAGGGTAACCGCTTGGGGCAAGGCGGCGGCTTTTATGATGTCACACTGGCACACACACATCATCGCCATCGACCCAGATTGATTGGCGCCGGTTTTGCCTGCCAGCAAACCGATCAGTTATTTTCTGAACCTCATGATTACCCGCTGGACGCTTTTGTGTGTGAGACCGGCTGGCAGACGTTCCATCATGATTGATTTGTCTGAATACAGAAAACAGTATTTGATACTTCAGGCATTAATTCGATCTGAAAAATTCCAATATATTATCTAGTATATGGTTAATGATGGATTATTTTGGTGATTTAATGAGATTAATTGACGAGCCTATATATAAAATCGATCAGGTTGGGAACGCTAACAAGAGCAATCAAAATACTGATCATCATCAAAAACCGTTCTAGCCGTCTATCTTTAGCTGCTTGTTGTTCCGCGGCCATTTTTGTTTGTTCTTGTCGTTTTTCCCTGTTTATTTGTGCCTGTTTGGCAGCATCAAATGCAAAAATATCATGTGCCTGACTTACTTGCGCGCTGAGTTCGCGATTACTTTCGGTAATGCCCAGCACCTGATTAATTCGTACCCAGGCTTCACATGTGGCGCTGTTACCCAGTTTCACCGGTTGATGGAAAAAACTTTTGGCATTAAATTCAGCCATTGTTTTATATAACGCCCGTAAATCGTCATCGCTTTTTTGTGCCACCAGCATATTGGCCAGCTGGTTACTCAATTGCTCCATACTTAATAAATAGGCATGTGCCAATGCATGTAATAACACATGGCGTAAGAATTGTTGATCATCAGACCATTTCGCCAAATATTGCATTCCACGGCCACTGACATGACCATAATGAGTTCGGGTTTCATATAAATCCTGATGTTGTATGGTACACGAGCCATATAAAAGCTTGGAAGTATGCTCGCAGACTTGCGGCAAATTATCGTTTACTTTACTAAACACTAAGGTAGCTACAGGCCAGCTATAACCAGCAGGCGGTTTATTGGCTTTAATGTCGCTGATCATCTCTTCTAATTTCTGAAAACCAACGTAAAAAACTTGTTCATAAGCCTCACCCCTGAAAAAATATAACCACCAGCCACTTTTATTACAAAAAAACTGCATCTGTTGTTGAAGTACATCTCGAAAAAAACGGATTTCTTTATTATTGATGTTTAATATTTTTACGTCTGGCGGTAATTCAGGCAATTCTTGCGCAGTGTTTGCAGGATATAGACGAGCAATAGTGTAGTTAGTACCACTCATAAATAGTCTTTCAAGATTGTTTTAAAGATTGTTTTAAACATTGATTTAACATCGGCCAATAATTTGATGTTTTCAGTAATTAATCTGTTTCAATCCATATATCCAGCTATTACATTGATTGTTAATCTAAACATCAAAACATGATCATATTTAAAGGTTTAAAATAACGCAATACATCAATTAAACTATTATAACTATATTTTACCTTATAGTTATTATTTTATTTTTATGATCTCGCTTGTATTAATCCTTATTGATATTTAAATGCAGCCATTAAATTTATCTTTGGTTGGTCGTTTTTGATCATATATTTTTATAACTATGAAATAATTATTTGATATTTTACCAAGTAAATCATGAAATATAGATTCAGATACCAGCAATTTGTGATTATTTTTCAGTGACCGGTACAGGATAAATATCCAGCATCAGAATATGGCTTTTGATAATAATCAAAAATCAAAATGCCAATATTTACCGTCATCAGTTAGTTTGTCTGGATTGTTGTGTAGTTGAGCGTTTTTTCATTGTATTTGGACAATATTTTTTAATATAACAAACGATAACGTCATTTGTCCGTGCTTTAAGTAGCGTTTGGTTGATAATATGATAAATCAGTAAACTCTATAGATACTGGTTTATGTTATTTGATTATTATAGATATAGACAAAAAAATAACCGCTATTTGCGGTTATTTTTCAGTATCTGGTGCCCAGGGACGGACTCGAACCGTCACACCTTGCGGCGGGGGATTTTGAGTCCCCTGCGTCTACCAATTTCGCCACCTGGGCTAGCGAAGAAACCAGCATTATAGCGGATTTATGGCTGCTGTAAAGTCTAATTGTTCATTTTTTTGGTATTTTATAAAAATTTTTATTAATATATTGATTTTTATATTGAACCAATGGAAAAATAGCATAATTCCTTAATTTATCCCTCATTAAGAGACATGAGACTATAGACTATGTACAGATTCAAGTTGTTTTCCATACTAGGTACACTGATTGGTTTATGTGCCTGCCAACCACAAGCATCACATTCAGACACGCCTGCTTCTGCTGCTGTAGCCAGTACGGAAGCTGCCCACAAACTGATGTTTGAAGGCAGTGATGTGCAACAGGCTGGATTGGGCGGATCAGATTTCACATTATTGAATGGTCAGGGTCAACCGGTAAAATTAAGTGATTTTAAAGGTAAAGTAGTGGCTTTGGTTTTTGGTTATACACATTGTCCTGATGTTTGTCCGACCACATTGCTGACTTATGCAGAAGCATTACAACAGTTGGGAGAGAAAGCCAGAGATGTTCAGGTATTATTTATTACTGTAGATCCGGCGCGAGACACGACAACGGTTATGGAAAATTATGCCACTGCATTTAATCCCGATTTTATCGGACTGACAATAGACCCTGCCCATATGGATGCTTTAAATGCGGTATTGAAACAATATCAGATTAACGTACGCAAAACTGCCGGTACTTCTGCCAGGGATTATCTGATTGATCATAGTACCGGTACTTACTTACTCAACCGGCAAGGCCAGGTCGTGGTATATGAGCCACACAGTCAGTCAGCAACGCAATTATCCCATGACATGAAGCAATTACTGAATTAAAATAAAAGAATAATTTCTGTTTATCATATATATAATTAAATTCCGGCTATTCAAGACTTGCCGGATGTTGATGAAAACCAATATACTGGTTAAAAATGACTACTCAATTAACGATAGCGCTTTCTAAAGGGCGCATATTTGAAGAGACTTTACCGTTACTCTCTGAAGCGGGTATTGAAGCAGCCGAAAATCCAGAACAATCACGTAAACTGATTATCGGCACCAATCATGACCATATCCGTTTGATTATTGTTCGTGCCACCGATGTGCCGACCTATGTGCAATATGGTGCTGCTGATTTCGGGATTGCGGGTAAGGATGTACTGACCGAGCATGGTGGAGAAGGACTCTATCAGCCGCTTGACTTACAGATTGCCAAATGCCGCATGATGGTGGCTGTTGCTGAAGACTTCGATTATGAACGTGCCTCACAACCCGGTTGCCGCTTGCGGGTAGCCAGTAAATATCCGCACATTGCCGCTGAACATTTTGCCAGTAAGGGTGTGCATATCGACCTGATCAAACTGTATGGTTCAATGGAGCTGGCGCCCTTGGTGGGGCTTTCTGATGCCATTGTTGATCTGGTTTCTTCAGGCAATACCCTGAAAGCCAATCATTTAAAAGCAGTGGAGCACATCAGCGATATTTCCAGCCGGCTGGTGGTGAATAAAGCAGCATTAAAGCTCAAATACCATGTACTGCAACCGATCATTGATGCTTTTGCCAAAGTTGCACGTTGTACCTCTTAAAATTTGCGCCCAGAAACAGGAATTAAATTATGACTACGGAAAACTCTGCGAAATTGGCAGTATTGATTGATGCCGATAATGCTTCGGCCAGTACTGTTGAATCTTTATTGGAAGAGATCGCTAAATACGGTATCGCCAGTGTTAAGCGCATTTATGGTGACTGGAGCAGTGGCTTATCCAAATGGAAAGATGCTCTGTTACCGCATGCCATTACTCCTGTACAGCAATTTGCCTATACCAAAGGGAAAAATGCCACCGACATGGCCATGGTGATTGATGCCATGGACTTGCTTTACAGCAATACATTTGATGGCTTTTGTATTGTGTCCAGCGACAGCGATTTCACCCGGCTGGCGTCACGCATTCGCGAAAACGGCTTAACGGTTTATGGTTTCGGGCAGAAAAAAACGCCGGAATCCTTTCGTAAAGCCTGTGACAAATTCATTTATACTGAAAATCTGTCTGTTCATACGGTTATTGAAACGGATGAAGAAAAAAATCAGACAACAGTTATCCGCAATAAACGCAAAACATCAACCGAACTGAAGCAGGATACGGCATTGATCAATCTGATTCGCAATGCGGTTAAAGAACATGCGGATGATGATGGCTGGACTTCACTGGGCGTGGTTGGCCAATATATCAGTAAAGTCAATTCAGATTTTGATTCACGTAATTACGGCTATCCCAAACTGTCTTATCTGATCAATGCGATTGATTTGTTTGAGACCCAGATGCACGGTAATCATTTATGGCTGCGTCTGAAAAAACATTATGGCAATAATCATAGTTTCAATAACCGCACCGATAATAAAGACAATACCGAATCATTCCATAGTCCTTCTGTGGCAGAAAATAATGAAGCACCGCTGGTGATTACCATTCCGACTCATGAGCCGATTGATGAAGGCATCAACATCACCATTGCGCCGGTAGAAGCCACACCGGCACCGGTTCAGATCGAAACACAGAAACCAAGGGAAGAAACCAAATACACGTTTAATAATAATCGTGTCACTCAGCCTCAGCGTACACGCGGACGCCCGCGTAAAGAACAGGAACCAAACTTTAATACCCGCGCAGAACCCCGCTATGAGCGTAGTCGTCCGGTCAAATCGGGCTATGGCACCGGCAGAACAACCAAATTTTCAGCCAATGACAGTCGTGAACATCACTGGAACCGTCTGGTACCTTTGGTACAGAAAGCGATTGAACGCACCGGAGACATTGAAGGCTGGGCAACAGTCAGTTCAGTGGCGCGGGAAATGGTGACTGGTGAAACCGGTTTTAATGCCAAAGAGTATGGCTTTGATAATGCCAATACTGCCATTGCGGCAGTCAGCAGCGAATGGGTGGAAAGCCGCAAGGTAGGGCGCGGCTTGCGTGTTCGTGTGGCCAAACCTTATGATCTGGAGGTAGATGGCAATACCATTCCTGCACATGAAAGAAACACAATTCCAGCAGGCAGAAACGATAATTTCGGCAACGAATAATACGACCCATTAATCGTAAAATAAATCAGACAGTCTTTTTTCAGACTGTCTGATCAGAAAAGACGGGATACAAAGGCATGAAATATCTTCGTACACAGGATAATGACTTTCAAAACCAGCTGACCGCATTACAGGCTTTTGAAACGGCACAGAATCCACAGGTTGATCAGACAGTAGCCGACATTTGTGCTCAGGTGCAAATGCGTGGCGATACCGCAGTCATTGAATATACCAATCGTTTTGATCACACTCAGGCAGCCAGTATGGCCGATTTGACGCTGACGCTGGATGATTTAAAAGCAGCATTTGATCGCTTGGCGCCCACAGTTCAGTCTGCTTTGCAGACGGCTGCCGCCAGAATTGAAAGTTATCATCAGCATCAGAAACTGTCTTCATGGCAATATCAGGATGAAACCGGTACGGTGCTGGGGCAGCAAATCACGGCTCTGGATAAAGTAGGGATTTATGTCCCGGGAGGTAAAGCCGCTTACCCGAGTTCAGTCATGATGAATGCCATTCCAGCGCATGTGGCTGGCGTGAATGAAATCATCATGGTGGTACCAACGCCTCAGGGAGAACGCAGCGATATTGTACTGGCCGCAGCTTATGTGGCCGGTGTTACCCATGTTTTCACCATTGGTGGCGCTCAGGCCATTGCCGCATTGGCCTATGGCACAGAAACCATTCCGCAGGTAGACAAAATTACCGGCCCGGGAAACGCTTATGTGGCCGCAGCTAAGCGGCGGGTTTTCGGGGTGGTGGGCATTGATATGGTGGCTGGCCCCAGTGAGATTCTGGTGATTGCTGATGGCAGTACGCCGGCGCAATGGGTGGCCATGGATTTATTCAGTCAGGCGGAACACGATGAAATTGCACAGGCCATCTTAATTACGCCCGATGAAGATTATGCCAAGGAAGTGGAACAACAAATCGCTCAATTGATAGATTCCATGCCGCGGCGCGATATTATCGAGGCATCGCTGGCTAACCGTGGAGCGATTATTCTGGTTCGTGATCTGCCTGAAGCCTGTGATATTGCCAATTATCTTGCACCGGAACATTTAGAATTATCGGTACAGCAACCAGAACAATGGCTGTCTAAAATACGTCATGCCGGTGCTATTTTTATGGGTCGTTATACCAGTGAAAGCTTGGGAGATTATTGTGCAGGTCCTAATCATGTATTGCCCACCAGCCGCACTGCCCGCTATGCTTCTCCTTTAGGTGTATACGATTTTCAGAAACGCAGCAGTCTGATTCAGGTTTCGGCGCAAGGTGCTCAGGTGCTGGGCGAAATAGCCAGTGTGCTGGCTCATGGTGAAGGATTAACCGCACATGCCCGCGCTGCTGAATTGCGGTTACATCAATCTACGTCCGAACAATAAACCATCAAACTATAATTTAGCTTTTCATTGATCATGCAATAAATGAATGTAGTTAACCTCTTATGATGTTCATAAGAGGTTAACTCATATCAGGTATGGGTCACGTCATATTGAGCATTCATTTTACCTTACCAGCACTGGTTTGATTTAAAAATCAGTATTATCAGGCCATTGTGTCCAAATTTCCTACCCTATTCAATTGCTCCGCATGCTGATCAGCCAGCAGAATCACTACCCCCTTCCGATCAATCGCATGTATTTATTAATATATTGATTTGAAAATAAAAGTTATTGTAAAAGTCCATTTTGACACTGTATTTAATCATTTTTCAGGTTCACTATAGTCACTGTAACAATAGACTGTATTCATCTTATCTGTCGTTTATACAGTCAGTTTATATCATTCCCTATGATTAAAACTTTTGAAAGGAGCTGCCATGAACATTGATTTATCTGATAAAACGGCCATTATTACTGGTTCGACCAAAGGTATTGGTCTGGCTACCGCCAAAGGGCTGGCTGGTTGTGGTGCAAAAGTTGTGGTGAATGGACGCACTCAGCAGGCGGTTGATCAGGCCATACAAGCGATTAAAGAAGTAACGCTTAATTCAGAAACTGCCGGTGTTGTGGCTGATTTAAGTACGGCTGATGGTTGTGCTGCTCTGGTTAAAGCACATCCAGCCTGCGATATTCTGGTCAATAATCTGGGGATTTTTAAATCTAAGGATTTTTTTGATACTACTGATGACGACTGGACTCATTTTTTCAATGTCAATATCATGAGTGGTATCCGTCTGGCTCGTGCTTACTTACCGGGCATGAAACAGCAAAACTGGGGGCGGATGATTTTTCTGTCTTCTGAATCGGCCTTCAATATTCCTGTGGACATGATTCATTATGGCGTGACCAAAACAGCCTACACCGCTCTTGCCCGTGGTTTAGCCAAACGCATGGCGGGTACTGGGGTCACGGTTAATTCTGTGTTACCGGGGCCGACATTATCAGAAGGTGTTGAAGCCATGCTGGAAACTGAAGTGAAGCAAAGCGGACGTTCTCTGACTGAAGTGGGACAGGAATTTGTACAACACAACCGCCCTTCTTCCATTATTCAGCGGCTGGCTAGCGTAGATGAAGTGGCCAATATGATTGTTTATCTATGCTCGCCCCAGGCTTCCGCCACTACAGGGGCAGCAGTACGGGTTGATGGTGGCGTGGTTGATAGCCTGTAAAGTGATGAAATTGAACAAATCAATATTTAATCATTAAATATTGATTTGTTCATGAATGATTTTTAAAGTTATTATTTTAGATCAGGACTTACACGACTTCGTTGTATGGTTTCAATATCCGTCTTTACTGTTGATACATAAAATAAACCAGTCTGTGCAATAAATTCAAAAATAATTGGCATACACAATGAATTAAAATGATTTAAGCAGTCATTAAACCATAAAATAGCTGTTTCAATCCTGATAATACATCAAACTGGTCAATACCGGATTATTCAGACCTGAACCATTGAGTTCACTCAAGTCTTATTAGCATTAAATTCTAATGAAACAAACGCAAATAAAGTGGTCAGAAATGTTTTTTGTTAAAATATCTGTTTATTGAATTAATTATTTTGTCTGATTGTCACGCTTGATCATATATAAACGAGGTATTGCTATGGATTCAGTTCAATCAGCACTGGCTGAATGATACATAGATATGATTTATTCACCCAAAATCAACCGTCGCCAGAATCAGACAGATGCTTTGAAATTAATGATTACAAAAAATATTAATTTGATTAATCAAGGATATATTTTAAATCGTATCGTGGCTGATGTAGTAACAATCAATATATTATATAGATATTATAATCAGCAACACGCTACTTGGCGATGTCAACCAAAACTGATAACGCAAGGCCTATCGCTTGTGTTTTTATTCATCGTCGCTTTAGGCCAATTTATTCCTGCTGTCGTTTATCATGCCATACAACGAGCTCGACAAAGATCTTTAGTGAAGGATCGGTCTGCGGTGATGCCTTTGGTTCATGATATGCTGTACCCGGAATAGGCCACAATAAAGCATCAGATCACGTTGAAAAAATGGCTGGAATATGTGCCAATGCGATTTAACCCATTAAAGCCTGTTATTGTGACCATGTATACGACACCCATAAATAGAGTGATATATGATCTATTATCAGCAGCCAATAAGCCTATCCAAATATATAGGATTTTCAATACAATCATGTCCTTGTATCAACACCGGCCTTTGGAATCAAAACCATCGGTTTAGGGTTGGTTGATGCAGATAAATGATGTGTTGCCTGTATGTATTTCCCTTTTTTGTTCTCCTCCTATTGAACATTGAGACAGAATAAGACCATGTATTATTTTTTATTCTGTTATGTATGTTATTTTTAAAGAGTGCTTATATGGCCAAAATCAATATTCTGGACTTTCTTGAAAATCACAAAATCAGCCGATGTCAGCGATGGATTGTCTTACTGATGTTTCTGACAGTGATTTTTGACGGCATGGATATTGCCATCATGGGCTTTATTATTCCGGCACTGTCACACAGCTGGCAATTAACCCACATGCAAGGCGCACAGATTCTCAGTACGGCCTTAACCGGACTGATTGTCGGGGCGTTGGTTGGTGGTCCTCTTGCCGATAAAATCGGGCGTAAAAAAATTCTGGTGGTCAATGTATTTCTGTTTGGTTTATTCACCTTGCTGTGTGCCACAGCGCAGCATATTTATACTTTAATGGCATACCGTTTTATTGCCGGCATGGCCATGGGTGGTGTACTGCCACAAGCGGCCACGCTGGTTTCAGAATACACACCCAAACACCACCGCAGCAAACTAATTACCTTTGTTTTTTCTGGTTTTACCGTGGGCGCGGCCATTGGCGGTTTTATGTCGGCTCAGCTCATATCTGATCATGGCTGGGAAACGGTGATGATGATCTGTGGTTTATTACCACTGATATTAAGCATTATTTTGTTACTGGTTTTACCGGAATCGATCAGTTTCATGGTATTAAACCATTATCCTCAACAGAAAATTGTGGCCACACTGAACCGGATCCAGCCACATGCCGTGGATATACATGATCAGTTTTTTCTGCCACAGCAACATGTTAATTCAAACGATAATTCGATGAAAATCGTTTTGAATCATCATTTCCGCTTTGGCAGCTTTATGTTGTGGGGCAGTTATTTCATGGGATTATTACTGGTTTACCTGCTTGGCAGCTGGATGCCTACCATCATTAAAAATGCTCATTTCACTTTGCAGGACGCCGTACTGGTCGGCACTATGTTTCAACTGGGCGGGCCACTGGGCTCGGTATTTCTGGGGTGGCTCATGGATCGGTATGAACCACATAAAGTACTGGCACTTAATTTTGTCATCGGCGCCGTCATTATAATCTGGATGAGTGCCGCTACGGGCAGCCTGATTCTTTTATGTGTCAGCTCATTTTTGGTGGGTTTTTGCTTTAATGGTGGTAATACCGGCATGAATGCGCTATCCAGCCTGTTTTTTCCACCGGCAGCGCGGGCAACCGGTAATAGCTGGATGCATGGCTTAGGACGGTTTGGTGCCGTGGTCAGCACCTTTGCTGGCGCCTGGATGCTGAATCAGCAATGGTCATTACATCAGGTTTTATTCACCTTAAGCATTCCGGCTTTACTGATTGCGCTCCTATTGACGCTCAAATGGTATTGTTATCGTAAAACAGATTTATTGAAAAATGCTTTAATCTGATGATATGGCCGTATACATATACGGCCATATTACTTAGTACCATACTGATTAAATTCGCTCAGCCAATGCCTGCGCTTTACCAATATAGCTGGCTGGTGTCAGCGCCAACAATTGTGTTTTGGCCTCTTCCGGAATGGCCAGCTGCTGGATAAATGACTGCAATACTGCTGGTGTGATGCCATTTTTACCACGGGTTAACGCTTTTAATTGTTCATAGGGATTAGCCACTCCATAGCGCCGCATCACCGTCTGGATTGGTTCTGCCAGTAATTCCCAGGTTGCTTCCAGGTCAGCTGCCAGAGCCTCAGGATTCACTTCCAGCTTGGCCAGACCGCGTAAATGCGCATTCAGTCCGATCAGGCTATAGCCGATACCCATGCCCATATTGCGTAAGACCGTACTGTCGGTCAGATCGCGCTGCCAGCGCGATACCGGCAGTTTTTCGGCCAGAAAACCCAGAATGGCATTAGCCATACCCAGATTACCTTCGGAGTTTTCAAAATCAATCGGATTGACTTTATGCGGCATGGTCGAAGAACCCACCTCACCGGCTTTGACTTTCTGACGAAAATAACCAATCGAGATATAACTCCAGACATCACGATTAAAATCAATCAGAATGGTATTGATGCGACTGATGGTCTGGAAAAACTCGGCCATATAATCGTGGGGTTCGATCTGAATGGTATAGGGATTGAATGTCAGACCCAGCTCATATTCCACAAACCGACGACAATAGCCTTCCCAATCCATTTCCGGATACGCTACCAGATGGGCGTTATAGTTGCCCACAGCGCCATTGATTTTGCCCAGAAATGGCTGATCGTGCAGATATTGCTGCTGGCGCTGTAAACGCGCCACGATATTGGCGATCTCTTTACCCAGAGTACTGGGGGTTGCCGGCTGCCCATGTGTCCGGCTCATCATCGGTAAAGCAGCATGAGTGTGAGCCAGTGTACGTAAAGTGCTGATGACTTCATTCAGTTTTGGCAGTAAGACCTGATCGCGTGCTTTTTGCAGCATCAGCGCATGGGATAGGTTATTGATGTCTTCACTGGTGCAGGCAAAATGAATAAATTCACTCACTGCCATAATTTCCGGCACATCGGCAAAGCGCTGTTTGAGCCAGTATTCAATCGCTTTAACATCATGATTGGTGGTGGCTTCGATGGCTTTGACTGCTTCGGCATCCTGTAGCGAAAAATGGGCAATGGTGTCATCAATCAACTGAATCGTACTGGCACTGAAAGGCGGTACCTCACTGATCATCGGCTCAGCCGCCAATGCCTTTAACCAGCTTAATTCAACCTGTACCCGCGCATGGATTAAGCCATATTCTGAAAAAACAGGGCGTAAATCTTCAACAGTTTTGGCATAACGGCCATCTAAAGGGGATAAAGCATACAAGGGATTCATCATGATTTTCTCTGCAACTGATCAGATAAAAGAATGGCCAGAACTGGCTGGCCGCACATAAACACTTTGGATTAAAGTCATACACCCTGTTTTAAACTGGCTTCGATAAAGTCATCCAGATCACCATCCATGACCGCCTTGATGTTGCCTACTTCATGACCAGTGCGTAAATCTTTGATCCGGGAGGAATCAAATACATAAGAACGAATCTGATGTCCCCAGCCCACATCATCTTTCGAAGCCTCAAGATTTTGTTTTTCTTCGTTACGCCGGCGCATTTCCAGTTCAAATAATTTCGCTTTCAGCATATTCATCGCCTCTTCACGATTGCGGTGTTGTGAGCGGTCATTCTGGCATTGCACCACAATACCGGTGGGTTCGTGGGTAATGCGCACCGCCGAATCGGTTTTATTGATATGCTGCCCACCGGCACCAGAAGCGCGATAGGTATCAATGCGCAGATCAGCCGGATTGATCTCAATTTCGAAACTATTATCCACTTCCGGATAAACAAACACCGAGGCAAATGAGGTATGGCGTTTATTATTGGAATCAAACGGCGAATAACGCACCAGACGATGAATGCCGGTTTCGGTACGCAGTAAACCATAGGCGTATTCACCTTCCAGCTTGATGGTGGCACGGTTTACACCGGCAATTTCACCCTCATCCTCTTCCAGAATGTCTACTTTAAAACCCTTGCGCTCACCATAACGGACATACATGCGCAACAGCATACCGGCCCAGTCTTCTGCTTCGGTCCCACCGGCACCGGCCACAATATCAATAAAACAATTATTGACGTCTGCCGGCTGATTAAACATGCGCTTAAATTCCAGTGCCGCCAGCTCGGTTTCCAAAGCGGCGATATCAGTAGCCACCGCAATCACGCCATCATCATCATTTTCATCAACAGCCATCTGTAACAGCATACGGTTATCATCAATGCCATTGTGTAAATGATCCAGTGTCAGCACAATGCCTTCCAGCACTTTGCGCTCTTTGCCAATGTCCTGCGCCTTTTTGGGATCGTTCCACAGATCGGGGTCTTCCGATAATCCGATCACTTCTTCCAGACGGTCTTTTTTGCCTTCGTAGTCAAAGATACCCCCGAAGGTCATGACTGCGGTGTTGTAAATCGTCCAGCGTATTATTCAATTGATTAATGCGTTCGGCTTCCATGGCTTTAACTCTTGATTGATATTCGAAAATAAGCGCGTATTATAACAGAAGCCAGACTGGTCATCAGGCGGTAATGATGAACGCCTGATTTTTATAAACCATTGTTTCGCATTGATCTAATCAGATTGGAGCGTATGTACTGATCCGGACAGAGGCAATGAGGTCAGTTTGCGCAGTAAAAACCGCAATAACATACCATAAGCCGGCAGAAAGAATAACGCAGCCACCCCGATTTTAAAACCATAATCGGCCAGACCAATCTTAAACCAATTGGCCGCCATAAAAGCATCACTGCCATGATAGAAAGCCACGGAAAAAAAGACCAGCGTATCTATCGCACCGCCCAATAACGCCGAAGCACTCGGAGCCACCCACCATAAGGGTAGCTGGCGTAAACGGTTAAATACCATAATATCCATCAGCTGCCCCACGACATAGGCACTGAAACTGGCCAGCGCAATCCGCCCTATCTGTACATTAAACTGAGCCAGATGTGCCCAGCCGGCCCATTGTCCTTGTTCAAATACCACGGAAATCACATAAGACAATACCAAGGAAGGCAGCATCACCCAGAAAATAATCTTCCGTGCCAGCAAGGCGCCGAAAATACGCACCGTCAGATCAGTGGTCAGAAAGATAAAGGGAAAGGTAAAAGCACCCCAGGTATTGTCTAATCCCCATAATTTAAACGGAAATTGCACCAGATAATTACTGGCCACAATCACCGACATATGCCAAAAAACCAGCCAGCGCAATGCCTTCATGCGTTGCGCTGATGAAAATTCATACATGATGGATCCTTCCAATGTATTTATTCATCTGGCCTGAATCAAACCTGACAGAGCCACAGATGATGATTAATACATTTTTATATATTATTGTTTGATGCTAAATATGTTGTTATCTGACTGAATACTGCCATAGCCGTTTGGTGGCCATATCAGCATATATTGTATCGGCCTGACCATAATTGGCATAAGGATGAATGGCAATACCACCGCGCGGTGTGAATTCTCCGAATACTTCAATATATTTTGGCTGCATCAGTTGAATCAGATCTTTCATGATGATGTTGACACAATCTTCATGAAAATCACCGTGATTACGGAAACTGAATAAATACAGTTTCAACGATTTACTTTCTACCATTTTGTACTGAGGCAGATAATTAATATAAATGGTGGCAAAATCCGGCTGACCGGTTTTCGGGCATAAACTGGTAAATTCAGGACAAATGAATTTAACAAAATAATCATTGTCCGGATGTTGATTATCAAACGCTTCCAGTATCTGCGGCATATAGTCGACAGGATACTGGGTCTGCTGACCGAGCAAATGCACATTGCCCAGATTATTTTCTGATCGCATGGTATTGATTTCCTAGTTTTTTATAGTGGGAGGTTTACGAACCACAAGGCGGCTTATTGTACACAAAAGTCAGACCGGTTCAAACCCGCAATCAATACCTGTCTGAATTTTTATTCACTGAAAAATAAAATAACTATTTTTAGCCATATTTATTCATAAAAATAATTTTTTATTATATAAAATAGCTTAATTACAGTTTAAAAATATCAAATACGCAATAATCTGCCTTACACCTAATAAGACACCTTGATTTTTAAAGGTAAACATTATAGGCTGATCATGCAAAAAATTATTCACCCGATATCAAATAAAGACAGGATTTTGTAATGACTGCTGTAATTGCCCGCCAGACTGATGACGTCAGAATTAAAGAAATTCAGGAACTACTCCCACCGCTTGCCCACTTATATGAATTGCCCATCAGCGATCAGGCAGCCGAACTGGTGCATGATACCCGTCATGCCATTGCCGATCTGGTTCATGGCCGCGATCGGCGCTTACTGGTGATTGTCGGTCCTTGCTCCATTCATGACACCAAAGCGGCACTGGAATATGGCCAACGCCTTAAAGTATTGCGCGAACGCTATCAGCATGAGCTGGTGATTGTCATGCGGGTTTATTTTGAAAAACCACGGACAACCGTAGGCTGGAAGGGACTGATCAACGATCCGTATCTTGATGGCTCTTACGACATCAATCGTGGTCTGCGTCTGGCACGTCAATTGTTGCTGGACTTGAATAATATGGGCATACCGGCCGCCACTGAATTTCTGGACATGATCACACCACAGTATTTTGCCGACCTGATTTCCTGGGGTGCCATTGGTGCCCGTACTACCGAAAGTCAGGTACACCGTGAACTGGCATCAGGGTTAAGCTGTCCGGTCGGTTTTAAAAATGGTACCGATGGCAATCTTAAAATTGCCATTGATGCCATTGGCGCCGCCAGTAATCCGCACCATTTCCTGTCAGTCACCAAGGCCGGCCACTCAGCCATTGTCCATACCAGTGGCAATCCGGATTGCCATATTATCCTGCGCGGTGGCAAAGAACCGAATTACAGTGAAGCTTATGTTAAAGCCGCTGTTACTGCACTGGAAAAGGCCAAAGTCACTACACAATTAATGATTGATTTTAGCCATGCCAACAGTCATAAAGACTACAAACAACAAATGACCGTTGCCCAAGACGTTGCCGCGCAAATCAGCGCCGGCGAACAACACATCATGGGCGTTATGATTGAAAGCCATTTGCAGGAAGGCCGGCAAGACCAGCCCGAAGTGTATGGCCAAAGCATTACCGATGCCTGTATTGGCTGGGAAGAAACTGAACAAATGCTGGATATTCTCGCCAGAGCCGCCAAGACCCGCCTTTGAAATTCAGTTCTACGGAATAATAGCCACTGTGTTGCTGATGTTTACACAGTGGCTATTGATTAAACAAAAATATCTACGCTTTAATTTTAAAACTCAGCCAATGCTGGCGGGTAGCCAGCCAGGCACCCATGACACCCAGACCACACACCAGCACCACAATACATATAATCTCAGTCAGATCAAAAAAGCGATACCGCATATCAATGCCATATGGCTTTAGAATCTGCTCAATCAGCGGGTACATGATCATTGTCAGCCACCAGCATAAGCCCAGACTGATGCCGATAGACAGTAAGCTTTGCCAGAGAGACAAATAAATAAAGGGTCGACGAATAAACGATACCGGCGCACCCAATAATTTAGTAATTTCAATTTCTTCACGATGGCTCAGAATCTGCAAGCGAATGGTATTATAAGACACCAAAGCAAACGCCAGCGCCAGTGTACACGCCAGAAACCACAATAACCGGTGTACCAATACATTCAGCCGATACAATGTTTGCACCCATTCTGCGTCCATCTTGACGCTTTCCACCATCGGCAATTGTTTTAATTCATCACGCAATGTTTGCAGATGTGCCGGCGTATCGTCTCTGACCATCACAGTAAAAGCATCGGGCAAGGGATTACTGTCCAGCATAGACACCAGATCCTGATTGCCCATACTGCGCTGTAATTCAGTCAGCGCCTGTTTTTTACTGATAAATATAACGTCATGCAACCGCTGATCCTGTTTCAGTGCCTCTTCTACCGTGCGGTTATCGGCATCATTCGCATTCAATTGCATATACAGTGTCAGACTGGGAGACTCATCCACCTGACCCAGCAACTGCTGCGCCTGATTAACCCCCAAATATAAAACCAGCGGCAAAGTCATGGCAATGGCCAGCATCAGCAGGATCAGTAATGTGGCCACCGGTTGTCTGAATAACTGCCGCCAGGCTTTTAATGCGGCTTCTTTATGCAGTGAAAGTCTTTGTTTCATGCGTAAAACCTGCCTTCCTGCAACCGGATAATGCGACAGCCATAATCGGCCATCAGGGTTTCATCATGGGCGGCCACCAGCACAGTGGTACCGGCATCATTAAAAGTTTTGAATAACTGCATAATATCCAATGCATAGGCGCGATCCAGATTGGCTGAAGGCTCATCGGCAATCAAAAGCCCGGGCTGATGCACAATGGCACGGGCAATACATAAGCGTTGCTGTTCACCACCGGATAAAGTGATCGGATCGGCCAGTTCACGCCCGCCCAGCCCTACCTTTTCAATCGCCACTCGGGCGCGGTGCTGTGCTTTTTTAACGTCGTAGCCGATAATCCGCAAAGGCAAAAGAACATTTTGTAATACATTACGGTCAAACAAAATCTTATGATCCTGAAAAACCATGCCGATATTCTGCCGTAAAAAACCCAGCCGGTTATCATTGAATGTACCCAAATCCTGATTATTCAGCCACACCTTGCCCTTGGTCGGCTTGGTAATGCCACTGACCAGTTTCAGCAAAGTGGATTTACCAGCACCCGAATGGCCGGCAATAAATACCATCTCTCCCTTAACAATACTGAAGCTCAGGTTATTCAAGGCCTGAAAACCCCCTGGATAGGTTTTACTGACCTGCTCAAAACGAATCATGTCCGACTATCCTTGTTACATTGTATTTTAGTCAGATTATACCGAAGCTTTGATAATTCGAAAGTATCTCGCTTGTTTAGTTGGCTGGGTTCGCGGTATGCTTAGTCTTTCCAATGCTTATCCAGCTTATGAAAGAAGGAGTTTTTATGCCAAAGATCAGCATGTATACCACCGGCGTGTGCCCTTATTGCCAGCGAGCCAAAGCACTACTCAAACAAAAAGGCATTACAGAAATTGAAGAAATCCGTATTGATACCGATCCGGCCAGACGTGAAGAAATGATGCAGCGCACCCAACGCCGTACTGTACCCCAAATCTATATTGGTGATACTCATGTCGGTGGCTTCGATGACCTGAAAGCATTGAATGATTCAGGACAACTGGATACACTTTTAAGAGACTAATTAAGTCGCCTGTGTCACAATATCCCCCTGACAACCTGAATGGTTGAATCATTATTTATTTAACCTTATCTTCACACCTGAAGGAAAATCATGAGCGAACAAGAACAAGCCACCGAACAACAACCTGTATTCAGTATTGAAAAAATTTATGTGAAGGATCTGTCTTTAGAAGTTCCTCACGCCCCCCGTGTTTTTCTGGACAATGGCGAGCCTCAGGTAGAAATGCGTATTGCAACATCTTCCGATAAGCTGGAAGACCATTTTTACGACGTTACCGTTACTGTTACCGTTACCGCCAAACTGACTGAAGACAAAGTGATGTTCTTAAACGAAGTGGCACAAAGCGGTATCTTCCGTATTGAAAATGTTGCCGAAGATGATATACAGCTATTGCTGGCCGTTGCTGCCCCCAATATTCTGTTCCCTTATGCCCGCGAAGTGGTTTCTTCCACCATTACCCGTGCCGGCTTCCCTCCAGTGATGCTGGCACCCATCAACTTTGAAGCCATGTATCAGGCACAACAGGCGCAGGAAGCTGCCAATGAAACCGGCAGCAATAATGTTTAAATCATAATTTAATCGAAACATCAGCTAACCGGACAGATTACGCTAATCTGTCCGGTTTTTATTATCATCGCCATCTATGTAACGTGAACGATACGGGTTTACAGACACCGTATGCAGATTGATGCCAAAAAATTCAACGTATGGGAGAGTCACAATCAGTCTGGCCTGATTATCATTCATCCCCTCATCAGACTGCACACCCGCCAACAGCATGAATTACCCAAGACTGGCTTTGTTGCCCATCAATCAGACATTTTTGTTCAATTTAACACCACTTAATCGGCAATAAAAATCTGGCCACAACATCCTAATTGAAGACTGAATATGACTTTAATAGCTATCTGAGCAAATATCTAATTATGATAAAAAATATGTTTATACAAACAACCAATCGTAAGATTAGTAAGCGGGATACTCCAGATCAGACCAATGCCTAAAGTAAACACCGTAGCCACATTAATCAATGCCAGCAGTGACATCAATAGCCCGATTTTAAACCAGTGCTGCTTGATGGCCACATAAGAAGTATATATTGCCGAACATACTGTTATGCCTTGATAATCCATAATGATCCAGGGAGTCAAATAACATAATAAAGCTATTATCATCACTGCTACCATAATCAGTAACATTCCTAAAGTGAATGCCAAATCTGCATTTAAATGCAATAAATATACCAATATCAGCATTACTACCATAATAATAGCACTAACCGCGATTATGACAGCCGCTAAAAGTAAATATGCCCAACAGAAAGCGAACAACCGTTTCCAGGGTGCAAAAAAATCTGCTAAAAAATCCGAACCACTATCATTCAAATATCGCAATGTCAAAGACATAAAACCAAGACTGAGCATATTAATGATCAGACTACTAATAATATTAAAAAGGATGCTAAATACAAAATTATCGGGTGCAATGAATGATTCTGCAAATGCAGTTAATATGGACTGACTGCCGATCAATATTAATAAAGCAAGAAAAAAAGCCAGTTTACTGCCTGATACACACTGCCAACCCTCCTCTATGATTTCACCTATACTGAAATCATAGGTGGATGTGGTTACGTCGATGATGGATTTCTGTCCCCATTCCTCCGTTTGCGGATCATAGGTGTTATTATATTTAGGTATATTTTGCATCAGCCTCGTCCTATAAAGAATAAATATTATTATAAAAACAAAAACATAAGTAATTTTTGATTATTCAGACAAAATGCTTGCCTGAAACATCATATTATCATTTCATTACATTTATTCAAATAAATTATTTACCTGTATATTTGTCTATCTTACAGATATCACATTTATGACCACCTTTTAATGCATAAGCCAGCCAACGGGATTCTCAATGGTTTGATTTGCCCTGCGATAAAATCAGCATTAAATAAAACTTTTTCTGCTTAACATTCAAAATTAGATAAAATATAATCAAAGATATAAACCATTCCAATCCTGATTGAAATTTTGATATCCAATAGAAAAACTGATTCAGGTAATCATTTATATGATTGTTTCAAACATACAGGCTAAAAAACGACTTCCATCATTCAAATCTTATATCTTCATCTCATGACAGAAATAATCAGTGATATCTATACCTTATTTATTGATTAAATCCAGTCATTTCATCATCAATGATTGAGCTGAAAATACCCTGATATTATATCAATCAAAAATAATATACTATTCTTAAATAATAACATATATAAATTAATTTTTTCGATTTAAAATTAAATTTTTCAAATATTATCTTTTATGCTAAATTAATTCTTATAACAGACTGTTTGAATTTATCTATATCATCATGAATACTCATATGATTGGCACCCTCTCAACAAAAGAAAAGCATATTGACATAATGGCATCAAATGCCATAAACCAAAATCATGATTAGTTAATACATTAAATATGTCTATAGATTTTTGGCTGCCATCATATTGGCTCCACATGATTTATGATCATAAACCGTCTTTTTTAAAATTCATCTCTATTATTAATCAACGAAAGAAGCTTTCATGCCAAATATAAGACATCACAATACCCATAAACTGATTCAACAACCTTTGGAAAAAATCGCTACATCCACTTATGATTTCAGTATTCAACAGATCATAAGAGAAGCATGGTCATATGTTTCCGGATGTAAATTAGCTTTTTTTCTGAGTCATCTGTTGAATTTTTGCCTATTACTGGCATTATTCTTATTAATGGCACTGCTGTTTTTAGCTAACCAATCGATAGCTGTATTGATTTATCTTATATCGATTTTTATTTTTAACGTTATTGGTTTGGGTTTTATTCCCATCACTTTAAAACATTTGAATGGAAAACCCGTTAAAGTCATCGAGGATTTTTTTAGTACGCTAAACCGATTTGGTATTTTATTTGTTACCAATATACTATTGCCCCTCATTATATATGTTTCAGCCATAGTTATTTTTTTGATCATGGGTTTTATCGCAGGAATCATTGGACAGCATAATTTGATTTTTATCGCTTTGCCAATCTGTATATTGTCCATGCTATTTCTGAGTATTGCATTTATTCTGGTCAATTGGATTATATTGGACTATCCAGAAGCCAAAATATGGCTGGCTATTCATACTTCTTTTATCATCGTAAAACAGCATTGGTTTAAATTCTTCTGGTTATTGTGTTTTATCCTGTTAATTAATACTCTGGCCAGCTTACCGCTAGGAATCGGCCTCATCTGGAGTATTCCTTTTAGTTATTTAATCATAGGCTGTACCTACAAACATATTTTTCATATCCAGATTAAAACCGAAGACAATATCATTTAACTTTCTGCACATTTTCATCAATATTTCGGAGACCTATAGGCTAAGGTAATCTACTTATCTCTGATTTTACATGAAGGTAGCGATCAGTTTAAATCGGTAGCTTAATTTATTTGACCTACTCATATATCTGCAACATGTAAAACACCTCTCAGCAAAACAATCATAGACCGATCTACATGCTATAAAACAGTAAAAATAACCCTTATTAAACCAAAAATATCAGTCAGGTAAAATGTCAGCGTAGTCGCCAAACCACTACCCATTAGCGCACATTGAAACCAACCAAGTGTCCATGTGCGCCAATGGCTACAAAATTCAGACCATTGGCATGCAGGTTAAGATCATTTAGTGGTGATAATACCGCCAGACAAACGTAGGGGCATCATCATCTGCTTTGGTTCTGATTTTTATATAAGCTGCTTTACCCGAAGAGCTCTGTCGTCCTGCTCATACGTCCCATGAAAACGGATAATCTGCTTATGATCACCATTAAAACCATCCGTTAAACTGTCTTATATATCCTAAGCAATGGTGCTATACAAATAATAGTCCTCATGTTTAAGACGTTTATTATCTGACAACAGTACATCAGACAACAGAGACGAAGATCGGGATTATTTATCCTAACTCTTGCTGTAATACATGTGTAGAAAATATCAATTATTTTATAATACCATAGCACAATAGATGGTATTCTCTTGGGCAAATGGAAACAATATCATTTTGTAACCAAACAGCTTTTGATTACTTCATCGATAGATTCGACCCACAATGACAAAACCACTACAATGGGCACCCTTAATCTCTGTACCATCACTTTAATCAAGGAAATCCCATGCAACGCGGTATCTATCAACATTATAAAGGTCAGCAATATCAGGTATTCGGTACCGCCAGACACAGTGAAACCGAGGAAGAAATGGTTATCTATCAATGCTTGTATGGTGATTATTCAATGTGGGTAAGGCCGCTGGCGATGTTTGAAGAAATGGTGATACTGAACGGCCAGTCACAACCGCGTTTCAGGCTGATACAGGCATTATGAGCAGGATCTCAAAAAGACAATAAAAATACTTGAATGGTACCGTATGGGTGAATCCTGTTACTCATCACATACTGAAATAACAAAAATCATGTTTTGGTTTTTGTGTATAAAGTTAAATCCATCGCTTCTGGCTGATAGCATTTCACCATTGAAGAGATCAGACCATTCATAACAGGATTTTAATATTTACATAACATAAATTTATTGATCGTAAGAACTGGCAAATAGCTCAACTTCTTTTGTTTTTATTTCATTAGACTGCCATTTTTATTGTAAACAATATCGTCATTATTTTTATCGTATTTATTGGGTTTCTTGCCCTGCCCGAAAAAATCTTTTAAATTTTTACCAGACAAAATTTTATTTATATCCGCCAGTAAATCGGTAAAATCAATATATTGCGGCATGGATAAGCCGCAATAATTTTCTGATTTCAAAAAATAATCTCTTACCTCTTCAGCATTTAATTCAAGAATGATTTGACTTGATGGTTGCCGCTGGTTAGATCCCATGATGATTTATGCCTGATGAATTTCTTCATCCAATATCATTACCCAATAATACAATATTCAGTTTAACCTATTATTTATGTACAAATAAATTTATCCCATCATTTGCCAATACAAAAGCGGCTGAAAATCACGCCCAGCAGATCATCGGCACTGAATTCGCCGGTAATTTCACCCAGTGCATTTTGTGCCAGACGTAAATGTTCCGCCATCAGTTCAATCTGTTGCTGCTGACATTCGACAGCGGCAGCATTCAATTGCTGCTGCGCCACTTCCAAAGCATGCAGATGACGGCTGCGTGCCAGAAATAATCCTTCACTTTCACCTTGCCAGTTGATCTGTTTTAATAAAGCCTGCTGCAATAAATCCAGACCGTCACCGGTTTTGGCAGATAAGCTAATCAGATCATCAGCATCACTGAATAAAGTCTGGCCGCTGGTGACCAGTGTTTCACGTGAAACTTCTGCTACGGCTTCACCGGTTAAATCACTTTTATTGTGAATTTCAATTTTTTTAAGTTGCGGCGGTAAAGACTGTAATATGTGCTGTGTAGCTGCGTTCATGCCTTCGCGCGGGTCAATCAGGATTAAGGCAATATCGGCCTGTAATAATGCCTGCTGGCTGCGCTCCATGCCAATACGTTCTACCGTATCTTCGGTTTCGCGCAAACCGGCAGTATCAATAATGTGTATCGGCACACCGTCCAAGGTGATCTGTTCACGGACGGTATCGCGGGTGGTACCGGCAATATCAGTCACAATGGCCACATCATCGCCGGCCAGCGCATTCAGTAAACTGGATTTACCCACATTGGGTGCACCCACCAATACCACTTTCATGCCTTCACGCAGCAATACCCCTTGTTGTGCCTGCAATAATGTCTGTTGAATCTGAGTCTGTAAATTAGCCAGTTTATCCTGCGCATTGGCGGCCTCAAGAAAATCAATGTCTTCTTCCGGAAAATCCAGCGTAGCCTCAACCAGCATACGTAAATTAATCAAACCTTCCAGCAGCTGGTGGATATGCCGGGAAAAAGCACCTTTCAGACTGCGAACCGCCATACGGGCAGCGGACTGGCTGGCGGCATCAATTAAATCGGCTACACTTTCGGCCTGTGCCAGATCGAGCTTATTATTTAAAAAAGCCCGCTTGGTAAATTCGCCGGGCTGCGCCAACCGCGCCCCCAACTGTAAACATCGCTGTAACAGCATATTCAATACCACCGGGCCGCCATGCCCCTGTAATTCGATAACATCCTCCCCGGTAAAACTGGCGGGTGCGGCAAAATACAGTAACAGCCCGTTATCCAATATCTGTCCATGTTCATCAACAAAATCGGTATAGAGCGCTGTTCTTGGTTTAGGTGTTTTGCCGCCACTCAATGCCTGTGCCAATGGCAACAGCTGATGACCGGATAAGCGGATTACCCCTACCCCGCCACGACCAGGGGCGGTAGCCACAGCGGCAATGGTTGGATTAACTGGATTAACGGATGTATTCATAAAACATTGACTCAAATATAGACAGGCAGTCTGGATAGACTGCCTGTAATCTTAATCACAATTGCAGTACGTAAATTTAATCTACTTTTAATAGTTCTACTTCAAAAATCAAAGTTGCATCGGGCGGAATGACGCCGCCGGCACCGCGTTTACCGTAAGCCAATTGCGGCGGAATGGTCAGTTTTCGTTTACCGCCTTCTTTCATGCCGTCAAATCCCTGATCCCAGCCGGCAATCACCATGCCTACACCAAGAGTAAAGCTGAGCGGCTGTTTGCGGCTGACACTGGAATCAAAAACGGTGCCATCTTCCAGCCAACCGGTGTAATGTACGGTAATTTCCTGACCCTTTGCCGCCTCTTTACCTGTGCCGGTCTGTATGTCTTCTATCACTAAATTCATGGTTGCACTTTCTATGGAATATAGTTGATACTGTAACACAGACCATGGCACCCATGCATCGGCATGGTCAATGATTTGTTTATCATGAAGGGATACCACATGCAAACGGTTGAGATTGTTTTTCTGGATTACGCTACTTTACCCGGTTATGAGCCGGATTTTAAATTTCCGCATCATATTACCCGTTATGAAACCACTTCAGCAGATGAAGTGGCTGCGCGCATCAAAGACGCCGCAATTGTAGTCAGTAATAAGGTTAAGATTGATGCTCAGGCAATGGCTGGCAGCCCCAATCTTAAATTGATTGCCGTCCCTGCCACTGGCGTGAATCATCTTGATTTAACTGCGGCCAAACAGCATCATATTGAAATCAGCAATGTTAAAAGTTATGGCAATGACACGGTTTCAGAACATGCCATGATGATGATTCTGGCGCTGATGCGTCAACTGCCTGCCTATCAGCGTGATATTGCGGCCGGCATGTGGCAAAAAAGTGAGCTGTTTTGTCATTTCAGCGCCCCCATTCATGATTTAAATGGCAAGACATTGGGTATTTTCGGTAAAGGCGGCATTGGTCAGGCATTGGCCAAACGGGCAGAAGCCTTTGGCATGCATATTATCTGGGGTGAGCATAAGGATGCGACCGATTGCCGCGATGGTTACACTCCATTTCAGGAAGTAGTGCAGACGGCTGATGTCATTTCACTGCATTGTCCGCTGAATGAACATACCCGCAATATGCTGTCTGAAACTGAATTAAAGATGATGAAACCAGGGGCGGTATTGATCAATGTGGGTCGTGGCGGGCTGGTGGATGAACTGGCTTTGGTGGCGGCATTAAAATATGGTCAGCTGGGCGGTGCCGGTGTGGATGTGCTGACGGAAGAACCACCCAGACACGGCAATCCTCTTCTGAGTGCACATTTACCCAATCTTATTATTACGCCGCACGTCGCCTGGGGCAGTGAAGAGGCCATCAAACGTATTTGTAGCATACTGAATGATAATATTAACCAGTTTATGAATAAAAATTAATCATATCAGTCACTCTTACCGGATAATCAGCGAATGGGTCTGGCTTTTACTTCGTCTATTAAAGCAGTGTAATCGGCGATCAATTGGCTATTATCCGGTAAGAAACGAGCTATATGCTGACGTTGGCGGGTAATATAATGATGCGCATTGGCGGCATGTTCCGTCATGGCTCTGTAAAGCTGCTGCATTCCGGCCTGAACGTCGTTTTTAGGATAATAATAGCCCAGATTGGGCACTAGCTCCGCATTGTGAATCAAAGGATAGCCTTGCCAGCAGGTTTCCAGATAAAAATAATTTAATGGATTTTCCCATTGATGGGAAATAATGGCATCGGTATGGTTTGCCAGAAAAGTGGGCGTCTCATGGCGTCCGGTAAAAACAGCCTTATTGTCTTTCACAATGTCTAATTGATTCATCAATGCAATGAAGTCAGAACATTCTTTTGCCAATGCAGTGCTATTACATACCTGAACGGTGGCCACCATTTCAGGACGGGCACGGTACATCAGTTCGGCAATCAGAATGGGGTAAAGACAGAATTTCACTACATCAATATTGGGCTCCATAATGGACAAGCGCCAGCCACGCTGCGCATCAGGTGCCTGCCATAACCCTTCAGCGGGTAATGCTGCTGCTTTCTGAGTAATGAAGACCGGACTCCACACAAATGGAACCACACGGGCACTATGTCGGCGGAATACTTCAAAATAGGACTGACTGATATTCGCAACCTGAGGCACCATCCAGATATCATCATACCGCTGATTAATGAAGAGATTACTGCCCCACATACCACGTCTGAACAGCACAGATTCCATCATGTGCACGTATTCAAAGCCGCAGCAGTATGAAATTAAATGAACACCGCGGTTTTTTAAATAAGCCGTCTGCTCAGGGTCAATCTGGCCACCGAGCTCAATCAAAATATCCAGCTGATCCTTGGTTTCAATAAGACTTTGTGTCGGCCAGCGAGTTAAATCCCAGGGTAAGCTTTTGCTGATCGGTACATTGGTGGTATTGACCAGTACCACACTCATGACATTAGGACAATTTCTCAGTGCTTCAGCCAGAAAAACGGCATTTTGCTTAATACCATTATTCCATAATGTTTCCTGAGCGTGGTTCAGACCAATGGTAATGCCGATACGCAAACGGCGATATGGTTTATCGGCACCCGTATATAAACTCATAGTTGACCCGATATAAAAACAACCAATATGCATAATAATGATCAATACGACCATAATGTCATGCAATTGATGAATTTTTTTACCTTATTGTTAAGGTTGATATAAATTAAGTAACGCATCCGTATAACAACGGATATTATTCTCTGCCTGCGGATCCAGTGTTGCCAGAAAAGCACGCGCTTTTTGTCGATAGATGGCTAAATTGGCATCATGATTCTGATAAGCACTGATCAATTGTTCCGCACCTTCCTCACAATCGAAATCATGATAGCGGTAACCACAATCAGCCAGTAAATGCGAATTATGAATCAGAGGATAGCCACCATACAGGGCCTCATAATAAACATAATTCTGGGCATTTTCCCATTGGTGGGAGATCACCACATCACAGAATAATGACAATACCTGCCAGATAGGATAACGGCCATCAAATGAGGTCAGACCCTGCCGTACAATATCCAGGCTATTGGCAAAATCATTGAAAACCTGATGGTCTTTCAGTTTATAGGTATTGCATGCATAAATATGCTCAAGCATATTGGGATTCTGGCGATGCGTATTTTCACTGATCAGTAAAGGAATGTAGCTGGTTTTTACCATGCATACATTGGGTTCAAACATACCGACACGCCAGCGGGCACGCCCGGGCTGATAGCCAAATACCTTCCCCTGCTCCAGTGCGGTGAGTGCGTTATTTAAAATCACCGGACTCCACAGATGCGGCATAATCCGTACAGGTTTACGATACGCACTGGCATAATAGGGCATGCAGGTTTTTTCATACTCCGGCAATGTCCATATTTCATCATAAGGCGCATTGGTAATCAGCAAAGCTGCCGGTTTATCAAAAATCATGCGTTCTATATCGATCACATAATCATTACCAACACGCATACTCACGACTTTGCCGCCTTTGGCCTTGAAATTCACCACCCAGGCCTGATCCAGCTGGGCACTCATTTCAATCATGACATCCAGTTTGGCTGCCGCTGTTTCCATATCAATGTAGGGTACAGGTGAATCTTTGAGAAAATCACTGATTTCCTGTTCCTCAGCATCGCCACCGCCAATCACCAAGACCACGTCTTCAACAATAGGCGATTTTTGTAATAGCATGGCGAGGAAAATACAGTTTTGAAAAATACCATTTTCCCACATCGACTGACCGCCTTTGCGCACAAAAAGCGAAATTCCGATACGAAGTGCACCTACCGAAAGCATAATTTAACCTCTTAATAATTCTGGACGATCAGAACACAATTGCGTTAATAACTGTGTATGGGCTTGTATATTGGCTGCAGCTAAAGGAGCAACGGCATCAAAAAGAACCTGTGTTTTTTCACGCTGCTCAGCCAGATGAGTCTGGTGGTGTTGCCAGGCAGTACGGATCTGTCTGCCGGCTTCCACCGCTTCAGAATCAGGATAGTAATATCCCACACCAAAGGATTTTAACCATTTGGAATTGTGAATCAGTGGATAATGACCATATAAAACATCCAGATACATGTAATTCTGATCATTACACCATTGATGTGAGACCACGGCATTGGCATGTTGTGCCATAAAACCAACCACATCATGGCGACCATAAAAACAGGCTTTTTTCTGCTGTACCAGATTCAATGAATTGGCCAGATGCAACATGGTTAAATGGTCTTTCATGTGCAACGCATTGAGTACGTGCATCATGGCGATTGATTCAGATTCGGCACGATAGGCTTCATTACAGGCCAGCATGGGTATAGAGGCTGCTTTGACCACGGAAATATTGGGTTCAAAAATGGCAACCTTTAATGGTTTACGCAAGCCGTTATCTGTTGTGTTGGATTCCCAGCCATAATGCAAAGCATGAGCACTGGCTTCCTGTTCCCGTTTGCGGATAAAGGTAGGCGCCCACAGATAAGGAGCAATGTATACCGGACAGCGATACAAGGTGCGCATCATGGGTACATACATCTGGTCTTTAGGCAGTAACCAGATTTCATCACAATGATCTGTTGGCGGAAAGTAGCCTTCTTTATCAAAAATACTGCTTTCGGCCAATGCCGCATAAGGCTGGCCTACACAGTAGTAAACTACCTTTTTGCCTCTGGCTCGTTGCAAAGCCAGCCATTTCGGATCCAGGGCACCGGCCAATTCAATAATCACATCAACCATATCACCTGCCTGATCCTGCTTCATGAGACGCATATCAAATGCGTCCAAATCAACCTGAGCAGGCATGGCCTGTTGATCACCCACATCAATCAAATCCACTGATTTAACAAAGGGAACTGCTTTTAAACTTTGAGCCAGAAAAATAATATTCTGTCCCATGCCGTTTTCCCAAATGTTTTGACCAGCATGTGTAATAACAGAAATGCCAATTCGCATATCAATCCATATCTGAAGTTTATTTAAATAAATAAGATTCCTACTGCTTAATTTTTCCCATAAATCTCATTCAATACAATACTTTACTACTCAAATCCAATGAATGCAGCACCATCGAAGTCATGCTTTGCGGCGAATGGAGCAAAACCTTGCAATAATACTTTTTACTGTCTATATCCTGCTGAATAACGTCCGGTTCACAGTAATTCCGGGAAATGCCGACACAACGGCCAATAAGGTGTTTGCCAATACGAAAAACAGTTAAATGATTGCCTGACAAAGCCAGAGATAAGCTGGTTCCGGCATAATTTTGTTCCGCCATCGAAATATCATGCGCTATCTCTTTTACGGATAATGGTTTATATCCCATTTGGGATATGATGTCACTATCTGAACCAGGCGGCTGTGCTGTTGATGCCTTTGTATTGGCTACCTGCCCATCAGCGCCGTCCGGATCAGCCGTGGTGGTCTGGTGACCAGCTGCCACACCATCACTTTTATCTTGCAGGTCAGTCTCTTTCTGTACATCGGTATGTGCCACGGGAATATCGGCCAATAAAGTAGCTGCATGGTCAAGCATCGTATCATGGAGCCCTTGATGTAATTGCTGGCTGTGCAAGCCTTCATCTAACTGAGTCTGTAATTCATGCTGCTTGACCGCCGATGGCAGACCGGATAATGCCCATGTATTGGCAGTATTATTATGCTGATGAGTAAGGGCAGATAGCTGTGGCTGATGCTGTAAACCATTGGCAGACAGGCCACATGAAGTGGCAATATCACATTCAGATAAATTCTCGGCTGATGGTGTATGTGCCGGAATCAGTGCCGATAAACCGTTGAATTCATTATGGCTCAATATATTTTCCGGCTGCTCTGCCAGAGGTGCCAAAGATTGATAGAGCCCAGACACAGGCACATCAGTAAATGAAGCCTGATCACCGGCATCATAAGCGGATAATTGTACTGATGATGCAGATTGTCGGCTGCCTGAAAATGGCAGTTCAGTCAGCGAAGCCAGACTGGTTTCAGTTAGCAGTGCGGCAGACGCAGGCAGCTTATGCCCAAGGGGGCGGGAATCATCAGTAATTAAGTGTTCATCCTGTGCAGGCAACGTAGCCAACATGATTTCATCTTGAGCTGATTTGTCTGATGGAGCCATCACTGACTGTGCGTCATGCTGATCACCCAAAGCGCGATGAATGGATGTATCTATAGTATCAAGACATGTTGCCTGCTGATCAACCTCTGATTGCATCATTGCATGCCCAAGCTTCGATACGGCTGTATCCTGCTGGATTTCAGTCTGTGTGGGCAAAGTAAGCGGGGTATTAATGGCCGTCTGTATTTCTGATACAGGCGTTTGCGGCATAACAGCAGAATTACTGACAGACCCTTCTTCAGTATCCTGAAGATTGTGTAATTCTTCTTTTGCTGCTGACTGAGTTTTAGCAATAGCTACAGCATCACAATCAGTGGCTAAACCGGCATTCTCTTTTGCTCTAGCCGATAAATCATAATTACTTTCAGACGGATCATTCACGTTCGTCTCAATAACAGCCAGCGTTGTTGTCTGCTCTTGTTGCCATGGTTCAATGTGCTCTTCCGTCACCAGTGATGGTGTGTCACTCACTGCAATTTCTGTAACCAGTGTCTGCAAGGTCTGTTGTGCTGAGTGCACCAATAGGGATTGTGTAGTTTGCGGCGTTTCATCAACCATAAGTGAGTCAGCAGCTGCCCATTGCATTTGGTTATGGGTCATCTCTTCGATATGACTGACAGATGGAGATTCTGCTACAAAAACCGAAAGCTTATTATTGATGGCCTTGATATGGCTGTCGAGGCAATCAGTCAGCCCTTCAGCAAGGTTTTGCTGACATGAAGAAATCATCGGTTGCTGAAATTCTTCAGAAATTGACAATGGTTTGATTGCTGCCGCTTTTAATTCAAGCTGATCGGTATCCAGCGCCATTGTTTGTTGCTGCATTGGCATTTCGGCTAACGCGGGATAGATATCCGAACCATTATTCAGAGCCAGATCGGCAACCGGATAAGACTGATTCAAGGTAACTGCACAGTCAGCAGGCAATGGGTGTACATCTTGCGGCAATGAATGCGGCGTTTCACTTACGCTGGAGATGGTGTGTACCGGTTGGTTAAGCTGGGTTGAATGAATATTGTGTAGGATACTGTTTAGTTCTGATATTTGTTGCGGCTCTACATCAGAAAAATAATCATCATTCGATTTTGAGGCTATAGCCATTTCGCCGGCAGCCAGAGGTAGCGATAATGCAGCTCTCTGTATATCAGCCTGATTGTCGCTCAGGTGACTTTGCGGTGCGGCCACACTGACACCGGAGATGGATCCTGAAATTTCATTTAATCCATCAGCCAGTTGCTTATCTTCCCGCGACAGATGAGTCGATTTGGCCGACAAAATATCTGTTACATCTGTACCGATATTTAAAGTCAGTCCTGCCATACCGGATAGAGTGGCTGATGTTTGAGACAGATTGTCTGCAACAGCAAATGCTGAGGCCAGATCATGAAGCTGTATATTCTGCTGCGCTGATAAGATGGATTTTTTAACGTTAACCTCATGATCTGGCAAAGCAGCCAGATCAGATAATCCTGTTTTGGGAGTTGTGTCAGGCATATGCATGGCGCTTAAACTTGACGCCAAGCAAGTATAGCCTGTTGACTCTGATGTCAACAGGTTGATTTTTTTAGTATCTGTCACATCATGCTTTTCGGTAGCAAGCGGCATTGACAGATAATTATCGTTAGTATTGGTGGTTGTATTCAAACCCATGCTCAAATTATTTCATCAGTAGCGGCAAAAATGGCAACACAATGGCGCGAAACCAGTATTATTTTGCCTAATGACTTAGGCCGGAAAACCTCCCTGATCCAGTCATAAAGACCCATTAATCGGCCTTGATTTCAATATCCATCAGTAAACATTAAGTATTAAGTTAAGTATGTTTAATGCAAAATTTAATTATTGATTATAACGTATTTTATTTTAATACGCTAATATCTACTCTATCATTAATAAATATATACAAATTAATATACTTTTTGATCATTATCTGGTCAAATTGGTGATGTCATGCTTGACACGTTTGTCTTTTGATGATTTTAGTTTGGATAATGGGTAAAAAGATGATTAATGCATGATTGAAAAGTAATGCATTTTCGTTCACTTGTGGGTATTGTGAAATAGAACACGGCAACCGATTCAACGCATGCTGATAAATAAAATCAAGCTGCCCATAACAGCCAGATATAAAAACAGGCGCCGAAAAACGACGCCATTTTTATACCTGTATTTGCAGAGGCATTATGCCGACTCTATTTAAATGAGCATTTGTTTTTCCACATCAATCAGTGCTCTGCGGGATAAAGCCAGACTGGCCTTCTGTTTATCCAGTACAGAATATAAGAATAGACTGTTTAATTCTCTCAATGGCCGGATAAGATGATAACGGTTATTTAAAGTGATCAAAATATCTTCAATAACGTCATTCAATTGTAACATTTGCATGTTTTTGATCTGAGCCCGCACCACTTCGGTACTGCTGATAGCCGAAATTTCCAGATCAATGGCATTGATTGAACTACCGGCCAACAACATACCGCTATCGTAATCGACCACACCTGCTGCCAGGGCTCCTTCTACGTTCAGTAATTGCGCCACAACCGCTTCGTATTTCATGCCAATTCCTAAATTACTTAAAAATTTTTATATACTGATTCTGTTATTCACACACTATAACGGCGTTTAAAATGACTTTTTAACTAAAAATTTTTCAGGTATTAAAAATAAAATAATTTTTTTCATTTTACTAAAATATTTTTTTTAAACAACCGTTATTATTAAATAAGTGCAAAATAAAATCAAATATTCGATTTTAATTTGACTTATATCAAGAAAATTTTATAAAAATGAATAGATAAAATTCCTATTCAAATAATATATCACTCATGGTGATGATTTTAAATGATGTTACCAGTAAAACACCACCCACTGCATGTCTGACGCTGACTATAGGTTTTATATTAAATATCATATATATAAATGATTTAATCATATGATTTTATCTAATGTATTATTTCATTAAATTTTGTTTTTATTTTAAAATTTTATTTTTATGTTATTTATATATCAGCAAGATAAGAGGTCGCGTCATGCTGAAGTCAACGATTGGCCTGTATGGTTTCAATATCACCGATATTAACCCAATCAGTATCGGTATTTCAATGAGCAAAAATAATGGAAAACTTTAACGTCGGATTCTCTCAAAGAATAAGAGAGGTTGTAGAAATTTTAGGCAGTATTTCAACGCTATCAAAAATTGTAGATGTCGCATATCCTACGGCAGCAAAATGGGTTAAAGATGGCGCAGAACCAAGCACAACAAATCTGATTAATATTGCTAACGCCGCGGGTGTACATTTAGTATGGCTTGCAACGGGAGAAGGAGCCAAGCTCAAAAATACTAATAATGAAGTCAGCAATACGTCTATTAAAGCACTAGAGCCTCCACCCACTACTAATGACAAAATTAATATTAACGATTTTGTTTTTATTCCACGATATGATCTCGACGCGCTTCCGATTCACGGGGGCGATGCAAAACCTCCGCTTTTTCATGTAGCATTTAGAAAATACTGGATTGATAATTTTATCGCAGCTAACCCAGAGGATTTAAGCGTGACATCTATCAAAGGTGACTCAATGCAGGGCTTATTAAACGATGGTGATGTCATTTTGGTTAATCACTCACAAAATAAGCCAGAAGACGGCATATACGTTTTAAGAGTTGGGAAAAATTTTCTTGTTAAAAGAACTCAAGTGTTGCCGGAGGGCAAATTGCTAGTAAAGCCAACAAACAAAGAATATGAATCCTTTACACTTGATTTGAAAAATGAAAATGTAGCTATTGTCGGCAAGGTAGAATGGTTCGGGCGAAGAATTTAAAGCGGGTTTAAAACTTATTTAAAAAATGATTATTCTTGATCATTCTGGTATAAAAGAATACGCATTTTATAATCATTTTGGTGCAAAATAAATCATTTTCAGATTTTGGCATGAAACGGCATTGAGTCTTGTATTTAAAAGATTTTAGCCGTTTTTTGTTTGTTTACTAAGGTATAAAAGATATTAGTACCCCACAAAATCATTGCCCTGGCTTGTATCCATATATTGAGCAATATAAAAAATCCCGTTTTCCAAACATCGGAAAACGGGATAATGTGATCAACAAACATCAATCATTGGTATGCATTACCATTTAAAGCCCAGACCAGCATTCAAACCAACTTCACGGCCAGTAGAGGATACACCGGCACCCCAGGTAACATTACCACGGCTATTCATTGCTTTATAGTTTAAGCCAACCGCAGCATAACCTTTATAGGAACCTACACCCACACCGACAGCCTGTTCTCCACCATTCAGTGATGGTAAGTAGGCACCAGACAAGGCCAGAGCCAAGGCTGTACCGGAGTAAGCTTTACGTTCAACATGGTCAATGCGCTTATTGACGGTATTCACAGCCTGATTAACCTGTGTCATCTGGGTATTTACTGCTTTCAGCTGAGCCACATTGACCGCATCGCTGTCATTGGTACCGGCAGCAACGCCTGTAATCTGACGATAAGTTCCTGTGTCTGCATTACCTACGGCCACAGCTGCCTGTGTACTTTGAGTGGCTTCGATGGCTTTGGCCTGTTTGGTGGTAGCACCAACCGGTACATAACCCGCAACACCGGCAGCAACGCTGGCTACTGATCCGCTACCCAAGGCAACACCGCCACTTTGGGTTACTGAAGCATTGGTGCCCATGGCCACCGCATTCTGAACATTTTCAGCGGTAGTGGCATTGGTGCCCAGTGCAATGGATTGATCACCTTGGGCAGAACCACCGCCGATAGCCACTGCATTCTGGCCATTGGATACGGAACCATTCCCCAGAGCTACTGAGTTATTGCCGATGGCAGAAGAGCCACCGCCCACGGCCACTGAGTGGTCGCCTGTAGAGGAACCGCCTACAGCTATGGCATTAGCGCCGTTGGATACTGAGCCAACGCCTACAGCTACCGAGTTGTCACCGCTAGAAGAGCCACCTACAGCTACGGCATTTTCACCATTAGAGGCTGAACCATTACCTACGGCGATACCACCAACTTGGCTAACTGTAGCATTGCCACCGACGGCTACTGCATGATCAGCACCGGCACTGGAGCCACCGCCTACGGACACTGCGCCTTCACCGCTGGAAGAACCACCCACAGCTACTGCGTTGTCACCGCTAGAAGAACCACCCACAGCTACGGCATTAGTACCATTAGATGATGAGCTACCGCCTACGGCTACTGAGCTGTCACCGGTAGAAGAACCACCCACGGCTACTGAGCTGTCACCGGTAGAAGAACCACCCACGGCTACTGCGTTGTCACCGCTAGAAGAACCACCGACAGCTACGGCATTAGTACCCTCAGATGATGAGCTACCGCCTACGGACACCGCGCCTTCACCGCTGGAAGAACCACCGACAGCTACGGCATCAGTACCATGAGACTCTGAATTACCGCCTACAGCTACTGAGTTGTCACCGCTAGAAGAGCCACCTACAGCTACGGCATTAGTGCCCTCAGATGATGAACCACTACCCACGGCTACGGCATTTTCACCACTGGAAGCTGAACCATTACCTACGGCGATACCACCAGGTTGGCTAACTGTAGCATTGCCACCTACGGCTACTGCATGATCGGCACCGGCACTGGAGCCATCACCGACTGCCACTGCACTTTCACCGGTAGAAGAACCACCCACAGCTATAGCATTGGCGCCATCAGACACTGAGCCTTCACCTACGGCAATACCACCGGGCTGTTCAGCAGTAGCATTACCACCGACTGCCACTGAATGATCGCCATTGGCACTGGAACCACCGCCTACGGACACTGCGCTTTCACCACTAGAAGAGCCACCGACAGCTACGGCATTAGCACCATTAGATTCTGAGTTACCGCCTACAGCTACTGAGTTGTCACCGCTAGAAGAACCACCTACAGCTACGGCATTGTCACCGTTGGATACGGAACCGCCACCGACAGCCACTGCGCTGTCACCGGTAGAAGAGCCGCCTACGGCCACAGCATTGGCGCCATCGGATGATGAACCATTGCCTACAGCTACGGCATTGTCACCATTGGATACTGAGCCATCACCCACAGCCACAGCATCTGCACCGGAAGTTGTACCTGTACCAGACCCGGTAGATGAGGAGGCAATAACCAGATGATCAATACGGCTATTGGTTTTGTCGATATCTGATTGTAATGCTTGACGAATATCATACAACTGGCCGCCATTAACAGCATCTTTAGAACCGAGCCCGATAGTACCATTGCCCACATTACTAATGGGATAGCCGCCGGCATCGTAAAATGAACCTTTAAGTTGCAATGCATTATTCTTCAAATCAGTCAATGATGTTTGCAGACTACTCAGATCTGTAAATACTGAAGATACTGAGCTGGTTATTGAGCTGATGGTGCTATCTGAAGTTGATAAACCGGTGGTCAGCGCTTTTAATTGTGCTACGTTGACGGCATCGGTATCTTCCGTCCCGGCAGCCACGCCGGTGATCTGGCGGGTGATGCCGTTATTCATGTCACCGACAGAAACTGCACCACGGGTACTTTGCCAGGCAGGAGACAAGGCTACAACATCCTTGCCATCTGCAGGTGCACCAAATCCGATTGCACCTGCAGCAGTATTGGCTACAGATTCGCTACCCAGTGCAATGCCATTGGCAATGCTGGCCTGAGCACCGGCACCAATCGCGATGGCATCTGCACCTGTAGCAATTGAATCTTTGCCAGTGGTGGTATTCACGTGCATGGCTTGCATACCACCCTGGTACAGATTACTTAGTGCACCACTGACGGTATCAGCGGTTAATGTTTCGCCTTTGGCATTGGTGGTAGTATATACCGGTGCTTTACTTACTGCTTTGACACCGTTGTCATCCACTGAAGTGCCCAGAATATAGGATAATTTGTCTATTTCATCATTGGTTGCCTGTAATTGGGCACCATTGATGGCATCGGTTGATGTGTTGCTGATTTCGCCGGCAGCCACATGAGTAATTTTCTCATTGTGTTTATTTCTGCCTGCATCATACGCACCCAGATTATCATCCCATTGCAAAGTGGATTGTTGCAGGTTGGCCACGCTGCTGTTGGTGGTGCTGATACTATTCAGACCAGTAGACAGGCTGGATAGCTGGCTATTGGTACTATTTAACGCAGTATTCAGATCTTTGATGTTGTCAGCTGTAGCCACGGACAGCTGGGTCAGCTGACTCTTGGTTGAATCTAACTGGGTTGCGGTCCATTTGGTGATGCTGCCCAACTGACTGTTGGTGGTGCTCAGGCTTTCAGACACATGATTCAGATTGGCATTGGTCAGTTTCAGCTCAGTATTGGTGTCATTCAGGCTGGTATTCAGTGCTTTAACATCATTGGCCGTGGTGGTAGACAATGAAGTCAGACTTGAAGTGGTCTGATCCAGAGTGCGATCCAGGAAAGACAGGCTGCTTGAAGTGGAGCTGGACAGGAAACCAAGCTGCTGATTGGTGTCAGACAGGCCGCGATTAACATCAATGATACTGGTTGACAAACTGTTCATGCTGCCGGTGGTGCTGGCCGTTAAATTAGCCAATGCACTGTTGGTTGCAGACAGGTTTGTGTCTACTGTATTAAAACGATTGGTTGTGCCTGTAGACAAATCATACAGCTGACCGCCATTAACCACTTCGGTTGATGTACTGCTGATATCACCGGCAGCCACGTTGGTGATTTTGCGGCTGGTATTATTACGGCCAGCATCATAGGCTTTCAGGTCATCACGCCACTGTAGCGTATTTTGCTGCAAGGCAGCAACGCTGGTTGATACTTCATTCAGACCTGAACCGGCAACGGTAGAAATACTGTTGGCCAAATTGGTCAGGTTATCGGTGATGGTGGTTGATAAAGAAGTTAATCCCTGATTAACCGAAGTAGACAGACTGTTGATGCTGTTGTTGGTGGTGAATAACTGGCTGCCATTAATCGCATCGGTTGATGTGGCACTGACTTCACCTGCGGCGATATGGCTGATTTTACGGTTAACACCATTGCGACCGGCATCATAGGCACTTAACTGATCATTCCATTGCAATGTATTCTGTTGTAGTGCAGTCATGCCTGTTGACAACTGGTTTAAGCTGCCGCTGGTGCTGGTGGACAAGGAATTCAGCCCGCTGTTGACCGTGGTTATCTGATTATTGACAGAAGCAGATAAATTATTCAGGTTATCCGTAACACTGGAAAACTGCGTGGTTACTGAAGTGGATAAGCTATTTAAACCATTAATCGTACTGGTAGATAAGGAAGTCAATCCCTGATTAACCGTGGCCACCTGATTATCCATGGTAGTGGATAAACTGGTGATATTATTATTGGTGGTAAAGAGCTGACTGCCATTGATCACATCGGTTGATGCAGCACTGATATCACCTGCCGCCACGTGGGTAATTTTACGATTGGCGGCATTACGGCCGGCATCATAAGCATTGAGCTGACTATTCCATTGCAAAGCATCTTGCTGCAAGGTGCTTACGTTGGCAGACAACTGAGCCAGGCTGCCACCAGCAAGAGAATTGATGTTGTCTGTCAGTTCCTGAAAACCGGTTGAGGTGGAGGTTGATAAAGCGTTCAGGCTGGTATTGACATTGGTAAAGCGGTTGTCTACTGAAGTAGACAAATTGCCAACGGTGGTATTGGTCTGATATAGCTGGCCGCCATTAATCACGTCGGTTGAATCAGCGCTGATATCGCCTGCCGCCACATGGGTGATTTTACGGTTGGCAGTATTACGGCCGGCATCATAAGCATTGAGCTGACTATTCCATTGCAAAGCATCTTGCTGCAAAGTGCTTACGTTGGCAGACAATTGAGTCAGGCTACCACCGGCAAGAGAATTGATGTTGTCTGTCAGTTCCTGAAAACTGGTTGAGGTTGAGGTTGATAAGGCGCCCAGGCTATTAGTGACATCGGTAAACCGCTTGTCTACGGTGGTGTTGGTCTGATATAACTGGCTGCCATTGATCACATCGGTTGAATCAGCGCTGACATCGCCTGCGGCCACATGGGTGATTTTACGATTGGCATCGCTACGGCCGGCATCATAGGCTTTAAGGTCATTATTCCACTGTAATGCATCCTGCTGTAATGCAGATAGTTGCAGATTTGTATTGGCTAAATTACCGGTTACCGTACTGATATTACCGTCCAGTTTTGTGATGGCGCCGGCTGTACTGGTAGACAGAGAAGCCAGATCGGTATTTACGGATTGAGCCAGACTATCCAAACCAGTGGCAGTCGCTGTGGACAAGCTGCTTACGCTGCTGTTGGTGGTACTTATGGATTTAGTCAGATCATTCAAACCAGAAGAAGTAGCTGTAGATAAGCTGCTTACAGTATTGTTGGTGGTACTTATGGATTTAGTCAGATTATCCAAACCAGAAGAAGTAGCTGTAGACAAGCTGCTTACGTTGCTGTTGGTCGTATCTAGGGATTGAGTCAGACTGTTCAAACCAGTGGCCGTAGCTGTGGACAAACTGCTTACGGTATTGTTGGTAGTACTTATGGATTGAGTCAGATCATTCAAGCCAGAAGAAGTAGCTGTAGACAAGCTGCTTACACTGCTGTTGGTCGTATCTAGGGATTGAGTCAGACCGCTCAAACCAGTGGCCGTAGCTGTGGACAAACTGCTTACGCTGCTGTTAGTGGTATCTATGGATTGAGTCAGATTATCCAAACCAGTGGCCGTAGCCGTGGACAAGCTGCTTACGCTGCTGTTAGTGGTATCTATGGATTGAGTCAGATTATCCAAACCAGTGGCCGTTGCTGTGGACAAACTGCTTACGTTGCTGTTGGTAGTAAATAATTGGCTACCATTCACGGCATCAGTTGAATCTTGCGCCAGTTTACCATCAGCTACATTAATGATTTTAGTAGCTATTTTGGTATCCGCTGTAGCAGCAGGACGGCCGGCATCATACGCATTGGCCGCTTCGTCCCATTGTAATGTATTGTTCTGCAAGGTTTGAATGTTGCTGGTAGCAGTATCTAAGCGATCAACATAATACTGATTGGAAGTGGATAAATCAAAAATGCTGGTAGAAACAGAAGTGGCCAGACTGGTTAACTGAGCTACGTTGACGGCATCTGTGCCCTCTTTACCGGCAGCTACACCAGTGATCTGGCGGGTAACATTATTTTTTACATCACCTACAGCCACAGCACCTGTAGTACTGGTCCAGGCAATGCCTCCCTTGGTGGAAGGTTTACCAGTAACAGGATCATAACCTGCTACACCGCCTTCGGTATCCGCCACAGATTTACCGCCCAACGCCACGCCGCCGGTAGCGGTTGCCTGAGCAGCATAACCCAGTGCTACCGTGGAAGTGCCTATGGCCTGCGCCACGTTACCAATTGCGGTTGCTGAAGAGCCATTGGCTAAGGCGCTGTTACCAATTGCGGTTGCGGAATGAGCAATGTTGCTGGCATCGGCAAACGGATTCATGGTGTCTAAATTACTGGCCGGATCTTTGCTTGAATCCGGTGCCATTGGCTTATCTGCATCGGCACCCACTGCCTGGGCATTTAAACCCATAGCCACACTGCCCTCGCCCTGCGCATTGGCAATAGAGCCCATGGCAACAGCTGAAGTACCATTGGCTTCTGCACCAGTACCAAAAGCGATACTGGCTGGAGACGCAGCCAGCGCCGCTACACCAAAAGCCATGGAACTACCGCCCAAGGCAGTGGCATTATTGCCAAAAGCAACAGAATAATTGCCGGTAGCATAGCTGCCACAACCGGTGGCAAATGAACCTACACCATAAGCAATAGGTTTCACAACGGTGGTACCACCAGTCATTTCGCTGATATAGCCAGAGCTTGGGCCGTTACCCGTAGCTGGTGTAGTATGACCAGCATTAACACGGTTAGGTTTAGAAATCACACCATCCTGAACTTGTTGTTCTGTTGATGTGCCATACGGATTATATTTACCAAAAGCAGTGTTATTGCTAAAGCGCAAATACTCTTCTAATGCACTGATGCCACCAGTCACCCCACGCCGGCCATTAACATTATCGGCACCACAATGACCACTATCTGCAGTTATGTTTCCACCTGACAATACCACGGAACCGTCGCTACCTCCTGGGTAGATTACCGCATTGGCAGCATTAGAACTAACAGTAGAGCCGTTAATGGCCAGATTAGACGCAAAAGTCAGCGACGTATTAAATTGCAGTTGTACCAACCCAGCCAGTAAGGCCAGCTTCACCAGCCCGTAGCTGCGGTTTTTGTGCTTTTCTGTGGCCGGTGTCAGGCTTACGTTGGATTTCACCTGACCTTTAGCCAGCTCTGAGGCGGCTACCCAGGTTTGTGTATGTTCATTCCATACGGCACGATAAATTTTATTCATTGATAGGTTCCAAAAAGGTAAATAACTGTTTAATAACTTCGTATTAATCCAATTTTTTAATACGTTAATAAACTAACTAACTTAATCACATGCTTTGTTTGAAAACATTTATTTTCCAGGTTAACTACAAATGAATGATTAACCTGAGCATTAACAGTTTGCTGGCCTGTTTCTTCAGGAAAAAACAGGCATACTTACAATTTTTCATGGTTGGACACATAAAAATAACAGCCTGTAAATTCAACTGTATTGATCGGTTAATTAAATTCAATCTGGAATAATGGTGTATTCGGTATAACTATTTTTAAGTCGGAAATCTGATACAAACCCCTATATGCAACGTCAAAAATAAAGCCTTATCAAATACATAAATTAAAAACATAATCATCATATCCATTACTGATTACTGTCATTCATTCTGATTTAATCAGGTTTATACAATGCACATAGCAATATCATGCTCATAATCTTTATCGGGTTATCAGCATGAACATACACAAAATAATATGCCTTTGTATTGAAATTCCCTTAACAAAGTGGCTCATTCTAAAATGTAGGTAAATTTAAATCAACATAAATTTTCATATAAAGCACTGCTTTTTTAATTCTGATTGCTAATTCATCAACATAGTTATATGAATTAGATTTTTCCCGCTTAACACTAAATTAACATAAGTAATGTTATTTCTTTACTGTGTTTAATTTAGATTATTTATATTAATTTTATATTCGATAGAGTTTTTAAAGTTTTGATAATTATTATATTTTTTATTAAAGTGACATTATTGGATTTATAGCTCCATTTTTTTATTTATATATAAATAAGTTACTATTTATGATTTTAATGTTGTGTTTTCAATGGATCAGAATTTATGTTCAGTTATGGTTTTGGTTGCGTTTTTATTGATCCTGATGAGTCAAATAAAGAGCAGTTATCCTGTCTTCAATACAAAAAAATCCCGTCTCCTGAAATCAGGAAACGGGAGAATGTATTACAACCGTATTCAAGAAATGAATAAGCAGCTTACCATTTAAAACCTAAGCCGGCATTGAGGCCAAATTCGTGTCCGGTAGACGATATACCCGCACCCCATGAAACATCACCATGATTATTCAATGCTTTATAGTTAACACCAACGGCAGCATAGCCTTGGTAGGAACCCACGCCAACGCCGACGGCTTGTTCGCCACCATTTAACGCCGGCAGATAGGCGCCGGATAAAGCCAGAGCCAGTGCGGTACCGGAATAGGCTTTGCGCTCAACATGATCAATACGGTTATCGATATTATTGACATACTGATTGATCTGGGTCATTTGATTATTAACCGCTTTTAGCTGGGCCACATTGACCGCATCGCTGTCATTGGTGCCAGCGGCCACACCGGTAATCTGGCGATAAGTACCGCCATCGGCATTGCCGACAGCAACGGCGGCCTGCGTGCTGCGGGTAGCGTCAATGGTACTCATCTGAGCATCTGTTGCACCAGCAGGCACATAACCACTGACACCCGCCGCCACACTGGCCACGGAACCGCTGCCCAGTGCCACGCCGCCATTTTGAGTGGCCGAAGTATTGGTACCAATGGCTATGGCATCATGAGCCTGGCTGGCGGTACTGGCGTGACTACCCATGGCAATGGAAAAATCACCATTGGCCTGTGCCTGACTACCGATGGCTACAGCATCTTTACCTTTAGCGACTGAATCCTGCCGGCTATTCACATGCATGGCCTGACTACCTCCCTGATAGAGGTTGTGTAAACCATCGGCCACATTATGAGCAGTCAGGCTGGAGCCATCAGCTGCGGTGGTGGTGTATTGCGGGGCAATAAACTGACCCTGATCATCATAAGCAGCACCTCCACCCAGGCCGGTAGCCAACGCATTGTGGGTGGCGTCCAGACTGGCCGCGGTACTGGTACTGAGGCTGGTCAGCTCTTCAGGCGGCACAGAGGGTATATCGGCCAAATAATCAATGCGTTCATTGGTTTTATTAATGTCCGCTTGCAAAGCATCGCGTACGCTGGCCAGTTGACTGCCATTTACGGCGTCGTGTGAATCAGCAGCCAGCCGGCCATCAGCCACATTACCGATAATATGGTTTCGGGCATCATAGTCTTTGCCATTGAGTTGTAATGCCTGCTGCTGTAAATCCACAAGTGAGGTATTAACTGTGGACAAATCGGTTTGCAGACCGTTTAAACCGGTGGAGATGGAATTGGCTAATGTATCATTCAAAGAAGTGGAAAGATCGCTGGTGAAGGCTTTTAATTGTGCCACGTTAACCGCATCGGTATCTTCGGTACCGGCAGCCACACCGGTAATCTGACGGGTAATGTCCTGATTCATATCCCCCACAGACACGGCGCCGCGTGTGCTTTGCCAGGCAGCAGACAAACTGATGTCTTTTTGTTGCGGTGCACCCAGGCCGATGGCACCGGCAGCGGTATTGGCCACAGATTCACTGCCCAGAGCCACGCCATCATCTACAGTGGTTTTGGCGGCAAAACCCAAAGCCACACTGGCCGTATTGGCTGCCTGTGCATTTGTGCCCAATGCGATGCCATTGTCTGCCAGTACACTGGCATTCTGGCCGGCAGCAATACCGGCAATACCGGTTACTGCCGTCTGATTACCCAGTGCCAGACCATTGTCTGCCGCCATGTAGGCATTGTTACCGACAATCATGCTGTTGCTGGCATTAACCACCTTGGCGTTATTACCCACCACCAGATCACCGCTGACCGGATTGTCGGCTGAATTGCTGATGCTGTTTTCAGAGCCCAGTACCATGGAATGGTCAGCCGTACCGGTATTGTTGTTGTTCCCCAGCGCATAGGTGGCGGTACCATGGATGGTATTCGGATCACCGATGGCACCGGAATGATTGCCGGTGACCACATTGCCTGTGCCGATACTGAAACTCTGGTCACCAGATGCTTTGGCACCATCACCAATGGCGATTGCATCTTTACCGGTGGCGATTGAATCGTTACCGCTATTGTTAACATGTATCGATTGCAAACCGCCCTGATAGAGGTTATTCAATGCTTTATTGACGGTGTTGGCCGTGAGGGTTTCACCTTGGGCATTGGTGGTGGTATAGACTGGTTTACTGGTGCCGGTTTCTCCTGCATCAGCCGCTGAAGTCCCCAGAATACCCGATAATTGCTGTATCGCCTCATTGGTTGCCTGTAATTGGGCACCATTGATGGCATCGGTTGAAGTGTCACTCACTTCGCCGGCCGCTACCCGGGTAATGCGCTGCGGCTGACTGGTGCCATGAGCGGCATCATAGGCATGGGTGTCTTGATTCCATTGTAACGTGTTCTGTTCTAATGCAGCGATATGGGTGTTACTGGTCAGTAAATCCTGATTCAGTGTACTGATGCTGTTGCCGGTAGTGGTAGACAATTGATTCAGCTGGCTGTTGGTTGTGGTCAGATCAGTGAGGGTATGACTCAGGCCGGTAGACAGACTGTGAATATTGTCCTGGGTAACGGTAGTCAGGTCATACAGCTGGCTGCCATTAACGGCATCGGTTGAATCCGCCGCTACATCGCCCGCAGCCACATGGGTGATTTTTGCCGTTGTCCCCGCATGAGCGGCATCATAAACCTGGCTGCTATCATCCCATTGCAGGCTGTTTTGCTGTAATAAAGCCACATTATCCTGGGTTGCGGCTACCTGAGTACTGAGATCATGGATACCGGTAGAGGTTGTGTCTGTCAGTTCGGCTACTCGGGTGATGGTATCCCCCAGACTGCGGGTCACGCTGTTGACCGTATCGTTGGTCTGGCTTAAGCCGCCGGATAATTCATTGAAACGATGATCAGTTGCGGTTGCCAGGGTATTGAGCTGGGCACCATTAATGGCATCGGTTGAAGCATCACTGACGTCTCCGGCAGCCACATGGGTAATTTTCTGATTCTGATCATTATGGCTGGCATCATAACCGCCCACGTCATCGCGCCATTGCAAACTGTGGCTTTGTAAATCGGCAATATCGGCATCGGCATCATTAAGGGAAGCAGACAAACTGTCATAGTCGTCATTGGTGGTACTGAGTAAATCATGACTCATGCTGCTCAGACCAGTAGACAAACTGTTTAAACCGGCCGAGGTACTGGTGGACAGATCATAGAATTGCTCACCGTTAATGGCATCGGTTGAACCTTTTTCTACCCGACCTTCGGCCACATGGGTAATCTGTCGGGCACTGCCATCGGCACCGGCGGCATCATAAGCACCTTGCTGGCTGTTCCATTGCAAGCTGTTTTGCTGTAAACCGTCCAGCTGCTGATGGGTATTCGCTAAATCATGACTGAGACTACTCAGACCACTTGAAGTCTGGGTGGATAAGCTGGTTAACTGACTGTTGGCATCATTCAGACCGGCATTGAGTTGATTAATGCTGCCGGCGGTACTGGTCGACAAATCGGTCAGATGACTGTTGGTGGTTTGTAACTGGGAAGCGGTCCATTGGGTCACATTGCTCAATTGACTGTTGGTGGTACTCAGATCATCAGTGACATGCTGCAAGTTGGTATTGGTCAATTGCAGCTGGGTATTGGTGTCAATCAGACTGCTATTGACACTGTTAATACTGGTAGACAGGCTGCTGACATCGGCAGAAGTACTGCTGGACAAATGGGTCAAAACGGTATTGGTGGTCGATAAATTGTCTTCTACATCAGTAAAATGATTGGCTGTATCAGTCGTTAAATCATATAATTGGCTACCATTGACTGCATCGCTCGAATCAGCGGCCACATCACCCGCGGCCACATGGGTGATTTTCTGGTTGATGCTGCTGCGGGCAACATCATAAGCCTTTAAATCATCATTCCACTGTAAGGCATTTTGCTGTAAGCCGGTCACATTGGCATCGGTGGCGGCCAGATTGCTGTGTACCTCGCTCAAACCTGTGGATACTGAATCGGACAACTGCGCCACATGCGCTACCGTAGTACCCAGACTTTTTGATAAATTGCCTACATCGGTATCGGTCTGACTTAAACTTGTGGATAAACTATTGAAACCTCTGTCTGTGCTGGCAGTTAAATCATAGAGCTGGCTACCATTGACTGCATCGCTCGAATCGGCCGCCACACTACCGGCCGCCACATGAGTGATTTTCTGCCCATCAGTACTGCCATGAGCGGCATCATAGGCTTTAAGATCATTATTCCATTGTAATGAATTTTGCTGTAAATGATCCACATTGCCGGAAACCTGATTCAGACCATCGCTGGTGATGGTTGAGATACTGTCGGTTAAATCTTTAAGGTGAGCATCGGTTGAAGTAGATAAAGAACTTAAACCCTGATTAACATTCGCAAACTGTTTATCCACAGCTGTGGATAACTGAGCCACATCCGTATTGGTCTGATACAACTGACTGCCATTGACCGCATCGGCGGAATCAACGGCTACATCACCCGCGGCCACATGGGTAATCTTCTGACGGGTACTGTTATGCGCTGCATCATAGGCACCCAGATCCTGATTCCATTGCAATGCATTTTGCTGTAAACCGGATATATTGACATTGGCTTCAGACAAATCACCGGTCAATGTACTTAAACTGGTTGCGGTAGTGGTAGACAACTGGGTCAGTTGCTGGCCGGTACTGGTCAGATCCTGATTCAAAGTACTGATGCTGCCGGCGGTGGTGGTTGACAGCTGATGCAATTGATCGACAGTACTGCTGGACAGCGAAGTCAGATTGCTGTTGGTGGTGGTGAGGTCTTTACTCAAACCATTCAGACCGGTTGACGCTGAAGTAGACAAACTATCCAGACGATGATCCGCACGGCTCAGACTACTGTTGACACTGCTTAAACTGCTGGCAGTGGCGGTAGACAGAATATTCAACTGATCGGTGGTCTGATTCAGGCCGTTACTCAAATCCTGTATATTACTGGTCAGTGTATTAATATGACTGACGGTACTGGTAGACAGATCATAGAGCTGGCTACCATTGACTACATCGCTTGAATCGGCCGCCACACTACCGGCCGCCACATGAGTGATTTTCTGCCCATCAGCGCTGCCATGCGAGGCATCATAGGCTTTCAAGTCATCATTCCATTGCAAGGCATTATTCTGCAAAGTGCTGACATCGGTAGACACCTGATTGAGGCCATCGCTGGTGATGGTTGAGATACTGTCGGTTAAATCTTTAAAATGGGCATCGGCCGAGGTAGATAAAGAGCTCAGGTTTTGATTAACATCGGCAAATTGTTTATCCATTGATGTGGATAACTGATTAAACCCATCGGCTGCGGTGGTTGATAAAGAGGCCACATCCTGATGCACACCAGCAATCTGCTGATCTACTGAAGTAGATAAACTGCTGACATGGCTATTGGTGGTGAATAACTGGCTGCCATTAATCGCATCGCTGGAATCAGCGGCCACCCTACCGGCCGCCACATGGGTGATTTTCTGTCCATCAGCGCTGCCATGCGAGGCATCATAGGCTTTCAAGTCATCATCCCATTGCAAGGCATTCTGTTGTACTGCTGACACATGCGCATCTGTATCGGTCAAATGACTATTGACGGTACTGACGCTGGTGTCCAGTTGTGCTGACAGCTGGCCGATGCTGTCGGCAGTGCTGCTGGATAATGCAACCAGATCGGTTTGGGTTGTATTGATGGCGGTATTAAGACCATCTAAACCGGTAGCCACGGTGGTAGATAAACTGCTGACATGGCTGTTGGTGGTGAATAACTGACCGCCATTAACTGCCTCGGTTGAATCCTGGCTTAAGCTGCCATCAGCCACATTAATGATTTTGGCGGCTGTTTTTGTCTCAGCGTCGGCATCTGCCAGACGGCCGGCATCATATGCGCCCGCTTCTTCGTCCCACTGTAATGCATTGTGCTGTAAATGACCGACATCGGTCTGGGTATCGGTGACATGGCCTTGCAGCTCAGTCATGGTCTGATCGGTATCGGATAAATGAGTCTGTAATTGGCTGACATTCTGATCTGTGCTGGCCAGATTCTTGTGTAATGTATCGATATTGCTGTTGGCTGTAGTTAAATCCGTTTGTAAACCGCTGATGGTATTATTGGTGGTATCCAGACTGGTTTGTAACGTGGAAATATTGTCTGTAGCATTACTTAAATCTGTCTGCAAACCACTGACAGCATCATTGGTGCTGTCCAGATGGGTTTGTACCGTGCTGATATTGCTATTGGTATCAGATAAGCCGGTTTGCAGCGTGCTGATGTTCTGATTGGCGTCGTCCAGCCCGGTTTGTAAATCATTGCTGCGGCCAGATAAATTGCTGATACCGCTAGAAACAGAATCATGCAGCCCTTTTAACTGCGCCACATTCACCGCATCCGTATCGGCCAGACCGGCCGCCACACCATTGATCTGGCGGGTGATGTTGTGATCGGCATCACCCACCGATACTGCACCGGCTGTACTGCTCCAGGCCGCATCTGAAAGCTGGGTAGCCACGCCTGTTGCAGCATCATAACCCTTAACACCTGCTTCAGTGGCGGCTACCGATTTACCCCCCAAAGCCACTCCGCCAACCGCAGTGGCTTTGGCGGCATAACCCACGGCCACAGTTGAAGTACCAGTAGCTTGCGCCACATTACCCACTGCGGTTGCTGAAGAGCCATTGGCCAAAGCACTGTTACCAATGGCGGTTGCCGAATGGGCAATGGTACTTTCACTGGCAAAAGGATTCATGCTGTCTAAATTTTTACCGGCCGCAGGGTCTTTGCTGGCGTCTGGTGCCATCGGTATATCGGCATCCGCACCCACTGCCTGAGCATTCAAACCCATGGCCACACTGCCTTCACCCTGGGCATTGGCAATCGATCCCACCGCTACCGCTGAAGTACCGGTGGCTTCAGAATCATCACCAAATGCAATACTGGCCGGTGATGAGGCCAGTGCCGATACACCAAACGCCATGGCACCGCCACCCAGAGCCGTGGCATTACTGCCAAAAGCCACGGAGTAATTGCCTTCGGTATAACTGCCACAGCCATAAGCAAATGAATACACACCATAGGCATCAGGCAAAGCATTTGCTTCTCCGCCGGTAGTACTCGGTCCTGTATAACCCACATAGGTTTTATCGGTTGCATCAGCAGAGGTTGTCATGCCGCTGCCGCTCCATTTTTGTACGTCCTGGGAAGTACCATAAGGATGGTATTTTCCTGATAAAGTGGTGTTGTTGGCAAAGCGTAAATACTGTGCCAATGCCGTCATGCCGCTGGTCAGCCCACGGCGCCCTTGTACCTTATCGGCGCCACATTGATCATCATCGCCGGCCAGCACCACAGAACCATGGCTGCCATGACCATAGCCTGTGCCATTATCAAAACTGGTGCCTACCTCGGTGGTACTGTTGGAATTACTGCCGATAAGGGCAATATTGGAAGCAAAGGAGAGCGAAGTACAAAACTGCAACTGAATCAGACCGGCAATAAAAGCCAGTTTCATTAATCCCCACCAGCGGTTTTTACGCTTTATATCTTTGGGTGCAATGGTTAAATTTGATTTAACCCGACCTTTGGCCAACTCGGAAGCGGCCACCCAGGTTTGTTTATTTTCATTCCATACAGCACGATAAATTTTATTCATTGATAGATTCCAAAATGATAAATAACGGGTGGTTAACGATCAATTTAAATCATTAATAAATTAATGATATGTTGAATCAAAGCCGTTTTAAAAAATATTATCCCCAGGATCAATACACATGATTTATTTACTTAAACCCATCTGTGGTTTAAGTAATGGCTTGATTGAAAATAAGCCGAATATTGCGTGAAATGTTAGGATTTAAGCTTGATAAACAGAATTATGCTGATTAAATCATTCATATATCCATTAACGCACACAGGAAAACTGTATTCCAGGGTAACTGTTATGACTAAAAAATTTAATAAGAATCAAATATATTAAACAGTCAGACAAATAAAAAATAAATTGACAAATCAAACCAGTAAATCAATCTTATGGATACCGGCCTGTCATTTATTTCGATTAATTCAGGGTGATACAATGTAAAAACAACAATATTATTTTAAATATGCAGATAAACAGTGATCAGGATTAATAAAATTACCTCCAGACTTTAATCATTTAATGCTATGGTATTATTTTAAAATAATGATCTAGCCAGAGCAACCATAATATTTATATATTTATGATAATTTTTTAAAAGAAATATTGTATTTGATTAACAATTACAGTGCACTTTATTAAATCAGGTAATTTATGGATAATTTTATTACTGTTTGCTTATTCAGAAAATTAAAATACTGATAAATATCAATAATATTAATACCATAGCCTACTAAAAATAGATATTAATCTGCAATAATTATCACTTTAAAGTAATAAATAAACCAATATGCATATATTACTATGATAAACAGATGCCGTTACGCAAAAATCAAAATCGATCTGATATCTTTCATCAGATCGATTGACTTCACAACATCATGATCTGCTATTCACGCATTAAGATGCCACCTTTGGCAAAGCATGAAATGCAGCCGGTAATAACTGATCATCTGGAAATGAAACCCATTCAAAAGCCTCGGGTGTGGCCAAGGTCTGGCGCAAAAGTGCATTATTAATGGCATGACCGGATTTAAACCCTTCAAAAGCACCAATAATGGGATGACCCAGAGTATACAAATCCCCCACCGCATCCAGAATCTTATGGCGTACAAATTCATCCGCATAACGCAACCCTTCCGGATTCAGCACATCCATGTCATCAATCACAATGGCATTATTCAGATTACCGCCCAAACCCAGATTGTGGCTGCGCATTAATTCCACTTCCTGCATAAAACCGAAAGTTCGCGCGCGGGCAATTTCTTCAACATATGACTGTCCTGAAAAATCAATCTGATAAGTTTGATTACTGCGGTTAAACACCGGATGATCAAAAGCAATGGTTAACGTAATACGAAAACCCTCATAGGGGGTAAAGCCAACCCATTTACCCGGCTCCTCAATCCGTACCGGCTTTTTAATCCGTAAAAACCGTTTCTGGGCAGACTGATCAACCACACCGGCATCTTGTAATAAGTAAATAAACGGCAGACTGGAACCATCCATGATCGGAATTTCAGGCGCATTCAATTCAATCAGTATATTATCAATGCCATAGGCAGCCAGGGCAGACATCATGTGTTCAATCGTACCGACACGTACCCCCTCCGGCGTCACAATGGTTGAAGACAAGCGGGTATCATTGATCAATTCTGGCGTTAATTTAATCATTTTGCTATCCGGTAAATCCGTGCGCCGGAAAGCAATCCCATGATCTATAGCGGCCGGATGCAAACTGAGCTGTACCCGTTCACCCGAATGCAAACCCACACCGGTAACGCTGATACTTCTGGCCAAAGTTCGTTGCTGCATAATCTCAATCCCTTATTAAATCACTCATATGGTGGGTACGGTGGGTATTTTAATCAATGGCTAACATCAATAGCGTGGATTTTAGCCATCCTTAAGGATAATTCAGTGTGAACTCATCCCAAAACCCTTAATTTATCCACAAGCATCACCATCATACTTAAAGTTATCCACAAAATCCACAATCCATGCACTGGCTGGCATGGCGGCTTATCATTAGGTAAGTTATTTATTTACCGTGTGGTTTTCATCTTATCCACACAGGGTATGCGTTCATAAGTTTCTTCATCATTTTATTAATAAAACTTCTTGTTTAATAATAAAACTGTTTCAACCATGCGCATCCAACGTCAAAATAACTGCCATATCGGCATCAACCCGAAAGCGGATATCGTAATTACCTAAAAACATAACAAATATTTTATCTTTACCAGATTGATGTGCCGGTCTCGGATCTTGTGCCACACTCTGGCTGACCAATGTGCGGTAATGCTGATCCAGTGATAATGCCTGTAATTGCTGCAATGCAGTTTCAGACCAGACAACCTGTAACAATTTGCGTTGCCGGGCAAATCCACCCCGCGCATCGGCTTTGGCTTCCACAAAAGGCAGATAGGGTTTAATATCAATCACCGGCGTTTGATCAAGTAAATCCACCCCACTGAACCATAACGAGATATTTTCCTGAATATCAATACGTTCCAGCTTTAATAGCGATAAACCCAGATGATTGGGGCGGTGCGGACTGCGGGTGGCAAACACGCCTTTTTTCTCTTTGCCGCCGAGCTTGGGTGGCCGGATCAGCTTTTGCCAGCCACTTTCAACCGCAGCATGAAAAACAAACTGTACCCAGACAAAATCGTAATCGGTCAGTCCGCGAATGCAATCAGCATCAAACTGTGGTAAAAGTTCAATCCGTGCCAGAGCCGCCGGCACCAGACCCGGCTGACGGGCTACGCCGAATTTTTGTTTATACGGCGAATGAACATAACCAATCGGTTCAATCACCCATGACGATAAATCAGAATCAGACTGCATAAATATTCAATGCCTGAGGGCAATATGATAAAACCTGATTGTACTGCATTATCCACAATTATCTGTAGATAATATGTGGATAACAATCCGTGTCTGCACTGGGTTTCTTTGTTTTTATTTGAACTATAACGATTTTATTCAATTCTGTATCACCTCACGCCTCTTGGTTAATCTTCAGGTAAAACCATAGCCAGATGATATCCATCATCAATGCAGCCAAAGCCGCCATTTTCTGTTACCATTACAGGTTTATTATTGAACAGTAATTAATAGATATTGCTGTACTGCTGCTTAAAAGCCGGCATGGCTCATGGCAGGGAAAATACAAGTGATGGTATTTAAGGCAAAGGTAGCTGAATGAAAGCATTGGTCGCAGTAAAACGCGTGGTTGATTACAACGTCAAAGTACGTGTCAAAGCAGATGGCTCGGATGTAGACATTACCAATGTCAAAATGTCGATGAATCCGTTTGATGAAATTGCAGTGGAAGAAGCCGTCCGTCAGAAAGAAGCCGGTCACCTTACCGAAGTGGTGGCAGTCTCTCTGGGGACAAAGCAATGTGAGGAAACCTTGCGCACCGCTTTGGCCATGGGCGCTGACCGCGCCATTCACGTTGAAACGGAAGACCCTTTGCCGCCATTAACTGTGGCCAAAATCCTCAAAGCGGTGGCCGAACAGGAAAAACCGGATCTTGTCTTCCTGGGCAAACAGGCGATTGACGACGATGCTAACCAGACCGCGCAAATGCTGGCCGGTTTATTGCATGCACCGCAGGCAACCTTTGCCAGCCAGGTTCAGATAAAAGACCATGAAGTATGGGTTACTCGCGAAATTGATGGCGGTACCGAAACGCTGGCTTTAACCCTGCCTGCCGTGATCAGCACCGATTTACGCTTAAACGAGCCGCGGTACATCAAATTACCCAACATCATGCAGGCAAAAAGAAAGCCATTGCACAAACAAACGCCGCAAGAACTCAATGTTCAGACCAATGCTCAATTGCAAATGGTATCAGTAGCAGAACCCAAAAACCGCAAGGCCGGCATTAAAGTGGCCGATGTGGCTGAATTGGTGGCCAGACTGCGTGATGAAGCAAAAGTCATTTAAGGGATAAACCATGACAGTATTGATTATTGCCGAACATCAGCATCAGGAATTGAGTCCGGCCACGTTAAATGCGGTCACTGCCGCGTGTCAATTGGGTGATGTTGATATTCTGGTGGCCGGTGAAGAAGTGACCAATGTGGTGCAACAGGCCAGAGAAATAACCGGTGTAAAACGGGTATTGCAGGCAGAAGCTGCCCATTATGCTCATGCACTGGCGGAAGAATTGACGCCGCTGGTGCTGTCTCTGGCCGCTGATTATGATTATATTGTGGCCGCTGCCACTGCAGCCGGTAAGAATGTCATGCCACGGATTGCGGCCTTACTTGATTGCGCCCAGATTTCCGATGTTACGCAGATAGTGGATCAGCATACGTTTGTTCACCCGATTTATGCCGGTAATGCCTTTCAGACCGTTAAAAACCTGGGCGGTAAACTGGTCTTAACCATCAGAACCACCGCTTTTGATGCAGCGCCTGCTCAGGGTGGTAATGCTGATGTCATGATAGTGGCTACTACCCCCGCGCAGCAATTAAGCCGGTTTATCAGCCGCGAGCTGACCCAATCTGAGCGACCCGAACTGACAGAAGCGCGGGTGGTGGTGTCCGGTGGCCGTGGTTTGGGTAGTGCCGAGCAATTTAATGCCGTGTTGCTGCCGCTGGCCGAGCAACTACAGGCAGCGGTAGGCGCCTCACGTGCCGCGGTTGATGCCGGTTATGCGCCCAATGATTATCAGGTAGGACAGACCGGAAAAATCGTCGCCCCGCAGTTATATATTGCCGTGGCCATTTCTGGTGCCATTCAGCATCTGGCCGGTATGAAAGACAGCCAGACTATTGTCGCCATCAACAAAGACCCCGATGCCCCTATTTTTAATGTGGCTGATTATGGTCTGGTGGCCGATTTGAATACTGCCATACCGCAATTGGTGGCTGAATTACAAAAAATCGCGCACTAATCTGACCGTGAAACCAGATAGAATGTTTCACGTGAAACATTAAAGGCTGTATAAACGCATCAATGACGTTTATACAGCTTTATTTTTAACGGCATATCATTCAGATTCAAAATACGTCTACAGGGCTCAACAGGAAAAATCCAATGAATCGCTTGCATGATCCGGCACATTACACTTTTGCCTCTGATAATTACAGCGGGGTACATCCCCGGATTCTGGCCGCATTAAACACCGCCAATGGCGGCAGTGTGGCCGCTTATGGCGATGATATTTATACCCAGACATTACAACATAAGCTGTGTGAACTGTTTGGCCACCAAGCGCGTGCTTTTCCGATGTTTAATGGCACCGGTGCCAATGTAACCGCCTTGCAGGCGCTGGTTCCGCGCTGTGGGGCGGTCATTTGTGCCGAAAGTGCCCACATCAATGTGGATGAAGGCGTGGCACCTGAACACATGGGCGGGATTAAATTACTCAGCGTGAAAACGCCGGACGGTAAATTAACCCCTGCGCTGGTGGCCACTCAAATGCTGAATCAGGGTATTGTGCATCATCCGCAGGCCAGATTGGTATACATCAGCCAGCCTACCGAATACGGCACCTGTTACCGCATTGATGAAATTCAGGCACTGGCCGATTACTGCCATCAGCATGAGATGAAATTGTATGTTGACGGAGCGCGGCTGGCCAATGCCGTGGTGAGCCTGAATACAGATGTAAAAACCATGATTACCGATACCGGCGTGGATATGCTCAATCTGGGTGGCACTAAAAACGGCCTGTTACAGGCCGAATGCCTGATCAGTCTTTGCGATGAGGCCAGCACAGTTTTACCCTATTTACGCAAGAGTAATGCCCAGCTCAGTTCGAAAATGCGGTTTATTTCGGCTCAGTTTCTGGCCTGGTTTGAACAGGATTTGTGGCTACAACTGGCGCGTCACAGCAATAGCCAGGCGCAACGACTGGCACAGGCGCTCACCAGCATTGAAACCATCACCATAACTCAGCCGGTTGAAGCCAATGCTGTCTTTGCCCGCTTGCCGGCCGCCGCCAGACAGCAATTACACCAGCACTATCATTTTTATGACTGGGATCAGACACAAGGAGAAGTGCGCTGGATGACCAGCTTTGATACCTTACCCGAACACGTAGATCAGTTTATAATGGCGATTAAACAAGCTTGTAACACCTTATGATCAAAACGCATTATTTCACTTTAAAAAATTCCGCCGAAGCTGAATTTAAAGATAAAGGCAGCCGTTTTCTGGCCTATGCCTGTCCGGTAACAGACGAAACCGACATAAAAGCCATCATCACCACGCTACGGGAACAACACCACAAAGCGCGCCACTGGTGTTATGCCTGGCGTCTGGGCACCGATGGGCAGCAGTTTCGTGCCAATGATGATGGCGAACCGGCAGGAACCGCTGGCAGACCCATATTGGGGCAGATTGATTCGGCTGTCGTAACCCAAACACTGGTGGTGGTGGTGCGTTATTTCGGCGGAACATTACTGGGGGTATCCGGCCTGATTCAGGCCTATAAACAGGCCGCTGCCGCTGCATTGCAGGCTGCCGGCAAAATACAATGCCATGTCTATCAGCGCATTGATCTGCAATGCGATTACGCCCATCTGAGCGAAGCACTCCGCATTGCCAGACAATTTGAAGTACAAATACAACAGCAGGATTTACAACAGGATTGCCGGCTTACGTTGCGCGTACCGTTAGCGCATTTAAGCACATGCTGCACCGCCTGGCAGCAAACCCGTGCCATTCATCTGATACCCGCTTCCAAACCTGAAGCAATATCCTGAATCCCGAACCGTTGCTGACCCGAATCAAGGGCAATAAAGCAACCGCATGTATCTACCACATGGATTGGGTTGATTGCCGATAAATAATCAGTATAAGCCAGCATAATGCTGCTGATGGCATTAATACAAAAACGTTTGCATCTTCCACTGAATCAAACCATCATGGCCAGCATAGAAACTACTCAGACTCAAGAGACTGTGTTTCCAGCCACGACCGCAGACTAACAATAAACATAATCACTTGATTTTTGTTAAAACCTGTAATCAATACATCAGTTAAGTTATAATCATTCACGATGAATGACCTTGTCAGACAGATTATCCATATTGTCCGCAAGTCATTCTTATAATACAGACAGACTGTCTGACTGAATCTGCTCAAGCACCCCTTTAAACAGGAATTTGGTATGAAAATATTGGTTGTAGGCAATGGTGGGCGTGAACATGCACTGGCCTGGTGTCTGGCACAATCTGCCCGGGTAAACACCGTATTTGTCGCACCCGGCAACGCCGGTACCGCCACCACCCCCAAGCTGGAAAATGTGGATTACCAGCATGTCAGCCAACTGATCAGCTTTTGCCGCCAGCAAGCCATTGACTTTACCGTGGTGGGGCCAGAAGCGCCCTTGGCTGCCGGCATAGTGGATGATTTTCGTGCTGCCGGTCTAGCCATCTTCGGCCCTGATCGTTATTGTGCCCAGCTGGAAAGTTCAAAAGACTTTGCCAAACAGTTTATGCGACAACACAACATTCCCACCGCAGCAGCCACAACCTTTGATGATGCCGCTGCCGCCCATGACTATATTCAGCAGCACAGCCTGCCAGTGGTGATTAAAGCCGATGGTCTGGCGGCCGGTAAAGGCGTGGTGGTGGCACAAACCCATCAGGAAGCCCATCAGGCCATTGATGACATGTTGCTGGATCAGCAGTTAGGACAGGCCGGCGCGCGGGTAGTGATTGAAGATTTTCTGGTGGGTGAAGAAGCCAGCTTTATTGTCATGGTTGATGGTCAGCATGTGCTGCCACTGGCCACCAGTCAGGATCATAAGCGTTTACTCGACCACGACCAGGGTCCCAATACCGGCGGCATGGGCGCCTATTCCCCTGCCCCGGTGGTGACGCCCGCAGTACATCAGCGCGTACTGGAACAAATCATATTACCGGCAGTCAGAGGCATGCAGGCCAGCGGCCATCCTTATACCGGTTTTCTGTATGCCGGCTTAATGATTGATGATCAGGGCCAACCCTACACCATTGAATTCAACTGCCGCCTGGGCGACCCTGAAACCCAGGCAATTTTAAGCCGGCTGGACAGCGATCTGGCTGGCCTGATTCAGGCCGCACTGGCCGGCCGGCTGGATCAGGTAGCGGCGCAATGGCAGCCACAAACCGCGGTGGCGGTGGTGCTGGCGGCCAAAGGTTATCCACAGGCAGTGCAATCAGGTGATCCAATCCAAGGGTTGGATGCCGCCAGGCAGCAGGCGCATGTTTTTCAGGCTGCAACTCTGCTGAATCAGCAAGGCCAGACCATCACAAATGGCGGCAGGGTATTGAGTGTGGTCGGATTAGGCAACGATGTGGCTAGTGCCCGCCAGCAGGCTTATCAGGCACTGGAGAATATCCGTTTTGCCGGTATGCAATACCGGCAGGATATCGGCCATAAAGCCTTGTCTGCCGAAGTGGCCGACAAAGCAGCAACCACCGATAAAGCATAAAAGCGGATTAAACCGGCCAGGATTGCTGTTGCCAGGCACCGTCCCAGAACAGCCATTCCATTCTGGCCGCCGTCATAAACCCCTCAGTCATGGCGCTACGCACAGACTGAGGGGCGGCATATGCCAGTTCATCGGCAATGCCCATAACGGTGTCAACATCATGTTTAAACCCCTCATCCGCATAAGCTGCCAGCCAGATTCGATACGGGTGATCAGTCAGATTTGATTGATTATGCAAACATTCCCCTACTTTCTGATACAAATAAAAGCAAGGCAGAATACTGGCCACCACCACCGCCAGCGGCTGAGTGCTTAACTGCTGGTACAAATAACCGGTATAAAGCAGATTATTCGGTGCAGCCACGCATTCAGACACCTCAATTCCGGCCAGAAACTGGCGGTGAACCGCTAATTCTGCCTCAATGGTGGCGGCGGCAAAATGTAAAAACTGACGTTGATGCTGGCCATCATCACACTTGGCGGCAATCGCCGCCATGATTTTACGATACTGTGCCAGATATAAAGCATCCTGTTCCATATAATAGCGAAACTTGGTCATACTGAGGCTGCCATCGGCCAGTTGCTGAATAAAGGGATGCGCCATTATCTGCTGATAAACAGGTTCAATGGCATCAATAGCCTCTGAAGTCCATTTCATGAAGTATTTCCTATAGTGTGGCTGAATGAAATATTATTGTAGGCAAGTTTTATCGTTATGGCGAAAAAACTGTCTATCGATCAGCATACTGGTATAGAATACAAAAGCTCAGTATAATAACCGCTCTGATTTAGACAACGTTAACCAATGACTGGTTTACTGTCTGCGGATATGATGTAGTGGTAGCATAGCTGCTTCCCAAGCAGTTCGCACGGGTTCGAACCCCGTTATCCGCTCCAGAGATACTTAAAGATTACTAACCATCAATAGCGATGAAACGATAAATTCACTACTAGAGTATAAAAACTATCTCCTTTTTAAGAATAGTTTTTATTTCTTTATTTTAAAATTTTAATGTAATCTATCAATTTATTTAGCAAATAAACTATTAATTTATATATAAATAACTATAGATATAGAATAATACCCGTGAAGTATAAAAACCAAGCTTTCGTAATCATTAAATGACTTATTCATAAAATTGATGACACAAATAAGAAACGATAAAGCTTCTGTTTATATACGAAAAATAAGTAATTAAATTGGCTTTCTTTATAGATTATTAGACTTTATCTATTTAGATAGAATTAATTATTATAATTTCTGATTGTCACGGAATACTCAAATGGGGTTATTCGCACTATATAAAATTTCCTAAAGACATAAATTTATTATAGTTTATTTAATGTAAACAATTATATATTTATTAAATTTAATAATTACTTTAATATAAGCCATCAAAAATTTTGAATTTATATATTTAAGGTGGCATTATCTATGTTAGCAAAGTTACTTAATTTTTTTATATCAAATTATTCAATAGAAAAATTAACGCCGTTGAAGTCATCTTATTTTGCAAACTATATTCGACATAATCTGGTTTCAGAAATAAGAACGTTAATAGATGATTGGCCTTTTGAGTTGATCGTTAAGGCCAGTGTGGGTCAAGGAAATTGGGCAATGGTGCCATGGTTAGCATTTTTTGATCCTATTGAAACTGAGAGTGCAACCCACGGTATTTACGTTGTTTATTTAGTTAATGCTCTTGAAAAAACAGTCACACTATCTCTGAATCAGGGAACAATCGCTGTCTATGAAGAATATGGAACAGTACGGGGTACAAAAGTATTAAAAAGACGTGCTGCCGATATCGCAAATCGTATTCACAACGACTATACAAAGTATTTTTCTACAGAGCCTATTAACTTGGGTTTTAAAACTGCATTAACTAAAGGTTATGAAGCAGGTCATGCTTTAGGTAAAACTTATTTTGTTAATCATCTATCAGAAGAGGAATTGGTAAAAGATTTATTCACTATATTGAAAGCGTATTCAAGTATTTTAGAAAATGGTGGATTGACCCCGGTTGACTTAGTTTATACAGAATTAGAACATAATTCTATATTAGAAACACGCCGTTATATGTTCTCACGCCGGATAGAGCGATCTCCAAAAGTACGTCATCAAGTATTAACCCATCGACCAGCAATTTGCCAAGCTTGTGGTCTTGATCCAAAACGTGATTATGGATATGTAGGTGCTTTAGATAGTGTCCCTTTAGACGTACATCATATGACACCGTTTAAATTGTTACGAGAAGGTGAAAGTCGTAGATATTCTATCCAAGATGATTTTTTAATTTTATGTCCGACTTGTCACCGTATGATTCATAAACAAAATGATGTAGCAGACTTAGTCCTATTAAAAGCAGGATTGAAATTTAAAATTGTTCCAGATTAATTTAAATATAAAATGAATCATTATTTTTATTTGAAGCATCTAAGTAATTAACTCTATTTATGAAAGAATAAAATATATTTCAAATTATCATTGAATAATCGTTTAATACAATTATCGTTAGCCTTTTATCCACTGTTAATATATCGATAATATAAAAAACTGATTGAAAAATTCTATCAGAAAGCCCGAGATATATGGGCTAAAGACCATTTAACAGATTAACAAATAAAAGAGCTATTATAATTATCCACAAAATTATCCACAGACCGGGCAGTCAGCAACTGCCGACAATTGAAACCGTTGCCATTGAAAATGACGGCCATCAAAACAGTGCAGATAACAGCCATCCTCATGTAATCCCGCCAAAAGCTTTAAAGCTTCGCCCGCCTGTGCTGCGCCCATGATGCCCAGTAAAGGTGAAAATACGCCGTTTTTGGCACAACTGGCGCCATTGTCGTCCAGATCATCGGCAAACAGGCATTGATAACAAGGGCCGTGACCCTGACGAAAATCATAAACTGTCAGCTGGCCGGCAAAAACCAGCGCTGCTGCTGAGACCAGCGGGAGGCGATGTTGAAAACACAAACGATTAATCAGACGCCGGCTGGCGATGTTGTCGGTACAGTCTAAAACAACATCCATGTCCGGCAATAGCTGATTTAATAGGGTTTCATCAGCGCGCTGTATCAGTGCTTTAAGCTTTACTTCCGGATTGTGTGATTGCAGCGCAGCACATAAAACATGTGCCTTGGGCTGATCAATATCGGCATCACGAAACCAGAACTGACGCTGTAGATTACTGATTTCTACACAGTCATCATCAACAACGGTTATCTGCCCTGCCCCACTGCTGACCAGATAAGTGAGCGCCGGATGCGCCAGGCCACCGGCGCCGATGACCAGCACCCTGGCCGCCATGATGGCTTCCTGACCGGCCACATCAATATCGTTTAATAATACATGACGGCTGTAGCGCAATAATTGTTTATCGTTGATCATAAAATAATAATGGTGAATGGTTTCTAATAAGAAAGTGATGCGATGATTGCGGTATGATTATAGTATTTATTTAAGTAAATGGTTTTAACAAATAGATAATTTCTTATAATATAGAGTCTTGCTTGTCCGAATCATCTCTTTAAAGAAAGGAGGTCGAACCATGAAAATACAGCCATGTATATTACAGCAAAGATTGACCGCAAACAAAAGGGATAGCCTTCTTTCTTGTTGCTGTTGCTGATCACTTGATACTGAAAAACCGCCGGCAGTCAGCTGATATTGCCTCTATCAGGCGATTGCCGTGTGTGAATCTATTGTATTCCCCAATCTAAACAGCGTTGCCATATAAATCGCCTGTAGGCCAGAAAGTACAGAGAATCACGATCTTTGTACGCATAAGGGATACATGGATATTGAGACTGGAATAAGGACTCTGAGATGATCAATCAGCCATTGAAACCGGCAAGACTGAGCCAGAATATGCGTGCGGCTGATCTGGTGGTGCTGGGTTTATTGTTTATCGGCCCTACTGCGCCGGTGAATGTATTCGGCGTGCTGACAGTGATGAGCCATGGCGCAGTAGCAACCGTCTATTTACTGGCCACACTGATGATGGTGTTTACGGTGTATTCCTATATCAATATGTCACGGGTATGTCGGAATGCCGGCGCCGTTTATGCCTACACCGCTTTAGCCCTTTCTCCGGCGGTTGGTTTTCTGACCGGCTGGCTGATTTTTCTGGATTATCTGCTGATTCCGGCAGTGGCTTATTTATTTTGCGGCATTTCCTTGAATACGATTTTTCCGGCCATACCGGTCTGGATTTTCGTGCTGGTGGCGGTGCTTTTAACCACTGCCCTAAATCTGGTCGGCAACAAAAGAGCGGCACGTTGGAATCTGCTGATCCTGATTCTGGAACTGATCATGTTGCTGCTGGTGGTGGGCGCCAGTGTCGTGGTGTTGCTGACGTCTGATCATACGCATGACTGGCTGGTGCCTTTTTCCGGCTCTGGCCAATTCACCTCCTCCGCCTTATTTGCAGCGGTTTCAGTGGCGGTATTGTCTTATCTGGGTTTTGATGCCATTGCGCTTTTTGCCGAGGAACACAAAGGCAACGCATCAACGGTGGGACGAGCCATGTTGTTCTGTCTGATTCTGGCGGGCATTTTATTTGTATTGCAAACCTATGTGGCAGCATTGCTGTCACCTTATTCGGTTCAGATGCTGGCTGAGCAGCCGCAATTGCAGGGTAAAGCTTATTATCTGATCATTAACCAGAAAGTAGCTCCGTGGCTGGGGGATGTGTTTGCGTTACAAAAAGCAGTGGGTGCGGTGTTTGCGGCGATGGTGGGGCAAGCCGCCGCCAGCCGGCTGATGTTCAGTATGGCGCGTGACGGGCGTCTGCCGCATTTTCTGGGTTATGTGAGCCGGCGTACGGGCGTACCCGGTGTGGCGATTGTGGTGGTGGCGCTCTTGGATGTGGTGCTGGCGATACTGGCGGCCTGGTTGCCTGATGGCCTGAGCCGGCTGGTATCCTGTGTTGACCTGGGCGCGCTGGTGGCGTTTGTGATGCTGCATGCTTCGGTCATTGGCTATTATGTGATTTGTCAGCGCCAGTATGATGGCGTGAGTTTATGCCGCTATCTGGTGCTGCCTTTAGTGGGCATGGGGTTATTACTGCCGGTTTTATGGCATATTCAATGGCTGGCTAAAGTGGTCGGGCTGGTGTGGCTGGGTCTGGGTGTAGTGATGGGTGGGTATCATAAGAAAAAAGCACGGGCAGCGCATAAATGATTTTTAGTCATAGATAAGGATCATGGGATACCCGTGCCTGACTGCGCAGGATCAGCATCAATAAGAGATCAGATTATGCCATTTGTATTAAAACATCGGGCGTAAAAATTCATACGTCTAATGTTTCAATCCGCCTCGGAATAAGCCGGTTTATGCAAAACCCGCCCATAGCGTGTATCCGATTTAACCAAAGACAGACCAATAAAATCAGGCTTTAGAGCCACCATGAAATGTTTGTGGCGGCTGTAATCTCATTATTTTTTTATCGGATAACTGAATAAATAGGCGATAACGGTGTATAAATACAGCCATCCAACACCATCAAGTAATGAATAACATGCTATGACTGATATTGTTCGCCCCAGTGGCCGCCTTCAACATCAATTACGGGCACATTTGCGCCAAGGCGGCGTGATTGCCTATCCGACTGAGGGCAGTTATGGTCTGGGTTGTCTGCCGCGGCATGTGGGTGCCTTGCGGCGGGTGATGGCTTTGAAAAAGCGTCCCCAGCATAAGGGTTTGATTGTGGTGGGGGCAGACTGGGCTCAATTGCAGCCATTACTGGCTGATTTACCGGCGGCGGATATTTCGCAGATACAGGCAGTATGGCCGGCGGCCAAAACCTTGCTGTTACCGGCCAGACCGCAGTTACCGATTGTGTTACGGGGTCGTGGCCGGCAGAAACTGGCGGTGCGGATACCGGATTTTGCCCCTACCCGGTTTTTATGCCGGGCAGCCGGTAGCGCGCTGGTGTCGACTTCATGTAATCGCGCCGGTAAAAAAGCCTGTGTGCTGCAACGGGAAGTACAACGGCAGTTCGGACGACAGGTGCTGGTGCTGGGTGGCCGAACCGGTGGGCGTAAACAGCCCAGTATGATTATTGACTGGGCATCAGGGCGGCGGTTGCGCTGATGTGTTATACCGGATGATTAATGATTACGCCGGATGGTGAATTGTGCCAGTGCGCGCAAATGATCAGCACGGTCATCAAAATGGTCAAGAAAAGCCAGTGCTTCATGAATCAGTGTTTCTGCATACTGGCGCGCGGCGGCCAGACCCATTAATTTAACATAGGTGGGTTTATCCGCCTTTTGATCTTTGCCGGCGGTCTTACCCAGCACACTGCTTTTTTGTTCACAATCCAGCACATCGTCAATAACCTGAAAAGCCAGTCCCAGCCGGCTGGCGTACTGATCCAGTATGCTGATGGCGGTTTCATCAATATCTGCACACACCAGCGCTCCCAGCGTGACAGCGGCGCGAATCAGGGCACCGGTTTTAAGCTGGTGCATACGTTCCAGTTCGGTCTGGGTCAATTCTTGCCCTACCTGAGCCAGATCAATTGCCTGGCCGCCTGCCATTCCCTGATTGCCGGCGGCTCTGGCCAGGGTGCTGATCAGGCGTAGCTGCCGTAGGGCGGGCAGTTGTGCCGGCTGGCTGAGTAATTCAAACGCCAGTGTCTGTAAGGCATCCCCCACCAGTAAAGCTGTGGCACCATCGTATTGAACATGGCAGGTAGGCCGGCCATGGCGTAAGGAATCATTGTCCATTTCGGGCATATCATCATGAACCAGAGAGTAGACATGCATACACTCAATGGCGGCAACCGCATGATGTAACAATTCCTGATCCGCCTGACCCAGTTCAGCGGTGGCCAGCACCAGCATCGGCCGCAGCCGTTTACCTCCGTTTAAGGCAACATAACGCATGGCTTCCTGTAAATGGGCGGTCTGATGCATAAGGTCCGGCAACAGCCGGCCAAGAATCAACTCGGTTTGTGCCTGTGCCTGTTTTTGCCAGTGCAGAAAATCAGTGCTCTTCATCAAGCTTCAGTTCCTTCAGTTCACCATTGTCCAGTACTTGTAGTTTTTGTTCTACTTCAGCCAGTTTCTGTTGGCAATACTGCACCAGCTCTTGTCCCTGTTGATAGGCTGCCAGCGCTTCTTCCAACGGCAGATCATTGTTTTGCATCGATTCAGTGATGGTTTGCAACTGAGTCAGTGCATCTTCATAGTTTTTGGGGGTAGTTTTTTTCATCGGTTCCGCGCTCGCACAATAGAAACAGGGGGTATTGTAGCACTGCTTTTCTGATAAAACAGATCCGACCAGACCAAAGCGCAGGCAGATAACATGGTGGATTTTAAAACATTTATCGCTAGACCCTTTCTATATCGGTGTATAGTCTTTAAAATAAGCGGATTTTTAGTTCAGGTATTAATGTAAGCAAAACGGCCTGATATAAGCGGATAACATGAAAAAACATATTTTTTACGAAGAATCGGGTCAGTTTAAAGTGGCAGAGATCGTGCAGCAAAATGACACCACTTATCTGGTGAATACCCAGCACGGCAAACGCGCCAAAATCAAAACCAACCATGTTTTTCTCACTTTTGAAGGCGATGCCGAGGCTTTCCTGAGCCGGGCGCAGGCTGAATCGGCCGATATTGATATTGATTTATTGTGGGAGGCCGTGGGGCAGCTGCCAGAATTCAGTGCCCATATGGCTGCACAGGAATATTTTGGTACCGAGGCCAGTACCATAGCAGAAGCGGCCATCCTGATCGCTTTATATGCCGCCCCGGTTTATTTTTATAAAAAGGGCAAGGCGGTATTCAAGGCCGCGCCTGAAGACACCTTAAAACAGGCTTTAGCGGCACTGGAGCGCAAAAAAGAGCAGGAAGCCACCATTCAGCAATGGGTAGAAGCATTAATGAACGGTCAGCTGCCGGCTGAAATTGCGGCCGAAGTGAAAACCATTCTACATATGCCGGATAAGCAAACGCTGGCCTATAAAGCCGTTTCCAAGGCGGCCACACAGCAAAAAACCAGTATCTTTCATTTACTCGACAGTGTCGGCGCTGTGCCTTCACTGGCGGATTACTTTATGGATGGTTTTTTACTGAACCAGTTTCCCAAAGGTACCGCATGGCCAGCCCATCCAGAGCCACAGCTACCGGTTTTAGAGCGCGCCGACAGGGCGGTGCAGGCATTCTCTATTGATGACCTGGAAACCAATGAAATTGATGACGCCATCAGCCTATTAACCTTGCCCAATGGCCATCGGCAGATCGGGGTTCATATTGCGGTACCCTCTTTGGCGATTGAAGCCGGCTCAGTCATGGAACAAGGTATCTTTGCCCGTCAGAGCACCGTGTATTATCCCGGCGGCAAAATTACTATGCTGCCACCAGACTGGATTAATGCCTTCAGTCTGGATGCCGGAGATTACCGCCCGGCAATGAGCCTGTATGCCGAAGTGGATGACCAATGGCAGATCGTCAATATCCATAGCAACATAGAATATGTTTATATTGATGCCAATTTGCGTATTCAGGAGATTGCGGCCGATTTTCAGCCCCAACAGCCCCGACAGCCGGAGGAAGCATTTGCCCATCAGCATGCCATGAACTGGCTATATGATTTTGCTCTGGCACGTCAGCAGGCGCGGGGTAAATATGATCCCGCCCGGCCGCCGCAGTATGATTACGGCATTGAATTTGATGAGCACAAACAAGTGCGCATCAGTGTGCGCGAACGCGGTTCACCCATTGATACGCTGGTGAGTGAAATCATGATTCTGGCCAACACGAGCTGGGCCAGAATGTTGTCTGAGGCCGAATTACCCGGGTTATTCAGGGTACAACCGACCGGTAAAGTACGCATGAGTACCCAGTCTGAACCGCATGTCGGCCTTGGTCTGCAACACTATGCCTGGTTTACCTCGCCATTGCGGCGCGCAGTTGACTACATTAATCAGAAACAACTGATCAGCCTGTTGCAGCCGGATACCCCCAGCCGGTTTGAGCCGAAAGACAATATGCTGTTTGCGGCGTTGCGTGATTTTGAATCCACCTACGGCGCTTATAATGAATTTCAGCGCCACATGGAAGCTTACTGGAGTCTGATTTACATTCAGCAACAAGAGCTGCGCGAAGTCAATGCCTTACTGGTGCGTGATGATCTGGTGCGCATTGAAGGCATGCCGCTGACAGGACGGGTGACGGGGCTGCCGATTGATGTTTTACCCAAAAGTCGCCTGCGCCTGAATATTACTGGCACCGATCTGGTTCAGGTCAGCGTTGGTTTAAGCTATCTGAATGTATTAATGCCGGAATAAATAAAATTTATGGGTTAAATAACAAGGGTTTTTGTTTACAAACAATATTGATTCCCTGCTTTTACCAGTAGCAAAAATACCGTTATTAACATAAACCATGATGATTAAGCCGATAAATAATGAGATTTAAGAGCTTGTTTTTGCGGGAGCTGCCCACATATGGGCGGCATTTGTGTTTAATTATTTTCTTTTAGGCCGCCTTTGGGGCACTAAAGACAGCCAGGGAGCTTGTGGAACAAATGACTGAAGTTGATTATTATGAAGTATTGGGCGTATCCCGCAGTGCCGACGATGTAGAAATTAAAAAAGCCTATCGTAAACTGGCGATGAAATACCATCCTGACCGCAATCCGGATAATCAGGAGGCAGAAGAGAAATTCAAAGACGTGCAACGCGCCTACGAAATATTGTCCGACAGCCAGAAACGGGCCGCTTATGATCAGTTTGGTCATGCCGGCGTTAATGGTGGTATGGGCGGTGGCAGTGGTGGTTTTGGTGGCGGTTTTGATTTCAGTGATATTTTCAGTCAGATGTTTGGTGGTGGCGCAGGTGGCGGTCGCCAGCAGAATTATCAGGGTGCAGATGTACAATATACCGTTGAAATCACACTGGAAGAAGCAGCACACGGCGTTAAGAAAAAAATCACTATTCCCACCCATGATGAATGTGATGTCTGCCATGGCAGTGGTGCCAAAGCCGGCACTTCAGCCACCACCTGCAATATGTGCGGTGGCAGCGGTGCGGTGCATGTGCGTCAGGCCATTTTCCAGATTCAGCAAACCTGTCCGCAATGTCATGGCAGTGGTAAATACATTAAAGAGCCCTGTATTAAATGTCATGGCGAGGGCCTGACCAAAAGCCGTAAAACCGTTGAAGTATCGATTCCGGCCGGCATTGATGACGGCCAGCGCATTCGCTTGAGCGGAGAAGGTGAACCGGGCAGACATGGCGCGCCGGCAGGTGATTTATATGTTTTAATCAGCATTCGCCCGCATGCGGTATTTGAGCGCGATGGCATGGATCTGCATTGTGAACTGCCCATCAGTTTTACTGTAGCAGCCTTAGGCGGCGAAGTGGAAGTACCTACCATCAACGGTAAAGTCAAACTGAATATCCCGAAAGAAACCCAGACCGGCCGCCGTATGCGGGTACGGGGAAAAGGAATTAAATCGGTGCGCTCAGCCGCCATGGGTGATTTATATTGCCATATTGTGGTGGAAACACCGGTTAATCTGACCGAGCGTCAGCGCGAATTACTGGAAGAATTTGAAAAAATTTCTACCGGCCTTGATCGCGCCCAGACACCCCGCCAGAAATCTTTTATGGATAAATTGCGCGATCTGTTTGAATAATTCAGAAATTCATAAATGCTCCGGCCATCTATTTGAGATAGCCGGGGCATTTTTACATGTCTGTTACCATAAAAATAATTTTCTATGGCTAAATAATAATATTTAAATGATATGCTGGCTTGAAAACTGATTATTTCAGTATGCCTGCCAAACACCTGTTAAATCTGTTGTTTCGAAATAAGCCGGGATTTTTATTGCAGACAGAATACGGGTTGAGAATAACGAAAACAAAATCTTCAACCAGTTTTTGTGTGTGAAAATTAATGCGGTTTTTATGGGTTTGGCCAGGCAAAATAATATAGCTGAAATAACGATTATTACAGCGATTGATTTATTTAAAACAACTGTAATTAAAATAAGTCCAATCAAAGTAAAGATTATTGATAATAAAAATAAAAAACAGAATAATCAGCATTATGGTATTGCAATCACCTTGCAAGGTGATTTAACTGATGTGGTCTAGAAGTGTTCTGCAAAGAAATAAATTCTATATTTTTAAAACGATAGGCAGCAGTAAACCATGAAATTGCCGCGTTTCTCTGAAAAAAGCGATATGCAACAAAATAAAAAACGTGCCAAAGACGGTCAGAAAAATGCTTAGGTTAAATACAAACACCCTAATTTGAGCAGGCAACCAGATCGGATACAGCCGTTGGTTCTAAATTTACAATACAATTTGTCTGGTCTGATCGGTAGCCGTATGATATGGTTGATTTTTGGTTCAAACAAAATTCCTGCTAAGCTGTTTCAAGAAATTTTGGCTGAATGGTAAAAGAGTGATGAATGGCCTGCGTGTGAACAATCTCATCAAAAAACATTTATGACGGGAGAAGAGGTGGAAAAACGCTGTTACAGCAAGCCAGCTAACCCTGCCGCTCACCTGACCGATGCGACTTTCAGCCCGGATAACATCCGGCAGCCGAAGCGCTCCGGCAGTGTTGCCCGATGGGCAGGCTGATTTATTGCCTTCATTGCCATACCCATCAGCAGAGAGCTGGTTGCAAAACCGGTGTTTTGTTCGAAGGCTTTTCTAGCTATTGTCTGCCCTCAGCGCTGTAAAAGTATGGTTTTCGGTTTATAGAACCAAGATGGTTGTATTCGCGGTATGAATATGAAATAGCCCAGATGTTTTCACTGTTAATATAAATTTAAGACCAATGTATTATGCCTGATTCCTTTGCAACCCCAGAGATTGATGCCGTAAATTTTATCAACGATCTGTTGGCAAAAATGGCAAGCAAAAACTGCCTTTTATCAGACCTGACTCAGGAACTTGCCGAAAAAAGTTTCTCGCCGGAAGGTTTTAAAACTTTGGAAGAGGCGGTGCATATTTTGCGTGACCGTCATTTCAGGCAACGCGCGCAGGCGTTAAGAGATTATGTTGAATTGGCCGAGCGTCAATCTGTACTGGAAGCTTATCTCAAAAACGTCGCCACACAACTGGTGGCGCTGGCTCCTTCACCGGCGTTTCTCTCTATTCCGGCTATGGCTGCTGTCTTTACTGCCCATCCCACTTTTGCGCTGGCCAGCGAAATTTACAGTCTGCTGGCCGAATGTGCAGAATCGCCGGATCAGGCTATTCCCCTCCTGCCCACACATCGGCGCTCATCGCCCCCTACCCTTGAAGAAGAGCAGCAGCTTGCTGTCTGTGCCATCAGGCGCGGACGCGATGCGCTGGACAAACTTAATGTTTATATCTTTGAAGCGGCAGCAAAGAAGTGGTCTGATCTATCTGCGCTCACCCCCACTCCGATTGTGTTAGCCAGCTGGGTTGGCTTTGATACCGATGGCCGCAATGATATCAGCTGGTTTGATACATTCCGTATCCGTCTGGAACTTAAAATTGCCCAGCTTGAGCGTCTGAATACAGGACTGGATAACCTTTGCCTGTCAGAAACCGCATTGGCCAGGCGTGTCAAACAGGCTCTGGAGGCCACAATCCGGCAACAGCCTGCCTGCCGGTATGAGCTGCAACAACAGACTGACCCCGCTTTTGTGGCAGATTTCTCCCGAACCATTTTGTCTTTGAGGCAGGCAGCACTGCTGAGTGCAGAGGAACTGGCACCTTTATTTGATCAGGCTCGGTTAGCGCTGTGTGCGGATGATCAGCAAAGACTTGATGTTATCCGCACCGGTTTTATGGCGCATGGCCTAGGGCTTGCCCATATTCATACGCGCTTAAATGCAGCACAAATCTATAATATCGCCCGTACCCGTCTGGGTCTGACCGATGACCCGCGCCTGCCGGCACATCGCCGTGTTCTGTTATCCAGCATTGATCAGGCGATGGATAAATTGCAGCCGTTATCTGTCAATTTTGGCAGCCTGCTCATCGAGCCCAGTGCCGCTGCACGCCTGATGATGACCATGGCGCAAATCCTCAAGCATATTGACTCAAAAACACCCATACGCTTTTTGATCGCTGAAACAGAAAGCGGCTATACCCTGCTGGCCACATTATGGCTTGCGCGTCTTTTTGGCATCAAGGACGAACAGATCGAGATTTCTCCTCTTTTCGAAACCGAAACGGCGCTTGAAAACGGCGAGACCATTTTACGCGAGGTATTGCGCTCCAGACACTGGCGCGATTATCTGCGCAAGAATGGCCGGCTTTCCCTCCAGTTCGGTTATTCCGATTCAGGACGTTATGTCGGACAGATTGCGGCCGGCGCCCTGGTCGAACGCCTCAGACTCAAGATCATTGCCTTACTCAAGGAACATGACTTGGACGGTATCGCCCTCACCATGTTTGACACTCATGGCGAGAGCATCGGCAGAGGGGCACATCCTTTCAGCTTCAGAGAACGGCTGAAATATTTCTCGCCACCCCGTACCTGTAAAGCCTTGCATGATGCAGGGATAAGCTGTCGTTTTGAGACAGCATTTCAGGGTGCAGATGGCTATGTACTCTTTGGCACGCCGGCACTGGCTACATCGACCATAGCCATTATGGCGCAACAGGTTGTCTTGCAACATAGTGCCGGCGAGATAGCAAAAGCCCCAGACCCGCTTTACGATCAGCCCAATTTTGCGCTGGATTTCTTTGCAACAATTGCCATCAAGATGGGGGACTTGGTGAATGATCCCGGCTATACCGCGCTTCTGGGGGCTTTTGGGCCAGCGCTGGTTGATAAGACAGGTTCGCGCCCGTCAGCAAGACAAAGCGATAGCGTGAACATAACCCGCATTACGCATCCTGGCCAGATGAGAGCCATTCCCAATAATGCCATTTTGCAGCAATTGGGCTGGTGGGCCAATATTCTGCATGGCCTGGGCACGGCCGCCAACCGCCATCAAGAAGCATTCGAACTATTGAAGCAGACATCACCCCGCTTCAGACAGCTGATGGATTTTGCCTCGCAGGCACTGGCTCATTCAGATATTGATGTATTGCGGCAAACCATGCATTATCTGGATCCGGGTCACTGGTTGGATCGCGCCGAGCACAGTGATCATGACGATGACAAACGGCGGTTTTTACAGATTGCCAATGGCCTGGAGAATATGGAATTCTGGAAAAGCGTACCCGCCATGTTTCGCCACCTGCAACGTGAGCATATAGATTTACTCACCGCCTGGCCGGATACCCCCCGCATGGCAAACGAGGAGAAGCTACTGCATGTTATCCGGTTTGCCCTGATTGAGCGCATATGGCGCCTTGCAACAGATATTCCCTATTTCGGACCGCGCGGCTCACTCACCCGAGAGGCAATCACAACGCTTATTTTATGCCTCAATATTCCTCAGGCGCTCCCTTTGCTGGAAGGCCTGTTCCCGATTACAGAATCATACATTGCTGATCTGGAATTCGGAGAAAAAGGAGAAGCTGCTATTGCCCGCGGCTTTGCCCGCGAGCATGAACATATCTTCAGGCCGCTGTACGACAGCTTTGAGCTATTACGCGAGGTTGGCGTTGCCGTCATGCATGCCAATCATAGTTTTGGCTGAAAAATCATGTTTTCCGGAAGCTTTCTTTCGGGAAAGCTTTAAAGATACACAGGATACAGAAAGCATGAAATGCTCCCGCCCATCCGTGCCAGATGGGCGTAACGTTTTTATATGCCCGATGTAATAAAACGATTTTACGTATTACAACAATACAATAGATAATTTCTATAGCTAAATAATAATAATATTTAAATTGTACTATGTTTTGAAAAAATAATTATTTCCGTGTATATTAAAATAAACTTTTGAAATTGTTGCATCGAAATAATTTGGTATGGTTATGTGGAGGAAGAACCCGTGTTAAGAATCACAGAAATAAAATTGGAAAATTTTAAAATTTTTGGACAGTCTCTTTGTGTCAAAATTAATACTCCTTTTACTTGTCTTGTTGGTGAAAATAATACGGGTAAAACAACGATTTTTTCAGCGATTGATTTTCTTAAAACTGGTGTAATTAAGGGTAAAACCATTGATGACTATAAAAATAAAAATCAGAGTGATCAGCACTGTAGTGTTGAAATAACTTTGCAAGGTGATTTAACTGATGTGGTTCGGGAGTTATCTGGAAAGAAATATGAGCCCTATATTTTTGGCGATGCGAATCAGCAAACCATTAGATTGAAGCGTTCGTCTGAAGAAAGAGAAATTCAACAAAATAACAAACCCATTCATACAGACCATCAAAAAATTCTGATGTTTAATACAAATACACAACAATTTGAGAATGTAACCGGATTTGATAAGGCCATAGGTTATTTATTTGAAACACAATTTATCTGGTCTGATATGCGGCCTGATGATATTGTTGACTTTGGTTCAACTAAAATTCTTGGCAAGCTGTTTAAAGATATTTTTACTGAATTCCAGAATAGTGATGAATGGCATGAATTTGAACAATCTCATAAAAAGGCATTTATTGAGGGTGAGCACTCTTTAGCCAGACAAGCAGATGAAATCAGATCAGAAATACAAGCTTCTTTTACTGATTTTTATGGCAATGGTATAGTTAATTTTGATTTCAAACCTCAGGATCCGAGTTCTTTCATAAAATTGGGCGATGTGTTGATTGATGATGGTTCGCAGACTTCAATGGCTGATAAAGGCAGTGGCATGCAAAGAGCTTTAGCATTATCGATCATTAATGTATATGCGCGCTATTTAACTAATCACAAAGGTAGCCAGACTCATCTGATTAAACCTTGCTTCTTTTTTATTGATGAGCCTGAAATTTCATTACATCCAAAGGCTCAATCTACTTTAATGGATGCATTATTGAAAATTGCAGAATATCAGCAAGTTTTTATTACTACACATTCGCCACAATTGGTTAAACATGTGGTCAGTAAAAAAGGATTAATATTAATAACCAGGAAAGAAAATGATCATACATTCCCAGTCATACAGCCCGCTGATACATGTAAAACATTTTCCTTTTCACCGACCTATGCCGAGATTAATTTTTTTGCTTATGGATTATGCTCAACAGACTTTCATAATGAATTATATGGTTATATTGAAGATATATTAAGAGTTAAATCAGAGAAGTATAAAAATTTTGATCATGAAATATGCGGTAGTCAAAATATTCAGAGAACAAAAAAGTGGTTTAAAGAATGCATAAAAAAAGAGGAGGTATCTCCTACTCCGAATTTTAAAGACGTTACACTGATGACTTATATAAGACATAATATTCATCATCCAGAAAATACACTTAATCCAAAATTTACAGAAAAGGAACTGCAACAATCAATCGGACAGATGATTAATATAATCCAATCAGAATGGTTTAAATTATTATCTGAACAAGAATCAGAAGAGCAAAACCACGCCGATTAATGAATTGGCATTTATTATCCGGACATCAATATCACGTTTAAAAAATCAAACATTTAACTATAAGATAAATTCACATTTCAATAGGAATAGAAATTATTTGGTAAATATCTATCTATCTATTAATTTTTGATTATTTAGCATCAGATAAAACCAGATGGATAGACGCATGGCTAAACAAAAAACAGGCACATCAATGGATGCCTATTTTCGTATTGGTTTTTATATTGCCAAATTATTTAAAAGCGGTTCTATTGAATGATGGCAGGAATAACTGCACACCCTTAGTCTGGTTGTGCGTTATTACTGTCCAGCGCCGCTCGTAACTGGCCGGCCAGTTTGGCCAGATCAGCCTGATCGGCGCTCTGGCTTTCATGCGCGGCCAGTTCATGTACATGTGCCGGAATCAGATGAATATGGTAATGAAATACCGACTGGCCGGCATCGGCGCCGGAAAGCTGCATTTGCACCACGCCCTGACGATGCAATACCTGCCGCTGAGCAGCAATGACTTTCTGAGCCGTGGCAAATACCGCAGACAGATAGTCTGCCGGCATGTCGGTCAGTTCAATCGCGGCATATTTGGGCACCACCAGCACATGGCCGCGTGCCTGGGGCATAACATCCATAAATGCCAGGGTATGCTCATCTTCATACACTTTATGGCAGGGAATTTCACCGCGAATGATTCTGGCAAAAATATTATTCTGATCATATGGTTTAGTCATTTTTAGCTTCCTGTGATCTGAGTGATTCAAGCTGATTAAGGTATAAATATCAGGAAATGATGCTGAGTTTGGTTTTGGCAAACACCGTATCCAGTTCTTTAATGCCGTTTTTACCGAAATTAATGGTTAAACGCGCGCCTTGTGCCTTTGCTGTTGCATCAATAATGACACCAGTACCAAAGCGCTCATGGCGTACATTCTGACCCAGCTGAAAACCATCAAAATCAGTATTATTGAGGGTTTGTGAAGAGGGGCTGCGGCTGTGAAACGGATTGGTGCGGACTGTGGTCTGTTGTTTGGCCACAATACTGCCCGGTACAGAAGAAAGATATTGCAATACTTCCGGCGGAATTTCGTCCACAAAGCGTGAGCGTAAACCAAAGCGGGTCTGGCCGTGTAATAGCCTTTGTTCGGCCATACTCAGATACAAACGCTGACGCGCGCGGGTAATGGCCACATACATCAGCCGCCGTTCTTCTTCTAGTCCGCCGCGCTCGGCCAGACTGTATTCACTCGGGAATAAACCTTCTTCCAGTCCGGTCAGAAATACCGCATCAAATTCCAATCCTTTGGCCGCGTGTACCGTCATCAGCTGTAGCGCGTCTTCGCCCTGCCCTGCCTGATGCTCACCGGCTTCCAATGAGGCATTGCTTAAAAAAGCCAGTACCGGAAATAACCGATCCTGCTCTGTATCTGCCGGCAGCACTTCAAAACTGGATTCGTTGGGTTTGAATGCCATGGCTGCGCTGACCAGTTCTTCCAGGTTATTAATCCGTTCTTGCTGATCGCCCTTTTGCTGGCGGTAGTAATCAATCAGACCGCTATTTTGAATTACGGTCTGAGTCAGTTCGGGCAGGCTGACATTCTGGCTTTGCAGTTGTAATTGTTCAATCAGGCGCACAAAAGCGCCGATTTTGGCGTGTTTTACACTGATCTGGCGTGCCGCCTGCCACAGTGAACTGCCAGCCTCGGCTGCGGCAGACTGAATCTGTTCAATACTGCGGGTGCCAATACCGCGTGTGGGCACATTGATCACACGTAATAAGGCATTATCATCGTCAGGATTCACCGCCAGACGCAGATAAGCCAGTGCGTGTTTGATTTCCTGACGCTCGTAAAAGCGCAATCCGCCATAAATTTTGTAGGAAATACCGGCACTGAATAACGCCTGTTCCAGTACCCGTGACTGGGCATTGCTGCGGTATAAAACTGCCATCTGACCAAGATCGATACCATCGCGATGCAGTGATTTGACTTCATCAACCACAAAATGCGCTTCTTCCTGATCATTAATCGCGTGTAACACCCGGATTTTTTCACCATCACCCGCCTGAGTATGCAGATTCTTCCCCAGCCGTTCGGCATTATGATTAATCACCGCATTGGCCGCCGCCAGAATATGCCCCATCGAGCGATAATTTTGTTCCAGCTTAATCGGCTCACTGACGGCAAATTCACGTAAAAAGCGGCTCATATTGGCCACTTCAGCACCGCGGAAACGGTAAATACTCTGATCATCATCACCCACAGCGAATACCGCCGCATGCTCTCCTGCCAAAAGTTTCAGCCAGGCGTATTGCAGCCGGTTCGTATCCTGAAATTCATCAATCAGGATATGGCTGAAACGGTTCTGATAATGGGTACGCAACACCGCATTGGTTTTCAGTACCTCATAACAGCGGAGCATCAGTTCAGCAAAATCCACCACACCCTCTTGCTGACACAAAGCATCATAGGCGGCATAGCATTCAATCATCTGTACTTCAAACGGGTCTTTGCCTGATAGTTCAGACGCACGCAAACCGGCTTCTTTCTGCGCATTAATAAAGCCTTGCAGCGTACGCGGCGCGATCACCGTATCTGCAATATTCAATTGTTTCAGTAAACGTTTGATCAGTCCCAGCTGATCGGCACTGTCCAGAATCTGGAATGCTTTGGGCAGACTGGCCTCTTGATGATGCAGACGCAAAAACCGGTGACAAAGGCCGTGAAACGTACCCAGCCACATGGCGCGTACCGAGATCGGCAATAGCGCACCCAGACGGGTCTGCATTTCGCGGGCGGCTTTATTGGTAAAAGTAACCGCCAGAATACTGTGCACACTGGCCTGGCCTGTTTGTAATAACCAGGCAATACGCGTGGTGAGTACCCGGGTTTTACCACTGCCGGCACCCGCCAGTACCAGCGCCGCCTGCGGCGGCCAGGTCACGGCAGTCAGCTGCTCCGGATTCAATCCGGTTAATAAACGATGAGAAGAGGTATCCATGCGTTTATTGTAGCTGATCATAATGAAAAAAACTGCCTGTGATGTAGATTAATACAGGTAAATAAGATTTTATAATGCAGTTGTCTGAAAGTAATCTGTGTACCTCCATATACATGTATATTATATAAGGATAGCGGTTGCCTGTTTATTCTTTTGGCCTGTTTCGGTATTCGGATAATGTGCCGATTTGGCATTCAGTTTTTTTATTTTATCAGTAAATCTGGATGGAATGGTTGGCAATGTAAATGAAATTCTTTTAAGTGTTCTGCCTTTTCATAACGGGAGGCATATTTATTAAGATCAAAATCACACTGATCTAAATGCTTTTTCAGATTGCTGATTTTGTTTATTGTCATTTTTAATTTATCGATACTACCAACGTTAAAAGTTCTGCATAACTCATTTTTGTTTTTCAGATTGCTGCAAAAAACCAATTCATCTTCAAGACATTTAAACTGAATAAGTAAAATAAATTGTTGACTGTATTTTTTTATTAATTTTAAATTTTGACGAAACTTCTCAATCTCAACTTTATTGGTTATATCGGCATCACAGATCAAAACTATAGTCGTATGATCACTACTTCTTAATTTACCTACTATTTTCTTAAAATTTTTTTTATAAGGATTAAATTCGTAGAATGTACCATAAAAATCGTATGCTTTAACAAATGCTTTTTCTGTATCTCCTTCTCCCAGGAGATATGTAGATTTTATTCTAGCCATAATAAATTATCCAATTCAGTGGTATCTGGTAGTGTATGAAACACGTCATTTTGAATATTGTTTAGTAAGTGGCGATCATTTTTTTTATATTTTTTTTCCGGATGGATAAAGTGTGTTATGTGATTAGCGTCTTTTTTCAATAATGTAAACGTATGAATCGGTAACTGCATGGTCAGAATATCGTAATTATGCGTGGTATAAAAAAACTGCGTGTAGGGGTTCATTTTTGCGATGACCAGATTGACCATGGTGCGCTCAAGTTCAGCATGGGTATATGCCATTTTTTCATCTAAAAACAGAGTACCACTATGAAGTTTACTTTTTGTTGTAGTCAAAACAAAATTAATGAAGCAGCTAAGATGAATGGCTTCAATAGTACCGGTTGATAAAACCGTGTGGTTTTTTAAGATAACGCCTTCCGTATCTATTTGTACGGTTTTTTGATTATGAAATACAATATTAAAACCGGTAATTTCATTATCTTCATTACGATTTTCCGTTACTTTATCAATAGCCGGATCAAAAGTCTTTAGAATTTGTGTCAGTATTGCTTTATCTTCTGAATTAATATGATGTTGGGGTGATGAATCCTGATTGAAATACTCATTGATTTCATAATTCCAGAATAAATTTCCGAACTTAATTTTTTTAAATTCAACTGTACTTATAAATTCTGCGAATTCCTCTGGAGTTAAAGCAGATTCTGTCTTATCCGGAAATTTTATATGATCAGAATTTGAGCCATCAATAAAATGGTTATGTTTTTTTGGTTTACATTTGTTTTGCAGGATATCCTGAATTTTACGGCGGCAGCTTTCTACAGAGTCAGATTGTCTAATAGGCGTTTGGACATAAGTAATACACGGGTACTTATGGTTATCTTGCCGAAAAGACAATTTTAAATAATGAAAAGCCGGTTTTTCTTCTGTCGGAAAAGTAAATTCAATTTCAATGACACTATTTTTTTCCGGATTGGTGATACCATTTAGTAAAATATCTTCAATATCTTTTCTAACAATAAAAATTTGAATACCCACCAGAACACGGCCTAATGATGATTTGCCACTGGCATTCGCACCCATAAGAATACAAACACGTTTATAGCGGAAATTGGGACGGCTGGGCAGATATTCATATTCAATTGGATTATCGATGATTTTTTTGGGATAGGTTAAATCCAGTTCAGTATTTTGAAAGGAGTATAAATTATCAATTCTGATTCTGGTAATAATCATGGTTTTCTACCAAATTTTGGAACTAATACTATAATTTCCAATGGCGATTCACGCAATCAAAATTTAATTTAAATGATCTGTAAATCAACTCTTGTGATTTCTGATAGGGTCATTGATTCAGTGATCATTCAGCCATCTACATGTAAAAGCACCGGCGCCAGCCGCGGATGGGAGAAATGGGCGCAATATTCACCTTTGCCCATGCTGACCGGCATAAACAACAGCCCCGATGCCACTACCTGCCCTTGCCGCCATTGATGCTGATGTTGCTGTAGCTTGTGTAAAAACCACTGTAACAATGGCAGCGGGCTATCCATACCGCTGCCGGCACGTCCGTTGGCCGAACGCTGCTCGTCTAAAGTTAATTCAGTAGTCAGGCTATTGAGTTCACTGATGGAAAAATCGCTTCCTTCCACCGGCTGACCACAAATCATGTAACCACCCACACAATCATCGGCCACCATCAGGTATTTATTCAGCGCCGGAAACCAATGGGCAAAGCGGCTGTCAATAATTTCCAGACCACCGGCAATCTGCACGTTTTGCAATAAAACCTCATCACTCATCCCCACAGAAAGATCGGTTTTGGCGGTAAACATCAACGTCACACCAATCATTGGCTGATTCATGACAGCAAGATCAACCTGGGCGGGGGTGGACAATATCCGGCTTTGTACCTGCTGACCATATAAAGGCTCGGTGGTGCCCATGATGGTTTGTACTACTTTAGTGGTCAGCGCCAGCTTATAACCACCCACCGGCTCATTTTTAGCCGCAGTCAGCGCATACTGAATCTGATAGGCCGTGTCAAAATCCTGAACCAGGTCGGTATAATCCAGCATCATCAAGGTCTGCTGTTGCTGATGAGCGCGCAGTAATGCATGAATCAGATCATGATGCTTCTGGCAGACCATAAAATACTTCCTAAGCGTAAAATAAAATAATATTCAGGGCTTAACCGGTAATTCAAGCGGGCTGAGCCCCGGCAGATCGGCAAAACTGCGATCACGCACAATCTGACAGAAATTATCCAGATAACTTTTATTGTCGTCACTTTCACGTAAGGCCGCATACAGTTCACTCTGTAACGTCTGATCCGTAATCTGACGCGCCACCACATAGCCCTTTTCCAAGTAAGGCATCACCGTCCAGTAAGGCAAGGCCGCAATGCCGCGCCGGCTGGCCACCAGCTGGATAATAGCAATCGTCAGTTCACTGTGACGCCTGGCCGGATTCACCCCTGCCGGAAACAGCACCTTACGCAATAAATCCAGCATATCATCGGGCACCGGATAACTGATCAGCGTATCATCGGCAAAATCCTCCGCCTGCCAGACACTTTTAGCCGCCAGCGGATGATCTTTGGCACAAATGCCCACCATCTCATAGGCAAACAACGGTTGAAACACAATTCCTGCCTGTGCCACATATTCTGACACAATCGCCAGATCAGCGCGATGGGTCAGCAATAGCCCTACCGGGTCAGCCTGAAAGCCCGACACAATATCCAGTTCCACCTTAGGCCACAAAGGACGAAAGGTATCCATGGCCGGAATCAGCCAGTCAAAACACGTATGGCATTCTACTGCCACCCGCAATTCACCCGCCTCCCCCTCAATAATCTGTGTCATGTCCAGTTCAGCCGCTGCCACCAAAGGCGTGATGTCACGCGCCAGCTGAAGTAAGCGCTCACCCGCCGCCGTAAAATGAATCGGACTGGATTTGCGTTCAAACAACGCCGTCCCATAATATTGTTCCAACGCCCGTATCTGGTGCGATAACGCCGACTGCGTTAAAAAAACCCGCTTAGCCGCCAGTGAGACACTGCCGGTCTCCTTTAACGCCAGCAAAGTGCGTAAATGACGCAATTCAACAATCGATTCCACTATCAACCTGCCTTTGCTTATTACTTTAAAATATAACTACAGTAAAAAAATTCATAAACTAAAACGCTATCCACCGCATTTCTATATCATGTTATTCACCAATACAGCATGATAATACAGATATTACCCCATAGCTGAAAATAGCCAGAATTAAAATTATTCATGTTAAACCTCAAAATTTATCTCTTGCTGACCCTAATTTACTCCTGCACACTGTAGCCATCGTGATCCAGCCTGTCATGAAACCAACATCATGCCGGCTGACTTAAATATAAAGATAAAAAGGAAATAGTGATGAATACCTTTCACCTTGCAGGTTATCCGCGTGTGGGTGCCAAACGTGAATTGAAATTTGCGGTAGAAGCCTTCTGGAAAGGCCAGAATACCGAAGAACAACTGTGCCAGACCGCGGCCGGTATCCGGCGGCAAAACTGGCAGACACAGATTGCAGCCGGGGTTGATCTGCTGGCGGTAGGTGATTTCTCATTTTACGATCAGGTACTGGATACCTTATGTACCTTGGGCGCCATTCCGGCGCGTTTCGGCTTTGATCCGGCCAGACTGAGCCTGACACAATACTTTGAACTGGCGCGCGGCAATGCCGATCAGGTAGCCATGGAAATGACCAAATGGTTTGACACCAATTACCATTACATCGTCCCGGAATGGCATTCAGATACCCAGTTCAGCGTCCATGCCGAACGCCTGATTGCCCAGATCAAAGAAGCACAGGCCTTGAATCAGGACATCAAACCCACCCTCCTGGGGCCGATCAGCCTCTTGTGGCTGGGCAAAGAAAAAGAAGACGGCTTAAAGCGGCTGGATTTACTCCCCAGACTGGTGCCGCAATACCAGAAACTATTGCGTGAACTGGCCAATGCCGGCGTTGACTGGATTCAGATTGATGAACCCGTACTGGCGGTAGACATCAGCCCCGAGTGGCTGGCCGCCTTCGAACCTACCTATCGCGAACTGGCCATTACCGGTACCCGCATCATCATCAGTACCTATTTTGCCAGTGTGGTCGAACACCTTAACCTGTTACAAAAACTGCCCGTACACGGCGTGCATATTGATTGCGTGCGCGCACCCGAACAACTGAACGTATTTGCCGATGGCTGGCCACAAAACAAAATCCTGTCGGTTGGCCTGATTGATGGACGCAACGTTTGGCGTGCCAACCTGCGTGAAGTCATCAACACCTTGCAACCTGTGGCCGAAAAACTGGGCAACAACTTATGGCTGGCGCCCAGCTGTTCGCTGCTGCACAGCCCGCAAGACCTGGCGGTAGAAGAAAAACTACCCGCCGAAATCAAAAACTGGCTGGCCTTTGCCGCCCAGAAATTGCAGGAACTGGGCTGGATTAAACAAGCACTGGCGCACGGCTGCGACAGCATTCAGCAGATACTGGCCGATTCAGACGCCGCCGCCACCAGCCGCCGGCACAGCAAACTGATTCATAATGACGCCGTCGCCGCCCGCGTTGCCCAACTGCGCCCCAACGCCGACCAGCGGCATAGCCCGTTTGCCCAGCGCATAGAAGCCCAGCAAGCGTGGATGCATCTGCCACTCTTGCCCACCACCACCATAGGCTCTTTTCCGCAAACTACCGAAATCCGGCAGGCGCGTGCTGCCTTTAAAAAGGGCGATCTGAGCGCGGCTGATTATGAAACCGCCATGAAAAAAGAAATAGCCTATTGCGTTGAAGTACAGGAAAAACTGGATATTGACGTTTTAGTGCATGGCGAAGCCGAACGCAACGACATGGTAGAATATTTCGGCGAACAGCTGGAAGGCTATTGTTTCACCCAGTTTGGCTGGGTACAAAGCTACGGCTCCCGCTGCGTCAAACCGCCGATTATTTTTGGCGACGTATCACGCCCCAAAGCCATGACCGTCAACTGGTCTGCCTATGCCCAGAGCCTGACCAAGCGCCCCATGAAAGGCATGCTGACTGGTCCCGTGACCATGATGAAATGGAGCTTTGTCCGCAATGACGTGCCTTTAAGTCTGGTATGCAAACAAATCGCGCTGGCACTGAATGATGAAGTCTTGGATCTGGAAAAAGCCGGCATTCGCGTTATCCAGATTGATGAGCCCGCCATTCGCGAAGCCCTGCCACTCAAACGCGCCCAATGGGACGACTATCTGGCCTGGGCATGTGAATCATTCCGCCTTACCTCAACCGATGCTGCCGACAGCACCCAGATTCATACCCACATGTGTTATTCAGAATTCAATGACATACTGCCGGCCATCGTCTCCATGGACGCCGATGTCATCACCATCGAAACATCACGCTCTGACATGGAATTACTGGACGCCTTTGTCAAATTCAAATACCCCAACGACATCGGCCCCGGCGTTTATGATATCCATAGCCCGCGCGTACCCACTGAAGCAGAAGTCAGCCATTTATTACGCAAAGCACTGGATGTGATTGACCAGCGGCGCCTGTGGGTTAACCCCGATTGCGGCTTAAAAACCCGCGCCTGGCCGGAAACCATCGCCGCCTTACAAGTCATGACCGATGTGGCCAAAAAACTGCGTCAGCAACTGACGGATTAATTTCCTTTTAATCAAAGCCAGACCCCGTTTATCCGCATCAGGTAAACGGGGTTTTTTTATATAATCACTGGTCAGACAAAGTCACCCGCGTTACCATATAAAACCCAATACCGCGTTGTATCACCCACAATCCACCCCGTTTGCCCTTATGACCGGTTGCCAAAACCACCATAAAACCCTATATTAATCAACAGCCCTATTCAGACCAATCCACTGATGCATAAACGTATGGATTAATCTTAACGATAAACCATCAATACAAGAAAGGGAAAACAATGACTTCAACCATTAAATCAGATCATGTCCATGCCTATGGTGCGCAAGACGCCCATCAGCCCTTGGAACCACTGGCCATCAACCGCCGTCAACCCGGCGCGCATGATGTACAGATTGACATTGCCTATTGCGGCATCTGTCACTCTGACATTCATCAGGTACGTTCCGAATGGGCAGGCACCCTTTACCCCTGCGTGCCCGGCCACGAAATTGTCGGCCACGTCACCGCCGTGGGTAGCCAGGTCAAAGATTTTAAAACCGGTGATCTGGTCGGCGTAGGCTGTATTGTCGACAGCTGCCGTGAATGCGAAGAATGTAAAGACGGACTGGAAAATTACTGCGACCACATGGTCGGCACCTACAACGGCCCTACCCAAGACGCCCCCGGGCATACCCTGGGCGGGTATTCACAGCGCATCGTGGTTGATGATCGCTATGTATTACACATCAGACATCATAAAGACCAGCTTGCCGCTGTTGCCCCCTTACTCTGTGCCGGCATCACCACCTGGTCACCCCTGCGTCACTGGCAGGTAGGTCCCGGTAAAAAAGTCGGTATTGTCGGCATTGGCGGGTTGGGACACATGGGCATCAAATTGGCACACGCACTTGGTGCCCATGTTGTTGCCTTCACCACCTCAGAATCCAAGCGCGCCGACGCCAAAGCCCTCGGCGCCGATGAAGTCGTGGTTTCCAAAAATGCCGATGAAATGGCCGCCCATCAGCAAAGTTTCGACTTTATCCTGAATACCGTGGCCGCCTCACACGATTTAGACGCCTTTTTAACCCTGCTCAAACGCGATGGCACCATGACCCTGGTCGGCGTACCCGCCAAAGCCCACCCCTCACCCCAAGTATTCAATCTGGTGGCCAAACGCCGCACACTTGCCGGCTCAATGATCGGCGGCATACCCGAAACACAGGAAATGCTCGATTTCTGCGCCCAGCACAACATCGTAGCCGACATAGAAATGATTCGAGCCGATGAAATCAATCAGGCTTACGAACGCATGATCAAAGGCGATGTAAAATACCGGTTCGTCATGGATTGCGCTACTCTTTAACGCAACATGAATCCCGCATAGCCAACAAACCAACGCCACAGACCATTGAAACTGTGGCGTTATTTCATTCAAACCATTAATCCGCCGTTTTAACCTGTGGCAACGGGAACTGATCTTTAAACGCCTGCGCCGATTGGGCAAACGTTTGTCCGGCGCGCGGATTCCACTGTACCCCCGAACGCGCCAGAATCTCCGGTTTTAATCGCTGGCTCGCATCATAATCCTGCCAAGGGTGAAAATACAACGGCGTAACCTCAGCCAGATGGCGCAAATACTCCCCATATTGGTGCAAACAATCCTGCCGCTGCACTTCAGTCAGACTCGCCGGCGCCCACGCCGGAAACGGTGGCAACACCGAAAAGCCCGTATAAGCCAGCATACCATTATGAATTGGCCATAAAATATGCAATAAATCGCCATCAATACCCGCTGGCTCATACAATGTACTGGCGGTACCCGTAGTAATACACAACATTGCCCGCTTGCCATGAAAATGACCACGTTCATATTTGCGCCCGCGGCTATAGGCAAAACCCCTGCTGAATACCCGATCTATCCAGCCCTTCATAATGGCCGGCATCGAATACCACCAGATTGGAAACTGAAAAATAATCAAATCCGCCCACAATACTTTATCTTGTTCCACCTGAATGGCCGGCGCAATAGTCTGCTGGCTGAACGCATGTTCCTGCTCACGCGCAATATCCAGAAAAGCAGCATCAGCCCGATCAGGGAAATCAGCAGCACTGATGGCCGCTTGCCAGTGCATCGCATACAAATCACTCACCTGTACCGTATGCTCTTCAGCAGTCAAAGTCTCAACCGCCGTCCGTTTTAATGCCGCATTAAAGGATTGTACTTCAGGGTGGGCATAAACAATCAATACATTCATTACCGTATCTGCCTTATTTATTAAGAATAAAACAAAGAGTATAAAATGATGGCTGGCCGTAAACAATATTGGCACCCGATCAAAGTCATATCCTCAAGCCGTATATTACGATTTTGCCGTACGGCATCAAAATAATCGTCTGTCTATCATCAATTATTAACTAAAGAACGAAAATATAATTTATTCAACTGGTTTATGCTTCAAACCCTTATCACCTCACCGCATTAAACCCAAATTATGGCTGGCTATGCTCTCCCACCCGATAATTATTAATATATATACAATAAATTATTAATATAGAAATAAGATAAACCCAGGAGTTATTTATGTTTATACTGTGTACCTGATTGAAATCCGGATTAAAAACCCCCCATAACTCAAATACCATTTAACCATAAATAAGCAGCGGCCAGAAATGGCCGCCGCAATGATGTTTTTTGGCTGGTAAACGGAGGCTATGTGCTGGTCGGCGTAAGGCTGGTATCGGCATCCAGAATCTGAGACACATCGGCCGACAAATGCGCTGCCTGACAATTCTGGGCTTCGCCGGCCAGTTCTGCCAGCATATCGGCCAAGCGTTCCATCAGAATATAATTCTGATGCCGGGCACTCTGTTGTATGCTTTCTACCAGCACGTCCGCATACCAGCTAAAGCGATCAAGTTTCAGCAAAGCATCGGCAACAGGTGCCAGCAGATTATGGTTAACAGTGTAGGTTTTCATATGGCACCCCTTATTAACAAGGCGGTGCATATAGAGAATAATTTGAACGATTGAAAATACATAGTGCTGCCTCCTTCGTTATGGTCTTAATACCTCCGAATTGCTGCGATACAATTTTGGAGGGGACAAATGGCAGAGTTCGCAGACTGGCATAACGTAACCAGCAGGCACAAGGCCTCTCTGCCATTGTCCACCATAGAAAGGGTGTACACATGGCATGGTTAAACAGACATAAAAATACCGCCAAAAATCAGATACAAGGCGGTTTGTCTGCCGTTATGAATCAGTCTGCGACAACTGATCACGCTATTGAACGTGATCAGGCTATATTGCAGTTTTAATAAATGGCTGTCAATGGCTAAATTAATGCGGATAGCATTTGATGCAATAGAGGTATTTATAAGAAATACCGTTCTACAACTCTTCAGCTATATTTTTGCTATTGGTGAAAACAGATTCAAGATAATCAATTTCAAATGTATAAAACCAGTAAGCCAAGACAAACACTGCGGGCAAGATGTGCCATAAAGAAGTTAGTCAGCGCCTGATGCATATTCAGAAATTAAATCTTGGCTCTGACGGCTATTTGCTATCCATGTGGTAGTAAATCTTGGTTATGGCGTAAAAATACTTAGGAAATCAATTTAATATTCTTTTTACCTGAAAATACGCTGATTTTTTGCATATTTTTTATTGTTAAAATACAAGATACAAAACGGGCGGCTGATAGGTTTATGGCATCTGTCTAAACAATCCATTGACCCGTCATAAAACAACGGCCAGAAATGGCCGCTGCGATGGTGTTTTCTTACTGGTAAATAAAGGCTATGTGCTGGTCGGCGTAAGGCTGGTATCGGCATCCAGAATCTGAGACACATCGGCCGACAAATGCGCTGCCTGACAATTCTGGGCTTCGTCGGCCAGTTCTGCCAGCATATCGGCCAAGCGTTCCATCAGAATATAATTCTGATGCCGGGCACTCTGTTGTATGCTTTCTACCAGCACGTCCGCATACCAGCTAAAGCGATCAAGTTTCAGCAAAGCATCGGCAACGGGCGCCAGCAGATTATGGTTAACAGTGTAGGTTTTCATATGGCACCTCCTAAATGCAAAGTGGCGCCAAGATCAAAAGCATGAGATAGAGTTATGCATTGAATGGACATAGTAGACTTTCGTTATGGTCTTTAGCCCCTTAAATCGCTGCTAAACGATGATAGGGGGCAGACAAATGGTAGGGTTAGCAGACTGGCATAACGAACCAGCAGGCGCATAGCCTCCCTGCCACTGTCTGCCATAAAACGCATACGTAGCATGGGTAACAAGCACAAAAATGTCGCTCAAAAATAATGGGCGACTTGCTTGCCGTTATGCACAGCCTGCTAAAGCTGTTCACGCTATTGAACGTGATCGGACTATATTGCAGTTTTAATAAATGGCTGTCAATGGCTAAATCCATTGAGGCTGGGTTGATTGCCATCAGTGGCGTAAAGATTGATTATCCCGTGGCTGTAATGCCGCCCTGCCAGGTCGCAATCATGGCCGCGATATCAGGCCGGAATACTTTGATCAAAGCATTTAAACCGCTTATACATCATGCCTCATAAAAGCGCGTAAATCACACGGTTTTCTGATCTGGCTGACGGGTTTTATCAAGAAAATTGATCTTTTACGAGGCAATAAAAACCGCTTTATCAGCATTGAATCAACAATGAATTGCCGGCAAAAAATACAAAAATCCGGTTTACCGTTTCTGTTTTCAATAGTACCCATTCAGACATAAATCCAATAAAAGGGCAGATCAATAGATCAGAAATCTGCATATTAAACCGATAGGAAAAATTTAAACCAGTACGATAATAAAAACAAAGCGAATAAAACAGTTATTTGAGCGATTGCGCCAGAAAATAGCAGTATTATATTAATAGACAAACTGATTACTTAAACCAGGGTCGAGCCTTTCAAAGGTTGGACAGTATGCGTTTTACTTGGCTGATCATTTTTTGCAGAGGCTGGCTTGGGCGATTTCACGGAGACCAATTGTTAACGCGATAGCGTTAATTGGCCTATGTTTTCTTTCATTAAAGCATTTTTAAAAGGGTAAAACCAATCACTGGATACGGATATTAGGTTTCCCAGACAATAAAAAACCTTCCTAATACAGGAAGGTTAAAAAATATGCATGATTGAATTAATCGTCTTTGTGCTTTTCTCGTTCCCGAATAAGACGAACCCAGATTACCACTATCAGGACATTGATATATGTGATCGTAAATATCACATTCTGAAATTTCGTCATTGGGGGCATTATTCCACTTCTGAAGGCGCTGCCTGTTCCTTCAAGTGGTGGTGGAACATCGGCAATTCTGTAGATAATTACAGTTATTACGTAAAAAATAAATGGGTTTTTGTACAATCGCCATTTATCAATAAACCAGTCTTTCAACCAGCCTAATAGATTAAACAGCCACTCCGCCAGAAAACTCATTTGCGACACCTAAAAAATTAAATTTCCATCAAAACCAATTCCAAACCTGAATAAGTCGCCACGGCAGCAAAAGTAATATTTGCCTTATCTATCCGGCTACAAAAAAACTCTTAGATTGAATGCGGCAGCTGTTGGCGGCAAGGGATAAGTAGCTTACTTTATCCGGTGAACTGCATCAGTCATAATATCAGCCATCGCTGGCGTAATATTTCCGGCTGGTTATTGGTCAGGTTATGTTATATCTAGTTGATAATACCATAAACTGGCTTATTTACATTCTGACCAGCATATTCAGATATTGCGAGCGTTTTATCTAATTTATATTGAATATTAGTCAGTCGTCTTTGTGTTTCTCTCTATAAGCTATGAGGTAAATCCAGATGACACATACCATCGAAATTATTTCACTCAAAACAAATAAGAACGATTGCCATTTATTCATAGGAGGTGGAATTCCCCTACGCCCACCATGAACAGTCACTCCACCTAAAATTTCATAAAAGAAAGGGCCGGTAAATATAATGATCAATGGTTTATGATAAAGATGCCAAATATGACTTAACTTATCTTTTAGCCAATCAAACCATACCATGTCAGACACCTTTCTTAGTTTCAATAATTAATCATTAGAGTCCCATTAAGGCCAACTCCAAACCAGATCGTGTAGCCATTGCTGCTGATTTGATGGTGAAAGAGAAAAAGGGTGAATTAATCATTTTTGTGTTTTTCTCTATAGGCAATAAATGAAATCCAGACGATGCATACTATTGTAATGATGTCAGCCAAAACAAATAAGAACGATTGCCATTTATTCATAGAAGGCGGAATTCCTCTATATCCACCATGAACAGTCACTCCACCTAAAATTTCATAAAAGAAAGGGCCAGTAAATATAATGATCAATGGCTTATGATAAAGATGCCAAATATGACTTAGCTTATCTTTTAACCAATCAAACCATACCATTTCAGACACCTTCCTTAGTTTCAATAATTAATCATTAAAGTCCTATTAAGGCCAATTCCAAACCAGATCGTGTAGCCATTGCTGCTGATTTGATGGTGAAAGAGAAAAAGGGTGAATTAATCATTTTTGTGTTTTTCTCTATAGGCAATAAATGAAATCCAGACGATGCATACTATTGTAATGATGTCAGCCAAAACAAATAAGAACGATTGCCATTTATTCATAGAAGGCGGAATTCCTCTATATCCACCATGAACAGTCACTCCACCTAAAATTTCATAAAAGAAAGGGCCAGTAAATATAATGATCAATGGCTTATGATAAAGATGCCAAATATGACTTAGCTTATCTTTTAACCAATCAAACCATACCATTTCAGACACCTTCCTTAGTTTCAATAATTAATCATTAAAGTCCTATTAAGGCCAATTCCAAACCAGATCGTGTAGCCATTGCTGCTGATCTGATGGTGAAAGAGAAAAGGGTGAATTAATCATTTTTGTGTTTTTCTCTATAGGCAATAAAGGAGACCCAGAATATAAATATCCAAATATTAATATAGCTTATCGTAAAAACCGCGCTTTGAAATGTGGTCATTGGCGGTCTTATACCCCTTAGAGCACCTCCCGTTCCTTCTATGGGTGCCGGAATATCTGCGAGATAGTAGATAAACCCATTGAGTAAATCAAAAATGATAGGCTTATGATACAGTCTTAAAAGACGGATTATGCGTTTTTTAACCCTGCTATCAGTAAGCCCATCTATACTCCTTTACAAAATCATCAGCCCATTAAAGCCAGTTCAAGAGCTGAACAGGTAGTCAAAGCGGCTGATCTGATGGTGAAAGCAGACAGCGTTGAGTTAATCGTTTTTGTGTTTCTCATGATAAGCAATAAGATAAATCCAAAATGCATGTATCCATACATTAACATAAGTTATAGTAAAAACCGCTGTTTGAAATTTCGTCATTGGAGGCATTATTCCATTCAATATACCTCCGCTTCCCTCAATTGGAGCAGGAATATCGGCGAATCTACAAACGACGCCAGTCAGAAATAAAAAAATAAATGGGTTTTTGTATAATCGCCATTTATCAATAAACCAGTCTTTCAACCAGCCTAATAGATTAAATAGCCACTCAGCCAGAAAACTCATTTGCGGCACCTGAAAAATTAAATTCCCATCAAAGCCACCCAGACCTGAACAAGTTGCCACAGCAGCAAAAGTAATATTTGCCTTATTTATCCGGCTACAAAGAACCCACCCTTAGATTGAATCCGGCAGCTGTTGGCGGTAACGGATAAGTCGCTTGCTTCATCCGTTTGATCGCATCAGTGCCAATATCAATCACCGCTGGGTAATATTTTCTGGTTGGTTATTGGCCAGATTATTGCCATATATCTCTTTGATAATACCACAGATTACCTTATTTGCTCTTGATTGGTGCATTCAGGTGTTGCTGATTGTTTTACCAAATTCATATCAACATGACCCGTTGAATTTTTATTCATGGTTCTCATTATTTCCTGTCATTTAATTAAAGAAAAATAGTTCAAAATACACTGAGCGCTTTGGCATATCAATACGCTGCATAAGGTAATCTTTTTAAAACAGCAAGGTATGCAATAGAGCATAAGAGATTCAATGAATGCTATTTAATTTTTCTCTTGGAAAAAATTTTATTTATACATAAAGACAATAAAACGGACGATGTCCTGTGATGTGCCTGTCTCAATGGTCATCAGAGGGTACCAATATTTATTTTGTCGTATTGATGATCATAATCAACCGGCGCTGGTGTTTGTTGCCGCTTGCCCGCCAGAGTTTAAAGACACAGATATTCAGGACTAAGTATATTGATAGCTCGATATCTTTACATTGTTGGCTGTTGCTAGATTGATAAAAATATTTTACTATTCATTATCTTATTTTGTATTTACTTTATGGTAAAGAAATGGTGTTGTTAAAACATTTAATTTCTTTAACAGTACAGGTGGTTTTGAGTACCTGTGTGATGACTGCCTCTGCTGTCGATCAGGGTAAGGCTGGAATGGTATTTTCCATTTAGCTGGCGGTATGGCCAAATTGGTGGTAGGTAAATCATTAGTCTTGCCGTGGCAATGGGTTAAGACTGAGGCAAGAGTTGAAGAAATGAGTGGCACGAGAGGCAGGCTCGTTTTTGATTTGATGTGTAGATATCATTGTTATGGGTAGATTATCGTATATTTATGTTGTTGGCTCTGCATTATGTTTCAAATATTGCCGTGTTTTTATAGCCTGAATCTGCGGTCATTATGTTTTCAGGTGCTTGTTTGCTCGAATGTTCGGGAATGGATTAAGGAAATACTGGCGTGGAATTTTGCGCTAAAGCATGATTCTGGGATAAACAGATAAAAAGAGCGTTGATGATGTGATGTAGTGTTGTTTGCAGCAATATATGGGTAATAAGCGGATTTATGCCGGTATTGAATGTCTGTGATTCTGATGATGGAGTTGATGTTTGCGGTCACATGGGCACAGAATGTAGTGGTGTTCGATGGATAACTTTTTGGTTGTTTGTACCTTTTACCTGATGCGGTTTCTCATTCCTTTCTCCTTAATACACCGCCGCATCAGTTTTTTTATATGTTGTAGATGGTTGTAGCTGTATCGTGGATTTTGATCAGTTTCAGTGTTATTCCTCTGGCCATGTATGCATTAAATGCATTTCGTGGTTTACCTGTTTCGGTCAGTAGCATGTCTGATGGCCGAAGCAGGTTTTTTTAATTTGAGCGGGGGTGTGGGCTGGGAAAGTGGGTGATTGATGTTGGCCGGTAAGTTATGGCTGGTCAGAGGCGGGATTGTGAATAATAAAGGCAGATCATTTGATCTGCCTTTATTATTCTGTGGTCAGGATAGATGCGAGAGGTTGTTTTCGCCTTCTTTATGCAATACCTGCTGATCGGTCTGGTGCAGCCATTGGCTGGTGAGCATACCGGCGGTCATGGCGCCATTGACGTTTAATGCGGTTCTGCCCATGTCAATCAATGGTTCTACTGAAATCAGCAAGGCCACGAGGGTAACGGGTAAGCCCATGGCGGGTAGTACGATCAGGGCGGCAAAGGTGGCGCCGCCGCCTACACCGGCTACGCCCACTGAGCTGATGGTCACCATGCCGACCAAAGTGGCAATCCACCACGGGTCAAGGGGATTAATGCCTACGGTTGGCGCTACCATGGTGGCGAGCATGGCCGGATACAGGCCGGCGCAGCCATTCTGGCCGATGGTGGTGCCGAATGAGGCGGCAAAACTGGCGATGGATTTGGGTATGCCTAAGCGTTCGGTTTGGGCTGAAATGCTGAGGGGAATGGTGGCAGCGCTGGAGCGTCCGGTAAAGGCAAAGGTTAATACTGGCCATACTTTATGAAAATACTGCCAGGGTCGTACGCCGTTAAGCAGTAAGAGTAAGGCGTGTACTACAAACATGGCGGCCAGTGCCAGATAGGAAACCAAGACAAAACTGCCCAGTTTGATCACGTCCTGTAGGTTGGATTCAGCCACCACTTTGGTCATCAGCGCCAGTACGCCATAAGGGGTGATCTGCATCACCAGCCGCACCAGTTTCATGACCCAGCTTTGTAATATATCAATGGCGTAAATTACTTTTTCGCCTTTGTCCTGATCGTCTTGCAGTAGTTTAATGGCGGAGGTGCCGAGTAAAGTGGCAAAGATCACGACGCTGATGATGGCGGTGGGATGGGCGCCGGTGAGTTCGGCAAAGGGGTTTTGCGGGATAAAGGACAATAAGAGCTGCGGTATGCTCAGATCGGCTACTTTGCCGACATAATTTTGCTGAATGGCCTGCCAGCGGGCAGTTTCGGCCTGTCCTTGGATTAAGCCGTTGGCGGTAAGGCCGAAGGCGCTGGTGAATAAGGTGCCGATCAGGGCGGCGATGGCAGCGGTAAATAACAGGGTGCCAATGGTTAATACGCTGATTTTACCGAGCTGGCTGGCATTGTGCAGTTTGGCTACGGCGCTGAGAATGGAGGCAAACACTAAAGGCATGACCACCATTTGCAGTAATTTCACATAGCCGTTACCGACCACATCAAACCATGATATGGTGGTTTTCAAAAGCGGGCTGGTATGGCCGTAGATTGCCTGCAAACCAAGCCCGAAGACGATACCCAATACCATACCGAGTAATACTTTTTTAGACAGACTCCATTTTTTATGGCGGGTTTGTGCCAGAATCACCAGTAGTAGGATAAATACCAATAGGTTGGCTATTAAAGCAATGTTCATTAGACGACTCCCACAACAATATCGGTTTTATCTTAAACGATATTTAAATTATTTTCATATAGGGGTTCAGGGTACGCATATCTACGGCGGTTGTGAAATAGCCTTTATCTTTACGTTTATGGCTTTTAGTTATATAGATTTGGCATAAAAGATATTTATTCCGGAATTATTTTATTTTTTGTTATGATGAGTATGTTTTGTCTATTGGTTTGAATCATGTCTGTGTATACCAGTGTTCGTGATGATGAAATACGTGTATTTTTGCAAGATTATATGCTAGGTGATTTTATCAGTCTGCAAGGGATTGCCCAAGGCATCACCAACAGTAATTATTTTCTGACCACCACAACCGGCCGCTATGTCCTCACGGTTTTTGAAACCATGACGCAGCTGCAATTGCCGTTTTTTCTGACGCTAAAACAACATTTAAGTCAGAACGGAGTGGCGTGTCCGGCGCCTGTTGCGCGCCGTGATGGTCGTTTTGATGCTGTGCTGGCGGGTAAGCCTGCTTGTGTGGTGAGTTGCCTTAAAGGACAAGATACCAGTCATCCTTCTGCCATGCAGTGCTTTAATACCGGCGCGATGCTGGCTACCATGCATCTGGCGGGTGCCGGTTTTGAGGGGCAGATGGAAAATCCGCGTTATGTGGACTGGTGGCAGCCAGCCAGCCAGCGGTTACAGCCTTTTTTATCGGCAGAAGACTGGCGTTTGCTGTCGCATGAGATAGATTTTTTCAATCGTCAGCAGCAGCATTTACCGGCTGGGATTATTCACGCGGATCTATTTAAAGACAATGTGTTGCTTGATGGCGATCAGGTGGCTGGTTTTATTGATTTTTATTATGCCTGTCAGGGGCATTTTATCTATGATTTGGCCATTGCGCTGAATGACTGGGCACAAACGACAGATCACCGGCTGGATCCGGTCAGACAGGAGGCGTTTATTGCAGGTTATCAAGAGGTGCGGCCATTAGATAAGGCGGAAATAGATTATCTGCCGTTGGCGCAACGGGCGGCCTGTATCCGTTTCTGGGTGTCGCGCTTACTGGATTATCATTTTCCGCAGGCTGGCGAAATGACATTCATCAAAGATCCGAATGCCTTTCGTGATTTGTTGCTGACTTTGGTTTAAATCATACGTTTCAGTTACTTAAATTTTATTAAAATGACACAAACACGGTTTTAATTACATTGGGGCTATTTTTAGATCGTCATAAGAGGCATAGAATAACCTGATATATGTCATGGTTTGAATCTGCCTGTAAAGACATCAATTTATGTTGTGATTGCATGAGATTCAGGTGATTTTCAGGTTAAGCCGGATCGGTGTGAGGTTTGATTCAAACTGAATAATCCATGACTTTGATATCAGTACGGTCAGACAGCGGCAATTGTGCCAGCTTTACGCCGACTGGTCAGCGAGGGCAATAAACATGAATCAGCGGGCAGGTTTTTTACCTAAATTACTGTTTTTGATTGTTGTATGGTTGTTTATTGTTTTCTTGCTGCTGGGGGGCGGTTATCTGCTTTTCTTGGGCGGTTCACCTTATTATGTATTGGCAGCACTGGCGTTGATGGTATTTGCCTGCCTGTTCCGGCGCAATCGTGGCGGTAGTTTATGGTGGTTTGCCGCTATTTTGCTGGTGTCGCTGCTCTGGAGTCTGTGGGAGGTCAATACCGATTTCTGGGCACTGGCGCCCAGACTGGATATATGGTTTTTGCTGGGTTTGTGGCTGGTATTACCGTGGGGAACGCGTCAGCTACAGCAGCGACAAGGAAAAAAAGCCATTGCCTTGATGCTGGTGGTGATATTGGTGACGCTGGCATACAGCTGGCTGCATGATCCGCAGGAAATCAATGGCACCATCAGCCGCACACAACCTGCCCCCGTGCCTGATCCGAACGGCATTAAGGCGGAAGACTGGCCGGCTTATGGCCGCACTCAGGGCGGTAGCCGTTATTCACCGCTGGCGCAGATCAATGAACGTAACGTCCATCAGCTTAAAGTGGCGTGGGTGTACCATACGGGTGACTTTAAAACCGCTAATGATTCCGCCGAAACCACCAATGAGGTAACGCCGATTAAGGTGGGTAAACAGGTATTTTTGTGCACTCCGCATCAATATTTGGATGCACTGGATGCCGCTACGGGTAAACGGTTGTGGCGGTATGATCCGAAAATTAAAAGTAATCGTACCTTCCAGCATCTGACTTGTCGGGGAGTCAGCTATCACGATGCGGCCTGGGCGGCAGAGGTAGCGCCGCAGAAAGCCAGCTTATGCCCGCGTAAGGTGATTTTACCGGTTGATGACGGGCGCCTGATCGCTATTAATGCGGATAATGGCCAGCCGTGTCAGGATTTTGGTCAGCAGGGTGAAATCAATTTACAATACAAAATGCCCAATGCCTATGCCGGCGGCTACAACCCGACTTCGCCGCCGGTAGTGACGCCCACGGCCATTATTATCGGCGGTTCGGTCACTGATAATTATTCAACCAAAGAGCCATCGGGCGTAATCCGCGCCTATGATGCCACAAGCGGGGCTTTGAAATGGATTTTTGATACGGGTGCGGCCAATCCCAATGCCATGCCTGGCGAAAATACTACGTTTGTGCATAATTCGCCCAATGCCTGGGCACCTTTGGCTTATGACCGGCAGCGTAATATTGTGTATGTGCCGACCGGTGTGGGTACGCCGGATATCTGGGGTGGCGACCGGACGCCACTAAAAGAACGTTATGCCAATTCGGTTCTGGCGTTAAATGCGGATAATGGCCATTTGATCTGGCACTTTCAGACCACCCATCATGACTTATGGGATATGGATGTGCCGTCCCAGCCTTCGCTGATGGATCTGACTTTGCCGACGGGTCAGAAAGTGCCGGCGATTTATGTTTTAACCAAAACGGGGAATGTGTTTGTACTGAACCGCGAAACCGGCGAGCCGATTGTGCCGGTGACCAGCAAGGCGGTGCCGCAAACCGTACAGCGGGGGCCACAGACTGAGGGTGAACACTATGCGCCTAGGCAACCGTTTTCTGCTTTAAATGTACTGACACCAAAAAGAAAACTCAGTGATAAAGACATGTGGGGCGGCACCATGCTGGATCAGCTGGTGTGCCGGATTATGTTTAAACGGCTGAATTACGAGGGCATTTATACGCCGCCTTCGGTGAATGGCACGCTGGTATACCCGGGGGATTTGGGGGTGTTTGAATGGGGCGGTATGTCAGTCAATCAAGACCGGCAGATCGGTCTGATGAATCCCATTGGTCTACCGTTTGTGTCGCGTCTGATTCCGCGTGATATTAAAGTCGGTGAACATGGGCCGGTGGATAAGAAAAATATACAGCCAATGCATGGAACGCCTTATGGCGTGGTGATCGGCCCTTTCCTGTCGCCTTTGGGTCTGCCGTGTAAACAGCCATCATGGGGTTTTGTGACCGGTGTTGATCTGACCACCCATCAGGTGGTCTGGAAAAAACGCATTGGCACCATTCGAGATAGTTTACCCAAATTATTCCAGCTGCCGCCAATCAGAATCGGCATTCCCGGGCTCGGCGGACCTATGTCTACCGCCGGTAACCTGATGTTTGTGGCGGCCACTCAGGACGATTATCTGCGCGCTTACAGTACCACTAACGGTCAGCTATTATGGCAGGCTCGCCTGCCGGCCGGCGGACAGGCCACGCCGATGACCTATGCGGTTGATGGCAAGCAATATGTGTTGATTATGGCGGGTGGTCATGCTTCCTTTGGTACCAAAATGGGGGATACATTGGTGGCCTATGCATTGCCATAGGCAGTGACCTGATGGCCAGAATGCAGCCGCCAGAGCCGGCGGAGAGATCAATGCATGATGTTTAAGTTTCTGATCAGACACTATAATTTTTTATGCAATCAGGTTATATTTATTGTAGAATGCATGAATATGAATACAGAAAACCTGGATAGATTTATGTTTCAGGCTGATCATGGATGGGCAGGTAAAAGATAAAAAAAGAGCTTTTAAATAACGGCTATAAAAATCATAACCGTTATTTAAAAAGCTGTAAAAACGGAGCAAAAATAAAACAGATTAATCGGGGTGGTTTATCTGACTGACTTTGCCATAGAAAAACCGGCCATTGTTTTCAAGCTGGTAATGCAGGTTTTGTTCATCAAAAGCCGATGTATCTCCTGAAAATAAAGTCTGATTTGCAGCCGCTTTGGCGGCTTTGGCGGCTTTGAGTAGCTTATGACCCAATAAAGACTGATTCAATGTGTTATGTGAATCAGTCAGTGCCTGCATGATTTGCAGACTGATCAGATCATTGCGTTTATTGGCCTCATTAAACGCATCATCAATGGCGGCCTGATATTGGGCGCTATTCATGTGCGGCAATGAAACAGGTAGCCATTGAATGGCAGTGGTATTCAGATAATCATGCATCACTTCCAGCGATAAAACTTCTTTTTGCGCATTGGTGGTGATCAGCAAAGTACCATGTGTAGTGAGTAGGGTGACCTGATGGCCGCAATGGTGTGGCTGTATGCTGTAGTTGATGGCATTCAGGCTGGTATCCAGAGTGCGCAATCCCTGATTTAGCCGTGCCAGTAAATCCGTCAGATGAATATTCAGTGCTTTGGGGCAAACCATCTGATCTGTGGTTATCTGTGGCTTGGTATAAGTCAGAAACTGGCTGAATGTAGGCGACGCCTGTACATGAGACACAGCCAAAGCAATCAATAGCCCGCATAGATAGCTGCGTTTCATGTATGTTTAAATCCCTTTGATCATTAAATGATGTCTGTCTGCGAATATCTGCTAAAAATTCATATTCTTGATGAATAACTGTATAGCATGATGCCATCTGCGTCAATATCTGCCTAGGGATTTTACATTTGGCCGCCATGACGCGATGATCTGATATTGCCCGTGGTGTGGTTGGACTGGGTCATAATAGAATCAATGAGTTGATCTATCTTTGTGATCTAGGTGATATCACTGCCCACTTCTTTAAATCGATCAACCAGTGTACTGATTTTTTGAAAAATGATCTGTTTTTGGTTTTATATTCTGGTTTTAACCGATTGATTCTGGGGAGCGTTGTGTTTAATTCGATGCCATTTTTTGTGGCATAGCGCCCGGTTTATTGAGTCAGCAATATAACACTTGGCCGCTGCTTCGTTGAGATTTTCAGTTTTAATCAAGCTTATATTTCATGTGTTTGTACTTTCCGGGCAAAAGTAATAAAGGCATCGGTGCTGTGGTTATCCTCTGAAAAATTGCCCAGATTGGTGTGCTGGATAAAGGCCATAATCGGTGTTTCTTTGGCGCAATCATCCAGACTGGAATGAATAAGCCGTCTGATTTTTGTCATTCATTTTCCTTCGTGGTTTTCTGGCGGTCGTGTATGCGTATCAGCAATAGGAATTTATTGTTTTGGGGTATTTATTCTGCGCCTTTTGAGGCATGTGGCCATTCATGTTGTTGGCTTATCGGGATACTGAAACTGGCCAATCGGACGATTTAATCTGATTCAGATGAAAAATTAATGATTTATCTAGTGGTAAAACGTTATACTTAGATCGGTGTCTGCCTGAATCAGGCCGATGGGTCAGAATAGTTTTATAGGGTAAAAAGAAGGAGTAATTCATGTTGTCTCCAACCAATGAAAAAAACCATCAGAAAATTGTACTGGTGGGTGCCGGCGCTGTGGGCTCAACTTTTGCGTATGCGGCCACTTTACAAGGTATCGGGCAAGAGCTGGTGATTGTGGATGTGAATCATGATAAAGCCCATGGTGATGCTAAGGATATTGCTGATGCTTTGTTGTTCAGCTATCCGAAAAATATTTATGCCGGCACTTATGCAGATGCCGCCGATGCCGATGTGGTGGTGATTACGGCAGGTGCCGCACAAAAGCCGGGGGAATCGCGGCTGGATTTACTGGGGCGTAATATGTTGATTCTGAAGCAGATTGTAGAAAGTATTCTGGCTTCGGGGTTTAATGGTATTTTTCTGGTGGCGTCCAATCCGGTGGATATTCTGACTTATGCCACATGGAAATTATCCGGTTTTCCCAGTAGTCGGGTGATTGGTTCAGGGACATCGCTGGATTCAGCGCGGTTATGTAAATATGTGGGTTATTTGTTGGGGGTTGATTCGCGTACGGTGAATGGTTATATGCTGGGAGAACATGGGGATACCGAGTTTCCAGCCTGGTCGCATTTAAGTGTAGGCGGTTTGAGCATGAATGAATGGTTTAAATTGAAACCTTCATTACAGCAAAGTGATCTGGAGGTGATTACCCAGCGGGTGGTGAATGCTGCTTATGACATCATTGAATTGAAAGGCGCTACTTTTTATGGTGTGGGCGCTGCTTTAGCACGTATCTGCCGGGCGCTTTTAGATGATGAAAACACTATTTTGCCGGTTTCCGTATTCTTAGAAGGCCAGTACGGGGTGCGTGATGTGTATATTGGTACGCCGGCGGTATTGAACCGGCATGGTATTCGCGAAGTGATTGAGATTCCGTTGAATGCGCAGGAACAGGCGCTGATGGCTGCTTCAGCCAAAAAACTGCATGACATTCTTGATCAGACCTGCGGTCATTTGCGTCAATCATGCTGATAATATGGAAATGTATACCTATTCTTGCATAGCAATCTGAATTTTCGTGTTGCTTACGGGCTATTGGTTGGTATTGAGGATTGATTTAGTAGATAAAAATATATATGGCATATATTTATCTTGTTTTGTCAACACATGATGTGATTATCGCAGTCTGAAACAGCAGAGGATATCTTTAAAATACTGGGCAGCCTTGCTGCCAAGGTTTTGGGGTTGTTTTCTGCTGTTTTTATGACTGATAAACAAGGCGAATTTGAGATATGGCGTTATCTATTCTGTATTATGGCAGCCATTGAAACAGTAACCTCTAATCTAATGAGCGCAGCTATTTGGTTATCGCTGGATACAAAGCCAATGACTGAAGCAGCAGTAGCCATGCCATCGGTGTACAAGGTGACAGTATTGTCGGTCTCTCAAACAGGCAATGGGCGTAAAATGGTCGGACAATTGATGGTAAAGCCGGAAAGAGTAGGTATACAAACTGATCTGGTAGACACGGGTGATTACAAGAGTAAATAAATCAGTGATGAAAATATTGTTTTATTGGTAACGTCTACCCAAGGTGAGCATGAACTACTAGTAGGAGTTTTGCCGTTGTAGACTTTAATTTTAAAAGTTGATTATTACTATTTGGTATTATTATGCATGATCGTAAATCTCATAATCATAATCTATCCATATAATATGAAATATTTGCCCGTCTCTAAAGCCGATCATTGGTGCTTTACCAATGCATCGAAAGGCGAGAAAGGTTGTGTCTTCGGTCAGTCCGTACGGTATGGATTCTTTAATCTGATGATAAGGAATTTTTTCCGCACCCAGACCATGTCTGTGTGTAGTATTTATCTGTGCCCAAGTTAATTCGCTTAATTTTCTAATTTTGTTAAGTAGATGAAAAGAGTTGTCAGCATCAGAGTTATGGCAGCATTTAATACAGTGATGATCTGAGCGCATATACTCAAATGAAAAAACAAGTTTTAGACCCTGCGTAGAGCCAATATCGGTTTTGCGGCTACCAACATTGTTGCTGGAGGTGGTTTTTCGGTCTTTCAGTTTAGGTTTCGCCACGATATAACCTAAACTGTCAATGTTTTAAAATATTCTTTCATGGCACTTTGAGTAATGATTTCATTAGTTTCGGTATTGAGCCATGGTGCATCTTCATGAGTCATATCACGCAATTTCCAGGCTGAAAACTGTCCATAAACGTTATATACGTCTTTAAGTAGTTGCTGTTGCTCTTTAGAAAAAATATTTATATCAAAATCAATATCTGATGTGCTGATTGCCTGATTGCCATATGATTTGAAATGGTGATACAGTGTTGGTATAACTGGTCCATGTGTCCAATGCTCAATTTCGTCACTGAATAATGGTTCATCTAATACGGCTAAAGCAAATCCCTGAGCGTAATAAACCAATTTCTGTAGTTTTAAATTGGAAATCAAATCGCCACTGTTATCATCACATTGCTTCAGAAAATAATAGGCAACATCAAAGCATGTTGTTTTTGCCATAATCCATCTCCTTGCGATCTAATTCCATCATTATACCTATAAATATAATATTCAGTATCCAGATTCCAGTCAAACACATTTATAAATTTAAATACATATTTTATTTTTTTATAACATTAATTAATTAATTAGATGGTTTTTATTATTGAAAATGCGGAAAGTAAACCAAAATTAGTTCAAGAAAGCATTAAAAAGTATAATTTTTAAATTGTCTTAAATTAAAAGGAACTACTATTATGATGAATATGCTAAAAAGTAAATTATTTCTCTTCAAATATTAATAATAACGGGATTAAATTATTATATAAAAATATAGTTATTATTAATATTATGAGGGAGTAAGAAAATGACTTCCATTGAGGTTGGTTCTAAACCGATTGCTAAATCGACAGGTAAACTTGATCAACGCCGGCATGATAATAAAAATACGCCAGGGAATACGCCTCAGTTAAAGCCTAACAAAACAATCCAGATAATGATGTAAATGGATTATTTAAATTTTTCTGAAATACATCTCTGGCATGATTTTGTGATTGCCTGATAAATAAATTCTATGCCGTTATCCTGGATTTAAAAGGATACTATTTTACTAGATGTTAGTGTGAAAATAGATATTAACATTAAAATTTATTGTATTGCTTTCGACCTTTTTGTGCAAAAGTGGATATACAGTGCGGCAATTAATAACTAAATATTTTCTTCATATATTGTTTTGTCTTGATAAATACAGGTTCTATGGTATCGGACAGTTTACCTAGCCTGCTGGCGGAATTTATCGGCCAGCATGGCGCAGAGGCCGCGCCAGAGACCAAGAATCCGGATTTGATGGCGCCGGTACAGGTAAATATGTGCCAGCTTGGCCATAAGTCCTTTAACTTCAATGTTGTGTCCGAAAATACCAAAAGATTGAAACCGGCCAACGCTGACCAAGGCGCCGTAGTCTTTGTATGCAAATGCAGGTATGTTGGGCGTGTGACTGATGATCTGGCTAAAGTGTTCGCTTAAATAGGCTGCCTGCTGGGTGACTGCCTGGGCAGTAGGCGGTACCGGATGGTGCTGAATGGCGGCGCAATCGCCCATGGCAAAAACATCGGGGTAATCGAGTAATTGCAGCTGATCATTAATGATCAGCTGATCTTGTTTGGAACGAGCCACATCAAGTGTTTCGAAAAAATCAGGTGCTTTAACGCCGGTGGTCCAGGCAACCTGATCGGCCGGAATGGTTTCACCAGATGCAAGCAGCACATGATCCGCAGCCACTGCTTTAACCCGCTCCGACAAAATCAGGCGGATACCGATGTTTTGCATGGTATGCCCTACTGCTTTAGCTACTTCGTCTTTGAAATTGGGCAAAACTTTATCGCCCGACTGAATCACTGTTATTTGTATGTATTGGGTGAAATCATGGTCAACATATTGTTTGGCCTGGTGGACAACATAGGCAATTTCACCGGCCAGCTCTACGCCGGTAGCGCCGGCGCCCACAATCACTACGTGATGTTTTTTACCCAGAATAGCCGCTTGGATAATGTCGGCTTTGAGGTGGTCATGAAAGCGGAGCGCATTGTGCAGATCATCAATGCTGTAGGCGTATTCTTTAACACCCGGGGTGTGAAAATCATTGGTCTGGCTACCCAGCGCAATCACCAGATAATCATACGACAATTGCCGTTGCGGCAGGATGGGTTGGCCTTTTTTATTGGTATAGGCTTTCAGGCTAATGGTTTTATGGGTCAGATCCAGCTGGCCGATGTCGCCTGGCTGAAACAGAAAATGATGGCGTTTGGCCTGTTCGAGGTAGTTGATGCCCTGTTCGGAGGCGTGTGCACTGCCGGCAGCAAAGGTATGCAACATCGGTTTCCAGACGTGTAATTCATTTTTATCCACCAGAATCAGTTGATACTGATTCAGATCCAGTTTACGTGCGGCCTGGGTTAAAAATTCCATGCCGCCGATACCGCCGCCTAAAACCACGATATTTTTTTTCATGGCCAATTCTCCTTGCTGCGTGTTGATGTCTGTGATCATAGCATGCCTGTATTGGGGTGTGCTGCGATCAGCATGAATAAATAAACGGTTTATTATATGTTGTGTTATTAATAATCATTGTAATAGTTATTGATGTGTGGTGGTCAATAGTGCTGACTGTGTGATTCGGGGAGTGGATACAGAAAAATCTGCATGATTGGCCTGAATAATGCCAATACAATAATTTATTGGATAGGGTGTTGAGTAAATAAACGTGTGGATGGATGTTAATTTATTAATATAACATATTTATAATTGAATGAAATGAATCAGTATGAATTTATGCTTCATGATGATTGTTTTGATGGGTGGGCTGGCGGAACAATATTTTGGGTGATTGGAGGGTTATGGTGATGATTCAGCGTAGCAGAAGCAGTTTTATAACAATTATTGATTTAATTTATTAATCATAATAAATTTTTTTAAAGCCATAATGATGGCAGACGCATGAATAGAGCAATGTTTTTGTATCAGTGGCGGCCAGCAGGATTGGATTTAATTTAAAAATCAGGGGCTGATTATCTTTCATTGTCAGCGGCTCAGGGTGTATGGATAACCGTATGCCGTTATTTTATCGGTGGGTTAAGTCTTATGGTCAGAATGCTGAATGTAAAACATTCTGGCATTTGGTAAGAATGTTCAACCAGATAAGATGGGTTATTTTGGCGGGTGAAGGTTGTACACCACAGAATCAGTGATGACTGATTCTGTAGCGTATACAGGTTTATGATGCTTGGACGCTGGCGGGTTGTGGTGCGTCAGGATTAAAACCGATGGTTATAGGAAAAGCCCATAATGTGGGCATGGGCGCGATAGTTTGCCTGTGCCAGTGTATGGCTGGAGACGTGTTCGCCCTGATCTTGCTGGTGCATACTGGTTTGCTGGATATGTAAATAGGCATAGCTGGCGTTTATGCTGTTGTACTTATCATACTGATACTGTACGCCGGTACCAAACAGCCAGCGATTGCCATCTGGCAAGGTAGGCAGGCGATGGCGGTTATTGCTGACAGGGGATTGATCGTAGCCAACGCCGGCCAGCCATTGCAGTTTGTTGTTGTACTGATAGGCGGTACCGATGGCCAGATTATAGGTATTGCGCCAATGAGTGCCGATGCGGGAAACATGAGCGGTCTGGCCGGTAGCAGGATTAATGACTTTATCATTCTCAAACTGGATATCCAGATATTTCAAGCGGTCAGAGCGGGTCCAGCTGGCATGGCTGAAAAGTTTCCATTGGGGTGTGGGCTGCCATTGGCCGTGTACTGACCAGACTTCTGGTGTGGTCAGGGGTACGAAAGCCTGTTCTTTGGCACGGTAGCCGGAGTGCACCAGTGCCGGCAGAATATTGATCGCTTGCTGGCCGGTAGGCTGCCAAGTGGCATGACCGGACAGGGTGTGATTGATTTTCGAACGGTAGCTGACGCCCAGACGCAGTTGTGGACTGACGTTCCAGAGCCAGCCGGCATTAAAGCCATAACCCCAGTCATGGCCTTTTACCTGGGCTTTAACGTCAAAAGCCCCGGGCTGCTGATGAATCACGTGGCTGGGCTGGCCGCTGATGGCTGCACCCACAGGAGTAAAGTCGGCATATTTTTGTAATGCTGCTTCCATATACTGGCCAATGAAACCCACGCCGATGGCGTGTTGTTCATTAATGGTGTAGGCAATGGCCGGATTGATGTCAAGTGATTTGACGTGGGTACTGTTGACGTTGTAACGCAAGACAGAATGGCTATCGTCGCGGGTGCGGGCAGCATAAGGTACATACAGCCCCAGTCCCACATGCCATTGATCGTTTAATTGGTGCGCGCCATACCATTGTGGTATGGCCTGCCATTTAGGCGTCAGGCTGCCTTGCTGTGTGCCTTGTACTGAACTGTGGTCAGTGAACTGGCCGCGGGCGTGCTGATAGCGGATTTCAGGTTGTACCAGAAATAGGTGCTGATTGCTCTGGGTGCCGGTGAGCTGACTTAAACCTGCCGGATTGGTAGCAATGGTCGCGGCTTCGGCGGCTTCAGCCACGTTGGCGTTGGCGGTTGCCACGGCACGCACCGATTGCAGGCCAAGATGATAGCCCGAAGCGAAACAGGATACGCTGCCCAAAAGAGCCAATAGCATGATACACAACTGATGAATGAAAAGAGGCCGGTTTGATGGCATGCTGTTGATTTCCGCGATCCTAAAGACAAAAGGCGCAAAGCTTACCGTAAAATGATGCTTTTGCTAAGGATGATCAGTATGTGTAGCGGCATTTTCTGACGGCCAGTGTGGAAATAATCATACACAATATGACCGGAACTCAATCATTATTAAACTGGCCAGTCAAGGTTTACACAGTCCGCTTTGTTTTAACCGGAAATAATATTCTGCTGCCTGATTATTGATTTGGTATTTGATTGGATTTTATATTTGGGTGATATGATCGGTTACTTTAAACCATGACCTGAGAAATAGCGGTGTTATTGGTCATATTCATTGGCAGAGCCAGCCAGATTTAGTGGTTTACAGTGACTTCAAAGCCTCGTTACACTAATGGTTTATTTGGTTTAAATGTGAACTGTGATGCTACGATTGATGCTGTCTATTGTGCCATTGATTGTGCTGTGGCTGGATTTAATGTATGGCTGTCTGTTGAATATCAATGCCAGTGTGGTGGCGGCACGGCAAACATGGCCGCCACAAGGTTTACCCGTTTCGCCGGATATTGCCTTTAACTGGCTGCAAGTAATCACCAATGGCTTGATGGTGCTGCTGATTTCCTATGTATTTATGATTCTGATCCGGTTTAACTGGTATGTATTGCATGATAAATTCTGGCCGATCACGTTACGGCGCCTGTTTGCGCTGTGTATTATATTGGCGTTCAGTTTGCCCAGCTGGTGGCAATGGGGTCTGGCTATCAAGGATATGCTGGAAGGCCGGCCGGTGATTGACTGGCACAATAAGCGTTATCTGGTTGTGGCGCTTATGATGCCGTATCCGGCGGCATTGTGTTTGTGGTTGTTGTGGCGCAGGCGCTGGCGCCGGCCGGCTGAGCCGGTGGTTACCGAAGTTGGTGAGCCAGAGACACCGCTTATAACAGCAAACAGCCAGCTAAAATCATGGTATTGAGCCTTGTGGTTGCATGGCAAGGGTGCTGGCAGGGTTTGAATCGGCTAAAATAATGAGGATCAGCAGATATAGAAATGATACATGATGAAGATTGAAGTAATCAGGGAAGTATTGCAGACAGTGGCATTACCGCAGAGTAAGCGCACGCTGGCCACAGAAAAAGCCATCCATGATATCCGGATTGAGGCGAATGGTGTACATATTGATCTGGTTTTCCCTTATCCGGTGGCACACATCGCCGATGAATTGCAGGCGCGGATTGATGCCGCCATCAAGGCGCGTCTGGGGGATACCCCGTTATTTTTACAATTTGATGTGGTGGTGGGACAGCATAAGGTTCAGCCTGGCATACAAACCATCGCCGGAGTGAAAAACATTATTGCTGTGGGCTCGGGCAAGGGTGGGGTGGGCAAATCCACCACCAGCGCCAATCTGGCGGTGGCACTCAGCCGTATGGGCGCACGCGTGGGGGTGCTGGACGCGGATATTTACGGCCCTAGCCAGCCGACCATGCTGGGTGTGGCCGGACAGGAACCAAAGCAGCATGAGGGGCGGCTGATACCGGTGATGGCCGAAGGTCAGATTCAGGTGATGTCGGTAGGTTTTCTGGTCGATCCGGATCAGGCCATGATCTGGCGCGGGCCGATGGTGAGCCAGGCTTTACAACAATTATTGTTTCAGAGTCAGTGGGACGATCTGGATTACCTGATCATTGATTTACCGCCGGGTACCGGTGATATTCAGCTGACTTTGGCGCAGAAAATTCCGGTGACCGGCGCCGTTGTGGTGACCACGCCGCAGGATATTGCGCTGATCGATGCGCGTAAAGCGGTCAATATGTTTCAGAAAGTGAATATTCCTATTTTCGGCGTACTGGAAAACATGTCCATGCATGTGTGTAGCCAGTGTGGCCATGCAGAGGCTATTTTCGGACATGAGGGTGGCAAGATCTTGGCAGAACAATTATCTGTGCCGCTATTGGGGCAATTGCCGCTGACGTTACCGATCCGGCAGGCGGCAGATGCGGGTAAACTGGTGTCGCTGCAAAGACAAGAGCCTGAAGTGGCGCGCTTGTATACCGATGCGGCCTGGCAGCTGGTACAGTTGCTGGCTGATAAGAGTAAGGATTTCAGTCATCGTTTTCCTAAAATTGTGGTGGAATAAAACCGTTTGTTCGGCCATGGTCAGGTTGGGATAAAGCCTTGGCTTTATCTCGTTTTGGTACCGCAAACAGAGGTACGGTTTTCTTTTTTGTCCACCTATGAATACACCTTTATGGTCATTACTGGCCTTGCTGTCCGATGGTCAGCCGCATGATGTGCACGTTCTGAGTCAAAAAACCGGCTTTGCCCGCACACAGCTGGAATCTTTATGGCGCAAGATGCCGCCACATATTCAGGCATTGCTGCAAAAGCACGATGATGTGTGGCAGTTGCACCAATCTTTAGCGATTATGTCGCCTCAGGCAGTGCAAAAAGTGGCTGCCCGATACGGACTGATGGCTGAAGTTTTACCGCAAACCACTTCGACCAACAGTGTGTTATTGCAACTGGCGCGCACCCGCACAGATGGCGCCCACCAGCGCTTATGCATGGCTTATGAGCAGACGGCCGGTCGTGGCCGTCAGGGTCGGCCGTGGCATAACCGGCTGGGCGAATGCCTGATGTTCAGTCTGGCCTGGTCTTTTAACCAGCCACAGGCCGGTTTAGGGGGCTTGGCGCTGATTGTGGCGCTGGCGGTGTGTCAGAGTTTGCGTGATCAGCAGATTCCGGCGCAGATTAAGTGGCCGAATGATCTGGTGCTGGGGCAGCAGAAATTATGCGGTATTCTGATTGAAACAGTACCGCATCAGCATAAAACCAGTGCCGTCATCGGCATAGGGCTGAATTTCGTGTTGCCCGATCAGCTGGATCAGCCGGCGGCTGCGCTGACTACGGTATTGCCAAAGGTAAATACTACTGAAATCTTCAGCAGTATCATTCAGAAACTGACCGATTATCTGCCGCGGTTTGAAGAACACGGCTTGACACCGTTTTTACTGGCGTATGAGCAATTGCATCGTGATCATCTGCAACCGGTTCATTTGTTGAAAAACGGTCAGCCCTTGGTAGAAGGAACGGTGGCCGGCATTGCCCCCACGGGTGCCTTGCGTTTGCAGACGGCACAAGGCGAGCGTTGTTTTGTCAGTGGTGAAATCAGCCTGCGTGCGGGCATGGTCACCAGTTCGCCGGCTCGTGGCTGGTCTCTGTTACTGGATGCCGGCAACAGTAAACTCAAATGGGCGTGGATTCACCACAATCGGGTTATGCACATCAATAAAGCCGCTTATTATGATCTGCAAAAACTGGTGTCCGACTGGCAGCAATACGGTGCAAATACCGCTTTGATTACGGGCTGCGCGGTCTGTGGTGAGGCCAGAATGCAACAGATTGCCCAGGCTTTGCCCCAGCCGATCAAATGGCTTGGCTCCATGCCTCATGCTTTAGGTATTCATAATCATTATCGTCGTCCGGCAGAGCATGGCGCTGATCGCTGGTTTAATGTGCTGGGTAGCCGGCGCTATACTGACAAGGCCTGCGTGATTGTCAGCTGTGGTACCGCCGTTACCGTTGATGCGCTGACCCACGATAATCATTATCTGGGCGGCAGTATTCTGCCGGGCTTTCATTTAATGAAAGAAGCGTTGGCGCAGCGTACCGCCAATCTGAACCGGCCGCTCGGTCGCCCTTATGCGTTTGCCACTACCACCTCAAATGCGCTGGCCAGTGGTATTATGGACGCTGTCTGTGGCGCAATTGTGTTGATGCATGATCGCTTACAACAAAAAATCGGTGCTGACAACAAAATTGATATTATTATTACCGGTGGGGGTGCCAGTAAAATCGCCCAGACATTACCTGCCGCTTTTGTTTTAGACAAGCGTATTGAAATTGTGGATAATTTGGTTATTTATGGTCTACTGAACTGGGTTGAAAACTCATGAAATGGTTGTTTGCGATTCTTGTGGTACTAAATATTGTGGTATTCGGAAGCATGGTGGCCAGTAAACTGGTGCGCGATAATGCCAGAGCCACGCCAACCGAAGCCAGCATGCCCATGACCGCGCCCATGGTCACCACGCCGCCGGCCAGCCCCAACATCAGTATCCAGTCCGATACAGCCATCACCCCGGCAGAAAATGACAAACCGGCGACCGACAGCAAACACACCAAGCCGACCAAAACCGAGCAAAGCAGCCAGCCGGCAGAAAATGACAAAGAAAAAAACAATCGTAAGGACAATAACCGTCAGGCTGCCGGCGCTGGCGACACCTGTACCGCTACGGTATCGCTACCGGAAGATGATTTTCATCGCATCAAAGGATTATTCAGTCAGTGGCCGTTTACCACCAGCCGTTTTGTGGAAAAACTGGATAAACCCAAACCGCGTCCGGCACGCCAGACACCCACGCGTTATGCCGTGACTTTACCAGCCAGCAATGATAATGATCTGCGGACACATCTGCAAAGTCAGGGTTTTGATTACGGAATAGTGCAAGGCCAGATCAGTCTGGGGGTGTTCAATCGCCGTAATGATGCCGAATCTTTATTGGCTCGCGCCAAAATGCACGGGTTTAGCGAAGCCTCTGTAATGGTGATGAATAATGAGCGCGATCAGCCAGATGATGGTGTCACCAGCGTGGCTAAAATCCGGGTGGTGTTCAGTGGCGTCAATAAAGCGGCGATTCAGGACATCAATAATGTGGTCAGCCATTATGGCCAGTTGCAGCACAGCGGTGTGTGTCAGTAAACAGCAGGTGCCAGTGTATGGGCACACGTGCCATTATTGTTAAAAATATTTCTGCCAATCTGTTGCTTCAGCTCATTACGGCTTTAGGCGGTTTTATTCTGCCGCCGTTGATTGTGGTGACTTATGGCTCAGCCACCAATGGCATGTTGGCCTCGATCAAACAATTCATTACCTATCTGACCTTGCTGGAGGCGGGGGTGGGCGCGGCGGCGATTGTGGCGCTGTATCAAGCACTAAGTCAGCATAACCTATCATTGCGTAACCGTATTTTAGCGGCAGCGCGTCATTTCTATCATATCTCCGGCGGTTTATTTGCGCTGGGGCTGGTGATTCTGGCCGGTCTTTTTGCCTGGCTGACTCAGGAGCAGATCAGTGCCCGGCTTACTTTCTGGATGGTGCTGGTCATGGGCGCGATCAATATCATGGATTTTTTCCTGTTTGGCGCTTACCGGGCTTTATTGACGGCCGACCAGAAAACCTATGTGATTTCAGCAGTACAGGCCGCCAGTGTGCTGGTGGTAACCGCGCTCTGTTATTTTTTGATCAAGGCCGGCTATTCGATTTTAACTGTACAGGCAGCCGCCACGCTGGTTCAGCTGGTTAAACTGTTGTGTTATCGCCGCTATGTACAACAGCATTATCCCGACCTGCAACCAGACCCGGCACAACCGCGCTATCATTTACATCAGACCTGGGACGCCCTGACGCACCAGCTGACCGGCCTGTTGATTTTCAGCTCGCCCTTGGTATTGATCACGCTGTTTCTATCGCTGAAAGACGCCAGTATCTATGCGGTTTATGCGCTGGTGTTTGCTGCCATTAAAATGGCCTTACAATCGATGTCGCAAGGCATGCAGGCGGTTTTTGGCCATAGTCTCCATGAAGATATGACCGCCAGTCGCCGTCATTATGCCCGCTATGAATGCCTGTTCTGGTGTTTTCTTGGCTGGTGCTATAGCTGCACCGCCTTATTGTTTATGCCGTTCATACAGGTCTATACTCAGAAAATGACCGATGCCGATTATCAGCAGCCATTGCTGGCTTTACTGTTTTTACTGGTGGGGATTGTTGAAAACAGCCGTATTCCGGCCATGACTTTAATCATGGGTGCCGGCCGCTATAAAGCCACCAAACCGGCGGCGCTGTTTGAAGCCAGTTTAAATCTGGTGTGTTCCATCTGGCTGATTCAGCTTTGGGGGTTGGCGGGTTTATTGGTGGCGGCGCTGGTGTCATTTCTGTATCGCAGTAATGACATGATTTACTATACCAGTAAACATATTCTGTCATTGCCGGTATGGCGTTCGTATGCCGTGCTGTTGCCGGTATTGCTACTGATGCTGGTGGTGATTCTTGCAGGCTGGCCGCTACTGGCCGGCATTGCTGTCACGGGTTATGTCGCCTGGCTGTGTCTGAGTGTGGTTACCGCATTGGTGGTTATTGTGCCGTTTATATTGTTGTATTTTCTGATGAATCGGTGGTCACTACGATGATTCCGCGCTGTATTCATTATTGCTGGTTTGGTGACAAACCATTGCCTGACGCCACGCAGCGTTATATTGATAGCTGGCATCAGTATTTGCCTGATTTTCAATTTAAATTATGGCATGAGCAGAATTTTGATGTATCCGCTCTGGCCTATACGCGCGAGGCGTACGCTGCCGGTAAATATGCGTTTGTGGCCGATGTGTGCCGCATACAGGCATTATTGACTGAAGGTGGAATCTATCTGGATACCGATGTGCAGCTGATTGCTTCACTGGAGCCGTTTTTACATCATCATTGTTTCACCGGTTTTGAAGAAGGCATGGATCCCTACAATAGAACGCTGACTTGTCAGCCACAGGCCGGCGTGATGGGGTGTGAACCCGGCAGCGCCTTGATGGCCGATGTATGGCAATATTATCAGCATGCCCGTTTTGATCCGGTACATCCCATCACCATCAATCAGGTGTTCCGACACATCTATCAGCAGCACGGTGTGGTATTTCAGCAGCAGATTCAGCATATTGCTGACTATTTCAGCATTTATCCCAGCGATTATTTTATGGCCAAAAATGCCTATACGCATGAATTGAACATTACGGAACACACGGTGTGTATCCATCATTATGATGGCAGCTGGCTTAATGGTCATTCCTCGGTACATACCCTCAAACGCCGGCTACTGACGCTGTTGCGGTATACCCTGGGGGCAGAGCGTGCGCGCCGGCTGATTCAGTGGCTCAAGCGGGTAAAATCATGAGCCATATGCCTGCACCGATTGATTTTGTGCTGCCGTGGGTGGATGGTAACGATCCGCACTGGCTGGCGCAAAAAAACCATTATCAGCCACAGCATCATGGCCGCGCCGATGCCACCAGCGTCAGCCGTTATCAGGATCTGGACAGCTTACGCTATGTTTTGCGTTCGATTGAATACCATTGCCCCTGGTTTCATAAAATTTATCTGATTACCGCTGGTCATTATCCTTCATGGCTGAATATCCACCACCCTAAAATTGAATTGGTCAGCCATCAGCAATTGTTTATCCGGCCAGAGCATTTGCCGGTATTCAATTCGTCTGCAATTGAAATGAATCTGGTCAACCTGTCTGGTTTGAGTGAGCAGTTTGTTTATCTGAATGACGACACCGTATTTTTACGGCCGGTTGCGCCAGAGCGTCTGTTTTGGCAGGGGCGACCGGTGGATTTTTTCAGTCATGGCTGGCTCAGGCGTGGTGCCTTGTTTCGCCAGCTGCGCGGACAGAATAGCTGGGTAGATGCCCTCAACCATAATCTGGCACTGATTAACCGTGTCAGCCAACCGGCTAAGCTGGCAGATGAAATCCTGTTTCATCCCAGTTATACCCTGGCCAGCCGCAGCAGCAACTGGTTATTGAAACATGTTTACCGGCATTATTTCTGGTTTGCCCATTGGCATCTGCCCCAGCCGTATTGCCGCCGTACCCTGCAACAGGTATATCAGCAGTTTGAGCCGGAAATACTGGCCTGTACCGCCAACCGCTTTCGTGCTCATAATGATTTAACCATTTATCTCAATCGCTACTGGCACCTGACCCATGGTGATTTTGAACCCCAGCAGTATCATGATGGTTTCGTGTGCAATATCAGTAATATAGCGCAAATGAAAGCCGCCAGCGATTATCTGGCCAAACATACCGAAATCCGTTTTGTGTGTCTGAATGACACATTTACGCCTCATTCGGCCGCCCAGTTTGAAGCAATGCGACGGGCACAGACACAGTTTTTTCAGCATTATTTACCGCAACCTGCATCATTTGAGTCGGCCTGAAGTCTGCGGGTGTACAGCATCAGGCGGCAATTGTGGGATAATGGCTGACCCAATGAGCTGATTGTGCCGCTGCCTGTACTGCCTTTCGCTGTTTATTAACCTGATGACTTATGAAGCCGAATCGCCGTCCGTTTTCTGTATTGCTTTCATTATATGCGCGTGAACGTGCCGACTGGTTTGCCGCCAGCCTGCATAGCCTCTGCACGCAAAGCCTACAGGCCGATGAAGTGGTATTGGTACTGGATGGCCGTATTGGTGAAGAATTGCAACAGGTGATCCGTGAATTTCAGCCCCATCTGCCGCTGAAGGTGGTTCCCTTAAAACACCATGTCGGGCTGGGACATGCCCTGAATCAGGGATTAATGCAATGCCGGCATGAATGGGTTTTGCGCATGGATACCGATGACATCAGCGATACCGAGCGGTTTGCGCGGCAGTGGCGTTATATCGAACAGCACCCGCAGCTGGCCTTATTCAGCGGCCAGATTGCCGAATTCAGTATGGATCCGGCAAAACCTGAGCGCTTACGTTCAGTGCCGCTATCCTGTGCCGCCATTCAGCAGTATGCCCGCTGGCGCAACCCCCTGAATCACATGGCGGTGGCTTATCGCAAAAGTGTGATACAGTCTGTCGGCGGTTATTGCCATCATCAGGGCATGGAAGATTATAATTTGTGGCTGCGCGTACTGGCACAAGGTTATGAGGTGCATAATCTGGCCGATATTCTGGTTTATGTGCGTGCCGGTACAGATTTATACCAGCGCCGGCGCGGTTACCGCTATATCCTGAGCGAGTGGCAGCTATTACAGCTGAAACGCCGGCTGCGTATCCAGCCTTTATGGTCGGCTCTTAGTTGTTTTGCCCTGCGCAGTGCCAGCCGGTTATTGCCTGTTGGTCTGTTGCGACCTTTATACCAGCAGTTACGTCATAACAAACAATAGCCCATTATGAGACGTTTTCTCCCTTTTCAGATTCGCTTGTTTTTAGGCACCTTGCTGGTGATGTTTATCCCGCTGGCCATCATGCAGCCGATCAAAGGCTTTTATCAGGGGCGTGCTGCCTTTATTACCTGTATTCTTCTGGCTGGCATCACCCATTTTCTCAACACCAGATCATTGCATGCCCTCAGCCATTACCCGGGCAGAAAATCACCAATACAGGCATTCTTGCATACCTTTTTCTGGTTTTTCGGCAGCTGGATGACGGTAAAATTTTTCAATTTACCCTATACCGTCTGGTTTCTGTTTATCGCCGGCTGTGTATCATTGGTGTTGTCGGTACTCGACCTCTATTACCGCAATCACTTTACCCGTACCTATGCCTATCTGCCCTTCGGGCGGGCGCTTTATGCCGATACCCTGCCGCATGTGCACTGGATCAGGCTCAATCAGCCCACCTTGCCTGAACCTAACTGCATACATGGTATTGTGGCCGACCTGCATGACCCTTATCTTAACGGCCATTGGTCGCAGTTTCTGGCACAATGCACCTTGAGCGGATTACCGGTCTATAATATTCGTCAGGTGGAAGAATTTCTGACCGGCCGCGTTAAAATCGAACACCTGTATGAAAACGACCTCGGTTCCCTCCTGCCTTCACCCACTTATGTATTGTTCAAACGCATCATCGACATCTGCCTGATTATTCTGTCTGCCCCTTTTACCTTGCCCGTCATGCTGATCACCGCCCTACTGATCCGGCTGGAGAGCCGGGGGCCGGTTTTGTTTGTACAGAATCGGGTAGGACAGGGCGGGCGGGAATTTCGCATTTATAAATTCCGCAGCATGTGTCATGATTCAGAGAAAAACGGCGCCCGAATGGCACAATTGGGCGATAGCCGTGTTACCCGCATCGGCCAGTTTATCCGTAAAACCCGTATTGATGAATTACCGCAATTCTGGAACATCTTTAAAGGCGACATGAGCCTGATCGGCCCGCGGCCGGAACAAAAAATCTTTGTTGAGCAGTTTATGCACGAGATTCCGTTTTATAATTACCGGCATATCGTCAAACCCGGTATTTCCGGCTGGGCACAAGTCACTCAGGGCTATGCCGCCGATACCGAACAGACACGGATTAAAATCGAACATGATTTTTACTACATCAAGCATTTTTCATTTTCGCTGGATGTATTGATCTTCTTTAAAACCATCAGAACCATGTTGACAGGCTTTGGTGCGCGCTGAAATGTGCCCATCAGGCCAGACAAAATAACCGGAAGGAATAGACTGTGGCCGTTTTAGTGACCGGTGGCGCCGGCTTTATCGGTTCCCATACCGTAGTACAACTGCTGGAGCAACATCATGAAGTAGTGATTCTGGATAACCTGAGCAATGCCTCCATGGAAGTATTACACCGCATTGAACAGATTACCGGCAAAAAACCCTGTTTTTATCAGGGTGATATCCGTGATCGTGCCTGTCTGCAACAGATTTTTACCCAACATTCGATTGAGTATGTGCTGCATTTTGCCGGCCTGAAAGCCGTTGGCGAAAGCGTACGCTTACCCTTGAAATACTACGATAACAATGTGGCCGGCAGCCTGATTCTGGTGGAAGAAATGGCCAGAGCCGGCATATTTAAGCTGGTATTCAGTTCATCCGCCACCGTTTACGGTGATCCGGCGTCTGTACCCATCACTGAAGATATGCCTACCGGTGCCACCACCAACCCCTATGGCACTTCCAAACACATGGTTGAACGCATACTGACCGATATTCAGGCCGCCGATGAGCGCTGGTGTATTACCCTCTTGCGTTATTTCAATCCCATTGGTGCCCATCCGTCCGGCCTGATCGGCGAAAATCCCAACGGGATTCCCAATAATCTGTTGCCCTATATCTGTCAGGTTGCTGTGGGCAAATTAGCGCAGCTATCGGTTTTTGGTGATGACTATGACACAGCTGATGGTACCGGCGTGCGTGATTATATCCATGTGGTTGATCTGGCCGATGGCCACTTATGCGCCATGCGCCAGACCATGCCCGGACTGTATGTTTATAATCTGGGTACTGGTCAGGGCTATTCCGTTCTCGACATCATTCATGCATTTGAAAAGGCCAGTCATCAAACCATTCCTTACCAGATCGTGCCGCGTCGCGCAGGTGACATTGCCATCTGTTATGCCAATGCACAACGTGCCATCACCGAGCTGCACTGGCAGGCCAGACATGATCTTGATCGCATGATGGCCGATGCCTGGCGCTGGCAACAGCATAATCCGGATGGCTATCCGTCATAAACCACATTAACCCACTGATCATGGTGCATCTGCGCCATGATCAGCCTGGGTCATTGTGTTCTGGATAAATAATGCTTTTATCATGATAATCTTAAACCACTGACAATAAGTCATGCTTTCATCTTCTGCTGTTTTCTCTGCTATAAAACACCAATAATCATAAAGCTGCCTGCTTCATTGGATTCTTAGCCAGTAGATACAAATCTCAATTATCTATCCCTGTATAGTCAACAGCTATCCGCGCAGACCAACCAATCCATACGCCATCGATAAATTTTGAGCAGGGATTGAATGTGTCAATCGCGCAATTATTAATCTTTAAAAGATACAATTTCAAATCATATATTTACAAAAATCCGGTTATCAGTTAAATTGAGTCAAGTCATTAAGCATTTAGTATTATTTTATTTAATCAGTCTCATCAGGAGAATATATGGCACAAGGCTACTTTCTCTGCCGTGGTGACCGCACCAGCTGCGGCGGCGAGATTCTGGAAGGAGATCCCATCATTCAATGGCATGGCCGCCCCGCCGCACGCGAAGGCGATAAAGTCACCTGCGGTAAACATGGCGGTGTATATCAGATCACAGGCGGCGTCAGCAACATGACCAGCATCAACGGTAAACGCATTGCCGGCACACTCGACAGCCGCAGCACCTGCCCCTGTCATGCTCAGCTACTGTCTGCCACCCGTGCCGATACTTACCATAAGCAAGAGCGGCCGGTAGAACCGGTTAAAAATTATGGCCGGCGGCTGACGTTTCAGTGCGCGCACAAACAAGAACCGTTGGAATATTTTGTCTATAGTCTGCAAGTAGGTAATCAGGAAATCAAAGGCGTAACCAGCAATAGCGGTGAAAGTAAATACATTGATACCCGGCAACCGGAAGAGATCAAAGTCAATTATCTGATTCAGACCGAGGTGGGAATATAAATGAGTGAAAATTTTACTTTTATCAAAACAATAGCACGTGACGACTACAAGAATATAAACCATATCATTCATGTCGACGTTTTATATCTACATGATTTACCCAAAATCATGCGCGAAAAAATGGGCTGGACGGTAGCACCACAGCTGATGGAACACTGGTTTCAGGGCGAAGCGTATGCCTTTAACGAGGTGACCAAAAAAATGCATCTTGATTGTAAGGCAATTAATATTCCCTCCCAGCGCGTGAATAACACCATTGTCACCATGCAATGGGCGCGCCGATATAAGCAGGTAATTGAAAAAATTGATTTGTTATCAAGAAAATGGGCTACAGAGGCAGGCATTAATTTATTAAAAAAACGATTGCGCGAAGGTGGTTTGAATTTAGGTATGGAAGCGTCAGCAATGCAGTTGGATACCTATTCACAGGTCAATATGAAGTCAATTGGTGGCTTGTTTGACACAATCAATGATTATTATGGAGCTCTTGGCAATTGCAATCTGAAAATAGCCATCAAAGGCCATCGCGGATTGCATCATGGCCGACAAGTATTTTTTGTTGAGCAACAGGGCTTTTACATCAAAGACACCTATGACTTTGTGAATGATGGGGAATTTTTGGGTTTATGGAGTAAAACCCGCGGCGTTGCCGGTAAGGCAAGCTCGCTGGCATGGTATATAAATCTTCTTAAGACAGGAAATGGAATAGATTTTTCTGTTTCCACCTTACCACAATATCCTGATTTGAGTGACTACGTACCAGTTTATAATGAAGACTTTAGCAAATGGCGCAATAAATACCATAAAGGCGGTGATTTTATCGTGTTTTCCGATGTATTCTGGCAGGCGCCACCACCGGATTCACTCACCATCATCGAGTTATAAACCATGATACGAGATAATTTCCGGCGCATATCGAAATCAAAGCCCTATAAAATCATCAGGCGGATATTCTGGATATTCTTTCTGTTGTGGTGGCTGCTTTTAAGTCATGTGACCTTTTCCAGTCCGCCGGAAAAAGAGGGTGATTTTGCCTGTTTTTTTGGACAATATCGTTTTTCTGTCGAATCTCCATTGCCTGTTAATCCCATAGGTCTATGGATCAGTGTACGATATTTTTTCGCAGAGCCCTTTTATCTGGTGGTTTATGATAATCAAGGCCACTATATTGGTCAGAGCTCGCCTACACTGCGCAATGATCATTACAGTATGAGCATACGCAATAAAACAGGTGCATGTAATATGATCATTACAAAGAAAGATAAAATCATTGTTGCAGGTGCTGGCTCTGGTTTGGATGTAACACTCCACCATAAAAAATGGTGGAGCTGGATACTGCAATGGATACATAACTAATATGTTTATGATTTTATATCAGCGTGGCGATTCTATTATTTTTTCCGATGTATTCTGGCAACCACCGCCACCAGATTCACTTACCATTATTAAGTTATAAACCATGATCTGGGATTATTTCTGGCGTTTACTGTATTCAAAGCCTTGTAAAATCATCCGGCAGACACTGTGGATATTATTGCTATTGTGGTGGCTGCTTTTAAGCCATGTGACCTTTTCCAGTCCGCCTGAAAAAGAGGGCGATTTTGCCTGTTTTTTTGGACAATATCGTTTTTCTGTCGAATCTCCAATGCCTGTTAATCCCATAGGTCTATGGATTAGTTTACGCTATTTAGGGAAAGAACCTTTTTATCTGGTAGTTTATGATAATCAAGGTCATTATATTGGCCAGAGCTCGCCTACACTGTGCAATGATCGTTACAGTATGAGCATACGCAATAAAACAGGCGCATGTAATATGATTATTACAAAGAAAGACAAAATCATTGTTGCAGGTGCTGGCTCTGGTTTGGATGTACCACTCCACCATAAAAAATGGTGGAGCTGGATACTGCAATGGGTACATAACTAATATGTTTATGATTTTATATCAGCATGGTGATTTTATCGTGTTTTCCGATGTGTTCTGGCAGGCACCGCCACCGGATTCACTCACCATCATCGAGTTATAAACCATGATACGGAATTATTTCCAGCGCATATCGAAAACAAAGCCCTATAAAATCATCAGGCGGATATTCTGGATACTATTTCTGTTGTGGTGGCTGCTTTTAAGTCATGTCACTTTTTCCGTTCCACCATGGAAAAATAATACTACCTATGCCTGTTCATTTGATAAATATCACATTATTGCAGAGTCGCCATTACCGATAAATCCAGCCGGAATATGGCTTAATTTAAGGTATTTTTCTGAATATCCTTATTACATGGTGGTCTATGATAATCAGGGACATTATATTGGCCAAAACCGTGCTGCGTTGCATAGTGATATTTATAATGGAATTCGTAACAAAATAAACGTCTGCCATGGACTTGAGATTAGAGATGGCGCGCTGACTGTGCTCAGCGATGATGATGATGTAGATGTACCATTAAATCATAAAAGGTGGTGGAGCTGGGTATTGCAATTTATTCATCTATTAGTACCTGATTGGATATTACGAATACCTTTATTAGTGCAAGATCATATGTTGCAGTTAATGCTTCTATTTCTATTAATAAAGGTTCTGAAATCAATACCACTATCTCGGAAGAGATAAGCTCAGCTCAGCTCAGCAATCATGGTTGATCACATAATTGAGTTATAAGCCATGATACGAGATAATTTTCAGCGCATATCGAAATCAAAGTCCTATAAAATCATCAGGCGGATATTCTGGATACTCTTTCTGTTGTGGTGGCTGCTTTTAAGTCATGTGACCTTTTCCAGCCCGCCTGAAAAAGAGGGTGATTTTGCCTGTTTTTTTGAACAATATCGTTTTTCTGTCGAATCTCCAATGCCTGTTAATCCCATAGGTCTATGGATCAGTATACGATATTTTTTTGCAGAGCCCTTTTATCTGGTAGTTTATGATAATCAAGGCCATTATATTGGCCAGAGCTCGCCTACACTACGCAATGATAATTACAATATAAGCATACGCAATAAAACAGGTGCATGTAATTCAATTTTTATAGAGAAAGACAAAATTACCGTTGGCGGTGCTGGCTCTGGTCTGGATGTACCACTCCACCACAAAAAATGGTGGAGCTGGATACTGCAATGGGTGCATGGCTAGTATATTTATGGATGACTATAGTTTTTGTCTGATATACATATGTTATTATCAGCAGTGCTGATGACTATTGACCATAATGATCTGATCAGTGTTATCTATGGTATTACAGTCCGGATTCAGGCCATGATGACGCCATAGGCAAAGCGCATCAGACCAAAGGCAATAAGCAGCATGATGATGCCGGTTACGATGTCCAGTGTCATCAGTGCTTTACGCTGACGAAATAAACGGGCGGCCAGCCTAGCACCGTAGCCCAGGGCGAAAAACCAGATAAAAGACACCAGTAATGAGCCCAGCAAAAAAGAATATTTGGCTTGTTGTGCCAGTGTAGCGCCCACACTGCCTACCACCAATACGGTATCAATATACACATGGGGATTGAGTAGTGTGATGGATAGAGTGGTTAAGATGGTTTTTTGTACACTCATCTGACGGTAAACCGACTCAATGGCCAGACCGGTTTTTAAATGGAGGGCGCTTTTAAATGAACTGTAGGCATAATACAAGAGAAAAACACATCCCAGACCGGTCAGGATCAAAGTAAAGAGCTGGCTTTGCTGGATGGCGCCACCCACCCCGAAAATGCCGACGCTCATCAGACCGGCATCACATAAGAAACAGATCAGTGAAACCAGCGCCACATGATTGTGACTGATGGCATTTTTAATGACAAACAAATTCTGGGCGCCAATGGCCACAATCATACTGCCCGACAGTAAAATACCGTGGAACATGTGGTTAAAATCAAGGTTCATGGGGCACCTGAGTATTATATTAAAACCGGTTTATTGTATATTTTCAGCATAAACAAATAATTCTGCCGGAATGCAGCATATATATTATTTTATCACCGGTCAATGAAGTAAAAATAATCCGGCTGATTAGGATACAGACATTATTCATAGGCCGGAACGTAAAGGCATTATTCTGTATCAGCATGCATAAAAAACAGGATAAAGCCTAGTGCTTTATCCTGTTCTGATCAGTTTAAAGATTTATTTTTTTGATTGCTTGAATTGGCTATAATAATCACTGGCCAGATCGCGCAAAGCCTTACCAATGGCCACATACTGGTATTCATACAAATTGGCCAAAGAAGCGCGGGCGGACGGGTGTAATACACCAAAACCTTTGCCCGGCAGCAATACCACGCCGGTATCCTGTGCCACACGGAACAGAATATCCAGCGGGTCCTGGGTTTTCAATACCCAGTTGGCGAATGCGTCGCCATACAGTTTGCGGCAGATACTTTCCAGATCCAGCAAGGTATAGTAATCGACGCTATTTCCATTGTCCGGCTGATCCACACCCAATTGATGATACAAGGCGGCGTGACGGCGGCGGATCAGGGTTTTCAGCATGGCTTTATAGTTTTGCTGTACGTCCATCATTTCAAATAAGGCAAACAACACCATCTGAACCTGTTGCGGCGTAGAGAGACCGGCGGTGTGGTTTAAGCCCACGGCGCGGCTATCGGCCACCATGCGGTCAATCAGCTTCATGCTTTGCGGTTGCATGGTCAAAGAGGAGTAACGTTGATCCAGGGCTTTGACTTCTTTGGGCGGCAGGTGGGCAATTTTGCGATCCAGCACATTGTCTTTGGCCAGAGCAATCACGCCCAGCCGCCAGCCGGTGGCGCCAAAGTATTTGGAGAATGAATAAACCAGAATGGTGTTTTGCGGACACACGGCAAATAATGAACGGAAATCATCGGCAAAGGTACCGTAAACGTCATCGGTCAAGACAATCAGTTCCGGATTTTTATGAATAATGTCGGTCAGAATGGCCAGGCTGTGGTCATCTATTTTAACAGAGGGCGGATTGGACGGATTCACCAGGAAAAAGGCTTTGATGGTGGGGTCTTCCAGTTTGCGCAGTTCGCGTTCCGGATATTGCCAGCCTTTGTCCGGATCGGCTTCAACCATCACTTCTACCAGTTCGTAGTCATTCAGTTCCGGTATTTCCAGATAAGGGGTAAAGATCGGTGCGCCGATGGCGATTCTGTCGCCTTTTTTGATCAGGTCATTTTCTTTCAGTGAATTGAAGATATAGGCAATGGCTGCGGTGCCGCCTTCTACGGCAAACAGGTCAAAATCCTGAGTGCTGATGCCGCGCATACCCATTTCACGGATCAGATAGGTTTTGATGATCTCTTCACTTAATACCAGCATCCGATCCGGTGTGGGGTAGTTGCAGCCCAATACTGCCTCGGCTATTTCAGTAATGAATTGTCCGGCATTCAGACCCAATTGATCGCGCACATAAGACAAGGCTTTACCTAAAAATTTCACGCCGTCCTGATCATGATGATCGCGGATAAAGGCTTCAAACCGATCGAGTAAATGACTGTGCAACGGATAGCCGCCCAGGCCTTCAGGAACAAATGAGAATGACATTTCAGATTCCTGTAAGGCAAACAATCCCAGATGGAAGAAACCACTGCGGGGAATGGTGGCCAGAAAGTTGGGATTGCCGCGACCGGCATTCAGCATGGTGTGATCGGTATTGCTCTGTGCCAGATTGATCAGTTTGTTTTTGAGTTCAAACGGGCTCAGTTCACTGTATTTTGAATCATTGTTTTTTGCCATGACGCTATACTCCTGTATACAGATACATCAATAAAAAATCGGATAAGCTAAACAAATGCCACCACGAGCGGCCCCAGCAGCGTAAGAAACACATTGGCCAGCGCGTAGGTAATGGCAAAAGGCGTGGTGGGTACGGAATTACCGGCTTTATCCAGAATGCCGCCAAAAGCGGGATTGGCGCTGCGTGAGCCAGCCAGTGCGCCGGCAAATACGGCTGTATTGCGATAGCGTAAAACATATTTGCCAAACGGAATGGCCAGTAATAAAGGCACAACGGTGACCACTACCCCGATCAGAAACAGCGAAATACCGCTTTTTTCAATGGTGGTGATGGCCTGTAGACCGGTTTGTAAACCCACCGCCGCCACAAAGCCGGCCAGACCGAAGTCTTTCATCAGGGTAGAAGCGGACACCGGCAGATTACCGATGAGCTGATGACGCCGGCGCAGCCAGCCAAAGATCAGGCCGGATAATAAGGCACCGCCTCCGGCGCCCAAAGTAATGGGAATACTGCCGATATTGATGACTATTAAGCCGATGATCAGCCCCAAAGCAATCCCGAAACCGTGATAAATCCAGTCGGTCTTGGTGCTGATGGGGATGACTGCGCCCAATTCACGGGTAACGCTGTCTAAATCACGCTCTGAACCATAAAGTGTCAACACGTCTTTCAGTTCCAGTACCGTGTCTTCAGTGAGGGAAACAGGATCACCATCACGATGCACCGCCAGCACATAAACACCGTGAGCCAAGGTTAAGGTGCTGCCTATGTGTTTAAACTGATTTAATTTATGATGCGTGTATTTCTGGTTATGCAATACCACGTCTTTGGTATCCATGACCACATCCATACCCACTTCATTTTCCAGTTCGGTACCCAGTTTTGGTGCGGCGGCAACAATCGCCTGTCGCGGCCCTACCACCAGAATCTGATCATTGGGCAACAGACGGGTATCAGGGGTGACGTTGATCAGGCGGTTACGCCGTTTAAGCCGTTCTATGGTGATGCCGGACAAGGTTTGTTCCAGTTCGGTAACGGTTTGTTGTGCCGGCTGACTGAGGCGGTAAACGCGACCCACAATATCAGGTAAGCCTTTTTCCTGCCCGGGGTGTAAAACGATGGCACCTTTGAGCTGTTCGGCTTCGGCTTCAATGGCGGCATCGCGAATCCCTTTACCCATAAAATAAGGCAGGATATTGACGCAGATAATGATGGTGCCGAGTGAGCCGAAAATATAAGTAACGGCATAGCCCACCGCAACATTGCCTTGCATGGTCTGGATGGTTTGTGCAGGTAAACCCAGATGGGTCAGCGCATCACTGGCCGTACCAATGATGGCTGACTGGGTCAGCCCGCCGGCAGCAAGGCCAGCGGCCAGACCTTTATCAATGTGAAACCATTTGGCCATGATGACTACGGTAATCAGACCGGCCACGGCCACAAATAATGCCAAAAGAATTTCGCGTAAGGTTTTAAGACCGAGTGATTTGAAAAACTGGGGGCCACTTTCAAAGCCCACCGCATAAATAAATAAGGCAAATAATAGCGCCTGAATGCCACTGCTGACGGAAACACCCAGCAGACTGAATACCACCGCCGCAATCAATGAGCCGGCCACGCCGCCCAGCTGGAATTTTCCGAATTTGATTTTACCCAGCAGATAACCGCAGGCTACCGATAGAAATAACAGGATTTCCGGCGAATGTTGCAGTTCTTTCTGAATCCAGCTAAGCATGATCAGCCTCCTGTTCGGTCATGAATGCATAGGCTGCCCATAAAACGGGGGATATACGCAGATGCGCATAAAAAGCGCTGATAAAATAAATCTGATTGATGTTGCTACTCATGAACAGTCTCCTTTACTTAATGTGTTATGGGTTCTGCTAAGCGTAGTCATACGATAATAATCAATGCGGTTATTATCGTCATGGCCGGTTATTCAAAATAGCCGGTAATGAAAAATAATACGCTGAATATAGTCAACTTCATTCAGTGTATACAGTTTTGTATGAAAAAACTGTTTTAAATGATAAATTTAGTCTTAATTGTATTAATAATATGTTGATTATTGTAATTCATTCCGGCAGATATTTTCATGATTCACCCCATAAAAAAGCCTGCCTGATGTCAGACACATCAGGCAGGCATTCATATCGGGTATTGTCTATGATCAAAGGCTAGTGGTTGGCGGACGGCTCGTCTTCCAGATGCAGTGTTTGCTGGATTAAAGTTAAAGGCAGGCCACAATAACTGCCCCAGTAATAAATGCCCAGCGCGGCTAGAGCCACCGCCAGAGTGTCCTGCGGATGGGTCAGGTAACCGATACCGCCAAAACTGCCCAGCCATGACAATAGGATCAAAAGCAGGTAATACACTACCAGCCATAAGGATGAACGGATTTGTTGCTTCAGACTGATCGGTTGGGTCGGCACATAGCGATGCAGTAATAAATACAGAATAAACATGCCGATCTGCACCCCCAGCAGCCATGAAACCGTGTGCCAGCCTGACCAGTAAATAATCAGCGAAGCCACCACAAACGACAAAGGCCCCAGTAATGCCATCCATTTCACCCTGAAGGGGCGCGCCATATGCGGATAATGGCGACGCAAGGCCGCGGCGGAAATCGGTGCCAGAGCGTAACTGAGGATTAAAGCAGCCGATACTACGCTGATGAGGGCTTCCCATGACGGAAACGGCAGCGTCCAGAATACCGATAAGGCAAAAGTGAGCCATAACGCTGGTCGGGGAATACCGGAACCGGCATCAATTTTTTTAAATACCGGCAGTAAAGTGCCGGATTTTGCCCAGGCATAAATCACCCGTGCCGAAGAATTCATGAAAATATTGCCGGTGCCGCTGGGCGAAATAATCGCATCGGCCACCACCATATAACCAAGCCAGCCAAGACCCAGCACCAGGGCAATATCATGATAGGGTAAGGTGTAATGCTGACTGAGTTTCTGCCAGCCTTCGCCACTGATCAGGCTGGTAGGTACGGCTCCCAGAAAAGCACTTTGCAGCAATACATACATGATGGTTGACAATAAAATCGACAGAATCAGGGCAAACGGAATGGTGCGTTGCGGATTTCTGACTTCACCGGCCACGGCAATAATCGGGGTTAAGCCCAGATAGGCAAAGATCACGCCGCCACTGGATACGGCAGCTTCAACGCCGCTGATGCCATAGGGGGCAAAGCCGGCAATGTGCAGATTATCGGGTTTGAAAAAACAGAACAGACTGATGATCACCAGTAACGGCACCAGAAATTTAAACAGGCTGATGATATTATTGGTTCTGGCAAAGGTTTTGATGCTGTTGTAGTTGATGTAGAAAAACGCGCATAAAATCGCCAGCTGGACACACCAGCCGATCAGGGTAGGGTTGCCGCTGCCTGACTGATTCAGACAGTGAAACCAGGCATTGGCATACTGGCGCGCGGCCACGGCTTCAATCGCCACCAGGCTAGTAAAGGAAATCACGGTAATCAGCCCCAGTAAATAACCGACCAAGGGGCCGTGTGATACCACCGGGAAAGTAATGATGCCACCGCTTTTGGGTATGGCAGCACCGAGTTCACAAAATACCAGTCCCAGCAGTAAAACCGCAATGCCGGCAAAAACCCACGATAAAATACCGGCAGGGCCGGCAATGGCGGAGACATGACTGGCGGCAAACAGCCAGCCAGAACCAAAAATAGCCCCCAGTCCGATAAAAGTCAGATCAGCCAGTGATAACTGGCGTTTGAATCGGCCAGACATAATCTCTTTCCCTTGATTTCAGACTGCTTGAATGTGTGTTGCAGAATGTTTGGATTAACAGCGTAATGGTTGGTTTGAGCCCATCATTTGTGAACAATATAGTGGCAGTTGAGCGGCGGTGTAAACAAAAATTAAATCCATCGGCTTATCATGCGGGATTTTATTCGTATTTGATCTGCATAAATAAAACCGGATAATAATATTGATCAGTATTTTATGCTGGCTGATTTTCTTTTTGGCAATCATCTGCTGCTTTTGGTCAGTCTGTTGTCTGGGCAACCAAAGCATCCAGTTGTTGCAGCATGGCGGTTCTGATTGCTATGCCTTTTTGCTGCGCGCGCTGGCGGGCAGCAAAACGCCGTTGTGACGGCAGACGCGCACCTTGAGCGGTGATAGCATCAAGTAAGCGGTGGCTGTGAGCGGTTAAATCAGTGGCACCGAAAGCAGCCGGATTGAGCGCCAGAATCAATTCACCGTGGCGGGGTGCCAGTAGCCGTTCTTGATCTCGTTCCGAACTTTCCAGACTTAACAGATCATCAATCCAGACACCGGCCAGTAATTCAATCATGGTGGCCAGTGCTGAACCTTTATGGCCACCAAAGGGCAATAATGCACCGTTTAAACCGGCAGCAGCATCAGTGGTTGGCTGGCCGTAGTCATCAATGGCCCAGTCTGCCGGAATGGGTTGATTTTGACGCTGACGCAATTCAATTGCTCCACGAGCCGCAGCTGAGGTGGCAAAATCAAACACATAGGGTTCGGCCTGAGTGCATGGCCAGGCAAAGGCAAATGGGTTGGTGCCCAGCAGTTTGCTGATACCGCCACTGGGTGCCACATAGGCGGCGGTAGGACACATGGCTAATCCGGCCATGCCTGCTTGAGCCAGTTGTTCTACTTCGACCCACAAGGCGGAATAATGCACACAATCATTGATGGCCATGGCGGCCAGACCGAATTGTCGGGCTTTTTTGATCAGAAGCGGTAAACCGGTATTAAACGCTAAACTGGAAAAGCCGCCGTGTGCGTTGACTTTCACCAAGGCCTGACCGGCCACATCAGATACTGTTGGCAGAGCCTGGCCATCGGCCATTTTGCTGGCCAAGGTTTTGAAGATACCTTCAATCCGATACAGGCCATGTGAATAACACTGGTCTTGTTCTGCTGTGACCAAGGTGTGTGCAGTGGCTTCTGCTTGTGCGGCATTTAAACCGCCATGCTGTAAAACCGTTTGTACTTTTTCAACCAGCTCGGTAAATGAAAACCATTGTGTTTCGTGTGACATGGTATCTCCTGACAAGGTATTAGCCTGAGTTTCAATGGTGATGCGAACCAGCATCATAAAATAAGTTTGGCTGACTGCACAGCCGGCATATAAATACCTTGGCGTATGTGGCCGATTGCCTTATTGCTGTCATCAGTCATGTGTGGCGTGAAATATGACGATTTATTGTTTTGGTGGTTGAAAATATATTGATGTAGACCATGGTTTTACTGTCAATAGAGCTCGTCAGCCGAGTGATGAAGTTTATATCGCTATCGCATGATTTGGCCTGTTTAAAATAAAAATATCCGAATCATTATATATTTATATTAATAATCAATTATTTGCAATGACTCAGTCGGCTAAGGATTACATGAGAATTTCGCAGGGGAACACAATCATTAGAGATGATAAACCAACGGTAATATCAGAATATTCGGCTTAATGTGAACTATTGCATGAAATGATTGACATGGGATACGGCATTGTCTGCTGATCTGGCAGGAAAAACAAGGGTCATGAGCCATCAGCCTGTTTTTGTTGGTTGAACGGGTTTAAACCCTGGGCTGGATTTAATGCGTATGTGCTTATGGTGTTTTTGTAGTGAACGTCATAAAGCGGCTTAATCATTTTTTGCGCTATTTCATGGGGTATACCGATACAGAAATACAGGGCTGGCATAAGCCAGATAAGCATAAACACAAGGGGAATAAAAATGATGAAAAACAGGGTATTCCAGTTAAAAACAAATCAGTGTGATGAATAATAAAGGTTAAATAGTGATGAACAGACAGTTAAAATACAGGCAGAAATGTTATCTGTGGCTGACGTGGATTTTCTTTATTTTTGGTGCTGTCAGCCCGGTGCAGCTGGCCTGGGCACAGGCGTCCGAATGCGCCGAAGTGAAGATGGTGATTGAACAAAAAGCCACGTTTGAACGGCAGGCATTCGATGCTCGCATGGTGATTGATAATGGCCTGGCCGAAAAGCTGCAAAATATACAGATACAATTATTTTTTACCGATGCGGATAATCAGCCCGTCAGTGTGACCCAGAATGCCAATGATACCGATAAGGCGGCAAAATTCTTTTATCAGGTGCAATCACTGAGTGGCATTAATGATATTAACGGTAACGGCCAAGTAGCGCCCAAATCCAAGGCGGAGCTGCACTGGCAGATTATTCCCACCCATGAGGCAGCAGAAAATGCAGATACACTTTATTATGTCGGCGCCGAATTAACTTATACGCTTAATGGCCAGCAAACCTCGGTCAATGTCACCCCGGATTATGTGGTGGTGAAACCGCAGCCATTATTAACCTTGGATTATTTCTTACCCAAGGAAGTGTATGCAGACGATCCTTTTACCGCTGAAATAGAACCACCGGTTCCGTTTGCGCTGGGGGTACGGGTAAAAAATGCGGGTAAAGGCACTGCATACAACACCAAGATTGATTCAGCCCAGCCGAAGATTGTCGAAAACAAACAGAATTTACTGATTGATTTTTCTATTCTCGGTAGCTATGTCGGCAATCAGCAGGTGGGCAACAGCCTGCTGCTGGATTTTGGTGATATCACTGCCGGCCAAAGTAAGGTCGGGCGCTGGCAGATGGCCACCACCTTATCGGGGCAGTTTATCGATTTTTCCACCACGTTTACCCACGCCGATGACTTGGGCGGTGCAGTCACCAGTTTAATTCAGGCCACCCATAGCCATCAATTGATTCATGACGTTAAGGTAGATCTGCCTGATAGCGATGACGTGGCCGACTTTCTGGCGGCCGATGGTGATGTGGTGCGTTTGTATCAGTCTACTGGTGTGGATAATGAAGTCACCGATCAGCGTCAAGCCACAGAGCTTAATAACCATGGCCTGACAACCCAATTGGTGTTTCCGGCCACTGCCGGATTTGTGTATACACAAATTGCTGACCCGCATCAGGGGAAAAAACCTCTGAAAAGCATTCAGCGCTCAGACGGTAAAACCTTATTGCATGACAATGTGTGGTTGTCTAAAAGCAGAAATGATGACGCATCCTGGTCTTATGAGGTGAATCTGTTTGATGTGGATTCAACCGGTCACTATGAAATTGTTTTTGATGGTGATGAGGCAGTGGTACCGGAACCGACCCCAGAACCAACACCAGAACCAATACCGGAGCCGACTCCGGAACCAACCCCAGAGCCGACGCCAATACCGGAACCCACAACAAATGAAGCCGTTATTTCCGGTCTGGTTTATGCAGATGCCAATGGCAATAATCTGCCAGACAGAACAGAAGCTCGTCTGAATCGGGTTGAAGTACGCCTCAGCGGCAGCAATCAGGCAGGTGAGCCGATACAGCAAGTGGTGAAAACCAATCAGCGCGGCAAGTTTGCGTTTGAGCAGTTACCAGCCGGTGAATACAGTATTCAGGTGGGTTCAGTTGCCAATAAAGTGGATGGCGCGGCTTATCCCGGTATTTATGGTGAGCAGGGAGGTGCCGGTGAAATCAGACATATTGTGCTGGCTGAGCGTACGGTGGCCGATAATAATCTGTTTGCCAAACACGATAAAGATCAGATCAATCTTGCAACACAGGCCGACGTGTCTTTGGTATCGAATACTGATCAGGTATCGGCTGTGGGAAAACTGGCTGCCATTAATTTAATGATTAAAAATAATGGACCGGATACTGCTGACAATGTTCATTTCCAGGTTGAGTTGCCCAATGACATGCTGATTATATCTCAACAAATAATCGATGGTGACAAATTGGGATATGACTTTAAAACCAATACCATTAAATCACTTGCACCGGGGCAGACGGCACATTTGCACATGGTTCTTTTCGGTATCAATAAACCAACCGGAACAGTGATCACCCGTGTGGGCAGCCAGACCGCAGATTCAGACCTGAGTAATAACTTTAACCGGTCAGAAGTGGATTTTTCGGCAAAACCGTAATTCAGGCCGATGATCGCTGATTTTCAGTACTTATTCATGGCTGCCTTAGTGCAGTCAGGATAAGTATTGAAAGAACCCTCATCGTCAGGTTTTCTGATCATTGTATAAAAAGAATGAAATGATGTTACCCAAACAGATTTTTATAAAAACGCCCATAGCATTATTCATGTTTTGTGCTGCTTTGGTTCAGGCGCGGCCGTTATCGGATTGTCTGAATGATGCGCGGGATCAGGTCATCACCACCGCCGCTGTGCATTGGCCGGATAACCGCCAAAAGCAAAAACTGCATGCGCAATACTGGCTTAATGCACAGGCGATTGATCGCTTACCGGAAAATGTGGTCTGGCTGGATGTGCGCCCCAAAGCCACCACCGAGGCCGGACTATTGGCCGTTGGCCTGAATCAACTGGGGAACATGCCGGTCTTTGCCGATAAAACCGTGGTATTGGTCGGTACCGGTTTTGATCAGCGCTTACTGGATCAGCAGATTCTGGCGTTAAAGCGACAAGGTTTGCGGCAGGTGCTGGCTTTAAGTGGTGGCATCAGAACCTGGCGGCAACTGCATCAGCAAACGTTTGCAGATCAGATTACGCCGGAAGACTTTTTAACCGGTGGTCAGACACTGCCCTGGCAAATAATCACCGTGGGATTATCTGCCCGACAACAAAAACTGTTACCCGAAACACCGGTCAGGCAGTTTGCGGCAGATCAGACCGGTATGCAGCAATTACAGCAGTTTTTACAGCAGCAATCCTCCGGAAATGATTTCGGGATTGATTATGTGGTGATTGGCGCTGATGCGCACACCAGTCGTCTGCTGCAACGCCAGTACACGTCCAGACCTTCAGCCAGTGTGGTGTGGCTTAAAGGCGGATTGGCACATTATCAGCAGTATGTACGGCAGCAGGCCAATTTAATCCGGCACAAAGATCAGAGTTTGTCTTTACCGTGCCGGCTATCATTATAAATTTAAATGTCATATTAATAGGAGTATAGAATGTCGTTTTATAAACGCAGGCTGGCTTTAGCCACCCCATGCCAGAAGAAACCGCCGCAAGGAGGTAAATTCCGTCAGAAATGTTCGGTGATTCTGCTCACCTTGTCATTGCTGTTCAATCATGCCTATGCCACCGGAATTGATACCAATCTGAGTGGTGACGATAAGGTTGCCGGTCCATTCCCGATCGGATTTGATTTTAATTACTACGGTAATGCATTCAATCAATTTTATGTCAGCACCAATGGGTTGATTCAATTCAATAATCCCACCAATGCCTACAATAATGTCGCCCTACCGTATGCCAACGATACATTGTATGTTTTCTGGGATGATTTGAGAACCGATGTGGCCAACCAGCCAAAAGGGCTGATTCAGTATGAAATGCAAGGCGAGGCGCCCAACCGCAAACTGATTATCCAATGGACCAATCAGTACTTTTATGGTTCCAACCTGCCGATGGGTACCTTTGAGGCCATTTTGTCTGAAGGCTCGAATCAGATCAAATATCAGTATCGCTATCTGAGTGATGCGCGCAGCCGTGGCAATAGCGCTACCATCGGTATTCAGGGCAGCAAAAATAATTACGTACAGATCGGTGCCAATAAGCCTGACATGATTCAGGCCGAAGAAGCAATTGTGTTTACGCCTAACAGCGATTTTAGCCAATACAGTGCCGCCACCCAGGCCGGTTATGACTTTATTGACATTTCAGGCCTGACCGTGCAGACACCTCAGGCAGCCCAACGCTACAGTAATCAGGCATTGCGCTGGTCATGGCCGAAGGTGAATGGCCTTAATAGCTATGAAATCGAAATCCAGAATACAGAACGGCAAGTGGTTCATCGCGAAGTGCTGGGTAATGTCGACCAATTCACCTATAGCGAAGGCCTGCAAAATGGCCAGTCTTACCGCGCACGCATCAGGGGCAGTATCAATCAGGGCGGTACCTGGGAAATGTGGTCTGATCTGTCGGCAGTCAGCACCATAGATACAGTTAAACCCACAGCAAAACTGACCCAGTTCAGCCGGCTCAATCGCCACAGTGCCCGGATTGAATTTAACAGCATGGACAATTTAAGTGGCGTGGCGTCTGGCCGGGTACAGATCTCTGACCAAGCGGATTTTACAAATATCCTCACTGACCAGGCTATTGATGTCATGCGTGAGCGGGTGCAGATCGATGATTTACCGGCCACCGGCGCATTGTATGCCCGTATCAGCGTCACCGATAAAGCCGGCAATCAAAGCGATTATTCTGAACCTCTGGCACTCTCTATCGTGCCGCCGGTATTGACTTATCCGGTTAATCAGGCGCGCATCAAAACTGCGGCCATTACCGTCAAAGGCATGGCAGAGCCCGAACAGCAGGTACAACTGTATCTGAATAATCAGCCGATCGGTACACCGGTAGTTGTCAATGCAGAAGGGTTATTCAGTCAGGACATCACCCTGCCGCGTGAAGGACATTATCAAATCAGCGCCATGCAACAGGGCGAATCGGGGCAAAGTCCGCTCAGTCAAACGGTAGGATTTGATTTTGCCCTGCCAGCACCAAGCGCCGTGATCACTGCGCCGCTGGATAAACAAGTCATCAGCGCCTCAACCGATATTCAGGTAGACGCCGCCGATGAAGAAGGCATCGCCCGGGTAGCGATTTATGTGGATAACCAGCCAGTAGCCGATCTGACCGAACCGCCGTATCAGTTTCCCTGGGCTCTGACACCAGAAGATAACGGCAGCCATACCATCAGCGCCAAAGTCACCAACACCAGCGGCAAAATCACCACCGCAACACGCAGCGTGACCGTCAAAATCACCCCGCCAGCGCCGCCGCCGACTCCGTATACCGGTAATGTGGTCAGCGTCAGCCCCGAATTAAGCTATGGGGAACAGCCGATTGTGATCAGCGGCCAGGCAGTCAGCCGCACCGATGAGGCAGTGGTGGCCAATACTCCGCTGACACTGGTATTAACCGTTAACGGTTTTGAACGCAGAATCAACCTGGCCACCGATGAGCAGGGGCGGTTTAGCTATACATTCAAACCGCAGCAAAGCGACAGCGGGGTTTATCAGCTGGCCGTCATTCATCCGGATGAATTAACCATTAGCCCACAGGCCAGCTTCAGCATCAACCGCATTGGCTTTAACGTGCAGCGATATCAATTAAAAATGCCGGCCAATATCGCTACCACGGCCACCGTTAATGCCAGCGCCAGCACCAACACCAAAAATCTGCGCTGGCTATTAAAAGCTGATCAGCAGCCGGATGGCGTATTACCTCAGGGTATTCACATCACCACCGAACCGATCAATCTCAAAGCGGGTGAAACCAAAGCCAGCCGCATCGAGATCACGGCCGATGACAGTGCGCCCGAGAGCGGCAGCTTCTATCTGGTGGCGCTGACCGATGATTCTGCCGATTTAATCCGCGGCAGACTACAGGTCAATTACCAGCTGGCGCAGGCACTCCCAACCCTGAATGTGGCACCGGCTTATATTCAGACCGGTTTATCCCAGGCCGGCCAAGGCAATGCCACACTAGAACTGACCAACAACGGCATTGTTGACGCCAAAAATATCCGCCTGAAACTACTGGACGAACACAACCAGCCTGCACCCAACTGGCTGTTTATCGCCAGCGATAAAGAGGTTGACACACTGGCCGTCAATCAGAAATTAGCCATCCAGCTCATGATGCAACCACCAGCCAGTCTGACCGAAGGCATCTACCACTTTAATCTGAATATTGCCGCCGATCAGGTGTCATCGGCCAATATTCCGGTAACGGTTTCAGTGACCCGGAACGCCAAAGGCAGTGTGCAGTTTGACATAGCCGATATCTACACCGCCACGCTTGATGCACAAGGTCAGCCGATTAAAGGTGTGAAAAATGCCATCATCAAATTACAGAATGAAAACGTGCTCACCGAACAATACACCCTGCAAAGCGATGATCAGGGATTGGCAACATTGGAAACATTGCCCGCCGGCACTTATCGCTACCGCGTCAGTGCGCCCGAGCATCAGGATGTCAGCGGCCGGCTGGTCATCCAGCCCGGCGTGACTGCACGGCAACATATCTTTCTGGAATACAACGCCGTTAACGTGGAATTTGGCGTTACTGAAACCAGCATTCAGGACGTATATGACATAGCGCTTAATGCCACTTTCAACACCCAAGTGCCGGCGCCGGTGGTGTTGGTAGAGCCATTATCCATCAATCTGGGCAATATGCAGGCAAACGAAGTCAAAACCGGCCAGCTGACCGTGACCAATTATGGATTGGTGCAAGCCAACCATGTCAGCGTGAACCTGCCCAAAAGCGATGACAAATTCAAATATGAATTTTTTGGTGATGTGCCCGATGTTCTGCTGCCGTCCGAACAGAAAGTGATCTCTTACCGCGTGACCGCACTGGAACCGGATTCAGCCGCAGACACCCAACCCACCACCAAAACCACACCCAAAATAGTCAAAAGCACCAAAGATGGCTGTACCACCTATTACGCTGTTTATACCGAACAACACGACAGCGAATGTGCCAATGGTGATACGTCCACCGGCAGCAGCAAAGGCTATTTTTACCAGTATGTCGGGGGTAACTGTAGCAGTAATGGCGGCGGCATTGGTGGCTCCGGCTCCAGCAGTGCAGGAGGTCTTGGCGGCGGTATTGGTGGCGGTGGTAGTGCCCTCATCCCTTCCGGCATTCCCCTGACCTCCGGCTGTAGTCCGGATGCACCCTGTAACAGCGGTGGCGGCAGCAGTGGCGCCCATTAATTAACTACTTAAAACAAACGGCACCCATAACGGGTGCCCCAATCAACACAAAGGAATAACCCATAGATGAACGCACATAAATATATGCGATTTCGCAGCCGATCCTACACCAGAATACACTGGATCAATCGATTCATCGGCCTCATCATGCTGATGTTCAGCCTGTTGCTGGCACTGCCCGGTCTGGTCTATGCCGCCGGCGGTCAAAACGATCAAAGTGATCAGGCCAGCGTTAAACTACCCAATACCGAATACACCGAAAGCCATGTCGATCTGCGCGTGGCCGCCATTGGCGGCGAGATCAAACTCAACCGTACCTGGGTCAATGGCCGCTGGTATCTTAATCCGGCCTGGGCTGATCTGCGCTTTGTACTCGATCCGCTCAACAGCAGTGTTAAAGTCATCGACCGTGCCGGTACCCTGTATCAGCGCAGCGGTCAGAGTGATCTTTACACCAATCATCAGGTCAGCATCAAAAAAACCGACAGCGGCTGGCGCTGGACTGATCTGCAAGGCAACTGGATTGATTATGACAGCCAGGGGCGCATACTGGCCTATGGTGATGCCAATAATGTCAGCGTTCGCTTTGTACTGGATAAAGACGGCCGCCGCATCGGCATCAATGACACCAATGGCGAACAGGCCTATCAGTTTAGCTACGACAGTCAGGAACGCCTGATCAAAGCCACCGACCGCAGCGGTCGCAGTGTCAGCTATGAATGGTCGGGCGAACGCCTGATCAAAGTCACCGATGTGCTCGGACATGTATGGCAGTATGGCTATGACAGTAATGGCCAGCTGAACCAGAAAACCGAACCCGATGGCGGTATCGTACGGATTGAATACAGCGCCTCAGCGCCCGCCCCCAAAACCGCCATGACCAGCGGCAAAGCCGGCGGCACCATCAGCCAGAATGCTGTTGTCACCACCGGCGCCACCAACCGTGAAAACAAACTGGCACGCGTGGGCAAAATCACCGATAAAACCGGTGCCATTACGCTGTACAACAGCCAGTATGACAAAGCCAAACGCCAGTACACCATCACCGTGTACGATGCACTGGGTAAAAAAGTGGTTACCCGTTTTGATGCCGAAGGCAAAGTCCAAGATCAGACCATCAATGACAAACTGACCGAACGCTATCAGCGCGACAGCGCCAAACACCTGGTGATCTACACCGATGCGCGCGGACAGGTCACCACCACCCAGTACAATCAGGCCGAACAGCCGCTCAAGATTGTCTACCCCAATGGCGCTACTGAATTTTACGAATACAACAGCCAGAATAAACCCGTAAAATTCACCAATGCCAAAGGTGACGTAGCTACCTTTGCCTACAACAGCAACCATCAGCTCACCAAAATGGTCTATGCCGCCGGCAAACCCGAGCAAAAAAGCATCAGTATCAGCTACGATTCCTATGGCCAGCCCATCAGCACCACCCTTGGTGAAGGCAAAGAAGCCATCCAGATCAAGCTGCACTATGATCGCTATGGTAATGTCGACACCTATACCGATGCTCAGGGACACCAGTACCACTACAGCTACAACGTTCAAGGTCAGCCCGTCAGCCTGCAAAACCCCTTACAGCAAACCTGGCAGCTGCATTATGATGCCGCCGGCCGGCTGACCAAATTTACCGACCCACTGCAACACAGCACCCAGTTTGGCAGTGATGAACTCGGACGCCTAACCCGCATCACCGATGCCTTAGGCAACAGCACCCAGTATCACTATCTGTTTAACCAGCAGAAACGCGAAATCCAGGTCACCAATGCCCTAAACCAGACCGCCAGCTATCACTACGATGCCGCAGGCCATCTGATTCAAAGCATCTCACCCTCAGGCCTGATCAGCAAACAGCACTATAATGCCGAAGGTGATATCGACAGCCGTACCGACGTTGCCGGCAACAGCATCAGCTATGAATACGGCGCCAAAGACAGCGCCTATGCCGGACTGCTGATCAAAACCAGCTACCCCACCTACAGCGAAACCTATCAGTACGACGCCTTAGGTAATCCAATCACCATCAGCCAGCAGTTTGATCAGCAAACCCTTACCAGCCGCCTAAGCTACGACCAAGCCGGCCTCACCAGCGCCATCACCGATGCCGCCGGCAGAAGCAGCCGCTTTGTTTACAACGCACTAGGCCAGCTGACCCAGCAAACCAACGCCCAGAATCATACCACCCAGTATCAGTATGACCCACTGGGCAACCTCAGCCAGGTCACCAACGCCAAAGGACAAGCCTATACGTTTAAATACGACCCCAACAGCAACCCCACCCTCACCACCCGGTCATTGGGCAATAACGTTCAAAACCGTTACAACGAAGCCGGCCAGCTGATCGAACAACAGCAGGCCAGCGGCCAGCGGGTGCAGTATCAGTATGATGCCAGTGGCAACGTCATCAAAGAACGCTACTTCGCCCCGCAGCAAACCACCGCTGCCCAGGAAGTCAGCTACCGCTATGACGCCACCGGCCGGCTGATCGAAGTCAGCCAGAGCGGCGACACCAACAGCCATTTTAGCTACCAGCGCGATGCCTTAGGCCGCATCACCGCAGAAAGCATCACCTACGGCAGCGGCAGCCAGGCCATCAGCCGCACACTGCACTACAGCTATAATGCCGACAACCAGCTGGCCGGCATCACCTATCCCGATAACACCAGCCTCAGCTACCAGTATCAGAAAGGCCAACTAAGTCAGGTATTACTGGCCAATGGCGAAGCCATCCGCTGGAGCGATTACCAATGGATGCAACCGGGCAAAATCAGCTACCCGCACGCTGTACAGACCAACCAGTATGACGGACTGCAACGCCTGAGCCAGACCAGCGTCAGCGCCAACAGTCAAAGCATCCTCAACCGCCACTACAGCTATGATAAAGCCGGCAACATCAGCCTGATCAAAAGCGAACAAGGCGAAACCCGCTATCAGTACGACAATCTGGATCGGCTGATACAGGTTACCCCCAGCAATGAACTGATCAGTAAAGGCCACAAAGCCGAAGCCTACAGCTATGATGCCATCGGCAACCGTACCGGCAGCATCGGCAGCCAGTGGACTTACAACCAGCTTGGCCAGTTAAGCCAATGGGGCGAAGCCGGCAACCAGACCACCCTAAGCTACAGCGCCAACGGCCACCTGACACACGAAAGCCGCAGCGGCCAGGAACGCGAATATCACTATAACGCCGCCGACCGGCTAACCAGCATCAGCCAGAACGGTACTGAAATCGCCAGCTACCAGTACGACCCGTTTGGCCGTCGCATCAGTAAAACAGTCAACGGCGAAACCCGCTACTACCT